>JBKHED010000072.1:0-15368 GCA_046540995.1 Spirochaetaceae bacterium | reverse complement strand
AAAGTCTAATGCAGCGGCGTCCTTCCTTCACCGTTTTCCGGGAGAATTCCGCATCCGGGTTCCTGGAGAATCGCCCTCCCCGTGCTACGGACCAGGATCAGGCTCCTCGTCGATTCCGAAGATCCCGCGACGGGCAGCGCCGCCCTCTTTGACTCGGAGTAACCCTACTCCCGTTCCTTTGGAACCATGAAAATGAAGCGAAGCACCTCGCTATCCGACGTGTTGCGGAACTGATGGTACTCTTCGGGAAGAATGAGCAGAAAGTCGCCGGCCCTAATCGGGCGCTCCTCTCCATCCTCGGTCCTGATCACCCCGCTGCCGGAACCTCGGGTAACGTTACGATCTTCATTTCTCATCCTCCTCGGTTTGCGGTTGTCACCGGTCAGCATACCCGGTATCTTGGACCCATGATAGAGTCAATAGCGGCCGCCCAGACGAGTATGAGTCAGGCGCAGCTGCAGCAGCAGGCGAGCACCTCCGTTCTCAAGCAGGCGATGGACGTTCAGGAGGCCCAGGGCGCGGCGATTGCCAAGCTCATCTCCAGCGCCGGGAGTACCAGCCAGTCTCAGCAGCTGCAGGATCCTGGAATCGGCCAGAACGTAAACATCCTCGTCTAACGAACTGCGGTACAAGTAACCCCACCTTTCCGCTATACTTTCTTCCGGTATGAATCGGTTGTGCGTCTACTGTGGATCCTCCCCGGGAAACGACGCGCGCTTCGCTGAGGCCGCACGTGCAATGGCGAGGGCGATGGTCTCCCGGGGGATGGATCTCGTATACGGCGGAGGGAAAGCCGGTCTCATGGGAATCGTGGCGGACGAGATTCTCAAACTCGGAGGAAGCGCTCTCGGCATTATCCCACGACACCTCATGAGCCGGGAAATCGCCCACGGGGGGCTCACGGAGCTCATCGAGGTGGAGACGATGCACGAGCGCAAGGCGATGATGATCGAGCGGGCCGACGGCTTCGTTGCATTGCCCGGCGGCGTAGGAACCCTGGAGGAGATAAGCGAGGTCTTGAGCTGGGCGCAGATGGGTTTGCACCGGAAACCGATAGGCTTGCTCAATACGGCGGAGTTCTACGACCCCTTCGTAACCTTCTTCGACCACCTGGTGGACTCAGGCTTCGTCTCCCCGAAGAGCCATCAGCTCCTCCTTGTTCGCTCGGACCCATCATCTCTTCTGGCGGCAATGAGTCAGACGAGCCCATCCTCCTGATACCGCTGAAACCCGGCCCGAACAAGGTCCTCCAGCTCCGCAATGAGAGGCTCATCACTTCTGCGAAAGTTGAAGCAGGACTTCCCCTGCATTCTCCGTTTGAGGTCGCGAGAGATGTTTTCCAGCAGCTCCGGATAGAAGTAGACCGGCATGAGATGAAAGCTGACATAGTGCTTTCTAATCTGAACCGCCCCAAAAAAGTAAGGCTTACCGTTCTTCGGGTTCTTGCCCGCGTCGAGATAGTAGTCATCGGGTTCGTCCCGCACTAGGGTGAGCTCGCTCTCATAGGGCTCTAGGATCTCTTTAAGGCGCTCGAATAGCTGGGCGGCATCGTTCATGAGGGGCTCCTTCCGCCCATAGTCTACAACTTGCAGCCATCTTCCGCCACGACGGCTGTACATTACGTCCATGGTACTCTTATCGGTACAGATAGTTGCGCTCCTCCCGAGCGTCGTGGCGATACCCATGCTCTTCCTCGCTTACCGCAGAGGCCGAAGTCTCCTAGCGCTCCGTTTCGCGCTCTTTCTCATCACCCTCTGGATCGTCTCCCTCTCCTTCGCGCTCCATCAGCTCGAAGTGATCACTGGACGGGTGGAGTTCTTTTTCGCCGCGGCCGCCCTAAACGGCCTCGGAAGCCTCGCTTTTATCGCCGCGGCTCCCCCGTTTTACCACGCCGCCCTCACAATACCCCTCACTCGGCCGTTTCGTTACGGCTATGCCGCCGTCGACCTTCTCCTTCTCTTCGTCGCGTCGGGGCTCGCCTGGGAGCGCTACCGAGGAGTTGCCGTTATGCTGCTCCACACACTTCTCTTCGTCGCGGTGCTCTACGGGGTGTTACTCGTCGCGATCCGCTACCGCGCCCTGGCTGAGCCCACACGCCGCCGAGGAGCAAGGATCTTTGTCTTGCTTTCGCTTCTTCTGCTTCCCCTTTACCTCGAGTCGAGGATGGTACTCCTCGGACCCTTCGTTCACTCTCACTGGTTCGACGCCATCGCCCTGCCGCTCTATCTGCTCTCCTTGAGCGTGCTAACGATCCCGTTCCTAAGTAAGCGTCTCACCGCTTAGAGCCGCAGCTCGTAGGAGTAGTAAGTGACCACCGGGGTGAACCCGATTCGTCGATAAAGATCCGCCGCCGGGTTCTCGGGACGGACCGAGATTTCCACCAGTTCCACCCCCTCTTCGAAGAAGAGGAGGTCTAAGGCGGCAGTAATCAGTCCGGTCCCAATGCCCCGTCCGCGAGCCCGCTCCTCGACGTTGACGAAACAGATCTCCGCGCTCTCGCCATCGATCTCCTGGTAGAGGTATCCAAGAACGCGGCGTCCCCGGCCACGCTCCTCCACGGCGACAAGCGTCCTACCTGCTCCCGCCTCGCTGCGTGCGACCACGCTCTCCGCCGAGAAGTAAGCCGAGTCGGGGTGCAGCCTTCTAATCGCCTCTCGGTCCCCGACGCGATACGGGCGAATCCGTGTAACGGTCCGTCCGCGCAGGGGAGCTTCGGTGTCGGTGATTCGACGGGCTGGATAGATCCGCCCCGGCGGCTCGGGGGCGCCCCGTGCGGGAACCCACTCCTCCCTGCCGAGGGTGAGGGTCACCTCGGCGTTATACCTTCTAAAGCCGCGCTCTTCCAGAAACTCCCAGAGTCTCCGGTTCTCCGCGTTCACTGCCGCCTTTACCAAGGAGCCGGAGAGATCCTCCCGGGCTTCCATGACGCGGAGCAGCCTCTCCGCCCCGGCGTGCCACTCCCCGGTGCTGATTACCGGCCCGAGAAGCCGCTTCACCTGCTCCTCCGAGTCCAGAAGCCCGAGAACCCCGGTGGCTCGGCGGATAAGAAGGAGCAAGCCCTCCTCGAACGCCTCTCGTAGCTGGGATTCCACCGCCTCCGGGCTTCTCGGCAGCCACGGATCCCGGGTGAGGAGCTTACTTTGTCGACCCGCGAGGCCCGCCGTCAGTAGGTCGAGTCCCGGAGCCGCTTCGGTCCTGCTCATTTCGGCGAGAGGGCTTCCGCAGCGACCTGCTGAAGCGGGCGGGAGAGGTCTCCGAGAGCCTCCCGACGACCGGCAAGATCGGCCCGTTGCTTAATCAGGAGCTGCAGCGCGGAGCGGTCCGCGTCGGAGCTGTTCACGGCGAAATAGCTCACCAGGCGATTCTCTCGAACTCCGAGGACGATGAAGCTCGGTTTCTCGCTCCCGCTGAACTCCGAAGATCCCCGGAGTACGGGCTCCTCCCAGCCGCCCTCGTCGCCGGCGATGTCCACTCTGAGCTCCCCGATATCCGACCAGACGTAGGGAAGCATATTGAAGGTCTCACTCCCGCCGCCGGCGTTTCTCCCGGCCACGAAACCGGTGGCCTCCGCGCTTCCGTAGTGTTCCAGCCGTCTTGCCCGTTCGGCATAGGGGTCCGGGAGACGGACGACGTCCCCGGCGGCCCAGACATCCTCCGCGCTCGTGCGCAACTGCTGATCCACGAGAATTCCATTATCAACGGAGATTCCCGCCTCCTCGGCAATCTCCTGGTTCGGCCTCACCCCAACGGCGAAGAGCACCAGAGTCGCGGGAATCCGGCTGCCGTCCTCCAGGAGCACCGCCTCGACCTCTCCCTCTCCTTCGAGGGCGGAGACACCGCTCCCGAAGCGAAAGCTCACCCCTCGCTCCATTAGGTACTCCTGCAAGAAGGTCGCCAGAGCAGCCGGCGCCACCGAGGGCCACACCTGCCGTTTAAGCTCCAGCACGGTAACCTCCGCGCCGAGTCCGGCAATGGAGGCAGCCGCCTCGAGACCGATAAACCCCGCCCCGACGATTATCACTCGCTTACCCGCGGCGGAGCCCCCTTTCAGGAGCTCATGACGAATCCGCCGGGCGTCCTCGTAACTGCGCAGGGCGCCGCAGCCTGAGAGTTCACAGCCGGGGATATCCAGGGCCCTCGGCCGCGCGCCGGTGGCGATGATCGCCTTCTCGAAGCCGACGACAGTTCCGTCTGAGAGGTGCGCCTGCCGGGGGGAGGTAGCGAGGTCCAGTGACACCACGCTCCGCCGCCGCTTTACCCGCGCGCGGCGCAGTAGATAGTACCAGGATGAGTGGATCTCTATCTCCGATGGGGAGAACTCCTCGATAAGAGCCGTTTTTGAAAGCGGGGGCCTGTCGTAGGGGAGGTACTCCTCTTCGGTCATCAGGAGAATGGAACCGAATCTGTCAGCCTCCCGAATGCCCTCCACGGCCCGGGCGGCGGCGACACCGCCGCCGATGATCAGATAGGTGTAGCTCTTCACGGTTCCGACCTCCTCTCCTCGCTCTAATATATCATCCCCTCCCTGAATCCGTGTAACCTCGTGCCGGTACCCGGGGTGGTGTGACCGCAGGGGAGTAACCACGGAGGTTGACCTTTGCACCTCATTTCTGGAACCTGAGTCTGGTTCTAAGCTTAGGGAGGACGCACATGACTCTGCGACGCCATTCCATCGAAACGCTCCTCGCCCAGGGCGGCAGCCGACGGGAGGACCCTACCGGGGCGATATCCACGCCGATCTACCAGAGTGCTACCTTTCAGCATCTCCGCTACGGAGTCTCCACCGGATACGACTACTCGCGCACCTCCAACCCGACGAGGAAGGAGCTCGAGCTGCTCCTGGCTCGGGCGGAGGGTGGAGATCGCGCCTTCGCATTCGCCTCGGGAATGGCGGCGGTCACCGCGGTGCTCCTTCTCTACCGCTCCGGAGACCACCTGGTGGTCTCCGACGACCTCTACGGAGGAACCTACCGAGTTCTGGAAGAGAATTTTCGACAGTTCGGTCTCAGTGCCAGTTACGTCGATCTCACCGACCGGGAGGCGCTCATAGAGGCGATCGATCCCGAGCGTACCCGGGCTATTCTCGCTGAGACCCCCACGAACCCGCTAATGAAAATCACCGATATCGCCTCCCTCGCGGGAATAGCCCGGGAACGGGGAGTCCACCTCATCGTGGACAACACTTTCTGCACCCCCCTGCTGCAACGACCGATCGAGCTCGGCGCGGACATGGTGATCCATAGCGCGAGTAAGTTCCTATCCGGCCACAACGACGTGGTTGCCGGCGCTGTTGTCACCGCCACGAAGGAGCTGAGCGAGCGCGTCGGCTTTATCCAAAACTCTACCGGCGCGATTCTCGGACCTCAGGACAGCTGGCTTGTCCTCCGCGGCATGAAGACCCTCTCGGTTCGTATGGAGGCGCAGCAGCACAGCGCCGCGAAGCTTGCGGAGTGGCTTGCCGACCATACGATGGTCCGAAACGTCCACTATCCCGGACTACCGGGCCAGAAAGGCCGGGAGATCCACGAGCGGCAGGCGTCGGGTCCCGGAGCGATGATCTCCTTCAGGCTCCAGGATCCCACCGGCGTGCCGCGCTTCATAGAAAGCCTGGAACTGATAATCTTCGCCGAGAGCCTCGGTGGGGTGGAGAGCCTTCTCACTCATCCGGTCAAACAGACCCACGCTGACATCCCGAAGGAGGTTCTCGATCGCATAGGCGTTACGGAAGAGCTGGTTCGCCTTTCCGTTGGGCTCGAGGCGGTTGAGGACCTCCGGGAGGATTTGGACTCCGCCCTCGGCTCCTAACACTCCTCCCGCGGGTTGAGACAGAAGGAGAGTTTCCAGGAGGTTCCTCCCGAACGGTCTACCGAGAGAGCTCCCCGGAGTTGCCCGCTCAGGGCGGTAATCAGATTCAATCCGAAGCTGATCGGTTTCTCGAGAGAGACTGTCTCGGGGAGGCCTTCTCCTTCGTCCGAAACGATCAGCGTTGCCAGGCAATCCTCGACGGTTAGCCGAACCCGTAGCGGGCCACTCCCATCGTTCGGGTAGGCGTGTTTAACGGCGTTCAGGACCATTTCGCCTGCGATCAGGCCAAGGGGGACCGAGACATCAACGCCGACCTTTACGGTCTCCAGGTCAAACTCCGGAGAGAGGGGTGCCTCCAGCGTGTACTCCGCGAGGACGCTGTTCACCACCGATCGCAGATAGGCGGCGAGGTCTATGGTGCCCACCTCGGCCGCCTCGTGGAGCGCCTCGTGTACCAATCCGAGAGAGCGGACCCGCAGTTGAACCTCCCGGAGTACCTCCCGGGCCCGTTCGTCCTCGACGGTTCGTCCCTGGAGCGAGAGGATGCTCGAAACGAGCTGCATGTTGTTTTTCACGCGATGGTGAAGCTCCCGGAGCAGAAACTCCCGAGTCTCCGCCAGGCGAGCCAGGTCCCGATAGAGCTGGGCGTTGTTAATCGCCGCGGCTACGTGAGCGGCGAAGGTTGTAACGAGTTGCACCTCTTCCTCAGAGAAGGGGCGCACCTCCGCGCGATCCACGGTGATCACGCCCACGACTCGGTCACCTAACATCATCGGAACCCCGAGCCAGGAGCGAATGTGCCCGGACTGGTACTTTTCCGGTTCCTCGCTGAAGTGAGGGAACGCTTCTCTAATGTCCGCCAGCGCAATGCTGCGCCGCTCAAGGACAACTCGGGCGTTTGGAAAGGGGTTTTCCAGGGGAAAGGAGAGTTTCTTGACCACCTCATCCTCGAGAAAGCCACGAAAGGCGACGATCTTGAGCCGGTCCTCCACCAGGAGCTGAACACTGGCGCTCACGAGGTCAATGGTGCGTCCGAGAAAATCGAGGATCTTATCGTAAAGGGCGTCCAGATCCCGAACTTCCCGGCTCAACTGAGCGGTGAGCTCGAGAATGTACTGGAAGCGCCGAGTGTACTCCTCTTTCCCGCTCACCGGTTAACCTCCTAAGCGACGTGAAGTGCGTATCCGAGATAGAAAGAGACATTCCCCCCGAGGACAAAGAGGTGCCAAATGACGTGGCTCCCGGGCAGGCGTTTCCAGAGATAGAAGATAACCCCTACGGTGTAGCAGGCGCCACCAATAAGGAGCCAGAGGACGAACCCGGGCGGGGCCATTCGCAGAAGAGGTCGAAAGGTAAAGAGAATAATCCATCCCATGGGGAGGTAGAGCAGGTCCGTGACGATGTGCTTCTTCTTAAACACCAGGGTCTTGAGCAGAATCCCCGCCAGCGCCAGGGTCCAGACGGTAACGAAGATACTCCACCCCCAGGGCCCCCGCATCGAAATGAGTGTGATCGGGGTGTAGGTACCGGCAATGAGCAGATAGACAAAGGCTTGATCCACGATCCGCAGATAGTAGCGGAGCTTCGGCATGGCGAAGAAGCCGTGGACCAGGCCGGAAGAGGAAAAGAGGAGAATCTGGCTCACTCCGTAGACGGTGAAACTGATGTACTTATAGGGAGAAGGATCCCGGCTGGTGAGTATGAGAAGGATTACCAGGCCCGCGATGCTCAACCCCACCCCAATAGCGTGGGTCAAGCTGGAGAAGATCTCCTCCACCGCGCTGTTAACTGCTGCCGGGTCATGGTATCGCCCGAGCTGGTTTCCGCGATCTGATGCGCTCATTTCCCCATTTTGTTGAAATCCGACTTCCCTGGCAATAATCCTGTAGAGTTCGCTGGGGGAATTGACGGCCTTCCGGAATTGCCGGCGCCAAGTGAGCACCAGGGTGGAAGTAGAGCTGCCTCGGAGGGAGCCCGCGGTCTCACCGTTGTAACTGCTCCCGCTTCGAAACCGGCGCGAACGGTCTCGCCCCCTCCTTGCCGTACTATACCCCCCTATGGTATATTTGAACCATTATGATGGGAGAAGCGGAAAAGACGAAAGTGGCGCACCGGCTTCGCCGCATTCAGGGGCAGATCGGCGGCATCGAGAAGATGATCGCCGAAGACCGGTACTGCATCGACATACTCACCCAGATCAGCGCGGTGGTCTCCGCCTTGCGCGGCGTGGAGGACCTGGTCATGCAGAATCATCTCAACACCTGTGTCGCCGACGCAATGCGGAGCGAAGATCCTCGGGAGCAGCGGGAGAAGGTCGATGAGGTTCTCTCAGTCATTACCAAGTTCCGAAAACATGGATAGGAGGGCTCACCATGAGCACCCAGCAGATAGACGAGCAGACAAACACAGATCGAACCTCCGCCCCGGCGGCGGCCGGAATCGGCACCTACCGCATCGAGGGGATGCACTGCGCGAGTTGCGTCTCCGCGGTGGAAAGGGCGCTCCAGAACCTGGAAGGGGTGTCCGAGGCGAACGTAAACCTCGCCACCGAGAGTGCACGCATATCCTTCGATCCCCTCAAGGTGGACGCCTCGGTTATCTCCCGTGCGGTCGAGAACGCCGGATACACGGTGGTCACCGAGGATGAGGAGAGCGGCATAGAAGGCGAACTCGAAAAGGACGAGCGCAAGATCAGGGAAGCTCGAAACAAGATGCGCCTCGTCTGGGCCTTCACGATCCCGATTATCGCCTGGATGATTCCCAAGATGTTTTTCGGTATCGCCTTTCCCGGTCCCCAGGTCTACAACCTCGGTATGCTCCTCCTCGGAGGGGCGGCTGTACTCATACCGGGGTTCGAAACGATTCGCAGCGCCTGGAAATCGGGGACGCACCTCACTCCCAATATGGACGCCCTTATCGCCCTCGGTACCCTCGCCTCCCTCGCCACCGGGGTCGTTGCGGTGCTCCACGGCCTCGGTCTCGCCCCGGCCTTCGCTAACTTCTCCGGAGTGGCCGGCATGATTATGGCGTTTCATCTCACAGGGCGGTACATCGAGACGATGGCAAAGGGGCGGGCGAGCCAGGCGATTAAGCGGCTTCTCACCCTGGGAGCAAAAGAGGCGACGGTAGAGCGAAACGGTGAGGAGGTTACCGTCCCGGTAAGCCGCTTGAGCAAGGGAGACCTGATGATCGTCCGGCCGGGGGAGAAGATTCCCACGGACGGTGTGGTCGTCTCCGGAGAGAGCAGCGTCGACGAGTCTCTGGCTACCGGAGAGTCTATGCCGGTTGAGAAGTCGCCGGGAGACGAAGTGATCGGTGCTACGATAAACAAGCAGGGCTTTCTCAAGGTGGAAGCTCAGAAGGTCGGCAAAGAGACTTTTCTGAGTCAGGTAATTCGCTTGGTCCAGGAGGCTCAAGGCTCCAAGGTGCCGATCCAGGCGCTGGCGGACCGCATAACCGGTTACTTTGTACCGATCGTCATTCTCGTGGCGCTGCTCACTTTCGCAAGCTGGATGCTCTTTCCGGACTTTCTCGGGGGCATCGCATCCTGGGCGAGCGGTTTTCTCCCCTGGGTTGATCCGACAATGGGCTCCACCGCCCTCGCCCTCTTTGCAATGATCGCGGTGCTGGTTATCGCCTGTCCCTGCGCGCTCGGACTGGCAACTCCCACGGCCCTCATGGTGGGCAGCGGCAAAGGAGCTGAAAACGGTGTCCTAATCCGAAAGGGCGCCGCGATTCAGACGCTCAAGGATGTGCACACCGTCATTCTCGACAAGACCGGCACCATTACTCAAGGAAAGCCCGGTGTGACCGACATTGTCTCCACCGGCTCCCACTCGGAGGCGGAGCTTCTCCGACTCGTCGGAGCTGTGGAGCAAGGCTCCGAGCACCCCCTTGGACGCGCCATCGTCGACCACGCTCGAGAACATCTCCGCACCGCCGCCGGGGGCCGGCGACTTCCGGAGGCGAGCCGGTTCGAGGCGGTAAGCGGCCGGGGAATCTCGGCGACGGTGGATGGACAATCGGTGTCGGTCGGAACGACGGCGCTTATGGAAGAGCGGGGCATTGGCGTGGACGGCGAAACCGCCGAGAAGAAGCGGGCTCTCGAAGACGAGGCGAAGACGGTAATGGTAGTCGCCGTGGATGGCGCGGTAGCGGGCCTCATAGCCGTGGCAGACAAGGTCAAGCCGGACAGCCGGGAGGCGATCGCCGAGCTCCGAGAGCTCCGCTTCGAAGTCGCCATGATCACCGGGGACAATGAGCGCACCGCCCAGGCGATAGCGAAGGAGGTCGGTATCGACCGGGTTATCGCAAACGTCATGCCCCAGGACAAGTCCTCCGAGGTAGAGCGGTTACAAAAGGAGGGGCGAGTAGTTGCCATGGTCGGTGACGGCATTAACGACGCTCCCGCCCTTACCCAGGCGGACATCGGTATCGCCATCGGCACCGGCACGGATGTGGCCATCGAGGCCGGCGATATCGTCCTGGTCCAGGGCGAGCTCTCGGCGGTGGTAAAGGCGGTTCGCCTGAGCCGGGCCACCTTCAGCAAAATTAAGCAGAACCTCTTCTGGGCTTTTTTCTACAACGTAGTTATGGTTCCGCTGGCCATAATTGGGGTGATGCACCCGGTTCTGGCGGAGATCGCCATGGCCGTTAGCTCGATCAACGTGGTCACCAACTCTCGGCGCCTGCAGAAAGTCAAACTGGAATCACCGGTGAAGTAGCTCGTTTGAGCGTCGGGGCCGGAGGTGATCCGGGCCCGACGGGCTTTCGAGCCGGCTCCGGGTCCCCAGCCCGCCTTGACGTAAGGCAATTAATCGGTATTTTTTTCTCGAAATGCCTTCCCACTAGGTGAGTGTTTCTATAAACTACTCAGTGTAAGCAAGGTTCCGGGCCGGACCGGTTCCCACCACCGTCGGCCCGGGATTCTACTGAACGATCCAACGAGAGAGGAACGATATATGTCCACAATGCACGATAGTCAGAGTACCTACGAGCAGACCGCCGCCGCTTGGCGCGGCTTTTCCGGCGGAAGCTGGACCGAAGAGATAGATGTTCGCGACTTCATCCAAGCCAATTACGCACCTTACGAGGGAGACGCGGCGTTTCTCACCGGCCCTACCGAAGATACCCGTTCGCTCTGGGAGCGGCTCTCCGGGCTCCTCAAGGAGGAGCGTGACCGGGGAGGCACCCTCGACGTAGACACCGAGAACGTCTCCTCCATTACCGCCCACGCCCCCGGCTATATCGACCAAGATCGAGAGCGTGTTGTTGGTCTCCAGACCGACGCTCCTCTCAAACGGGCGATTATGCCCTTCGGCGGCATTCGCATGGTTGAGAAGTCCTGCGAGGCGTACGGCTTCGAGCTGCCGGAAGCGACAAAGGAGATTTTCACCAAGTACCGAAAGACCCACAACGACGGTGTCTTCGACGCGTACACGCCGGAAATGAAGGCGGCGCGAAAATCGGGCATTATAACCGGCCTGCCCGACGCCTACGGCCGGGGCCGGATTATCGGTGACTACCGCAGGGTCGCCCTCTACGGGGTTGAGCGGCTTATGGAGGCGAAACGACGGGAGCAGCGGCTCACGGAGTCTCCGATCACCGAAGAGACTATGCGCCTCCGGGAAGAGCTCTCCGAACAGGTAGCCGCCCTCACTGAGCTCATCGAGCTCGGGGACGCCCACGGCTTCGATCTCCGTCGCCCTGCCCGGAACGCAACGGAGGCGGTGCAGTGGACCTACTTCGCCTACCTCGCCGCGGTAAAGGAGCAGAACGGCGCGGCCATGAGCCTCGGGCGGGTATCGACCTTTCTCGATATCTACTTCCAGCGGGACTTCGCCGAGGGAAACCTCACCGAGGAACAGGCGCAGGAGCTCATGGACCACTTCGTCATGAAGCTGCGCCTGGTTCGGTTCCTCCGGACTCCTGAGTACAACGAGCTCTTCTCCGGCGATCCCACCTGGGTCACCGAGGTGATCGGCGGCATGGGTATCGACGGTCGCACCATGGTGACCAAGAGCTCCTATCGGATTTTGCAGACCCTCTACAATCTCGGACCCGCTCCGGAGCCGAACCTGACGGTGCTCTGGTCCGACCGGCTCCCTCAGAGCTTCAAGGAGTTCTGCGCTCAGGTCTCCGCGGACACGAGCTCCATTCAGTACGAAAACGACGACCTCATGCGCAGCTACTACGGCGACGACTACGGAATCGCCTGCTGCGTCTCCGGCATGGAGATCGGCAAGCAGATGCAGTTCTTTGGCGCCCGGTGCAACCTCGCCAAGGCGCTGCTCTACGCCATCAACGGCGGCCGTGACGAGATCTCAGGCGACCAGGTCGCCCCGCCTCTCGCACCGATTGAGAGTGAGATTCTCGATTACCAGGAAGTGGCGGACCGTTTCGACACGATCCTCGACTGGGTCGCCCGGCTCTACGTGGAGACCCTCAACGTCATTCACTACATGCACGACCGCTACTCCTACGAGCGCGTGCAAATGGCCCTACACGACAGGGACGTTCTGCGCACCATGGCGTGCGGCATCGCGGGTCTTTCGGTCTGCGCGGACTCGCTCTCCGCGATTCGTCACGCCACGGTCAAACCGATCCGCGACGAGCGGGGGTTGGCGGTGGATTTCGAAATCGAGGGCGAGTACCCCGCCTTCGGAAACGACGACCACCGGGTAGACTCCATCGCCCGGGAGTTGGTGAAGCGGTTTATGGAGAAACTCTCGAGCCAGCAGACCTACCGCGACTCCGTTCCGACGCAGTCGGTTCTCACCATTACCTCGAACGTGGTCTACGGAAAGAAAACCGGCACCACCCCGGACGGACGAAAGAAGGGAGAGCCCTTTGCCCCGGGGGCAAACCCGATGCATGGCAGAGACACAAAGGGGGCCCTCGCCTCCCTCGCCTCGGTGGCCAAGCTCCCTTACCGATACGCCCAGGACGGCATCTCCTACACCTTCTCCATCGAGCCCCACACCCTGGGTCCCGAAGGGAACAGCAGAAAGAAGAACCTCTCCGCTCTGTTGGACGGCTACTTCGGCCAGGGGGGACACCACATCAACGTAAACGTCCTCGACCGGGAGACCCTCCTCGACGCGATGGAGCACCCGGAGAACTACCCGCAGCTCACCATTCGAGTCTCCGGCTACGCGGTGAACTTCGTCAAGCTCACCCGAGAGCAGCAGCTCGACGTTATCCACAGGACCTTCCATGAGCGCGTATAGAACCCTCCCCTTGAGCCGGCGGCCCGCCCGCCGGCCCGAGCGGAGCCATAGCCGCGGCCCGGCGGAGGGGGGTGCTGTCACACTCGCCTCCCACCCGGAGGCCGCACCGACGCTCACCGGGCACGTACACTCGGTGGAGAGCTTCGGCACTCTCGACGGTCCCGGAATCAGGTACGTTATCTTCTTCCAGGGGTGCCACTTGCAGTGTCTCTTCTGCCAGAACAGGGACACCTGGGAACGGAGGGCCGGACGGGTCGTAACGGTGAAAGAGCTCATGGGGGAAATTCAACGGTATAAACCGTACATGAGGAGCTCCGGTGGCGGGATCACCGCCTCCGGGGGCGACCCGATTCTGCAGCCCCGCTTCGTGACCGAGCTCTTTCGCGCCGCTCGGGCCGAAGGGATTCACACCGCCCTGGATACCTCCGGGGTCACGGCGGTAAGCCCTGCGGTGGTAGAACTGGTTGCCGAGACCGACCTCGTTCTTCTGGACATTAAACAGATCGATACCGGCAGGCACCGAGAGCTGACGGGCCACGGAAACGAGCGGGTCCTCGCGTTCGCCCGCTTTCTCGACTCCATCCGCAAGCCGGTCTGGATTAGGCACGTCATTGTGCCGGGCTATACGGATAGCAATGAGTCCGCCCGGGAGACGGCTGCCTTCCTGGCTGGTCTCTCCAATGTGGAGCGGGTAGAGCTCCTCCCCTACCACGCGTTCGGCAGCCATAAATGGGAGGCCCTCGGCGAGGCGTACCCGCTTGGAGACGTCGCGCCTCCGAGTTCCGAACGCATGGAGGAGCTCAAGGCGATCTTTCGGGCAGGGGGCGTGTCGGTAAAGTAGGGCCTACCAGCCGCTGCCTTCCGCTCAGGTGTACGGTTCGAGAACCTTCCGGGCCGCCTCCTCGCCCCGCCTCAGGAGCTCCTCCGCCCGGGAGAAATCGTAGTAGCGAAAGCCGTCTATGTGCGGTTGCACGAGGAGGTCCGCCGCCTCCCGTCCCTCGTTACTGGTGTTCCACATGAGGATGGCGAAGGTCTTCAGGGTTACGTCCATCAGGTTCCGCGGTTCTTCCCGCTCCGTCGCCTGGGCGTTGAGATCCACAGCCAGCACTTTTCCGCTGGTCATCGGCCTCGCCAACACCGACGGAATGTTGTTGCTCACCCCTCCGTCCACCAGATACCGGCCGGCTATCTGAACCGGCTCGAAGATACCCGGGATGGAAGCGCTCGCAAGTACTGCCGGAGCGACCCTGCCGCTATCGAGGACTACCTCTTCGGCGTTTGTAATGTCTACCGCCACCGCCTTAAACGGCACCGAGAGCTCCGAGAACTCCCGGTTCTCCAAGAGCTCTTCCAGGAGCTTTGCGAGCTTTCCCGTATTGGCGAGGCCCATGCCGGAGAAAGAGAGTTTTATGAGCTCCTTCCAGCTCAGCTCCCGAGCGATCTCCCAGATCTCCTGCCAGTTGTACCCTTTGCAGTAAAGACTGCCGATAATCGCTCCGATGCTGGTCCCGGTCACCCCCTCCACCACGACGCCCCGTTCCTCGAGGACTTTGAGAACCCCGATGTGGGCAATGCCCCGGGCCGCTCCGCCCCCGAGAGCGAGGGAGACCTTGAGCTCTCCGGGATGCGCGATTCGGTTGAATAGCTTTCGTACCATTCCCATTGGACGCTCCTTTCGCTGAGTCGAGAGTAGCACGGCAACGCCTCTCGCTTCATCCGAGCCGGCTCAATTGATTCCCGGGAGAGAAAGCGCGACACTTTACTCTCGTAAGGAGGGGAGCGGTCATGATCATAACCTGGATCGCGAGAATTATCGCGAGCCTCAACGCCAACCGGCGAGCGGGAGAAATCGGCGCAGGCGTTGCCATGGGCTCCCTCTTATCAGGTATCGGCCTCCCGGTCCCGCTCCTCCTGCTCTCGGTGCGGTTCAGTAGGAGTCGAGAATGGCGGAAAAGATACCGAGGAAGTTTCGCAAGCCGGTAAAGGAGAAGTTCTTCAGAAAGAAGGTGCTCCGCCGGATCCACCTCGACCGGGACCGCACCTTCGTGGACGAAGCTTTTACCCGGGACTCACGGGGCCGCTATCACCTTCGGGAAGGGCTCTCCGGGGAAGAGCTCAACCGGCTGGCGCGCATTCTCAAGGAGATCAAATAGAAGCGGGGTTACCTCTCCGGGGGCCCTCCTTCGGCAATTAGCCGCCGGCGATGAAACGCAGAATCACCCTCGTTACCGCCTGGAACGGTATGACCGGAATATCAAACAGGATCTGCGGAAGCAGGAGCGCGATAAGGAGGTAGGCGCCGTAGCGAAAGTAGAGCGCCCTGACCTTCCGATG
>JBKHED010000071.1:0-15406 GCA_046540995.1 Spirochaetaceae bacterium | reverse complement strand
GCCGGTCGTCGAGAAGGGCCCACGCCTTTCGCAGGGCGTTCTTGCCAACGGTGCCCCCGAGGTGGGCGTACTCGCAGACAGCTTTGAAGAAGCGCAGCGAGGTTGGCTGCTTTGCCCGGGGAATCGCCCGTGCGAAATAGGAGGCCGCCCGGGTGTACTCGCCGCGATACATTCGATAGAGCCCCATCCGCCGATTTAGTATGGTGCTCTTCCGATTAAAGGCAAGACCTGTCTCCAGAGCCGCTATCGCCTCGCCGGCCTCGCTCAACTCGAACCGTCTATAGGGGGATCGGCGAACCATATGGAGAAAGACGGCGACTGAAGCGACGAGGAGCACCACGTCCGGTAGAAGTGCCAGCGTAAAGGAGACCGAGAGCAGGGCGTTGTAGCTCCCGTGGATCAGGGCGACGAGAAAGACCGACCCCACCGCGAGACGGTACGCTTGCGGGTCCCGACCTTGGACGTTGCTGTAGACCGCCGCGGAGTAGAAGCCACCCCAGAAGGCGGCGTAGATCATGTGGCCGCCGGTTGCGACAAAAGGGCGAATAGCTATCCAGAGCCCCGGGTATCGGGCGATGTAGGCGATGTTCTCAACGGTGCCGAAACCGAGGCCCACCGCCGCAGCCTGCAGTATCCCGTCCTGGGGCTCCTTGATCGTGCCTCCACCGTGGACGGCCATGATAAAGCAGAGCCACTTCGCCCACTCCTCCACTACCCCGGTCACGAGAACCTGGAAAAAGAACTCCCGCCGGTAGATGCCGGGGAAAAACCAGAGCGCCGGATGGAGATAGTGCAGTATCAGCGTGACCAGGACACTGAAGACTCCGGCCACAAAGAAGCCGACGAGCACGCCGGAACTCTGTTTGTCCACTACGTAGCGAACGCGCCCCCGCAGATAACGGTACCAGAGAACCGCCGCCGCCAAGTTCCAGAGGTTGAGAAGAACCACCATCCGAGAGGAAGTATAACGCAATCGGTGTGACAAAGAGCGTCCCGTTATTGACAGAGGGGTACCTGAGTTTCGTACACTACGCAGAGCGATGACTCGGAAACCACGAGATCACTATGAGGCCCTCGGAATCAATCGGAACGCCAACGAAGAAGAGATTCGCAAGGCGTACCGAAGGAAGGCGAAGGAGAACCACCCCGACTCCGGTGGAAAAGGCGACATAGACGCATTTCACGCCGCCCAGGAGGCGTACGAAGAGCTTAAGGATCCGAATCGCCGACGAGCCTACGACGAGGAGCTCCGACGAGAGGAGCATCCCGGCCGATTCCAAAGAACCTCCACTTCCCGTAGGAGTAGTAGTTCTGGTAGAGACCCCTTTTCGAGCCCCTTTGACACCAATAGCGGGCGTCCCCGGGGCGAGAGGAGCGACGGCTTCTCCGGCGGCATGGACGACCTCTTTCAGCAGGAGGACGAGCTCTTTGGCCGGATTCTAAACGAGCTCTTTGGTGGTGGACAACGTCCCGGCAGAAGTGCATTCGGCGGGTTCGGTGACATGTTCTCCGAAGACCGCGGCGAGGAACCCTTTTCCGGTCCCGGCGGTAGCAGGCGAGGTCATAGACATCTGCGAGACGAAGAGCCGCTGAGCGTTGTGGTTCACCTCTCCCCGGACGAGTCCTACACCGGGGGGACGGTGAGCGTCGACATCGGTGGGGGACGTTCGATTCTCGCCTCTATTCCCCCCGGGGTACGCCATGGGGATGTAGTGCGCACCGAGTTCTACGACTCTGAAGGTCCCAGGGAGCTGAAGCTCCATATACGGATCGATTAGGAGGAGCTACATGGCGCAGGTTCTACTCCACTCCCCGGAAGACGAGCTCCTAACGGCCTTGAAACGCAACGCTCGCTCCCTCGACTTCTCTTTCCGGCTCAACCGGGGAGAACCGACTGAGATCAACTTCGAGCGACTCGACGCCGCTGTTCTCGACCTTCGGTCGGAGACCAAGCTTCCGGAGAGCCCCCACGGCGGTACGGGGCACAGCATAGTTGTCGTCATCTGCCGACCTGACCAGGCAGAGCTCGCCGAAGAGGCGATGAGGGCCAGGGAAGCTCATGTGGTCTTCGGGGAGTCGACGGAAGAGGCGTCGCTCCAGACACTATTCACCCTGCGAAGAGCGCTCTACGAGGACGATAAGCATGGCACGGCGCTCGAAGCCGCTCGCACTACCGCCAAACGGTATGAGGACCTCTTGCAGGCGACCCCGGACATCGTCTACCGCCTCGACGTCGAAGGAAACTTCACCTTCGTAAACGAGGCGATCCGCTACCTCGGGTACGCTCCGGAAGATCTCATCGGCCATCACTTCTCGAAGATTCTGCATGAGGGGGAGGTTGAGCGGGTCAGCCGGGAGCACGTGCTTCCGCGGTACCAGGGCAAAAAGACCGGAATAAACGGAGCCCCCGGACTCTTCGACGAGCGTCGAGGTCGGGAGCGCCGTACCAGAGGTATGGAGATCCGTCTCAAAGGGGGCCGCAGGTCCGGCGCACCCGCGTCGATGGACGGCGTAGCGGTCGCCTTCGGCGAGGTGAGCGCCACGGGACACTATCGGCAAGAGAAGCGGGACCGGGTCTTTACCGGCACCGTCGGCATTATTCGGGATGTTTCCTGGCGGAAGAGGAGTGAGAAGCTCCTCCATCTAACCAGCCGGGCCCTGGAGCAGAGCGTCACGGGGGTCTGTATCTTCTCGCCGGAGGGTACCATCGAATACGCGAATCCGCGGTACTCCCGTATGCTCGGGATCCCCCACGACCAGCTCCTTGAAGCGTCAATGGAGGAGATCTGGAGTCGCTACTACCGGGAGAGTGAGTTCGAGCAGATTCTCAGCTCCACCGTGGACGGAGGCTCCTTCAAACGGGATCTCCGCTGTGCAAGCGGAGAGGAAGGTGAGCTTTGGATCGATGTACGCGCTCAGAGTGTGGAGACCGGCGAAGGGCTCACCTATATTCTCCTTCTGCAGGATGATATCAGCGAACGGAAGGCTCAGGAGGAGATGCTTCGTCACGCCCTGGACGAAAAGAGCGTCCTCCTCCAGGAGGTCCATCACCGGGTCAAAAACAACTTGCAGGTCATTGGGAGCATGCTCAGTATCGAGGCGGGAGAAGACGATAACCGGCAGGTGCGGGAGTTCCTCGAAGCGAGTCAGCGGAGAATACGAGCCATGGCGCTGGTTCACGACGCCCTCTACCATTCGGACACCCAGGCACGCCTCGATCTCTCCTCTTATCTCAATCAGGTGATCGACGGTGTCACCGGCTCCTCGAACCGCCATGTCCACATTGAGCGTGAGCTGCCGGAGAGCTACCACGTGGAGCTGAGTTTCGCGATTCTTTTTGGCCTGGTGGTCAACGAGCTCATCGGCTACGCTCTCAGAAACGTTCCCGCCACGGAGACGCCGCGGATTGTGCTCAGACTGCAGGCTGACAAAGAGATGGTATTGCGAGTCTCCGGGGCGGCGGGTTTGGGTGCCGGCCCCGACGCCGGCGCCGGGCTCCTCATCGTCCGCGCTCTCGCGGGACAGCTCGAGGGAGATCTCTCCTTCGAGTCGGACGGGGATCTGCTCTTTACCCTCCCAGCGCCCTAAACAAGCTCGAACTCCGCTCGGCGGTCTTCCACGGATACCGACTTGATCTTCGCCTTCACCTGCCCCCCGAGCTGATACACCTTGCCGCTCTTCTCACCGACGTAGCGAAAGTTCTCCTGGTCGAACTTGTAGAAGTCGTCTTTGAGCCCTTTCAGCGGCACCAGACCCTCGATGAGGTAACGGCTGAGCTCCACGAAAATGCCGAAACTCGTTACCCCGGAAATGACCCCGTCATAGCTGTTGCCGATGCGCCGAGAGAGAAACTCCAGGGACTTGATCTTGGTGTACTCCCGCTCCGCCGCTACGGCCACCCGCTCCCGCTCGGAGCTATGGGCGCAGGCGATATCGAGGAACTTCTGCAACCCCTTTCCGACGGTCGGGCCCTTCGATCGCCCCTCTCGTTCCGCCGCCAGGTAGCGCTTTAGGAGGCGGTGGACAAGCAGATCCGGGTAGCGGCGTATGGGCGAGGTAAAGTGGGTGTAAGCGTCGAAGGCGAGGCCGAAATGGCCCCGATTCTCGGTGGAGTAGATCGCCTTGGTCATGGAGGACAGGGCGATCTGTTCAACGAACTCTTTCTGCTCCAGATTCTCGAAGGTGCGAAGGATATTTCGATAGTCCTCCGGACCGATCTTTTCACTCACTCTGTACCGAATACCGAGGTTTGAGACCGTCTGGAGAAAGGAGCGCACATCCTCCTCGCTCGGAGTCTCGTGGACCCGAAACACAAACGGCAAGTCGCGGTCCCACTTCTCTCGCATCTCGAGAACCCGAGCCGCCACCATTCGATTTGCCAGAAGCATGAACTCCTCGATAAGCCGATGAGCACTGAGCCGTTCCTTCGGCTTCACCTGCCGCGGGATACCCTCCTCGTCGAGGGTGATGTGCTGCTCGGTCATGTCGAAGTCGATACTCCCCTCCTCCGAGCGCCGCTGTCTGAGAACTGCGGCCATTAGTTGGAGTAGATGTATCTCACGGGCCCACTTGTGCCCCGCCCCCTTCAGAATCGCCTCCGCCTCCTCGTAGGAGAAGCGCTGCCGACTCCGTATGATGCTCTCGGTTATCTCCACCCGGTGGACTCCGCCCAAGGAGTCGAGCTGCATAAGCACCGAGAAAGCAAGCCGATCCTCCTTAGGCCGCAGACTGCAGAGGTCATTGGATAGCCGCTCCGGCAGCATCGGGATGACGCTCTTCACGAAGTAGACCGAAGTGCCGCGCTCAAAGGCCTCCTTATCTATGGTGTCATCCTCCTCCACAAAGGCGCTCACGTCCGCGATATGCACGCCCACTTCGAAGAGACCGTTGTCGAGCTGACGAATCGAGACGGCGTCATCAAAATCCCGGGCGTCTTTCGGATCGATCGTGAAGCAGGGAAGCTCTCGGAGATCCCGCCTGCCGTCGGACCATTTGGAAAAATCGGGAAGCGAAAGCTTCTCGGCCGCCTTTTCCACCTCCCCGGGGAACCAAAGGGGCAACCCGTTGCTCCTCGCCACGATCTTGAGATCCATCCCCGGCTCTTCCGGACGACCGAGAACCTCGAGAACCGTCCCAAGAGGCTTCTCCTTCGGATCACTCCACTTCTTCAGCTGCGCGACAACCACCCGGCCGTCCCCGAGCTCCTTGTTCTTCCGCACCTCCTGTCCTGAAATCCGTAGGGACGATGGAAGCTTCTGATCCTCAGGATAGACCTTTCCTCCCTCCCCATCGGTATGAAAGACGCCGACGATGTTCCTCCCGGAGCGTTCCACGATATCGACGATACGCCCCGCGGGCTTAGCCCTGGAGCTGGAGGGGAAGATCTCTACTTTGACCCGGTCCCCATCCATACCGGTACCACGGTTCTCGTAATCCACAAACACGTCGGGGCCCTCTGGGTTGCGCACAAAGCCAAACCCCTTGGCCGAGAGAGTGAGGGTCCCGGTCAGTTGTTCTCTTCTTTTTTTGCTCATGAGTTCTAGGTAGAATGTACAGGTAACGAGGCGATAAACAAAAGCCCCGGCGCCAGCTATCCAGGCGCCGGGACTGGCGTCAGGCGACCTTACCAAACCAGAGGAGGGAAAGAAAGGCCGCCACAACCGCCAGGGCTGCACCGAGGGCGGCAAAGGCAAAGGTTATTTCGGTCTCTTCCCGCTCTTCGGTCAGCTGGGTACCGATGGAACGGTAGATATCGACCAGGCCGCTCTCCGTATCCGCTTGGAAATAGGCCCCTCTGGTCCGTTCGGCGATCTCTTCCAAGGTCTCTTCATCGAGCTGTACCCGCATCCGCCGGCCAAAGAAGCTAATGATCGATCCCTCCTCTGTCCCGAGGCCGACGGTGTAGACCCGCACGCCCAGATTTGCGGCCAGGTCCGCCGCCTGCAATGGATCCGGCCCCGTTGTGGTCTGACCGTCGGTGAGGAGGATAACCACCGCGGACTTGTAGCTCCCCGGTTCCACTGGCTCGAACCCGGAGCTTTCAATGTCCCGAATCATTCCAAAGGGGTTGTCCCTCTCCCCCCGGCTATCCGGCGGCAGAATCTCGATCTGCAGCTCCGACTCCTCGAAGACGGTCATCAGGGAGGTAAGCAGGCCGCTTCCCACCGCGGTGGCCTGCTGGAAATGAAACCGCTCTACGGCGTCGAGGACCTCGCCGCGGTCGAAGGTCGGTGCCTGAACCACCGATGCGGTTCCCGCAAATGCGACGACGCCGATCCTAATGTCCCGCGGCTGGGCCTCCACAAAAGCTCGGGCGGCGGCCTGCGACGCCTCCAAACGATTGGGCAACACGTCCGTGGCGCGCATGCTTCCGGAGATATCCATGGCGAGAATTACCGTACCCCGTTGGATCGGAAGCGTTAGATACGTCCGGGGTCGGGCCAAAGCCACGATGAGCGAGGCAACAGCGAGCAGCAGAAGCGCCGCCGGGAGATGTCGACGGAGTGGGGAGACCTTTTCCGCCGCGGACTTTACCGTGACGAGACTCGCGTACTTGAGCGCCTGTTTTCGCTTGCGCTTCAGAATGAGTATATAGAGTGCCACCAGGATCGGCAGCAGAGAGAGAAGCCAGAGAAGTCTAGGCCAAAGGAATGACACGACTCTTACCTCCCCCAGGGGCGCCGGCCCCGCCTCGCCCCTTTCTGAGTTCCGCAAAGCGGACAATCGACGCCACCAGGTCGTCGTCGGTGGCAAGTTCCAGAGTATCCACCCCCGCTTCCGCGAAAGCCGACCGGACCTCTTCGTCCCGACGAGCAGCTTCCTCGGCAAAGCGACGTCTAAACCGCGGGTCCCCGGTGTCCAGGAACAGCTGCTCGCCGGTTTCCGCATCCTGCAAATAGACCATCCCGATGTTCGGCATCTTCTCTTCCATCGGATCGAAAAGGCGAATCGAGAGGAGCTCGTGCCTCCGAGCGAGCCGCTCGAGGAGCTCAGCCCAGCCGGGGCGGCTGAGAAAGTCCGATACGAGAAAGAGAAACGACCGCCGTCGCACCACCGACTCCGCCGCTTCAAGGAGGAGGCGCAGATCCGTCTCCGGCGCTCTCTCCTGCTTCGGCAGGGAGAGGACCGTGTCCAGGAGGTAAAGCACGTGACGCCGACCGCTTCTCGCCGGTATGACGCGGTACACCTCCCCGGTAAAGATGATCGCCCCCGCCTTGTTACCGTGCCGGGTGAGAAGCCGGGCGAGAATGGTGACAATCTCCTCCAGTAGGGCCCGCTTGGTCACCCCACCGGAGCCAAAGTCCACGGAAGGGCTCATGTCGAGGAGAAACCACGCCGTTAGCTCCCGGTCCTCGTTGTATTGCCGAACATACGGTGTCTGGAGGCGGGCGGTAACGTTCCAATCTATGTGGCGTACGTCATCCTCCATCTGGTACTCCCGTAGATCCGCCAGATCGAGACCGAAGCCGCGAAAGAGGGTGCGGTAATCCCCCTGAAGCAGGCCGTCGAGCCTCCGAATGACGGTCCATTCGAGGCGTTCGAGAAGACGTTCCGGGTTACGTGGTGAGCTCGGCATGACGTTCCAGCGGTTTTTCAGGCGCCGGGATCAGCTCCAGGAGTCGATCGATCACGGTATCGGCGGTAACGTTGTCGGTCATGGCACGGTAGGAGAGCACGAGTCTGTGGCGGAGGACATCCGCCGCGGTATCCACCAGGTCCTCCGGAAGAACGTACTCCCTCCCGCGAAGAAAGGCCATCGCCCTACCCACCTCGATGTGATGAATCGTAGCCCGAGGGCTCGCTCCAAAGACCACGTAGGGCGAGAGATCCGGCGCCTCCGCCTCCTGAGGATTCCGAGTGGCTGTTGCGAGCCGCACGGCGAACTGAATGAGGGAAGGATCAACGTAGACCTGCTTGCACTGGCGCTGGAGCTCCATGAGCTGCTCGGTCCCGGCCACGGAGCGAACCTCCCGGGGCGGCCCGGTAACCCGGTCTACAATGACGAACTCTTCTTCTTCCGAAGGATAGCCGACGAGAACCTTCATCATGAATCGATCGACCTGCGCCTCCGGAAGCGGATAAGTCCCTTCGGTCTCGATCGGGTTCTGGGTGGCCATAACGAGAAAAGGCTCCGGCACCGGGTAGGTCGTCCCGGCGATGGTAACCTGCCGCTCCTGCATAACTTCGAGCAGAGCGCTCTGCACCTTCGCGGGGGCCCGGTTTATCTCGTCCGCCAGGAGCAGATTGGTAAACACCGGACCTAAGGAAGTGCTGAACTCTCCCGACTTCTGGTTGTAGATTCTCGTTCCAACTAGATCCGCCGGAACGAGATCCGGAGTGAACTGGATCCGTCGGAACGTTCCGTCCACCGCCCTGGAGAGAGTTTTGACGGTGAGAGTCTTCGCCAATCCCGGAACCCCTTCCACCAGGAGGTGCCCCTGCGCAAGAAGCGCCACCATCACTCGCTCGAGAAAGTGGTCCTGTCCTACGACCACTTTCTTCACCTCGAATAGTATCCGTTCCATGAGGCTCTTTCGTTCTTCGGAGCGCTGAGTCTCCACAGCAATACCTCCTAAAAGGGGGATTCCCCCGCCGCCGATGCCGCCGTTTCGATGGGAACCGCAAAGCCGATCCCAATAAAGACCCGCTGTTCGGTCGGGTTATAAATGGAGCTCACGATGCCGAGGAGTTCACCGTCGCGGTTTACCAGGGGACCTCCGGAGTTTCCGGGATTGGCAGCGGCGTCAAACTGAATGAGATTGTCAAATACCGTCTCTCCGTTTCTCCCGGCGTAGCGCCGATCGAGGCCGGAAACCACTCCGTAGGAGACCGACGGGCCGATTCCGAAGGGATTTCCCACGGCGATTACTTCATCTCCGAGAGCGAGACCGTCGGTGCTCACAACAGTGGCCGGAGGCACCCCTTCGGGCATTACATCTACCTGGAGCACCGCGAGGTCGTTGGATGGGTCCTGGGATACGATCTCCGCTTCGGTCTCGAAACCGTCGGCGAAACGCACACCGATTCGCTCTGCACCGAGGACTACGTGGAGACTCGTGAGAACTACTCCCTCCGCGTCGATAACCACGCCGGTTCCCACGCCGAGAACTTCTTCGGCCTCCTCCGGGTCGCCGAGCTCCTGACCGCCGGCACCCAGTTGGGTTATCCTGACTACCGAGGGGCCTATGACATCGTGCGCCTCGGCCGCCCGGGAGCGCTCGGGCGGCACCTGTTCAAGAGTCTCCAGGATCCTCTCGTCCAAGGTTCCCTGGTCGAGACTATCCTCTTGGGAAGAGAAAACGCCGGCAAGGAGTAAGACGAGCAGCGCCGCCAGCGCACCGGAGAGCGGCATAAGAATCCGCTCATGTCGCGGGAACCACCGGATCAGTCGTTTACGGAAGGGTTCCCTTCCATCCTTTTTCTCGGTGGAATCGAGCTTGTCCCGTTCCTGAGATCCGTTACTGTCCTTCGGAGCGCCATCGGCAGCATTGGTTCTCGTTGGGAGATTTCTGGAACTGCTATATATCGCTCCTCTTCGCATAACACCCCCGAATATACTAAAAATACGACAAACCTGGTTGACTATACAGTTCCGTCCCCATCTACCGATCCCGGTCGGCGAGCCACGTTCTTGCGGCCTCCAGCTCCCCGGGGAGTGAGCAGGTGCGCATTAGGGTCGAGAAACTCTCCCAGGGGAAGCAGGTCCCTCTCGTCTCCCCCGGTGCCGTGCAGGAGCAGGAAGGTTCGGGGACCAACTCGCCGGGCGTAGAGATGAGTGAATCCCATTGTCTCTCGGATGGTCACCGCTTCGCTCCTTCCGGAACACGGATATCGGGCAGGGCCGCCTCTATCGCATGCCGATCCGGCTCGAGCCAGTCCGGAAGCACCAAGGTCTCCCCGAGGCGGGAGAGATCCTCGTCCACGGAAAAGCCGGGACCGTCGGTCGCCACTTCGCAGAGCGCTCCTCCCGGCTCCATGACGTAGACTGAGCGAAACCAGAAACGGTCGATCACCTCCGTAGGCGGTCGGCCGGCGGAGATCACCTGGGTTCGCACCTCGAGCTGCTCCCGGTAGCCGGCTACCCGCCAGGCGACGTGATGAACCGCACCGACTCCCCACTGCCCTCGTCGCGCCTCGGGCATGACACGCATATCTATGCGCTGTCCCGCCTTCCCCTCACCCACGACGTACCGGGTCCACCCGTCTTCCTCAGCGAGCTTTCGAAAACCGAAGGCGCGGGCGAGAAATTCCTCCGTAGCCTCGCCGCTCCGCTCGTGGAGCCTCGCTCCCGCCAGGGCGCGTATTTGCCTCTCCTCGGGCACCCTGCTTTCGGGCCACGCCTCGAAATCGAAACCGTCGTAACTCTCCGCCTCAACGAGGGCGAGGTTCATGCCGTGGGGATCCTCGAAGGGAAGCACCGCCTCTCCGAACCGCCGCTCCCGCTCTCCAACCGCGACGCCGGAGTCGCGGAGCCGCGCTTCCCACCATTCCAGGGTGTCCGGGGGGACCGAAAGGTAGATCTCGTCCCAGAGGCCGATGCCGGACCGTTTCGGCCCCATGGAGGGCCAGGGAAAGAAGGTGATATCCGTACCCGGGTGTCCCGCGCCGTCGGCAAAAAAGAGGTGGTATGTATCCGGAACATCCTGATTGACCGACCGCTTTACCAGGCGGAGTCCGAGGACCCCGACGTAGAAATCCACGGTCTCTTGGGGGTTTCCGGATATAGCTGTTACGTGGTGTATGCCGGTCACGTTGACCATGGTTCCTCCAGTTTACCCATCGTTCTGCGATAGAAGTTCCATAATCTTACTTTGACGGTCAACTTCTATCTCACTTCTGCTTTTCCGGGGAGAAAAACGCGCCCCGACCACCTATCTTCGCCTTTTCTATGAGCCAACCGTCTCCCGTTCGGATCTCCTCCGCGCGATGACGGCGGTCAGGTCCGGTCCCGCTGCTTCTGTAGGGTGTGAGAAACGTCTCGGGGAACTTGGCCGGGTCGGCATCCCGCTGTATGGCGGTTTCCATCACCATCCGGAGCGCCTCGTAAATGCGGTCCCGCTCTTCCCGGGAAAGCTCCGAGAGCTTCCGTTGTGGGTGGATCCCCGCCTGAAAGAGAATCTCATCGGAGTAGACGTTGCCGATCCCTGATAGCTTCTTCTGGTTCATGAGTGTGCTCTTCGCGCTACCCCGGCCGGTCAGAAGCTGCCGAAACTCCTCCCGGGAGAGGCTCAGCGCGTCAGGTCCGATACCGTGAGCCCGGCGAAAGGCGGCGATGTCCCGAACGAGAAAGATGGACCCTAAGAGCCGCATATTGACGTAGCCGAGGCGTCCTCCGTCGGAGCAGGCAAAAACGCCCTTGGTCTTTTCCGGCAGCTCCGCTGTTTGGAAGCTCCTCTCGCCCCCTCCGGACTCCGTACCGCCGGCGACAAAGAGCGTGCCACCCTCCTGAAAGACCAGGTAACCGGTCATACCGAAATGGAGCACCAGGGTGTGTTCACCGTCCGAAAGATTGGTGAGCAGGTACTTCCCCAGCCGCTGGGTGCCAGTGATCGAGGCTCCTCTGAGAATGCCACGGAGCTTGGGCTCGGTCGTCCCGGTGAGCACTTTTTCCGCGTCGGTAATCTCTACATCCTCGAAGACTCGGCCAAGGGCGTGGCGCTCGAGAAAGCGTCGTTGAATCTCCACATCTGGCAGCTCCGGCACAAAGTTCTCCTTCTTTCAAGCTATCGCCCTGGTAGCAATAAGGAAAACGGTTGCGCCCAAAGGCTCCTCTCCCTAGGATAAGAGCGTGGAAATCCCGAAGACCGAAGCGGCGCTCTACGAACCAATACGCTCATTTCTCCTAAAGCGCGGGTACCATGTGCAGGGCGAGGTGCGTGGATGCGATGTGGTCGCCCGGCAGGGTGAGGAGCTTATCGTCGTCGAGCTCAAGCGGAGCCCCTCGCTGCAGCTGCTGATGCAGGCGGTGGAGCGGCAGGAGTACGCCGACACCGTCTATATAGCCCTCCCTGTCGGCTCGGCAACGGGTTACCCGCCGAATTACCGAAGTCTACGACGCCTCCTCAAGCGGCTCGAGCTTGGTCTGCTCCTGGTTCGGTATCTGCGCGGTTCGGTTAGGGTGGAAATTGCGTTCCACCCCCAGGAATACCGGAAAAGAAAGAAGCAGAGGGAGCGCCGGGCGATTATTCGGGAAGTAGAAGGCCGCCTTATTGAAGGAGCTCCCGGAGGAAGCGCCACCCGGGACGGGTCACAGCGGCTCACCGCCTACAAGCAGGCGGCAATCCATCTCGCCATACTCCTCCGGGAGTATGGTCCCGCCTCCCCGGCCCGGCTTCGCGAGCTCGGCGGTGCGGATCGGGCCCAGGAGATCTTGAGCCGCAACTATTACGGATGGTTTGATAAGGTGGATCGGGGCATCTACTGCCTCGCTCCAGAGGGCGCTCGATCCCTCCTCACCTTTGGCGAGCAAATCAGAGAGATCGAGACCGCAGCCCTCGAGGGGGCGAGGGGAATCGGGAGCGACTGAGAGGGGAGACTCCCCGAGTCCCGCCCCTCAGCCGACGGGAAGAAACCCTTTGACCTGCTCCCAGGCAAAACTGTAGAGCAGCCCGAGTACCAGAGACCAGCCAAGCATCCCCAGGATGAGATAGAGAAGCTTGTGGCGGATATTCGGAAAGAGATGCATAGAGAGGAAAGTGGAGACGGGAATGGAGAGCAGAATCGGATTGAGTATCACGATACCCGGGAAACCGTAACGCCGTTTGATCTTGGCGAGCCGGTGTATCTGCCGCCGGGAGGGCCGCCTCGGACCGCCGGTGATCCTCCGAACCCGGGGCGTAACGTATCGTCTCCACAGCGGTATGACCCAGTCTGCGAGATAGGCGGTAGCGTACACCCCCAGGGCTCCCCCGAGGTTCGTCCAGAGGTACGCCTCCCAGAACTCGAAGGCCGCAAAGGCCACAGGGAGGGTTACACCGAATTTGAAGGTGCAGAGACCCGCGATCACCAACCGCTGCCACATATGGACCCATCGTAGCGCCCCGGATTACTGTCGTCCAGGCAGTGGCACGAACCGTCTATCTTTCTACCTCTTCGTCCATCCTGCGGGGGCTCACAGGTAGCTGTAGATCCCGTAGAAGAAGGAACCGCTCCCGCCGAGAACAAAGAGATGCCAGACCGCATGGTAGAAGGGCATGCGCTTCAGGGCGTAAACAACGGTTCCCGCGGTATAGAGTAATCCGCCGATGAGAATCGACCAGATCAGTCCCAAGGGGAGCAGCGCGTAGAGCTCCTCGATTCGGATAATCGCGAGCCAGCCCATGCCGAGGTAGAAGAGCACCTGCAGTACCCTGAAGCGCCCCCAGAAAAGGAGCTTGAACGCCATTCCTCCCGCCGCGAGGAGCCAGACCAGCAGCAATGTTCTCCCGGCCCAGGGCGTGTCGATGCGTGCCATAAGAGGGGTGTAGGTTCCCGCGATCAGTATGTAGATCGACATGTGGTCGAGAACCCGAAAAAGGCGCTTCCGCTTCGGATGGGCGGTGAGGTGATAGAGCGTCGAGTTGCCGTAGAGGAGCACCATGGCGAGACCGAAGACCGCGTCAGCGAGGACTATGGTCCACGGCTCATCACCCACACCCCGCAGGACGAGCAGTACTAACCCGACAGGAGCGAGAAGCGCGCCGAGCCCGTGGGTGGCGGCGTTCGCCCGCTCCTCTCTCGGCGTATCGTGGGAGTGCAGAGAAATGTGTTGCTCCAACCAGGAGGTGCGTTGTGACATGGGTACATAGTAGAAGTTATGCGCTTCCCGGGCTACCGTCCGTCGTGGCGACGCACCTCGTCGGTCGAAACGAATCACCGCCGGCGAGCAACCACCACCCACGCCGGTATGGACCCGGCCTCCCCGGGGGTAAAGACGTCTCCCCGGAGCTCCACGATTTCGAGAACGCTCCGAAACGCGGCTCTTACCTCTTTCTCGCTCCAGGTTGGCGGTCCGCCGAAACGGTGCGCCCCTTCGCTCTTTGCGATGAGGCTATAGAAGATCCCCGCCGGAAGAAGCCACCGCACGACGGTCTCGAGAAAGGCTCGATTGCGTTCGGAGGTAGTCATGTGCTGCAGAAGCCCCCGCTCCATAATGAAACCGAATCCGTCGCCTGCCCCCATTCTCCGTGCCGGTTCCGAGAGATCCTCAGGAAAGCTCCCGGTGACAAAGTGTACCTCCCCGCTCCCCGCTCTTTCGGATTGCACGCCCCGTCCCGAAGAGCTTCGGGCGATCGACTGCGCCGTCTCGATCGCCGTGGGAGAGATGTCGATACCGAGAACAGAGAATCCCTGCCGGGCGAGCCAGACAGCGCTCTTCCCTTCACCGCATCCGATATCGAGGGCGTTGCACGGCGCAACGGCGTGGTCCCGCAAAACTCGCGGCACGTGTCGGTCATACGGCCCCGGATCCCACGGGACGTCTCCGGTGCGGTAGCTGCTCTCCCAGTAGCCTCCGAGTACGGTCACGTTTTGAGATATCCCATCAGATCGGCGATGATTTCCGCCGTCATGCCCCAGATAACCCCCTCCGGCGTCCGATAGACAAAGATCGGAAGCTCCTTTCCACCCCAAGAAGTGTGATATCGCGCAGGAAGCCCCAACTCCCTCGACGGAAGAAGCGTGATCTTTCTCCCCTCCTCGTCCTGCCGGTACGGGTGCACCTCTACCTTAACCGAGTACAACTCCGGCTCATGCTCGAGGAAGTACGCCGCTGGGAGGGTGAAGACTCTGGCAACTTCCGAGGGATCGGGAGCAAGCTCCTCCAGGCTATTCAGGTGAAGCATTCCGATATACGGCTCCAGGGCGGTCCCCATGGGAACCACGAGAGTATCGAGCCGGCCGAGGAGCTCGATGCGCTCTCTTCCGAGGCCGAGCTCTTCTTCACTCTCTCGCAAAGCCGTCTCTAGGTAGGACTCATCCACTCCCTCTTCGAAGGCACCCCCGGGAAAGCAAACCTCATCCCCCTGTCGAATGCTCGTCGCTCGTACCTGAAAGAGGAGATGGTACTCCCCCCGGAGCCAGACAAAGGGAACGAGTATCGCTGAGTTAAAATACCTATGGCGCCCCTGAATCCCCGGCACCTCCGGTAGGAGAGAGGATAGTCTTTCTATCTCTTCGGGACCCACGGCTGCGGGCGTTTCCTTCGCCATTCCTGCTCCTAAGGCGCCGAAGGGCGCAGTGTCACCCGGCGCGGCCTCTGTAGATTACTATACTTCATACTACTCGCATAAACTTTGGAGGAAAACCGGATGATCCGAAAAGCAACCACGGTACTCGCCCTCTTGCTCCTCACTACGGGAGCGCTTTTCACGGAAACCGCCACGGACTCCGACTTGAGGCCCTATACTAGTCCGGAGGTGCTTCGGGA
>JBKHED010000070.1:0-15594 GCA_046540995.1 Spirochaetaceae bacterium | reverse complement strand
GCTCCTCCTCGAGAGCAAAGGTTAACCGGCTCGGCCCCTCCTCCTCGGCGGTAACGGTAATCTGCCGCCCGGTCTCGAAGCGCTCGGCGTAGCGGCCACGACCGACCCGCTCCCCATTCACGGAGATCTCCGCCTCTCGCGGAGTGGTCACAACCTCGATGCACTCCGTGACGAGTTGCTCCTCCAGGGCGAGCTCCACCAGGGGCTCCATCTCCGCGGTCACCGAAACGGTCCGTTCCATGGGCTCGTACCCATCGAGCTCCGCCCGGAATCGCATCGTCTCTCCTACTTCGGTTTCCACAAAGGCGCTTCCGACCCCGAGGGTTCGACCATCACTGAGGATTCGGGCCCGACCCGGTCGAGTGAGTACCGTGAGAAAGACCGGTTCCGGCAGGACGGAGACCCTCCGGGGCCGCCGGGAGCACGACGGTCGCCGAGAAGCCCCGCCCCTCCTCCACGGCGACGACGCTCTCTCCTTCCGGAGCAACCTCCACTTTGAAGCGGGTACCCCGAACGCCGGCGACCCCTCCCGTTCCGGTTCTTCCGGGGTCTGCGGTCCCCCGCAGGCGGCAAGGAGGAGCACGCTTAAAAACGGAAGGGCGACACCGAGGGCTCTCGATAACGAAACCGACTGATATATGCGGGGACCGCTCACGCTACTATCCTCCCTCTTATACCTCGTTTCACGTAGGCCCGGGGTTTTCGGGTGTGAAGGTCGACGTCAAGACGACTCGGCTAACCGAAAGGGTAACTTTGCAGAGTTTTAACAAAACCTGGTCGGATCCTTGGAACGTGATGGGTAACCTCTTACATGAAATTCCAACGGAGGAGGAATCATATGCGTAAACTTCTACTTCTTTTCATCGTTCCGCTGCTTTTCGGAGCCTTCTTTATCGGGTGCGAGCCGGTTGAGGAAGGCGAGATGCCTGAACAACCGCAGGAGCAGGAACAGCCGCTGCAGTAATCGCAGTAATCCTACACCTCTTACGAGGATAGGCGTAACTGGGGGCTCACCGTCCCGGACGGTGGGCCCCTCTTCTCCTTAGTCTCTTCGAACTCTCTCGTGTATTGGACCGCCCAAAAGTCTGTTATAGACCTATGGACACGGAATAGGCGGGAGTGGTATATGGCTATTTCTAGACCGAGAACCGTTGCTCCTGGCAACAGGCGGAGAGAATGGCCATATCCAGTATTGTCGCCGGACGTAGTGTCCGAATTCTTCTCATACCCATGTTTCTTCTTATCTTTCTGACAGGTTGCTACACCGTCGAGCAGGGGTATCATTTTCTCAAGGATCAACTCCGCGCGAAGCCCCTGGAACAGGCCGTCGCCCGATGGCCGCAGTACGCCTCCTTTTTCGAGGAAGCCGAGAGTATCCGCGCCTTCGGACGAGATGAGTTGGGCCTCGCCGACACAGAGAGCTACACGAGGTTCATTCCTCTGGACCGTGACTACCTCGTCTCAGTGGTTTCCGCCGTCGATCCGGTGAGCTTCGAGCGAAAATTCTGGCGCTATCCGATCGTAGGTCCTGCGCCCTACAAAGGGTTCTATCGGGAAAAGGCGGCGCTACGGACCGCGGAACGGCTCGAGCAGCAGGGGTGGGAGACCTTTGTCCGGAAGGTCGGCGCCTTCAGTTCCTTAGGTTACTTCCGGGACCCCCTTTACTCTTATATGAGTGAGTATCACCCCGAGCGACTTGCCTCGATGCTCTTTCACGAGATGACCCACGCCACCGTCTGGATTCAGGGAGATGTTCCGCTCAATGAAGCGGTCGCGGTCTTCGTCGGAGACCAAGGAGCGTTGGAGTATCTACGACAAAGATTCGGTTCGGGGAGCCCCTCCTATCAGGATGCCTTGAAACGTCAGGCCGAGCGGACGCGGTTCAGACAGTTTATGCGTGAGCTCGCCGTGCGGTTGGAAACGTTGTACGCCTCGGAGTCGGATGCGGAGACTAAGCTCCGGGAAAAGCGGAGAATCATTGCCGATGAGAAGCTCCGTTTCGCGGAGAACTACGATCAATGGTTTTCGGACGACTCCTATCGAGGGTTTCTGGAACGGGAGGTCAATAACGCCTATGTCGACCTCTACCGGACATACAACGGCGACGTGGAGCTGATTGCGTCGCTCTACGCGGCTCGAGGAGAGAGCATTCGCTCCGTGCTGGAAGCTTTTCGAGAGGACGGAGACGGCCGTACCTACAGAAGCCTCCTCCGTGAGTGGCTCGCCGAGGAACCTCAGGAACCGACGACGCTCTAATCTGCTACAGCTCGCCTCGTCGGCCTTCCGCGGCGAGGCTTCGTTTACGGGATATCGTAACGCCCACAAGGGCCACGGCTATGAGAAGCGCTCCGCTCAGCACCTTGAGACTCAGATCGTCGGAAAAAATGACCACCCCGAGTACGATCGCAAAGATGAGTCGGGAGGAGGAGAGAAGAGCGCCCGTCGTAGCTGAGACGTAGCGGTACCCGACCGTAAGGGCGAGTTGCCCCGCCGCCCCGAATGCGCCGCCGAGGAGGGCGAGAAGGAGGCCCGGGGCCGGCGGAAGCGGTATCCAGAAGAGGATAATGCCGTTCGCAACGGTTCCGACCAACATGAGATAGAAGAGGATCGTCTGACTCCCATCGTGCTTTCGAGCTTCCCGGAGAAACGAAATCGCCACTCCCGCCACGACGGCGGAACCGAAAGCGAGAAGGTCCCCGCTCACTAACCCCTCGAGGTCGCCAACGTTGGAAGGGCGCACTACCTGCCACGCCCCGACAAGGGTTAGCAGTAGGAAAAGGTAGTATCTCCGGGGAGAACGTTCCCGGTTGATCAGCGGCGCGGCGAGAAAGACGAAGACCGGATAGGTCATGTTCAGTAGGTTCGCCTTGGTAATCGTGGTGAACTCGATCCCTAGGAAGAAAAGAAAAACCGCAACCATGTTCGTTAATGCGCGCAAGAAGACCAGAGAGGGCTTCCTCGGGCGCAGAGGTGCACGGCCCGAGCCCACCCCGGGAAGTGTAACGAGAAGCCCGATGCCGAAACGGCAGAAGGTAACCACCAGGGCTGAACTGCCGTAGCCATTGGTCATAAGCTTTGCGAAGACCGTCGCCAATGCGAAAAACATGGCAGAGATCAGGATAAGCAGTACGCCCCGGGTTCCTTCCTTCACGGCTACACCGGATTAAGGGTGTAATAGACCAGAAAGGCGACGATGGAGAGCACGGTATAGCTCGACAGGACGTTGTTCGAGTAGGCCAAGTCTTCCTCCTCCCTGCTCGGTATGTAGAGCGGTACAATGTAGGGAGGCGGCAGGATCAGAAAGGTGAAAATGGCGTGGGAAAAAATCCCTGGAAGCTCCAGGAGCTCCTGGGAAACGAAGGGCGCTATCCAGCCGGCGATGAGAACAATCAGCGCGCTCCGAATGAGCATCAGCGGGGCAGCCTCCCGAAGACCCTTCAGGGAGATTCTGGTGCCGTAGCCAACCACGATAAGAATGAGCGGCCCGATGATGTTCGAAAGCATCTCCAGAGCCCGTACGAAGGAGCGGGGCACCAGAGCGGTGGTGAACCACTCCGTGAGGCCCACAATGTTGAGCGCGAGTCCCGAGAGTATGGCGATAATGATCGGCGAACGGGCAAAAGAGAAGAGGGTGCTCTTGAAGTCCGTCGGGCCGCCGTAGCGCGCCCTCATCAGCGTCACCAGGACGAACCAGATAAAGAGTTCGTGGGGTAGGGCGACAACGCTTATGGACCAGAAGTTGGACATGCCGTAAGCAGTGGTAAAGAGTCCAATGCCGAGCATGCCGAACTCGAAGCCGGTCATAAGGAATGGAGCGGGCCTTCTGGACATCGGGAGACGATCCGCAAGGTATCCGAACAGCAGTAGTACGAAGAGTATCGCCGGAACGAAGAGGAAAAGACCGAGATAGGCCGTGTCGAACTCTACGGTGAGAAAGGTGACGAAGAACGCCGCCGGAAGAGCGGCGTTGACGATGAGGCGCTTGATCTCCTCGAGCCCCGTTTCCGAGAGCAGTCTGATCTTGCGTATGATAGCTCCCGCGCCGATAAGCAGCAGAATCGGTACTGACGTCGCGATGGTATCGATCACTTCCTGGGACATTGATAACCCTACCGTGAAATCTGGTTGTTGACGAGCGGCGAAAGAATAGCACGCCCTTTTTGCCGCCGCAAGCGACGCTCCCTGCGCCGTGCCGCGCCTACGGATATCCGACCCTTGCCAATCCCGGAGAGTATGGTATGATACGGACATGAAAACGTTGTCGGATTCGTTCTCAGGAATGTACCGTGTCTTCCATTCGTGACGTTGCCGAAATGGCCGGGGTATCGATCTCCACGGTCTCCCGGGTCATCACCGGCAGCGCTAACGTGGAATCGGCGACGAAGGCTCGGGTCGAGGCGGCGATCAAGCAGACGGGTTACCGGCCAAATCTCAACGCTCGGAGCTTGCGTTCCCGCAGCGGCCAACTCGTCGGGCTCGCTCTGCCGCGAATCGTTCACGAAACCTTTTCCACGATTATCTACTACGCCGAGAAAGAAGCGAACAGAATGGGGTACGGCCTCATTATAGGAAACACCGAGGACGATCCGGAACGGGAGCGGGCGTTTATCGATGATCTGCTTTCCCGGAACGTGGATGCGATCGTTTTTTCTCGGGTTTCCGATGCGAGTCACCTCCCGGAGCGAGCCCGGGAGCGGGACCTGCCGATCGTGGTTATCGACCGGGGTATCGAGCATGAGACGATTCCCTCCATCGAGACCGACAACTACATGGCGGGACGACTGGTGGCGAACCTCTTCATTAAGGGGGGGCACCGCAATGTTGCCACCGTAACGGGACCGAGAAACGTCCGCCTCGTCCGACAACGGGACGCGGGATTCATAGAGACCTTGGAGGCTGCGGGTATTGTGCTGCCGGACTCCCACCGTCTCGAAGGCAACTTCGAGTTCGATATGGGACTTCATGCGGCGGACCACTTCCTCTCTCTCGACTCCTTGCCCACGGCGATCTGGTCCCAGTGTGACATGACCGCCGTCGGTCTTCTCCGTCGCTTTACGGAGAAGGGCGTGAAGGTACCGGAGGACGTATCAATTGTCGGTATGGACAACGTGCCGGTGTCAAAAATGGTGCTGCCCGCGCTGACGACGGTGGACCAGTCTTTCGAAGAGTTCTGCCGGCGCGCCTTTCTCATTATTCACCATCAGCTCGAGGATCCGAGCTACCAGCCTCCGGAACACCTCGTGCAGATCCGGCCGAGTATTGTGATTCGGGAGAGTTACCGGAACCTCACGTGAGAATGGGTCGCCTCGGGGCGACCTGTAGCATAGAAACGAACAGTATTGGAGGCTCACACAGGATGAACCCACGGATTGATCAGCTACTCAACAACGGAACCGCCGTTTTTCGCATGGTTCCCACCTTTGTTCCTCGGAGAAACGGTGCCGCAGGCCGCCGCCTTCGGCTCCACCCTGACGACTACTACGCTCTCGGCATGAAACGCGGCGCGATCAAGGAGCGCTGGTTTACCGCAACCATTCCCGCCAATAATGGACCCCTCGCCCCTGAGAACGAGGGTCTGAGCTACGTCGCCGTGGACGATCAGGCGGAGGATCGCGTTCTCTTCAAGGATCTCGTCTCGGAGGGAAAAGAGCAGGTTGTCGGCTCCACTCTAATGGAGAAGCACGGCGGCTGGCCGATGTACTCGAAGTTTTTCGACTACAACGATGCTCTCTTTCATCACCTCCATCTCTCCTTCGCCGACGCGGAGACCATCGGTCTCCTCGGAAAGCCGGAGGCGTATTTCTTTCCGGCACAGCTGAACAACCATCCGGGAACCTTTCCGCACACCTACTTCGGCTACGACATGAGTGTGACCAAGGAGGAAGTGCGGGAGCGGCTCGAAATGTTCGAAAAGGGCGACAACCGGATAACCGAGCTCTCTCGCGCTTATCGGCTGCAGCTCGGAACAGGCTGGTACACGCCCCCCGGCGTGGCTCACGCTCCCGGAAGCTACCTCACCTACGAGCCGCAGTGGAACGCCGACGTAAACTCGGTACACGAGAACGTTGTGGCCAACGAGATCTACCCCTGGGAGTTCCTCGTGGAGAGCTGTCCGGAGGCTAAGAAGCGGGACATGGATTACGTTATGAGTCTCCTTGACTGGGAGAAGAATGTCGATCCGGACTACCGTAAGCACTACTTCCGACCGCCCCTGCCCGTTGCGGGAAGCGGCTCCGACTACTCCGAGCGATGGATCGTCTACGGAAACGAGTACTTTTCGGCCACGGAGCTTAGCGTTCCACCCCAGGGGACCGTTACAATCAGGGATAAGGGAGCGTATGGCGCCATCGTGATCCAGGGCCACGGGACGATAAACGGCGTAGCCGCGGAGTCCGCAACGATGCTGCGGTTTGGACAGATGAGCTCGGACGAGTTTTTTGTCGGCTACAGCGCCGCCACCGAAGGAGTTGAGATTCGCAATCTGAGTCTACACGAGCCCCTGGTCATGCTGAAGCACTTCGGGCCGGATAACGCTCAGCCTGACTTGGACAACGGACTCTGAGCAGAGGAGAACCGGGAGTAATGAACTACTATTTGGGAGTGGACCTGGGCGGCACCGTTGTAAAGGCGTCGCTCTTCGATGCTATAGGACGAGAACTCGGCAGCGCCGGACGGCGCACCGAGCTCATCGCAGAGGAGCCGGGGCAGGCGGAGCGTGACATCGAGGCGGTACGGAAACTCACCTACGAGGCTATCCGTGAGGCGCTGGAGGCGGCGAGTATTCCCGGAAGCCGGGTAACCGCGCTGGCCACTACCGGCCACGGCAAGGGACTCTACACGATCAAGCGGGACGGCACGCCCGGGGTGGGAATCGTCTCCACCGACACCCGGAGCCGCGACGTCGCCGCGAGTATCGCCGGGGCCGATGACTTCGACGAGTTCGTCTATGCCAGAACCCTGCAGCCTTTCTGGGCGGCCCACACCGCGCCGATTCTCGTCTGGCTCAAAGAGCACCGTCCGGATCGATACGAGGAAATCGGACACATTCTGCTGGCGAAGGACCTTTTGCGTTTCTTCCTTACCGATCGTGTCGCCGTGGAAAAGACCGACCTCTCCGGCACGGGCCTTTGGAACAACGTCAATCCCGGCATAGATCAGGAAATCCTCGATCGCCTCGGCATCCCGGAAATCGGCGAAGCGATTCCCGAGATCTTCGATTCCCACGATATCGCCGGCTCGGTTACCGACGAAGCTGCAGCGGAGACGGGGCTCGCCGCGGGGACACCGGTTGTTGCCGGTCTCTTCGACGTAAACGCCTGCGCCCTGGCCACGGGGCTGGAGCGGGAGGATGAGCTCACCGCCGTCGTGGGAACCTGGAGTATTAGCGAGTTCGTTTCGGACGATGTCTCTCGAGCTATCGAGGCCGGAGAACGGTACGTTATTCAGGCGCACAGCGTGCCGGGGCAGTGGATGGTCCACGAGGCGAGTCCCACCTCCGCAAGTAATCTCGAGTGGTTTACGGCTACCTTGCTTCCGGACATACCCAAAGAGGAACGATTCGAGTACTGCAATAAGGTCGTGGCGGAGACGCCGAAAACCGGAGTTACCTTCTTTCCCTTTCTCTTTGGTGATGATCTCGGGGCCGATGCGAGCGGCACCTTCTGGGGACTCCGAGCCGGCACCGACAGGGCACAGATCATTCGAGCGGTCTACGAGGGAATCGTCTTTCAGCACGCCAGACACATGAACAAGCTTCTACAGGTGACAAAGCCGCCGAAGCAGATCCGCTTCGCCGGCGGCGCGACTCGGTCGGAGGTGTGGATGCGCATGTTTGCCGACGTGTTCGGCCTGCCGGTTACGGTCTCAACCGCCACGGAGCTCGGTGCTCTCGGTGCGGCGATTTGCGCCGCAATTGGAGTAGGCGAGTATAGGAGCTACGGTGAGGCGATGAAGGCGATGACTTCGGTTCGTGCTTCCTATGAGCCGGACGAAGAGCGCGGCGCCGCCTTGCGGAAGAAGCAGGTGGATTTCGACCAGGCGGTACGGGAGATGGCTCCGATTTGGAGCAAACATGCCTAAGCTGAGAGATTGCCCCCTGGGGCTCTACGAAAAGGCGCTCCCGCCGGCGGAATGGCCCGGCATACTATCCCGAGCCAAGAAGCTCGGGTTCGATTTCGTGGAGATGTCCATTGACGAGGCCGAACAACGGCTCGCTCGCCTCGACTGGACTCAGCAGGAGCGCAAGGGGTTTACCGACGCGGTTCGAGATACCGGCATGCGGGTCCCGTCTATCTGCCTGAGCGGAAACCGTCGCTATCCGATCGGAAGCGGCGATCCGAAGACCGCCCGAAAAGGGGCGGAGATGATACGAAAGGCGGTGGATCTCTCGGTGGACATTGGCGTGCGGATCATTCAACTTGCGGGCTACGATGTCTACTACGACGAGTCGAGCACCGAGGAGACCAGGGAGCGCTTTGCGCAAAACCTGCGGGAAGCGGTGGAGTACGCGGCGAGTAGGGGAGTTATGCTCTCCATGGAAATCATGGACACCCGGCTTATGAGTTCGATCTCTCGTTTTCTCTACTATCGCGGAAGGATTCCCTCTCCCTGGTTTACGGTTTATCCCGACCTGGGGAATCTATCCGCCTGGAACGATAACGCCGCGGAGGAGCTCGATCTCGGCCTCCGAATGGGTGTTGTGGCGGCAGTTCATCTCAAGGATACCTACGCGGTCACCGCCGACTCCCCCGGGCAGTTTCGGGATGTCCCCTTCGGTGAGGGGTGTGTCGATTTTCCTCGGCTTCTCGCCGTTCTCAAGAAGCACCGGTACACCGGACAGTTCCTTATGGAAATGTGGAACCGAAAAGGCGAAGAGGATGTACAGCGGGTGGTGGAGGCGCGAGAATGGGTGGTGCAGCGGCTCGAGGAGGCGGACTCCCGGGAGTTGTTGAAGGGGTAACCTTGAATTTGACAGCCGTGCGGAGGTATGATATCGTTTTCAAGAACCATTTCTGGCCCGGATAGGAGGGGGAAGTATGGCAAGTAACGTTCAAGTAGTGCGAGACGCCTTGAAAGGCGGAGAGGGAGTGTTTCGGTTGGCGCCGAACTGGGTACCCCGATCGTTCTGTATACCCGGTAAGCGGCTGAAGCTGCATCCCGATGACTATTACGCCTTTGGCGCCCATCGCGGAGGTATCGACGAGCGCTGGTTCTCCTCCACAACCAAGGCGGACAACGGCCCGGAGACTCTGGAGGACGAGGGCCTGAGCTACATCTACTTCAAGGATGGGCAGAAGGAACAGAAAGTGCTCCTGAAGGACGCCATTGAGGAAATCGGGGACGAGATTCTCGGGCAAGAGGTGATGAGCGCCCATGGCGGTTGGACCATGTACAGCAAGTTCTTTGACAACCTGGAGCCGCTGCCGCACCACCTGCACCATGATGATGAGAAGGCAGCCCTCGTCGGTATGCGCGGCAAGCCCGAGGCGTACTACTTTCCGAAGCAGCTGAACAATAAGCGGGGTTACTTCCCCTACACCTTCTTCGGTCTCAACCCGGGAGTCACGAAAGCGCAGGTACGAAAGACTCTCGAGGATTGGCACAAGGGTGACAACGGCATTCTCGAGCTCTCCCGGGCGTACAAACTGGTTCCGGGCACCGGTTGGGACGTTCCTCCGGGGTTGCTGCACGCTCCCGGCTCTTTCCTCACCTACGAGCCTCAGCGCGCCTCGGACGTTTTTGCCATGTTCCAGTCTATCGTCTGGGACGCCTACACTCCCTGGGAGCTCCTGGTGAAAAACGTGCCCGAAGAGAAGAAGCAGGATCTCGATTTCATTATGAGTCTCATCGACTGGGAGCTCAACGTGGACCCGGACCTCTACAAAAACCGCTTCACACCGCCCAAGCCGGTGTATGATAGAGCGGAGATGCAGGAGCAGGGCTTCGAGGAGAACTGGATCACCTACAAGAGTGAGTACTTCAGTGCCAAGGAGCTCACGGTCTTTCCTAAGCGGTCGGTGGTAATCAAGGACGACGCCGCCTACGGCGCCATAGTTGTCCAAGGACACGGGCATATGGGACCGCTTTCGATTAATTCCCCCTCGATGATTCGATTTGGTCAAATGACCGAGGACGAGCTCTTTGTCTCCGTGGATGCGGCAAGGAACGGTATCAAGATCACCAACGAGAGTGAGTACGACAATCTCGTGATGTTGAAGCATTTCGGTCCGAAACCGTAAGCGGGCGGATCGAAGGAAATACGCGTCTGCCCCTCCCGAGGAGGGGCATGGATAAGAAGGAGGTGACCGACGGCAGAGTTTCAGAACAGGTTACGCGTTGTTTCACCTGCTACGCGCAGGAACCTCAGCGGTGAGCTGAGACAGATTCAGAACATCTTCAAAAAAAGGAGACCCCTATGAAGAAACTTCTTCTCATTACCATCATTTTCGCTCTTCTGCTTCCCGTTGCGCTATTCGCGTCCGGACAGGAGGAGACCGAGGAGGAAGAGGGTATCGTAATCGGCATGTCCGTTCCGGGCCTGCAGTTCCCCTTCTTCGTTACCATGAGAGACCAGGCGCAGGAGAAAGCCGACGAGCTCGGCATAACGTTGCTCTTCGCGGACGCCCAGAATGACGCTGCCAAGCAGACCTCGGACCTCGAGGGGTTTGTCTCTCGGGGCGTTGACGGAATTCTCATCTCTCCGATGACCGTTGATTCTCAGGTCCCGGTCATGGAGCGAGCGGTTGAGGCCGGTATCGCGGTTGCATCCGTGGATCGGAAGGCAAACACCGATGCGATTCTCGTGCACGTAGGTGCGGACAACGTCGAGGGCGGTCGCGCGGCGGCGCGGTTCATTATCGACGCTCTCGACGGCTCCGGCCGCGTAATCGAGCTCGAAGGCACTCCCGGCGCCTCCGCTGCCATCGACCGAAAGAGCGGCTTCGACGAAGTGATGGAAGACTCCGATGTTGAGATCATCGCGAGCCAGCCTGCTGACTTCAACCGGGCGGAGGCTCAGACGGTCATGGAGAACTTGATCACCTCGCACCCGGAGTTCGACGCCGTATTCGGTGCCAACGATGAGATGATCATCGGCGCCATCGAGGCGATGCGGGGCTCCGGCGTGGACGCCGAGGAGAAGGTGACCGTTGGATTCGATGCCACTCCGGATGCGTTCCAGTACATCGACGAGGGCCTCCTCGACGCAACCGTTGACCAGTTTCCTGGTGACCAGGCGGGTATGGCTCTCGAGTTCCTCGTAGACTACATCGAAAATGGAACCGAGCCCGAGGAGGATGTGCATTTCATCGAGCCCGAGCCGGTCACAAGCCAGTAGAAGTCACGACCGAAAAGGTGGGCCGGCTCTCCGCCGGCCCACGCTCGAGTTGAGTAGGAGGACCAATGACGCCATTACTGAGCATGGAGGGAATCAGCAAGACCTTTCCCGGCGTACGCGCCCTGAAGAGTGTGGACTTCGATCTGGAGCGAGGCGACGTTCACGCTCTCGTCGGCGAGAACGGCGCGGGTAAGTCGACGCTCATGAAAATTCTCTCCGGGGTGCATCAGGCGGACTCCGGCGTAATAAGGCTCAAGGGCGAGATCGTCGAACCTACCGGAACGCGGTCGATGATAGATGCGGGAATAGGTGTGATCTACCAGGAGCTCAACCTGATTCAGCACCTTTCATTGGCTGAAAATGTCTTTATCGGGCGCGAGCCGCTCAAGAGATCCGGGCGCATTGACTGGAAAAAGATGCACGAGGATTTCAATGAGCTCATTAAGCCCTTCGACATTAAGCTCAACCCCCAGGCTCCCGTGGCGAGTATCGGCCCCGCCTATCAGCAGGTGGTGGAGATTGTCAAAGCACTCTCTCTGAACGCTGAGATCCTCGTTATGGACGAGCCCACCGCTGCCCTTACGGGCCATGAGGTGGACCGGCTCTTCGAGGTTATCAAGCAGCTCCAGGGAAAAGGCGTTTCGGTTATCTACATCTCTCACCGGCTGGAAGAGATCTGGCGTGTCTGCAACCGCGTCACCGTACTCCGGGATGGGGCACGCATCATTTCCGAGCCCCTGGAGGAGCTGACCATAGATAAGATTATCCGGAGCATGGTCGGTCGGGAGCTCACCGAGCAGTACCCGAAGCAGAAGATAGAGATCGACGGCGAGGCGCTTCGGGTCGAAGGATTGACCAAGGAAGGTATCTGCGAGGATATCTCCTTTAGTGCCAGGAAAGGCGAGATTCTCGGTTTCTCGGGGCTCGTGGGCGCCGGTCGGACCGAGATTATGCAGCTCATATTCGGCTACCGAAAGAAGGAGAAGGGACGGGTCTTTCTGAAGGGGAAAGAGGTGCATATCAAGCACCCCCGGGACGCCGTTCGTCACGGTATCGCGCTGATCCCGGAGGAGCGTAAAGAGCAGGGGTTGGTCCTCGGGCAGACCGTTCTGGACAATGTTGCGCTTCCGGTTCTCGACCGGTACAGCAGACTCGGATGGATCAACTTCACCAAGCTGAGGAAAGTCACAAAGGACATCGTAAACGAGATAGGTGTTCGGACCCCCTCGCTGCACCAGACCGTCCGCAATCTCTCCGGAGGAAACCAGCAGAAGGTGGTTCTCTCGAAGTGGTTTGTCCGAGAGGCGGATATCTACATTTTTGACGAGCCGACCCGGGGTATCGACGTCGGGGCGAAGGTCGAAATCTACAGGCTCATGCAGGCCCTGGCGAAGGAGGGGGCGGCGGTAATTATGATCTCCTCGGAACTGCCGGAGGTTATGAACATCAGTGACCGTATCTTGGTTGTCTGCCGCGGCAGAATCACCGGGGAGTATCTCTACGGCGAGGCGAGTGAGGAGGACGTCGTGCGCAGCGCCTTTGGCGTCACCGAGGAAGGGGCATCATGATCGTGCGGCTCATACTGAAGGACTCTAAAGGAGTAAGAAGTTGAAGGAACAGGTAACGAACATTCTGAAGACCTACGGGATGATCATAGCGTTTGTTGTCGTATGCGCCGTGCTCGCCGTGCTCTCGCCGGTCTTCCTGACGATGAACAACGTACTCAACGTCATAAGACAGTCATCGATAATCGGAATAATGGCGGTAGGTGTCACGTTCGTTATTCTCAGCGGCGGCATCGATCTCTCCGTGGGATCGGTAATGGCTGTTTCCGGCATGATCGCGGCGGGCTCACTGGACAGCGGCGCCGGCGTCGGCGCGGCTATACTAATCGCCCTGGCGGTTGGTGTTGCCGCGGGACTCATTAACGGTCTCCTGGTGACTGTCGCGGGCATCACTCCTTTCGTTGTCACCCTGGGAATGATGAGTATCGCTCGGGGAGCGACACTACTCTACAGCCAGGGGTATCCCATTAGCGGTTTTACCGACGCCTTTCGTTTTATCGGCGGCGGATACATTCTCGGTATTCCGTTTCCGGTGATTATGCTGCTGGGGATAGTGGTAATCGCCTGGGCGGTGCTTACTCAGACGCGTCTGGGCCGTTACACCTACGCCATCGGGGGCAACGAGGAGACTGTCAAGCTCTCGGGAATCAACAGCAGCTTTTTCAAGACTATGGTCTACGTAATATCCGGGGCCACCGCCGGTATAAGCGCGTTGATTCTTACCTCCCGACTCAACTCCGCGGGCCCAACCGCCGGCCTCACCTACGAGCTTACGGTCATCGCTTCGGTGGTTATCGGCGGTACGAGTCTCAGTGGAGGCCGCGGTACGGTCTGGGGCTCCCTTATTGGCGCTCTGCTCATCGCGGTTATTAACAACGGAATGAACCTTCTCGGTATTTCTCCCTACTTTCAGGAGCTCGCCCGAGGCGTAATCATTATCCTCGCGGTCTATATCGACCGTCTCCGGGAGCAGTAATATGAAGACGAGGAGTCTCTGGTATACGGCGCCAAAGGAGCTGGAGCTTCGAGAGATCGACATCCCGGAGCCGGGACCCCATGAGCTTCTGGTAAAGGTGGAAGCGTGCGGCATCTGCACCTGGGACCTCTTCATTTACAGCGGGGGTTTTCAGGGGTTCAAAGAGTTTCCCTTCTATTTCGGGCACGAGGGGGTGGGTATTGTCGAAAGGATCGGCCCCGAGGTGACCCGTTTTAGAGGGGGAGAGCGCGTAGCCCTTCGGGAGAGCCGAGAGATCGGGGCGATCGGCACCGGTCACATGGCGGGGTACGCGATCCAGCGGGAGGAGGAGGTTATCTCCCTACCCAAGGATGGACGAAAGCCGGAGCATTGGATGATCGAGCCCGTGGCGTGCTGCGTAAACGGCGTGGATCTCGCGGAGATCAAACCGGGAGAGCGAGTCGCCCTCGTGGGAAGCGGTTTCATGGGCAGTATCCTCCTGCAACTCCTGACGCTCTCTCCCGCCTCGAACATTAGCGTCTTCGAGCTGCGACCGGAGGCGCTCTCCTTCGCCGAGTCTCTCAAAAACAGGGCGCCTATCGATGTGTACGATCTCAGGGAGAAGCCGGAGACCGAAACCCTCGCCGGAAGCTTCGACGTTGTTTTCGAGACCGCCGCGGTGGAGCCCGCCTTCCGGCTGGCAAACGATTTGGTCAGAGCCGGTGGTACCCTGGCCATCTTCTCCTGGCACCACCACGACATCACGTTCGACTTCGGCAACTGGCATGTCCGGGGAATCAAGGTGCTCAACACCTCCCCTGCGGCGGCGCCTGATTTCACCGATTGTTTCATCCGTAGCGTCCCGCTTATCGAGCAGGGCCTGGTGGATCTGGAGCCTTTGACCACCCACGTGGGAGCGCCGGAGGATGCGAAGGAGCTATATGAGCACGGTCTCGCGAAGAGCGACGGCTACATAAAGGGTGTCATTCGCTGGAGCTAGTGTATCGTCCAGCCTCCGTCGACGACGAGGATCTCGCCGTTAACCATGGAGCCCGCCGGGGAGGCGAGATAGATTACCGCCGCGGCGACATCGGTGAGACTGCCAACCCGGCCAAGAGGAATCATTTTGAGCACGTTCTCGCGAAACTCCTCGGCGTCCAACCGTTCGGCGGTCCCCGGGGTGCGTACGAAGGTGGGGGCGACGGCGTTGACCGTAATCCCCCCGGGGCCCCACTCCAGCGCAAGCGCCTTGGTGAGCATATTCAAGCCTCCTTTTGAGGCGCAGTAGACGGACTCCTCGGCTATCGCCGTTATGCTCGCCTGAGAGCTCATGTTTACGATCTTTCCGCCCCCGGCGGAAAGCATAACCTTTGCCGCGGCCTGACTACAGAAAAAGGCCGCCTTGAGGTTTAGAGAGACCATGTGGTCCCAGTACTCCTCGTCGATATCGACCGAGGGGATGGGCGAACCGAGGCCGGCATTGTTGACCAGAACGTCTATGCCGCCGAAATCCGCGGCGATCTGCTCAAAGAGCGGCGAGATTCGCGGAATCTCCCGCAGATCCGCGGCGTACGCCGTGGCGGTTCCTCCCGCCGTTTCGACTTCCTCAACCACTCCCTGGAGCTTCTCGTCGTCTCGTGCGACAAGAGCGACCTTTGCTCCTGCCTGGGCAACGGCGAGTGCAAGCCCGCGTCCGATTCCTTTGCTGGCGCCGGTAATGACGACGTTCTTATTGGTTA
>JBKHED010000069.1:0-15695 GCA_046540995.1 Spirochaetaceae bacterium | reverse complement strand
TGATGGCGAGGAAAAAGGTGTGCCAGTAGAGGCTCAGCTGATTGTTCTTCAGTCGCTGCACGGCGAGGTGAATAGTAGCAAGACCACCGGTCCAGGGCTACACCTGGACCAAATCGCCCTGGGTGAGACTTCCGGTCTTCTTGGCGCGCCCTAAGAGAGAAACGGGAAGAGAGTTGGGCCCTGAAGCGCGAGAAGCTGCACATGAATGAATAGGACCACCGCTAAAAGGGCGATGACCGCGGCGCCGAGGGCGAGGATTGCAGCTGCGGCGCCCTGGGCGGAGATACTTCCCCTTCGAACACTGAGAAGAATCGCTACCGTAACCAGGAGCAGGATACCGACGCTGCTCAGAATGGCGATAACCGTGTTGGAGCTCTCGAGGGCGAGATTCATACTTTCCATTCCGTTAGGCCACCTTCATCCTCTTGGCGTCCCGGCGCAAGCCGCGAAGCCGCTTTCTGACTCCCGACACCGACATGTCGCACACCTTGGCGGTCTCCTCGAGGGTCATGCCGTAGAGATAGTGGCAAATCGCCATTGTTCGGGTGTCGTCCTTCTGGTCCCGAAAGAGCTGCTCGAGAAAGTGTCCGGTGAGCACCTGTTCCTCATGGTCCATCTCCACGGCAATCCGGTCGAGCGTCTCTCCGGCGGCGTCGCTCTTGTCTCGGCCGGCGGAACGGATTCGGTTTAGACAGACATTGGTGGCGATCGTATAGAGCAGGCTCGAGGGGCCCCGCTCGTTCAGGCGGTCCTTGTGACGCAGCAGCCTCACGAAGGTATCCTGCATCGCGTCAGCCGCTTCCTCTTCATCCTTTAACAGGCTTCGGCATCGTCGCATCACCATCGGCCCGTACACTCTGTAGTACCGATCCACATCGATAGACACTGTTGCTCTCTCCTTTCGATGGTGATCATAGGGCGACAATCCGGTGATGCATATCAGGAGAACTACGTATTTTGCTCCCAGACCCCCAACTAGGTAGTTCTACCTATGCTATCGGTAGGCGCTGAGGAGGTTACAGAGCTCGAGCCGACGGCTCACGCCGCATTTGCGATAGAGGTTGTAGACGTGGTTCTCCACGGTTCGCGGAGAGATGTAGAGCTTTTCTCCGATGGCGCGATTGCTCAGGCCGAGGCAGAGTAGTTGGAGGACCTCAGCCTCTCGTTTACTCAGGTCGAACTCCCGAATAAAAGGCTCCGAAAGAGTCTCGCCTTCTCCACCCGGGGGCTCGGTAAGGCAGCGCCCGGATGGAATCACGACGACGAGAGCCCAAAGAATCGAAAAGAGAGATGAGGAGAAGACCACCATGTTAACTTTCGGCTCTCGGAGGAGGAGAACCGGTCCGAAGGAGAGCTCCACCGCGGTGAGAGCGTACCAGGCGGTTGCCAGTGAGAGAAAGGTGATAATCCAAGGACGCCACCGCCCCAGTGCGAGACGATTGTTCTGAAGAAGTCCCCGCAGGTACCAGACGGCGATGTAGGCGTAGTAGACAATGGTGATCTCCAGATCGTAGTCGAACCCGATTGACAGGCGGGTGGCGAGATAGGCGATGAGGAGCACCGCTACCGGAGCGGCAATAGTCAGACGGGCAAACCTCTTTCCTCCTTTGCCGAGAAGCTGCTGTACGAAACGCGGACCCACATAGACGAGAATGAGACTCACCACTGCTCGAAGCAGCTCGAAGAGCGGGTGCCCCTGGCTCGTAGGCGTGCCCGAGAAGACGTCAGTAAAGAGGACGAAGGTGTAACTCAGGTCGAAAACCGCCTGGGTCGCGATGAGTATAAGGAGGTTCTTGAGCCACTTGAAGGGGGTACGCTGGTAGCAGAGAAACGCTATCGCGAGGGATACGAAAAGAGCGGTAAATCCCACCATTCTGAACCAAAGTACGAATCTGACTACCATTTCGGGTAACTCTCTACCGCCTGGAGGGTTTCGTCAAGTCAGGATTTCGTTACTTCCGGAAGTTCGGCCGGTGGCCGCTCAGGACCGACGCGGAGGCGGAGGCGACTAAAACTGCTCCTCGAAAAACTCCAGAGCCCGGGTCTCCTGGCGATACCACATGGCGTCGGAGTAGTTGAGAAAGACGTGGTCCCCTCCGGGATAGCGCACGAGCTCCGCTTTGCCCCCAACAGCCTGAACCGCTTCCACGTACCGAACGGACTGATCGATGTGTACGGTGCGGTCCGCGTCGCCGTGGAATATCAGAATCGGCGGCAGATCCTCGCTGACGTAGGTGATTGGGCTGAGCTTTCTCAAGCGCCGTTCCGGGAAGACTTTGAAAACCCGGGAGCTTTCGAAGGCGTCGCCGTCTCGCATACCCACAAGATCCGTGGGCGCGCACTCCACGAAGGCAAAGGAGAAACCGACATTCTCGCCTTCCATTGTGGACACCGCCATGAGCGCCAGATGTCCTCCGGCTGATACGCCGTAGAGTCCGAGTCGGTCCGGGTTATAGCCGTACTCATCCGCGTGCTCCCCGATCCATCGTATCGCCTCCTCGACGTTTTGGAGGGGGCCTGAAAGCCCTTTGAGGACGGAGGTGGTGTAGTTGACAGCTATGACGAAGTATCCCCGCTCCCGCATACGCGATAGGAACCGGTCCACAACGCGAATCGTGATCTTGTCTCCTTTTATCCAGGAGCCTCCGTGGAGAAAGAGCACCACCGGAGCTTCACCTCGCTCGTAGGAGACCGTCGGCTCATAGAGATCCAACCGGTGCGTTCGAAGGAGCGTGCGCCGGTAGGGGAGGTCCAGGTGGATCGGCTCAGGCGGCGGCGGTGTGTTGACTGACTCCACCATTAGGCGCTCCAGGGTCTCCGGGGATGGGGTAAACGAATCCTGCACCGGAGGGATTGTAACGAGCAGCGCGAAGAAAAGGGGAATAGCGAGAATTAACGGAATTAGGCGCATATCGGGTTACTGGAGAATATCGGGAAACCGCTTCCATCGCAACACGTGGCTTTAGTAACTAAACCCGACGGCGAAGTGGAGTGCCCAGGGATGCTCCGCTTCGTACCGCTTCCCAGGATTGTAGGCAAAGTCGAGCCTGATCGGGCCTACCGGTAGATAGTAGCGCACCCCCGCCCCGACCGCGTGTCCCTGATCGCCGGAGAAGGCGAATGCCCGGCGCCCGAGTTGACCAAAATCGTAGAAGAGGGCGCTATGGAGTTCTTCTACGATTCGAATTCGGAGTTCCGCCGTGCCCTCTAAGGCGCTCATGCCTCCCTGAGGCACTCCGTCGCTGTTCAGTAATCCCATGCTGTCCTGAGAAAAGGAGCGAACGCTATCCGCACCGCCGAGAAAGAATCGCTCCTGAATGGGCAGAGGGTCTTCGCTTCCGATTCTACGGCGAACCCGGTACCTCCCCGAAAGGGAGAGGACGAAACGTTCCGCGAAGGGGAAGTGACGAACAGTCGCTATCTCCCCACCGGTGAAGGATAGCTCCGAGCCGATGAGAGGGGCGGAGAGCAGCGGGGCGAGGAGAAGATAGCCCCCTCGTTCGGGGGTGACGACGCTGTCTCTGCTGTCGTACTCGCCGGCAACCTGCACGCTTCCGGTGGCGAGGTCGGCATCTTCTATTCCCGGGATCTCTCCTTCCACTTCCGTCACAACGCTACGGGCGAAGGTGTAGGAGGTACGCACTGTCCAGAGCCTGCTCAGTCGATAGGTAACCGAGGCTTCCGCCCGGCCCTGGCGCCGATCGTAGGCGACCGCGTCGCGGTACCGGTAGGAGCCGGTGAGGGCCGCGGTACTGGAAGGGCCGAGGAGCACGTTGTCCGAAACGGACATCTCGACCCCGTAGGATTTGAAACTCCCCTCCAGGGAGGCGGTCCAGCTTCGTCCGCGACCGAAGAGATTACGGTCCGTGTAGGTGAGTGAGCCCCGGAGCTGCTCATAGCTGCCCCACCCGGCGGTAAGCTCGAGATAACGGCTCCGCAGCTCCTCCAGGGCGACTTGCACGCTGGTCTCCCTTGTTTCCGGGGCTGTCTCTTCTCGAGGGTCCCCCTCCTCGGCCTCACCATCTTCTCGTTCCGGAATCCCTACTTCCGCGAGAGCAAAAATGCCGAGGCTGTAGAGACGGTTCTCCGTCTCTTCCAGGGCGGTTAGGTCTACGGGATCGCCCGGTTTTAGGGGCAGGAAGGAGCGAACGAAGGAACGTCTCGTCCTGAGCGGTTCCGCTCCCCGGTTGGAGACAACGACCTCCTCCAAGAGAAGCTTCGGCCCGGGATCTACGAAATAGACGAGTCGCACCTCTCCGGAGGGTGAGAGCTCGGCGGTATGGTCCACCTTTGCCTCGTACCCCTCGGCACCTAGGTGCTCTCGAATGGTTATGGCTCCTCGGGTCTCCTGCCTCGGGAAGTAGGGACGCCCCTGTAGGCGGATGAGCTCCTCCAGAGTGCGGAGCTCTTCGGCTTTGAGCTGACCGCTTCGGACGTCGATTTCGTCGATTCTGAACCGTGGGCCCTCATCCACCGGCACCGAAACGTCGTAATAGGTCGCATCCTCAGCCTCCCGGGAGTCGGTTTCGATCGGTCCGAGAGAGCTCCGGGCGTAGCCGTTTACCTCGTAGAGTCGTGCAGCCCGTCCCAGGGCCTCCTCGATTTCCTCTCTTTGAAAGGGGAGATCAACGCCACGGGGAAAGAGTGATCGCAGCCGCCGTTCCGAGAACGCCTCGACCCCGGTGAAGGTGATCTCTCCTAAGAGCACTCTTCTGCCCGGCTCTACGATCAGCTCGAGACGAGTGACCGACTCCCACGCCTCCGATGAGCGAACCCGGAGATCGCCCGCGGGCGTTTCCCGTATCATGCGGGAGTGCACCCGAGCCTCCGGATACCCCTCCCGGCGCAGCCAGCTTTCTATGTTGTAAGCGGCATCCGCCGCGGTTGCAGCGTCTCCCTCCCCGGCGCGAAGGGCCCGGAGCTCCTCACCCGCGGCCTCCCGCAGCCGTGTCGAGTCGATCTCTCCTCCGCCGACGATCTCTACCTTCGGGTACTCTATCTGACCGTAGAGGGGTATGGCCGAGAAGAGCAGAACAATGGAGACCAAGGATGCTCGGAAGAACGGCATCTTTCGAAAGGTGGCGTTTCCGCTTAATCGAACCATAACCGCCAGGAGACCCCCAGGTTGTATTCGTCAAACCGATCCCGCTCAAAGCTGAGAAACCACCGTTCTTCCTCGCTCAACCGGTACTCCACCTCGATTACCTCCTCGCCGGAATCGGACATTCTTCGGCCCACCGCGACTTCCACCCGCGCCGCAATATCCTCGTCGACCACATCCTCCGCGAGAAGCACCTCGATCAGCTGACGTCCGAGAAACTCTCCCACCGCCCGGACCGCCTGTTCTTCGGTCTCTCTTTCTCCAACATCCGCGTACCCCGTGGTGAGCAGCAGAAGCGCTTCGTCCCGAGGAAGCGGAGGCGTGGAGCTCACTTCGATTTCCACTGCCGGAAGCTCACCGGAGGCACGAACCACCAGCTCGTAGCCCCGCATGCGGCTTCTCCCGCGAGCCTCCAGATTGGGTTGAAACGGATTGGCCGAAGGAAACGTAATTGCCAGTTGCCGGATCTCCAGCGTAGTTAGGGGAAGCCGCAGCAGAGCCTCTTGGGTGAAGATCCTTCCCGTCATCACCGGGACCTGCATTGTCCCTCCGATGTGGAGGTCTAAGGAGAGATCCGTTTCGAGAAGATTGTTGCGGATCTCAAAACTCCGGTCTCCCTCAACCTCCACGTCCAAATCAGTGGCCGCGGCCCACTCTCCCGGAAAGGAGAAGAGCTCGAGCGCCTCCTCTTCTATCGTCGGGGGCGTATCGAGGCCCAAGAGCGGTACATGCTGCTCGTACTCCCCCTCACGAATCCGGAGGGCTCCCCCGATTCTCGGCTCCCGAGTCGTTCCGTTGACCCGAATCTTCACATCGGAGCGCAGCCGCAGAGTCGGGTCGGAGTAGAGAAGAAGTCTATCTCCCGAAAAGGAGAGGTCGAGGCTCCCGGCATCCTCATCGCCGGGCAGCTCCAACCGCCCGGAGCCGGAGAAAGGGGCGCGGCCGAGCTCCCCGGAGAACTCCGAGAGCCGTAACTCCCCCTCCTCGAGACGAAGCGCGGCTGAAAGTGTGGTGATTCGGGGGAGGGGCCCAGCCATACGGACCGCCGAGCGTCGGGTGGAGGCGGTTCCTCCGATTTCGGGGTCCTCGGCGGTTCCCGAGAGGGATAGCTCTCCCCGTAACCGCCCCTCCGCGAATACCAGAGAGGGCAGACGATCGGGAAGCAGTTCCAGGGGTATGTCGAACTCCGCGTGCCCCTCGGTGGATAGCGTCTCCGGAGAGAGGTCCGGCTCCCCTCGGGACAACCCGGGCACCTGGAGCTGCCCATCCCATTGCAGTAGTTGCCGCTCTTGAAGCACGCCTCGTCCCGAGACGTTCAGCCGGTCATCGGACTCTTCGGTTAAGCGGAGGAAGATTCGCATCGTGGAGCCATTAAACGGCGCTTCCCGCCCATCGGAAGACGCCTCTTCCCGGAGAATCGAGGAGAGTTCCACCCGGAGATCACCGGAGCGCTCCAGTAGCTCAGCCTCCAAGGTTGCCTCTTCCGTGGGAAGATACGCCGCCACCGATTCAGGAAGCAGCGTTCCCGGCTTCTCGTGTTTCGCCGAGAGGGTTAGGGAGGCGCTCTTGAGGTCGCGAAAGATGACGCCGTTGCCGGTGAGGTAGAAGGGCACCGTTCCGGACCCCGCAAGGCTCAACTGCGACCCTACCTCGAGCTCCAGCTCCGAGAGACGGAGCTCATCGTTCTCCTGCCGAAGGTCGAGGGAGACGGACGCCGGCTCCCCTCGGTAGGAGAGCTCCTCGCCTTTCAGGGAGAGGTAGACCCGGGGCTCAGTAAGCTCACCGTGAACCTCGGCCCGAACCGTCAGCCGCCCTTCCGGGTCCTCCTGCAATCCCAAGAGTGGCCCCAGGGGCGCGACGGTTAGACCTTCTCCGGTGAGCTCGGCGTGGGCGCCCTCCTCGTCGAGCCGGCCGGCGAGGCGGATACTCCCGAGGCGGGACTCGAGCATCGTTTCCTCCACCGAGAGAGCGGTCGGGGAGAAGGTGACCGCCGTCGCCTCTGTTAGGGTAAAGCGCTCAGGCGGCTCCGAGGGCACGGTGATCTCCGCCTCTTGCACCTCCAGCCGCTGCTCCTCCGGGTGTAACCGAAGGGTGGTTCTGGTACGCAGGGCAAACTCGTCAACCCGGGCTCGGAGAGGGTCAACCTGGAGCTCATCCTCCTCGAACCGACCATCGGTGGCAAAGCGGTCCAGTTCGAGCCCGGCGACGCTGAGCTGCTCACCCTCGAGGGCGAACTCTCCGGAGAGACCCCGTAGGAGCTCGGTGGTCTCGGAGTCGTACAGACCTCCCCGGAGCCGGGCACTCACGGCGAAGCTGCCTGATAATTGCCTTGCCCAGGCGGCTTTGGGTAGGAACGCCTCCCGCAGCGTGGCGAGGGAGGGGAGCTCGGCGCGGAGGTTTCCCCTCGAAAGCTCTCCGGTCTCCATATTGAGGCGTCCATCCGCCTCGAGGGAGGCGGCCCCGGGGACGTCGAGCTCGAGGCGCTCCAGCGTAACGCTCTCGCCGTCGACGGAAGCCTTCGCATTTGCTGCCACCTTCCGGAGCGGTCCCAGGCGCGAATCCGCCGTATCTGCCCTGACGGAGATCACTCCGAGCCGCCGGGCTGCGGAGGAATCGGAGAGAAGGGTCTCGACAATCGAAGCGGACTCCGCCCGATCCCTTTCGAGGCTCGCGTGTACGGCAGTTGGTCCGAAGGTGGCGGGGTCGGCTATCCCGAGGGAGTCGGACGCCGGAAGGAGGTCGCGGAGAAGCGACCGGGGCAAGGGGAGCGTCCCCGCTTCCGAAGCCGAGGGATCAAGCTCGAGGCTGCCGGCGGCGCGGGAAGGATCGGCGGAGAATCCTGCCGTAAGGGGCCCGTAGCGTCCCTCGAGGCGGAGGAGACGAAGTCGCTCGCTACCTTGCTCTAGGGCGAGTTCCCCGGTTAGTGCGAGCATTTCGCCCTCCTCGGAGCGTCTATCGACCCGCTTCGGGGCGGTGACTATGAGAGCATCTCGGGTCGTCGCGAGATAGAATGAGGAACTGAGGCCCCCGGGGAGCGGCAGGAGCTCGCTTTCACGGAGCTTCACGGAGACCGCGATCCCGCGGGTCGAGTCATCCTCCTGCGCGAGGGTTCCTTCCGCTTCCCATTCACCCAGGGTGGCGGAGGAACCGGCTTCTGAGCGAAGCCGGAGCTCCCCTGAGAGCTCCAGTCGCAGCCGCCGGGGCGCCCGGCGAAGGAGCTCGGCCAGGAGCTCTCCCGGGGATAGGGGAGCGTCGTCTGCTCTTCGGCCCTCGGCAACCTCGGAATCCTCCTCTTCGCTACTCGCTGAATCGTGAGCTTCTTCCTGCAACGTAACGACGGAGCCGGAGAGCCGTAGCTTCTCGACCGCTTCTAAGGGGGCCGACCCGAAGAGTCCCGGCAGATCGTAGCTCACTCGGAGGGCCGGGAGTTCCACGGAATGGAGCGGACTTTCCTCCAAGGAGATACGAAGCTCATCAACGCCGAAATTCGTCAACCAGGTGCCACGGAACCTTCCCACTTCGACGTTGACTTCCGTTTCCAGCAGCTCCGTCAGGACTCTCTCGGCCACACTTGTGAGCGGTCCGCGGGCGATCTGATTTCTTAGAGTAAAAATTGTGAGAAGTACGAGTAGCGCAAGGACAACAGGTGCTTGCCGTCTCCCGGGCGGTATGGGCACGTGTTTAAACATATGCGTCCGCCGTCTGTCCCGTCCACTCCTGCCCAAAACGGCCCGGGCATGGAGGAACAAGGCGCGGTGGACCAAAGATGTGGGGCTACTTCATCGTGGAGGAGTAGGCCCGCCTTGCGCTGCTTTTCGATCGCGGTCGCCCGCGGCGTGGTCGCCCGCGGCGAGTTGAGGCAACCACCTCAGCGGCTTTACCAGACAATGGCCACGTTCACCCCGGCCATAAGCGTATTTCCCTCCGAGTCGAAGTAGAGCATGAGGGGCACGTCGAGCTTAACCGGCCCGAGGTTTAACCCTGCGCCGCCGGTGAGCCGGGGACGGAGGAACTGCGGGCCCTCGCTGGAGGAAGCACTGAAGCTCGCCGAGCCCGGGACGCTGGATACGTACGGGGCGGCTGCATCGGAAGGTACAAACTCCGCCTCGGCGCCCGCCCCGAGATTGAAGCCCGAGCTTCCGAAGACCAGATCGATACCCGCCCCGAGATTAACGTCGAGGAGCCAGAGAATGCGCACTCCCGTTGAGACCTCCAGGGGAATGGCGTAGGTCCGGGACTCAATCGCGGCGGTGAGGGTTGGGCTCACTTCGATTGCGCCGATCGGGTCGTCTGCCTTAAGCTCCTCGTCAATTTCGGAAAGGTTGTCGTCAGTAAAACCGACCTCATCGAACGTCACGGGCTCGGACGTAAACGGCTCATCGGTCACCTCGATGGTAATATCAGTCTGGTTCCGCTGGAAGAGGAGCCCCGAGCCGAGAGAGATGCCTCGCCATCGGAGAAAACCGAGGGGCAGTTGTTTTGTTTCTACGAGCTGGTAGGTGGCGCCGAGACCGAGGCTGAGGGAGTTAAAGGCGACCTCGTCGGCGATGGTTCCGGAGGGGATATCGAAGTAGCCGAATTTGAGGTAGACTCTGGTCTTTCTCAGCCACCGATTGACGTTTATGCCCAAGCCGGCGGTAATCGGCTGCAGCGCCGCACCGACGTAGATGTCCCCCTCCGTCTCGATGTCGCCCGCGGCGTCTTCCACCGTCGCCGGGTCGATGCCCGGGGCGGCGGCGGCGAGGCCGGTACCGAGGACAAAGGCGAAGGAGCGATAGTCGGCAAACGCTCTCGGCGTGCCGAGATGGGAGGCCGCGGCCCCGGCGTTGGCGAATCCCTGGGTGAGAAGCGTCACATTGGAAAATCGCGCTACATCTTCGCTATCTTCAATCTCGGTTTCGATTTGGTTTGCACGGGACTTAAGCGGTCCGCTAATCTCCTCGGAGAAATTGATCCCCGCCTGTTGTGCCGCCTCTTCGAGTCGCCCCTCGGGAGTTACGATTGGTACGGTCAGCTCCACATCGATTGCGAGTAGACGCATGCCGGGAATCAGAAAGAGAAGCAGAAAGAGAAGGAGTAGCACGGTACTCTTTTTCACGACAATCGCCTCCCCTGGGCAGTGGTTCATACATGGTACCACATGAAGCGGAGGTTTTCCCTACCGGCTGCGTCTTGTTTCGTTTTTGAGCGCTAAGTAATCCTGGTCGCCAGGGCCCGGTTCTTCTCGTAGGCGAGGAGCTCGTCTCGGGTGAGAGAGCCGCTCTCCACGGTAATACCGAGACGCTCCGAGAGCGTCTCGAGAAAAACATCCCGAAACTCCTCGAGGCTCGGGTGTGCTCCGCTCTCCTCGGCCACGCTGGTCATCGGCTCCACCGCCCGCTCTTTAATCTCCGGGGGGACGTAAACCACCTTAAAGAGTGGATCCGTATCGAGCCGTTCTAGGAAGGTCATAACATTGAAAATATATAGTCCCTCTATCTCCCGGAGGAGAATCAGGGCGAGCTTCTTGCCGCTGGCCCGGATAACCCCCTGATGCTTGTACCACGCATCAGCCACTCCCAGAGCCGTAAAGCATTCTACTAACACCTCGCCGAGGGCGTAAAACGCCTCCTCCTCGGAGGAAAAGAGCTGGGATTCGAGGACGAGCTGAATGTTTACCGAGGCGTCGGGATCGAGAAAGACGAGGGTGCGCTGCCCGGTGACGATCACGTGCTCTAACGCGGGGCACTCGGTCTTGATCTCATTTATGAGGTTTGAAAAACTGGTAAGACAGATGATCGCCCTCGCGCCGGAGTCCTGAAGAATGTGACTGATCTCCCGACCCTTGTACATCGTGTTAAAGGGGACCGCTACGGCGCCGAGCTTCTGGATGCCGAAGAAGGTGAAGACGAACTCCGGAATGTTCGGAAGCATCATCGCTACCCGGTCTCCCCTGCCGATGCCCAGGGAGGCGAGCCCTCCGGCCACGCGATTCGCCTGCTCGTCGAGCTCCTGGTAACTCCAGACCCGCCCCTCCATGCGGATCGCCTCCCCCTTCCTTCGGGCCGCGGCGACCGCTTCCAGAGTCTTTCCCAGACCCACGGGGATCTCTATCTCCATCGGCTTCTCGCTAAAGAGCCCCATCTTTCACCTCCTCCCGCTCGACCAGACGGCGATCCTCGACCTCGCCTCTCAACTGCGTTCGCAGAACTTTGCCGGTAGCGCTCTTGGGGAGCTTTTCAACAACTCTAATCTCCCTCGGACGTTTGTACGCAGCGAGCTCGAGCTCACACTGGTGGTGGAGCTCCTGCAGGGTGAGCTCCTCTCCCTCCTGGGCCACCACGAAGGCGGTAATGGTCTCGGCGTCGTCTCGGCGTCCTCGGATCCCTACCACCGCGGCGTCGGCCACTCTCGGATGAGCCATGAGGACCTCTTCAACCTCCCGGGGGCTCACGTTGTACCCGCCGGTGATGATGATGTCTTTCTTGCGATCGGTGACGTAGAAAAAGTTCTCCTCGTCTCGGTAGCCCAGGTCTCCGGTGAGGAACCATCCCTCCTCGGTTAGGACCTCGTCGGTAGCCTCCGGATTGTTCCAGTAGCCCGGAAAGACCGTCTCGCTGCGAATGGCGATTTCGCCCTGTTCCCCCGGCGGGAGCTCATTTCCCGACTCGTCGACGATCCGCATCTCTACCCCGGCCGCCGGAGGGCCGATGCTCGACTCCTTGAACTTGCCGTTCTGTCCGTTAACGCAGACGCTGGAGGTCGTTTCAGTAAGGCCGTACCCCTCGAGAATCTTGGTCTCGAAGGTCTCCATAAAGCGGTTGAGGATTGCCAGGGGCAGGGCGGCACCGCCGGAGACGCAGTACCGGAGGCTCTTGGGAATCTCCGTCTTTTTAGCCCTGGCGGCCGCGAGAAGGTGCTGGTACATGCTCGGGACCGCCGGCAGAATCGTCGCCTTCTGTTCCGCAATGGCCGCAATCAGGTTCGCCGGGCTGTACTGCGGAATGAGGACAATGGCCGCTCCGTTATTGATCGCCGCTATGAGCGAGTTGGCGAGACCGAAAACGTGGTACATCGGAAGTACGCCGACGACACGGTCCTCGCTGGTAAAGGGGATCAGTGACTTGACCACGGTGTTGAGCTGAAAATGAAAGTTACGGTGCGTAAGGGTGACACCTTTCGGATTGCCCGTGGTGCCGGAGGTGTAGAGGATCACCGCCGGCTCATCTGATCCTACCTCCGGTGCCTCGAAGCTCTTGGACGCTCGTGTCATAAGCTCGTTGAGATTAATGGTGCCGACGGTTCTTGCCGCGTTTCGCCCCTGTCTCGGAGCTCGGGCGATGGCTATTCCTTGCGCCGCCGCCGCCGCGCCGTCAACTTTTACGTCCGCCCCAACAATAATCCCCGGGATCCGGCTTCGCTGAACTACCACCGTGTTCGGTACCTTCACCGTGCTCAGTTGGTACTTGCCGGCGATTCTCCCTTCCGCCACGGCGGCGCCGTAGGCGACGACGTCCGCCGGGTCGCCCTCGGGATTGTAAATGAGCCGCCACGCTCCCCCGGAGCTCTTGCTGCCACCATCGGCGGCCGGGGCAACGGAGCTCTCGCGACTGTCCTTTTCCTTCTTTCCAAAGAGCATCAACTCCCTCCCGTCTCCGCCGCGAGGTAGGCGTCCACCTCCTCGAAGAAGATCGTTTCGATCTCCTCATCAGGCTTGTAGGTGGCGAGACTGACGATCACGTAGACCAGCGTGTTGACCAGAAGGCTCGCAATGACCGGGTGACCAACCACGAGGATCCGCTCGCCACCGACGGTTACGAGAAGACTCGCGACGAGGTACACTACTCCGGCCACGGTCGCCGCAATCGCTCCCTGCTTCGTACCCCGCTTCCAGAGTAATCCGCCAACTAGGGCCGGCGCCCACTGGGCAAAGCCGGGGACGCTTACGTCCGTCAAGTAGAGCGCCATTGCGCCTTGATAGAGAAGGCTCACTCCGAGACTGGCGCCCACGATACCCATAACCGCCAGCCGCGCCCACCGGGTAATCTGCTCATCCCGGGCGCTCGGATGAAAAATCCCCTGAATGATATCCCGGCTTACAATAACGCTGGATGTCATGAGCTGGACCGCCGCGGTGCTCACCGCCGCGGCGATAACACCGAGGAGGACAAAGACCCCGAACCACGCCGGAAGGGTGTCGGTGATAATTGTCTGCACAACCCGGTCCGCCTCGGTCTGCAGGGAGACCCCGTTCTCCGCGGCCAGCGCCTCCAACTCCGCCACCGGCATCGCCGCCGGTGCCACAACCGAGCCCCAGAGGAAGGGAATAATGTAGAAGAAGAGCCCACCGAAGAGGAAAATCAGCAGCGGAAACCACTTAAAAAGCGATTTGTCCCGAGCGGTCATGCAGCCGATGGTGACGTGGGGCCAGCTGAATGCAAGAATGCCGACGATAAAGGTTCCTCCCAATACTACGGGAGTGTCGGAGCCGGTAGGCCCCGGGGTGGAGAGCATCTCCGGCTGCCGCTGCGCCAGGCTGCTCACCGCCTGGGCGAGGCCGCCGTCGGGAAAGAGGACCTGTACCGCCCAGGCGAGGCTTCCGAGTAAGGCGCTCATGTAGACTACGCCGAGGAAGATGTTCACCCAGGCGACGATGCGCATGCCACCAAGAACGACGAGTACTATGAGGATCACCGTGGTGTAGAGTGCCCCCCAGAAGGCGGGAAGCCCCGTGAGCGCCTCGAAGCCGGCTCCCACACCGAGAGGTTGAATCCCGACGTAGGGGACGATAAAGGAGAGAATACTGAGGCTCAGGACGAGCCGAAGGGCCGGGGAGCGATACCTTTCGGCCAGCACCTCCACGGGGCTAAGGAAACGGTTGATCTTTGCCAGCGCCCAGAGGCGGGGTCCGAGAAACATGTAGAGCGCGGCGAAGCCGGCGACGCTCCCCCAAATAAACATCACGTATCCGGGACCCTGGGTGTAGAGTAGCCCGGGGAAGCCGTAGAAGGTCCAGGCGGAGGAGATGGCGAAGAGAACGAAAAAGAACATCACCACTACTCCGATCGTTCTACCACCGAGCATAAAATCCTCGGCGGTCTTGGCGGATATCCGGTAACCGTAGGCGGCCATGAGCACGATAATCAGGCCGAAGACGCTCAAAGCAGCGATTGAAAACCCCATGTGTACCTCCTACCTGTAGGGCCAGAAAAAGAAGAAGTAGATGATGTAGGTGAAGAGCCAGAAAAGAACGAACGCGACCCCGGCAACTAAGGGCATCGTCATCCAACCGAAGAGAACCGTCGGCTCACCATCGGGACCCACGTCGGTCCCCCCCATGGCTAGGAAGAGAATGAAGCCGACGATCGAGAGGAGGAGCAGTGCCAGATATATCCGGCCTGCGGTGTGACGGGCGATCTCTTTCATGAGGGAAATAGTAACCGATATCTGCCCGGAGGGGTACAAATTTCTTCGGTTACCGACCGAATTTCGTGAGTCCGAGGAATTTTGACACCCTGCCGCAGATTACGCGGCAGAAACTGTCCAAGAACTGCGGCAGACCTCTTTTGTTCCCCCGGGCAGAATCCAGTTATCTCTAACGAGAATACTCATCCTGTGGAGGATACGGATGCTCAAGAATCTCAGAATGTCCCTGAAGATGACCATCGGCTTCGGGGTTGTGATAGTCCTTGTCGCCATCGTCGGCACCCTGGCCGTGGTGAACATGAATCAAATTCAACGGGAGGCTAGGCGGCTCAACCGCGCCCACGTTCCGGAGGTGACCATAGCGTCCGGTCTGGAACGGTATTCGCTGCTTACCATGTATAACGCCCGAGGCTACGCCCTCTCCGGGGATGAGGCGTTTTTGCAACAGGCGAACGGTTATTTGGAAAACGTCGACGACCGCCTCCGGGCGGGACGAGAGCTTGCGGGTACATCCGAGGAACTCGTTGTCCTAGGGGAGTCCATCGACGAAGCCCGGGATGGCATCGAGGAGTATCGTGCTCTCCTCGATGAAACCGTAGAGAGCCAGCGCGGCATCGACGAGGTCCGGGATAACATGGACAGCGCCTCGGCGCTCTTCCTAGGAGAAACGTCGAGCTACCTCGATTCGATGAACGCCTCTCTGATCCGAGAAGTAGAGAATAACGCCTCCAGCGGCGCGCTCATCCAACGGCACCGCCAGATTACGCTGGTCAACAACGTGATTAACCACGTCAACGAAGTTCGGGTGGCGAACTACATGACCCAGGCGAAGGGAGACGCGCAGTACGTGCGTTCCGAGATTGGTCGCTTCGACCAAATCGAGGAGCTTCTCGGTGAGCTCAATGGTCTAACCAGAAGCGCCGAGGATCTCGACGCCCTCGCCGAAGTAGAACGCGCCTCGGAGGCGTACCGTGAACAGATAGAGAGCTACCTTACCCTGGATGCGCAACTAGGAGAGATCGCGGAAGCCCGGGAGGCCACGGGCCAGGCCGTTCTCGATACCGCCCAGGCGATTGCCGACGCCGGTCTCGGGAACGCCGAGACCATTGCGCGAACCACCGAAGAGCGGGTGACGCTCGCCTCCTCCGCGGTGATTATCGGCTTGGTGATCGCGTTGATCCTGGCGGTT
>JBKHED010000068.1:0-15706 GCA_046540995.1 Spirochaetaceae bacterium | reverse complement strand
GTTTGATCCCATTTTGACACCCTACCAGCTCGGCGGCGCTCCTGTCACTGCTCCGGCGCACAGAGGGCGGAGACGACGGGCCCTTCGGCGTCGGGGCCAGCCTCCTGGAAAAATCTCCGGGAAGCTGCGAAGGCGAGAAGAGTATATCAAGAACAACCGAGTTAGAGCTGCAGCGTCCCGCGGTAAGAATCGGTGATACCCATGAACTCGTCTACGTCCACCGGCGCGCCAAAGAGGTAGCCCTGCATATGGTGAACTCCCGATGAGGCGAGGGAAACGGCCTGGACCTGGGACTCCACCCCCTCGGCGATTACGGAAACCCCAATCGCTTGGGCCATTTCCACGATTGCCGTAACGATTCGCCGAGAGGTCTTATTCATGAGAAAGTCGTCAATGAAGGACTTGTCCAACTTGAGACTCTGGAAACCGAACTGTCGCAAGAAGCTCAAGGACGAGTAGCCGGTACCGAAGTCATCGATGGCGATGAGAATCCCCATATGCGCGATGGCCGCCAGCTTAGAGGCCGCTTCGTCAGGCTGCTCCATGACGGTACTTTCGGTAATCTCGAGACGGAGCCTATTGGGTGCGAGCTTCTTTGTAGTCACTATGCGTTCGAGATGGTCCAAAAGAAACTCATCGCGGAACTGCCGTGGAGAGATATTGACACTCAACGTGAGCTTGTCTAAGGGAGGCTCCTCCCACCGTGTGAGGATCTCCGCGGCGTGGAAGAGCACCCAATTACCGATGGGTATAATCAAGCCGCTCTCCTCGGCGACGGGGATAAATCGGCCGGGATCCAGCCTCCCGAGCTTCGGGTGGTTCCACCGAATGAGCGCCTCACCTCCTTCGAGGCGGTAGGTACAGCTCCCCGTATCCGCCTCAGCTATCGATACAATCGGCTGAAGCTGCAGATCGAACTGCTTATCGATCTCTTCGATCGCCTGCCGCTCTAGGGCGCGAATAATGTTGTTCTGGAGATCCATCTTCTCGACGAGACTCTTCTCCATGGAATGGTCGAAGCGCACGTACGTCGCCTTTCTGGTCCGGGCCACCGAAAGAGCGATGTCCGCCTTTCGCATCAGGTTGTGCCGATTCATGCCGTCGGTCGGGAATCGGGCTATTCCGCAGCGCACCTGAAAGGTTACCGTGTAGTCCGGAAACTTAAAGGTTCCCCCGGCGGCGTCGACCACCGCCGAGACACGCTCGTCCACGTCATCCCCGGGCTTCTGCAACATGACCAGGACAAACTCCGCCTCCCGGGTGTGGTAGAGCGGCTCTCCCGGACGCTGAAGCTCCTGCAGCCGCTCGGCGGTAGCGTAGAGAAGCCACTCGGTGACCTGCTTGGGAAGCGTTCGCCGCAAGTGGAGAAACGAGTCCTCGACATTGACAATCGCAACCGTTGCCCCCGCTGCCTCCTCCTCTCGAAGCGAGTCGAGAAGCGCGGGAAGCTCCATTTCCAGGGCGTTGTGGTTCGGCAAACCGGTCTTGGCGTCATACATGAGCCGATGCTGCAGCTTCGCCTCTCGCTCTCGCTTCCGACGAATTTCGTCCGCCAGGTCATGAAGCTCCTGAAGCGCTTGGGCGAGGTCGTTCCGCTGAGAGGTGACCCGCTTGGCGAGGGCCGTAATCGCCACAGCGAGGTTTGGGGGAAGCTCGTGATGATCAATCGCTTCTCGGACCGCCGTCCGGAGATCGTCTGGAAAAGCTGGATCATCTAAGTAAGCTGCAAGGTCCGGCACGTTCATTATTGTAACCGTTCCCGTAGACAATTCAACCCTGCGTCGAAGTGTCACACCTTGAAATGGGGAGAGTTAGGGCCTGTGTATCATTTTGAAACATCCTGTGCTGTTTCCAAAAGCGATGTATCAGAAGGAAACAGCTCGGGAAAATCGAGGAAAGCCGTCCCCCATCTCCTTCGGTGGCTGCTCTTTAATTCCTTGTATTGAAACGTTTTATGAGCCAACAGTTTGCCGTGTAAGTTGGCACGGTAGATGCAAGGATATAGTTGAGTCGCGGAAGCGGCTGCGAAAAAGCAATCACAACTTGAGGAGGTGCGAATATGAATTACCTTACCCGAGAGGATCGGAGGAACCGGGGAATGAGCCTGCTGGAGGATTTCGACCGGCTCTTCAACAACGTCTTTACCGGAGCTCCCTCCTTCGAAGGGGGCAACGTACCGGTGGTAGACGTCCGCGAAGAGAAGGATCGGTACGTCCTAGAGGCGGAGCTTCCCGGCATGAGTGAGAAGGACGTGGATGTGCACGTTGAGGACAACATGCTCACCATCAAGTCCGCCAAGGAAGAGGAGAAGGAAGAGAAGAACGCGGAAGGCTACCTCGTCCGCGAGCGGCGGAGCCGCAGCTTCAGCCGGAGCTTCGTTCTCCCGAAGGACGTCGACCGGGACAAGGTCGATGCACGGTTCAAGAACGGCCTGCTTACTCTGACCATGCCAAAGAGCGCAGAGTCCAAGGCTCGTCAGATTCAGATCAAGGCCGAGTAACCCCGCCTCGAAGGATCTACAACCGCAGCTGCCCGCTTACCAGCGGGCAGCCCCTTTTTGCGCGCTCGCCCGCAAGAGAGCGGCTGCGAGGTGCACCGATTCCGCTTTGCTTGCAATAGCGATTCCGCTGTGAGATACTACCCCTACCGCGTCGCAAACACTTAGTAACACATAGCAGGTGTAACGCCAGATGGAGGCAGCTTCATGATTATCCTCACGCTCAACTGTGGCAGCTCTTCGGTAAAGTATCAGGTCTACGATTGGGAAGCCCGGGAATCCCTCGCCAACGGAATCGTCGAGCGGGTAACCCAGGCGGGCTCAAAGATAACCCACAAGGCAAAGGGAGTAGACGAGATCGAGGTCGACCATGAGTGCCCTGATCACCGTGAGGCGATCAAGCTCATAATGGATACCCTTACCCACAAAGATCACGGCGCTATAGAGGATATGAGCGAAATCAAGGCCGTAGGCCACCGGGTCGTCCATGGCGGAGAGAAGTTCAAGAGCTCGGTCCGCGTAACCGACGAGGTCCTGGCGGAGTTCAGGGAGATTCAGGAGCTCGCTCCCTTGCACAACCCCGCAAACATTATGGGTATCGAAGCCGCCCGGAACGTCCTTCCCGATGTGCCGCACTGTGCCATTATGGACACCGCTTGGCACCAGACCATGCCGAAGCACGCCTTCACCTACGCCCTTCCCTATGAGTGGTACGAGAAGTACGGTGTCCGGCGGTACGGATTTCACGGGACGAGCTTCCTCTACACCGCAAAACGAGCGGCGGTGCTCCTCGGCAAGGACCCTTTCGAGACCAATCTGATTATCGCCCACATCGGCAACGGTGCGAGCATGTGCGCCGTAAAGGACGGCGTTTCCGTGGACACCACTATGGGGCTCACACCCCTGGAGGGTCTGGTCATGGGAACTCGATCGGGAGATATTGACCCGGCCATTCCCTTTTATATTATGAACCGCACCGGTATCTCTCCGGAGGATCTCGAGCGAACCCTCAACAAGAAGAGCGGCGTCCTCGGGATCTCACAGCAGTACGTGGACCGGCGAGACATAGAGATTGCGGCGGAAAAGGGAGATGAGAAGGCGCAGCTGGCGATCGACGTGGAGTCCTACCGCATACGGAAGTACATCGGCGCCTACGCCGCGGCCCTCGGACGGGTGGATGCGGTGGTCTTTACCGCCGGCGTAGGCGAGCGCGGCCCCCTCATCCGCCGAAAGGCCCTCGAAGGGCTCGGGATTATGGGGATCGAGCTGGACCCGGAGAAGAACGGCCGGTCCCGGACCAAGAACGCCGAGACGGTTATTTCCACCGACGACTCCCCCACCAAGATTTTCGTAATCCCCACGGACGAGGAACTCGTCATGACCGAGGACACCTACGCCCTCATGGCGGGAACCTACGACGAGCACACGCGCTTCACCTACACCTTCCAGGATTCGAGTTACCTCAACAAGGAGCGAAACGGCTGCGTCGACAGGGATTTCGCCAAGATCGACGGTTTGGAGGAGATTGTCGTATCTCCCGGAGGCGAGGGAGCCGCGGTAGAGCCCGAAGAGTGTGAATGATGGTTCTTACCATTGACATCGGCAACTCGAACATCGCCTTCGGTATCCACACCGGAGAAGAGATTGTCGAACACTGGCGCCTGAGGACGGATGCCTCGAAGACCGCCGATGAATATCGGGTACTCTTCCGCAGTCTGCTCTCTGAGAGCTCGGTGCCGGTAGAGGATGTGAAGCGAGTGGTGGTGAGCTCCGTCGTCCCGGCCCTTACCGCTCCCCTGAGTCGAATGATCGGTTCCCTGGCGGGACAGAAGCCGCTGGTCGTATCTCGACACCTCAACAATGGGCTCAATCCCCAAGTGGATATTCCCGGCGAGCTGGGGGCGGACCTTCTGGCAAACGCCGTTGCGGCGAACCATTTCTTTGAAACCCACGTGATCGTTATCGACTTTGGCACCGCCCTCACCTTTACGGCGGTGAGCAGGGACGGAGTGATCCTCGGCGTCACGATAGCCCCGGGTCTCCAAGCCTCGCTGGACGCGCTTACCTCAAACACAGCCCAACTCCTGAATGTGGAGCTCCTGCCTCCGCCGAGTACCCTCGGGCGCAACACGGTTCACTCCATTCAGTCCGGAGTAGTTCTCGGCTACGTCTCTCTCGTGGAGGGTCTGGTGGAACGAATGAAACGGGATATCGACAGAGAGCTTTCCGGAGAGGTAACGGTCGTCGCCACCGGAGGGATGGCGGATTCAATAGCGCCCCTAACGGAGGTTTTCGACGAGATCCGTCCCTGGCACACGCTGGACGGTTTGCGCGTCATCGCCGATCTCAATCCCGCATGAGGCTCTCGCCGCCGAGGCGCGGCGTTGAAAAGCACCACAAAAGAAAAAGGGAGCGCCTCATGCGCTCCCTCCTCTTACTGTGTCCGCGTTCAGTCAACCACGGGGGCAGAGATTCGTTTTACTCCTGAGCAGCGGGGGTAGAAGCCTCTTCCTTCTTCTGTGCTCGCGCCTCGCGTCGGCGCTGGTTAGCCAGAGTCGCCTTTGCGGCCTTGGAAATCATCATCTTCTTACCGTCGGCCTCGTGCTCGTAAACGAGCTTTACGCCGCTCTTGCCGGTGATGGGACACTTTCCCCGGGCACCGTTTGGCTGTTCTTCCTTGAGGGGTCGCCCCCTGTGCGCTTTGGACATAAAAAACCTCTATTAGTCGGTATCGATTTCTCGTTGATTCTCGTTAGTACGGAGTCGAGATACTATACCGCGCCCTCAGATCTGTCAAGCCCGGATTCCAGCCCGCGTTAACAGCCCCGGCCCGGAAATGGCCGGGCCCCCTGTGGAGCCCCGGCCGTTGATTGGACGTTACATCGCGTTACTATCGGGAACGGCGAGCCTCTAAGAGGAACTCGACGCGCCGATTCTTCCACAGCTCATCGTAATTGGTATGCGGAACCTCCGGTCGAGCACCGCCGTACCCCACGACCTCCATTCTTTCTCTGTCGACGCCGAGGATAATCAGGGCCTGCATCACCTCCGTCGCACGGTCGCGGGAGAGAGGCAAGAGAACCTGTTCCTGCTCGCGCCGCTGCGCCTCGGGCTCGTGCAGCAGGTGAGCCGCGTGTCCCTCGATGACGATATCGCGGTCATCGTACTTGTTCAGAATCTCAGCAAGGCGACGAATCGTCTGCAGGTTGTCCTCGAGAGTCTCCGTATCGGACTCGAAGAGATCCGAGGAGAAGCCCGCGAAATGGATACTCTGGATCATGATCCGCAGCCGATCGCCGTCCGGCATAACCAGAATGTCCACCGGTATGGCGTCCTCAATAGTAGTTGAGTTGCCGTACTCGTCCACCACCGTGTACTCCGCGGTGTAGTCCACCGCCGCCTGTACGAGCTCGTCGTCGTCGGAGCGCCCGTCCCAGACGATGGTCCGTCGCGGTCGACCGCTACCGCTATAGGAGCGGAAGAGGTCACCCCGAGGATCAAAGATCCTCAGATTCCAGCGGCGCAGATCGTTGGGAGAACCGACGCCGAGGGTTATGCGCACCGTGTCGTCAACGCCGTCTCCGTCGGGGGAGAATGGCTTCGGCTCGATCTCCATAGAGAGATCCGGAGGCGTTTCAGAGGGGCGCGGTCCCATGGTGTCAACGAGAAGCGGGATTTCCCGTACCGTGCGGTTACCCGCCTCGTCCTCACTCTGGAGCACGTAGACGTACTCACCGTCGGGAACGACTTCACCGTCCTGATCCGTGCCATCCCAGGTGTAGTTCTCAACCTGGTCCTCGTAGGCTTCCTCTGCGACGACCTCGTCGTCAGCGTTTCTAACCTCCGCGGTCCAGTCGTCTCCAGGCACTACGCGCTGAGTAATCGTCACATCATCTCGCTCACCGTCGCCATCCGGGGAAATGGTTCTGCGATTCGCCTCTAATCGCTCAATCCGCGGCGGAGTCCCGTCGACAATAATCGGTCCCTGATCCTCGGCTTCCGGCTCGTTGCCGTTGTAGTATTTCACCTTGAACCAGACGGTGTACTCACCGTCCGGCGCGGGTGTGTTACCGTTGGTAAAGCCGTCCCAGACGAACTGATCATAGGGCTGCCGCACGTAGCGGGAACGTACCATCTCTCCCTCGCTATTGCGGATCTCCAGAAGGAACTCGTCAATGCCGTCGGTTGGCTCGTACTCCAGATCAATCGGAATCTCTCCCCGTTCTCCCGGAGCCCTGGGCGAGATATAGGTACCATCTATGGCAACGTCCACCGAGCCGTCCCGGGTATCCTTGGTAATTCGCAGGCGCTGGGAGCGGCCAGTGTTACCCGCATCGTCGGTGGCTACCATTTGCAACTCGTAGGTGCCGTCCGGAGGATCCTCCATGCCGGGAATCGTACCGTCCCAAGTGTAGGAGAACTCGGTCTCCTCTACGCCGATCTCCGAGAGAGACATTGAGTACTCCTCGTCGAAGGCCAGAAGCTCTACCATCCACTCCTCACCGGGGGTCGCATCCACTTCAACTCGGATGCCGTTCTTACCCTCGCCGCCGAAGACTATTGGTGCGCCCTCTCTGGTCTCTTCGGGAACCGTCTCGACAGTGACTGTCGCCCGTGGTGGCTCCGTGTCTATGCGGACCGGGAACGGCTCGGAGCTCACAGGGGTCCCGTTTTCGTAGCGGGCATTCATTACCGCGACGTAGTCGCCGTCGCTGAGAATATCACCTACGGCGCTTTGCCCGTCCAGCACGAGGCTCTCCGGAAGGGGAGCGCTGCCCTCTTCGCTATAGACGACCCGTCCGTTCTCGTCGTTGCGATGGAGCCGAAACTCCCAGCTCGCGAGACCTTCTGGTTCGGCCACGCTGACCTCCAAGGGAAGGGTGTCGAGGACACCATCGCCGTTCGGAGAGAAGGCTCGCCTCTCACCGTCGCCGGAGGAGAGCCGGATCTGTCCGGCCTGGAGACTGAGCGTAATGCGCGGGTCTAAGCTCCGCGATGCGACATTGCCCGCTCGGTCCTCGCCTTCGAGGCGATAGACGTACTCTCCCTCCGGGGCCAACTCGCCGTCGTTGTTCCGTCCGTCCCAGACAAAGGGAGAGGGAGGACGAATATCGAGAGACCGGTTTCGGACGTTCTCGTTTTCCGCGACCTCCTCGTAAACCACATCTCCGTCGGTGGTGAGGACCCTCATGGTCCAGCGGAACTCTCTCGAGCCGCTCTGCGGTATGGAGACCGTGTCTCTGATATCGTCGTCGTTAGGAGAAAAGACGAGATAGGGAGGCTCGGGGAAGGGGTCGATGGTCGGTGGTTCGTTATCAACGGTCACGTTGAACGGGGCCGATCGGGCCACTCTACCTTCGTCGTCCACCACCGTGAGTTGATAGCTGTAGTCCCCATCCTCGACGAGCTCACCGTTTCTCGGTTCCCCTTCTATCTGGTAGGTGCCATCCCAGGTGAGAGTTTCCGGCACCGCCACTTGGGGCTTCTCGGCGCCGGCTATGTTGCCGAAAAAGCCACGCCGCTCGGTCTCGACATCCCGCACCCGAAAAACCGGCTCTCCCGTGGAGTCGAACACGGTGAGCTCATACTCGACGATTACCGCGTCTTCCGCGGGCGCCACGAACTGGGAGAACGGAAGCTCCAGGATATCCTTGACACCGTCCTCATTTGCTGGGGAGATGTACTGCCGCTCCTGGGAGGGAATGTTTAACTGTGTGACACCTTCCGCCTGTCCTCCGGCAAAGAGCGTTGCCGGAAAGATCAGGAGGACCAGGAAGACCAAGACCACCATACGCTTTTCAGATATTTTCATAAGGTTCTCCAATTTCCTGCCTCCGATTTCTCTATCATAACACGAGGCGACTATGCACACTATTAAACAACTATAAGAGCGGTAGAGTGACATAGTTTGCTTTTCCAACCCGGTTATCCGTACTACCTTAAGTGGCATGGAACCGGTTATACGGGTGGAACACCTCTACAAAACATACGGAAGTCTCGTTGCCGTCAACAACCTCTCTTTTGAAGTTAACGAAGGAACCTGCTACGCCTTTCTCGGGCCAAACGGCGCGGGAAAAACCTCCATGATGAAAAGCATCTACGGCAAGGCGGACCCGGACCCTCGAATGGAGACGAAAATCTCAGTATTCGGCCACGACCCGCGGGATAACGAGCTCGCCGTGAAGTCTCTCTCCGGCGTCGTACCTCAGGAGGAGAGTCTGGACGTGGAGCTCAACGTGGTGCAGAATCTCAGAATTTTCGCCAACTTCTATCAAATGCCGCGGAAAAGGGCCGACGAGCGGATCAACGAGCTCCTCGCCTTTATGGAGCTCGAGGAGAAGCGCACCTCCCTCGTACGGGAGCTCTCAGGCGGCATGAAGCGGCGCCTGGTAATCGCTCGGGCCCTGCTCAACCGTCCCTCTCTCCTCATTCTCGATGAACCGACAACCGGCCTGGACCCGCAGGTGCGACACATGATCTGGGATAGACTGCGCCACCTGATGCGAGAGGGGGTAACGGTACTGCTTACGACCCACTACATGGAGGAGGCGTTTCACCTGTCGGACCAAATTCTCATTATGGACAAGGGAGAGAGAAAAGTCGAAGGTAATCCTACAAAACTCCTCGAGCAAGAAATCGAGACTCACGTCCTGGAGCTCACGGAGCTGGAGCTTCGAGATGAACTCGAGAAGCATCTGGACGGCGAGGCGATTCGAGTCGAGGAGTCCGGGGACCGAGTACTCTACTACAGCAACAAGCCGGAGGCGCTTCGGATAGTGGAACCGCACTTACCCCACGGCAGCTATGTCCTCCGTCCCTCCAACCTCGAAGATCTTTTCTTGCAAGCTACCGGGAGGCAGTTGAATGAGCACCAGTAGAATCGGACCCGAGTCCGGAGACAGCACCATTGTCACCGACAGAGCTATCGTCCGTCGCGAGAGCAGACGCCCGCCCCTCCCGCACAGACTCTACAGCGTCTGGTATCGACACGTTCGGGTTTACTCGAAAAACCTCATAAGCAACGGGCTGCCGCCCTTTCTCGAGCCCCTGGTCTTTCTCGTCGGTATCGGACTCGGCCTCGGAAGCTACATAGATCGCATGAGCGGGTTTCCCTATCTCGAGTATCTCGCCTCGGGTCTGCTGGTTACCGCGGCGATGTTCACCGCCGCCTTCGAGTGCACCTTCGGCACCTTTATTCGTCTCGAGTTCGACAAGGTCTATGACGGGATGCTTGCGGCGCCGATCACGGTGAACAACCTCTTGGTAGGCGAAATCCTCTGGGCGGGAACCAAGGGGTTCGTCTTCACCTTTTCGGTCATGGTGATCGTCGCCGCCTTCGGCGTTTTGCCCCTGGGCAATATCATACTAACGCCCTTAGTCGGTTTTGCCACAGGGGCGATGTTCGCGAGCATCGGCCTCCTGATCACCTCTTTCGTCAAGACGATTAACCACTTCAACTTCTTCTTCTCAGGAGTGATCTCGCCGATGTTCTTCTTCTCCGGGGTGGTTTTCCCGGTGGAGAATCTTCCGAGGGTGGTACATCCCATCACCGAAATCCTCCCCCTCACCCATTCGGTCCGGCTCGCCCGGGGGCTCGCCTTAAAGCAGCTCTCGCCGAACCTCTGGTGGGACTTCGCCTATATCGTTCTGGTAACCTTCGGGGTCGGATTTCTGGCGATTAAGAAGCTTCGGGGGAAGCTGGTCGATTAGCCGAGGAGGTCGAGAACCGGGAGCGCACCGTTCCAGCAAACGATGCTGTAGCGGTCGTGCCGGTCGGGATGAGGGGTGAGCTCCACCCGCCCCCCGGCCTCCTCGACCAGGAGCTTGCCGGCGGCAATGTCCCAGAGACTGACGGTCTCCTCGACGTAGACGTCGAGGCGCCCTGTGGCGACGTAGGTCATCGCGAGGGCGGCGCTTCCGAGCATGCGCACCTTCCGCACCCGGTGAGCGAAGGCGCGGTAGCGGCGTATCCCTTCGTCGATCTTCTCCGGGGTCTTGGCAAAGCCGAGCATGACAACCGCCTCGGAGAGGTTACTCCGGGAGCTCACTCTGATCTCCCGCTCCCCGAGGCGCGGCGGGCCGCCGGCTTCCACGCTCCACACCTCCCGTTGCATCGGATCGATCACCACCCCCGCAACGACCGTTCTCTCTTGCTCCAGGGCGATGGATACGGCGAAGTGAGGAATGCCGTAGAAGAAGTTCACGGTCCCGTCGATTGGATCGACGATCCAGCGGTACTCCGAGCCGCTCTCCCCGGCGACGCCCTCTTCGCCGAGGATCGCATGGCCGGGAAACTCCGATAAGAGCCGCTCGGTGATAATGCGCTGGCTCTCCACGTCCAGTGCGAGCTTGAGATCGTTCGGCATCGTCTCATCTACCTCGTGGACTCTGCCGAACTCACTTCTGAGGCGCTCAGCCGCCGCCAGCCCCGCGTCCCGGGCGCTCGCCACGAAGGAGTTCATCGGGCCTCCGGAAAGCCGAGGGCTCTGGCGGTCTCGTCGATGGACGCGGTGAAGTCCACCGTTAGGGGAGTTACGGAGACCACCTTCTCGAAGGCGATGGCGTGAATGTCAGTACCTTCGACGACGAGCTCCGGGTCTTCGTCCACCCAGGTGCGCCCCTCCTTAATCTGGCTGTCAGGACGGGGGGTCTCGATGGTGTGACGAAAGTAGTGGCGCCGCGAGAGTCGGGTGAGTCGCTCCGGCGTCCCCGGCGGGCAGTCGTGCGGTACGTCGATTTTGAGTATCTCGAAGGGAAAGGGCCTCGGGGACGCCAGTCTGCGGCTTCCCGCGGCGGCGGAGGGAGGCGGGAGCTGTTGGATCCTCTCCAAGAGTATCTCGGCGTATTTGCGGATCACCCGGGTCGCACCTTCCCAGTCCATTTCGCCGTACTCGTAGTGGTGGGCAATATCCGAAGCCTGAGAGGCAGCGATGGCGGGAATACCGTACGCCGCGCCCTGGAACGCGGCCCCGAGGGTGCCGGAAATGGTTATGTCCATACCGAGGTTTTCGCCGTAGTTGACGCCGGAGAGGAGAAGATCCGGCCACCGGTCGTGGAAAATGGTGTTCATGGCGTGTTGCACCGCCAACGCCGGGGAGGCGTCTATGTGGTACGCCTCGATACCGCGGAGCGGATCTTCCGTCCCCTCCGCGGGCCGGTTGCCTCGGCCGTGAATTTCCACAGGCCGGAGGTGGTCGTTCCAGTCCCCCACCATGCTGCGACCCCGAGAGGTCTGCTGCGTTGTGGGCGCCACCACAATCAGCCGGCCGAGGCCGACCACCGCCTCAACGGCGGCAATAAGCCCCGGAGAATCTATACCGTCGTCGTTGGTGACGAGGATAAGCGGCTCTTTCCTGGAGTAGTCGGTCTTCGATTCTGCTTCTGCCATCTGTTCGTTCCTTTGGGGAGCTCAACTTGTTCGTTGGCCCCTGTTGTTGCTCTTCTTCCGGATGACCAGCTTCGTCTTTTTCACCTCTTTCGCGGTGAGTCGTACCCCACCGGCCCGGGCGCTTTTAACGAGGTAGTCGTCCACGGGAAAATCATCCTCGAGCTTCTGCATCCTCGGCTTCTTAACGTATTCGACGTGAATAACTGCGTCATCCCTGGTGGTAAGGAGTACCGGCTTGGCGCCCTCCGGGACAAGCCGGTACTCTTTCTCGAGAATGTACTGCTCGATCTTGCACCGCTTGATGTAGTGGATGCCGTCCCTCCCCTTGTAGACCACCGTAAAGACCTTGGTGGCGAGAACGTCCTTCTCCGCGAGACCGCAGGAGAGCACTCCTTCCCGGACAAAGAGCTTTTCAGGGGCGTCGGTGACGGTGTAGCTTCCGTCCCCGCGGATAATGAGAACCCTGTCGAAGGGGGAGACGGAGAAGAGCTCTTTCCCATCGGTGAGACTGTAGCCGAGGTAGCTTCCCGAAGCGTTCCAGCGCAGAGTCCGATCCCGCTCAACCAGGTCTTTCACGTCCACCTTGGAGAAGGAGGTGACCTCGGTGCGCCGGGTATAGGACGCACCGTACTTCTCCACCACCCCCTCTATGTAGGCCACGGCGTAGTCGGTCAGGTTGGCGAGGTGGTTCTTAATCTCCTCGAGCCGCTCCTTGATCTCCTCCATCTCCTTTTTCGCCTTGTTGATGTCGTAGAGGGAGATGCGGCGGATCGGGATTCGCAGGAGCCGCTCGATATCCTCATCCGTAACCTTGCGACGGATTTCCTTTTTGTACGGTTCCAAGCCATCGTAGACCGCCTGGACCACCTTCTCCTGGGTTTCCATCTCCTCGATCCGCTTATAGATCCGCTCTTCGATAAAGATGCGCTCCAGGGTACGCTGGTGGAGCTTGTCCAGTAGCTTGCCCCGCTCGAGCTCGAGCTCCTTCTCGAGGATTTCCAGGAGCTTCTCGGCGTGGTAGTCGAGGACCTCGGTGATGGTCATGGGAACCGGATTGTTTTCCTTGATGACCAACAGGTTCACCGAAAGCGACATTTCGCAGTCGGTGTAGGCGTAGAGCGCGTCAATCACCTCCTGAGCGTAGACGCCCCGGGCGAGCTTGATTTCGATTTCCACCTCCTCGGAGGTGTAGTCGTCGATACTCTGGATCTTTATTCGCCCCTTCTTGGCGGCTCCCTCAATGGAGGCTATGAGGCTCTCGGTGGTGGTGCCGAAGGGAATCTCTCGAATAACGATCCGTTTCGGGTCCGAGGTGTCGAGCTTTGCCCGAACCAGCACCTTGCCCTGGCCGTCGTCGTACTCGCTCGCGTCCAGGAGGCCGCCACCGGGAAAGTCCGGATAGAGCGCGCTGCGCTCTCCCCGAAGCCGCGCCTTTACCGCCTCCATCACCTCTACGAAGTTGTGCGGAAGGATCTTGGTGGACATGCCCACGGCGATCCCCTCCGCTCCGAGGACCAGGACCAGCGGTGCCTTGGCGGGAAAGACCACCGGCTCCTTGTTACGCCCGTCGTACGAGTCCAGGTACTCGGTGATTTCCGGCCTGTAAAGGAGCTCCTTTGCCAGGTCATTAACCCGACACTCGATGTATCGCGCCGCGGAAGCCTCGTCCCCGGTGAGTACGTTGCCGAAGTTGCCCTGCTTGTCGATAAAGAGTTCTTTGTTGGCCAAGACAACGAGGGCGGAGTAGATCGACTGGTCCCCGTGGGGATGGTATTTCATGCAGTGTCCGACAATGTTGGCGACTTTGTGGAACTTGCCGTCGTCCACCTCGAGGAGCGAGTGGAGAATACGTCGCTGCACCGGCTTCAGGCCGTCGTCAATGTGCGGTATTGCGCGGTCCTTAATGACGTAGGAGGCGTACTCGAGGAAGTTGTCGTTGAATATGGTGTTTACGTAAGCCATCGTCTCAGATCAGGTTTTCCATGATGAACTGCCGCCGTTGCGGCGTGTTCTTGCCCATGAAGAACTCCAGGGTGCTGGTGATGTTCTTAATCGACTTGACGTTAACCGGAACGAGCCGAATGTCGGGGCCGATAAACTGGCCGAACTCGCTCGGCGAAATCTCACCGAGCCCCTTGAACCGGGTCGTCTCCGGGCTCGAGAGCTTCTTGAGCGCCTCGTCCCGCTCCTTCAGGTTGTAGCAGTAGATCGTTTCCTTCTTGTTCCTCACTCGGAAGATCGGCGTCTCGAGGATGTAGAGCCGTCCGGCGACCACGAGCTCCTCGAAGTAGTTCAGGAAGAAGGTGAGCAGAAGGTTTCGAATATGGAAGCCGTCGTGGTCCGCGTCGGTGGCGATAACGATGCGCTCGTACCGGAGGTTTTCGATGTCATCCTCGATGCCGAGAGCCATCATCATGTTGTAGAGCTCCTCGTTCTTGTAGAGATCCGTTCGGCGCCTGCCGTGGACGTTCTGCGGCTTTCCGCGCAGGGAAAAGATCGCCTGGGTGTATACGTCTCGGGCGGAGACCATGGAGCCCGTGGCGGACTGCCCCTCGGTGATGAAAATCGTCGTCTCCGACGAGCGCTTATCCTTATCTCCCCGGTGGAACTTGCAGTCCTTGAGGTTCGGAATCTTGAGGGCGATCTTTCGGGCGTTTTCCCGTGCCTCCTTGCGCACTACGTTGAGCTCTTTGCGCAGGCGCTCGTTCCGGGTGATCTTGTCCGCGAGTTTGTTCGCCGCCTTCTTGTTCCTAAAGAGGAAGTCCTCCACCGCCTGGCGAGTCTCATTAACGATCCAGGAGCGTATGTCGGTGTTGCCGAGCTTATTCTTCGTCTGGCTCTCGAAGACCGGATTGGAGAGCTTTACCGCAATCGCACCGGCGATTCCCTCCCGAACGTCGATGCCGGAGTAGTTCTTCTTGAAGTACTCGTTTACCCCTTTGAGGAATCCCTCCCGAAAGGCGCTCTGATGGGTTCCGCCGTCGGAGGTATACTGACCGTTTACAAAGGAAAAATAGGTCTCACCGTAGTTGTCGGTGTGGCAAAAGGCGAACTCCAGCCGCTCTCCCTTGTAATAGCCGTACTCGTAGATCGCCTCATCCCCGACCTCTTCCCGCAGGAGATCTAGAAGACCATTCTTGCTGACAATCTTCTCGCCGTTGTAGTGAAGCGTAAGCCCGGAGTTGAGGTAGGCGTAGTTCCAGAGCCGCTGCTCCACGAACTCCTTCTGGAACTGGTACTCATCGAAGATCTCGGAATCGGGAATGAACTCGACGTAGGTCCCGTCCTTGTACTTCGTCGTCTTGCCGGATTTCTTCTTCTCGAGTTTTCCCTTCCTAAAGATCGCCTCGAAATAGCTCCCTTCGCGAAAAGAAACGACCCGAAAGTGCTCCGATAGGGCGTTTACCGCTTTGGTACCCACACCGTTGAGGCCGACGGAGAACTCGAACACATCCTGATTGTACTTAGCCCCAGTATTGATCACCGAGACACAGTCGATCACCTTTCCGAGGGGAATGCCCCGTCCGTAGTCCCGGACCGTGACCTTCCCCTGATCACTCAAGGTGATCTCGATCTTGTTTCCGTGACCCATAATGAACTCGTCCACGGAGTTATCGACGATCTCCTTGAGAAGTATGTATATGCCGTCGTTGAAGTCGCTGCCGTCACCGAGGCGACCGATGTACATACCCGTCCTGAGCCGAATGTGCTCCAGGGCGCTCAGAGTCTGTATTTTGCTTTCGTCGTACTGCTTCGCTTTACCCATGGGATCAGCGGCATCGTATCACAAGAGCGGTCTCAGCGGAATAGTCGCTCGGAAC
>JBKHED010000067.1:0-15717 GCA_046540995.1 Spirochaetaceae bacterium | reverse complement strand
TACGTTGTCATGCGGGTCTACTTCGAGAAGCCGAGGACCCGGCTCGGCTGGCGTGGGCTCATTCTCGATCCAAAGCTGGACGGGAGCTATGACATAGAGACCGGCCTCAGTCTGGCACGCACCCTGCTCAAGGATATCACCTCCCTCGGACTTCCCGCGGGCTCCGAGATGCTCGACCCGATTGTTCCGCAGTACATAGATGAGTTCGTAAGCTGGGCCTCCATCGGTGCTCGCACTACCGAGAGCCAGACCCATCGGGAGATGGCGAGCGGCCTATCCATGCCCGTGGGATTCAAAAACGGGCTCGACGGAAGCGTTGAGAGCGCTCTGAACGCAATGGCTTCGAGTCTCGAACCGCACTCCTTTCTCGGAATAGATGAAGAGGGAAATACCTCGGTGGTTCACACCCGAGGTAATCCCGATGTCCATCTCATTATGCGGGGCGGAAAGAACGGCCCTAACTACTACCCCTGGGACATCGTCCGGGCGGAGGAGTTGCTCAAGCACAACGGCCTGCCGAGCCGCATCCTCGTTGACTGCAGTCACGGGAACTCCCAGAGGGATCATACCCGGCAGCGGGAACCGCTGGAGGCGGTGCTCGACCAACGGGCCGGCGGTCGGAGCTCGATTACCGGTTTTATGCTCGAGAGCAATCTCCTTCCGGGGCGGCAGCCGATCGCGCCGGTGGAAGAACTCACCTACGGCCGCTCCATTACCGACGCCTGTATAGGGTGGGAAGAAACGGAGGAGCTACTCGAGCTTGTCAGCGGGAGGGCCGCGGAATGGATGTAGGAAGAGAGGCGGACAAGGCGCGAGAGGCGTCGCTGCTGCTCGCGGAGCTCGATCGGGAGCGAAAGGACACGATCCTCAGCGCCGTCGCGAAGAGTCTGGAGGCCGAGGGCGACCGAATCCTCGAGGCTAACCGAAGCGACTTGGAAAGAGCGGAACGAGAATCCCTGGCGAAGCCGCTGCTCAAACGGCTCAAGTTCGACCGGAGCAAGCTGGAGCAGTCGATTCGAGGGATCGAGAGCGTTGCGCGCCTCGAGGATCCGGTGGGGCGGATTCTCTCCGCCCGGGAGCTCGACGAAGGGCTCACCCTCTACCAGCGAAGCTGTCCCATCGGGGTTGTGGGAATGATTTTCGAGTCCCGCCCGGACGCGCTGATCCAGATCGCCTCCCTCGCGCTCAAGAGCGGCAACGGTCTCCTTCTCAAGGGCGGAAGTGAGGCACGGGAGTCGAACAGGCTCCTCTCGGAGGTCATACGGAAGAGCTCGGTCGACGCCGGGGCACCGGAGGGGTGGCTCGTTCTCCTGGAGAGCCGGGAGGAGGTCGGGGAGATGCTCCGGCTCTCGGAGAAGCTCGATCTCATTATCCCCCGAGGCTCCAACGAGTTTGTCTCGTACATTATGGAGCAGAGCGCCGTACCGGTCCTAGGCCACGCCGATGGTATCTGCCACGCCTACGTACACGCCTCTGCGGAGTTGGAGAAGGCAGTACCGGTGGTGGTGGATGCGAAGACCGAGTACGTGGCGGTTTGCAACGCTATTGAGACGCTCCTCGTGGATAGGGAAATCGCCGAGGAGGCGCTACCGAGGCTTGCGGAGGCGCTCCGGCAGAGAGGCGTGCGGCTTCTCGGCTGCCCCGAGAGTCGGCGTCTCGTTCCGACGATGGAAGAGGCCACCGAGGAGGAGTGGTCCACCGAGTATCTCGATTACGAGCTCTCGGTGAAGCTGGTCGGCGGCCTGGAAGAAGCGATTAGTCACATCAATCGGTACGGCAGCGGTCACACCGATACGATTCTCGCGGAGGATGAGAGTGTTGCGCGACGGTTTCTCCGGGCGGTGGACTCCGCCTCGGTAATGTGGAACTGCAGCACCCGCTTCGCCGACGGCTATCGGTACGGTCTCGGGGCCGAGGTGGGAATTTCTACGAACAAAATCCACGCCCGGGGACCCGTGGGCCTGGAAGGGCTGGTAATCTACAAGTGGGAGCTTCTCGGCACCGGGCAAGTTGTGGCGGATTACGCCGGCGAGGAAGGTCGTAGGTTTACCCATCGCGATCTACCGATCCGGGAGTAGGGGAGAATGCGTGACTTCTCCTCGGTAAAACGAGTGGTAATCAAGGTTGGTACGAGTCTGCTGACGAGCCCCGAGGGGATCGACGAGGGGTACATCGGCGAGCTTGCCCGACAACTCTCTCAGCTGCGAAAGAGCGGCCGGGAGGTACTCCTAGTGAGTTCCGGCGCCATCGGCCTGGGTGCTCGAGAGCTCGGAATACGAGGGCGGGTCCAGGAGATCAAGATGCGGCAGGCGTGCGCGGCCATCGGTCAGCCGATTCTGATGAACACCTACAAGGGCATCTTTGCCTCCCAGGAGATCAGGATCGCCCAGGTTCTTCTTACCAAGGAAGTCCTGGACAATCGAAAGAGCTACGTCAATCTGCAGAACAGCGTTGAGACGCTCCTGGAGCTCGATGTGCTTCCGATCATTAATGAGAACGACTGCGTCGCCACCGATGAGATCGGTACCGCCTTCGGGGACAATGACAAGCTGAGCGCTCTCGTGGCCAGCAAAGTCGATGCGGACCTCCTGATCATTCTGAGCGATGTCGATGCGCTCTACGATAAGGATCCCCGGCGCCATAGGGAGGCGCTGCCGGTTCGGACCGTAGAGAGCCTCACCCCTGAGATACTCGGTAGCGCCGGCCGACCTGGCAGCAGCGTAGGTACGGGAGGAATGGCGACGAAGCTCCAGGCGGTTCGGATCGCCGAAAACGCCGGCTGCCGAACGATTATAGCCTCCGGCAAGGAGCGTGAGGTGATACCGCGACTCATGGCCGGTGAGCCGATTGGAACCCTCTTTCTCGCACAGCGGAAGCTCAAGAACCGCAGCAGATGGATCCTCAACAGCGAGCCTCGGGGCAAGATAGTGGTGGACGAAGGCGCCATGGAGGCGATTCGGCACCACAACTCTCTGCTCCCGACCGGCGTTAAACGGGTGGAGGGGGTGTTCGAGGCGGGGGCGGTGGTCCTGGTTAACGAGAGCGTGAAGGTGGTGAGCAGTTTCAACAGCAGAGAGCTCGAGGCGCTTATTGGTAAGCACTCTTCAGAGGTGCCGAAGATCGTCGGGGATAGCCGTAAGCTGGTCGCGCGGCCGGAGGACATGGTCTTCTTAGAGGAAGAAAAATGAGACGAGCGACTGTTGGCGTACGGGAGCTGGAAATCTCCTGTATCCTCGGCGTAAACGAGGAGGAGCGCAGCCGGGAACAACCGGTACGAATCAGCGTGGAGTTCGACTACGACGCCCAGGCGGCGAGTCGACGAGACGATATTCGTGAGGCGATTAACTATGATCGGGTTGTCTCGATGGTGACCGAGCACCTAATCTGGCAGAAGTACAAGCTCATGGAGGCGGCGTGCGGGGGCATTCTTTCGATGCTTCGGGACGCCTACCCGGAGCTGTTGACCATCACGATTGAAGTGGCGAAGCCCCGGGCGGTGGCCGGGGCTAAGGAGAGCTACTGCCGCATGGTCTGCTCCCTCCCCGGGCGGGAGCAGGAGTAGCGTTTGGTCGTCGAGGGTCACCATTCGGCGATCCGAGAGGCGCCGAAGCGGCCGGCGCCCTTGCCATCTTAGGTAGTTTATGCGATACTCTCAAGCTGCTTTAGAAGCCACGGATTTTTTGTAAGGAGAGATGTATGGCTGGACAGATTTCAAAGAACGCCCGCCGAGGCGACGCGCACGAGCTGATCAGCAAGTGGGGCGGCAAGATTATTATGAAGTCGGTCTTCGAAAAGGGTCGGATGAAGCACTACGCCGTCTGTGAGAAGACCGGAAACACCGGTCGACGCCCCAAGGACCTGATGTAACACCCCAGGATATACCAAAGAGCGGGCACCGGATCATTGACATTCGGTGCCCTACTTTTATCCATGATCCTTTCCGGCAAAGAGATCCGACGGCTCCTGGGGAGCAGAATTACCATTGACCCCTTTGACGAGAGCCGGCTAAACCCAAACAGTTACAACCTTCGCCTGCACAACGAGCTGTTGATATACGATTCCGATCTGCTGGACATGCGAGCGGAGAACCGATCGAGTCGGATCACGATCCCCGAGGAGGGGCTCCTCCTGGAACGGAACAAACTCTATCTCGGGCGCACCGTAGAATACACCGCTACCGATGGGTTGGTGCCGATGCTCGAAGGACGCTCCTCGGTGGGCAGGCTGGGTCTCTTTATTCACGTGACCGCCGGCTTCGGGGATGTCGGTTTTCGAGGGTACTGGACTCTGGAGATGTTCTGCGTGCAGCCGATTAGGATTTATCCCGCCGTGGAGATCTGCCAGATTTTCTACCACACTCTGGAAGGGGATTACACCCCGTACCGGTCAGACAAGTACCAGAACAACACCGACATACAGCACAGTATGCTCTACAAGGACTTCAATCGGTAAGGCGGACGGCACAAATCCTCCTACCGGAGGAGCGCCTCCCCTCACTCCGCATCACCTTTCCAGGGAACCCACCTGCCATCCTTTAGAGTGAGCCAGTAGCGCCACTCGAGCAGAGAGTTGAGACCCTCGTGGAGTCTCTTGGCCGTAGGCTCAATTTCCCAGACCTTCTTCGCCTTACTGCCGCTGGAAAAGAGCGTCTCCATGAGCATTTTCGCGGCTATGAACCGTTCGTACTTACTAATGCCAAAGACGAGGAAATCGTCGAGCATGCCGATTATCTCCCAGGTTACTTGCTCTGCCTGGGAGTACCTACCTGCGTCCTTGTCCTGATCTGAGAAGCGCATCGGGAGCTCTTCTATGACGTTGTCGATGTTCGGGACCAGATAGTCCAGAGAAAAGAGGCCGGTGGCACAGTTGAAGAGAATGTCACTACCACGCTCTTCGGCCTTGAGAACCTCATCCTTGCTAATCGCCGGGCCGATGTCGGCGGCGTTGAGGCGCCCCTTCTGATCACGAACGAGGATTCCCCCTTTGATATCCACCGGAGTGCGGAAGGCGAAGTCAAAGCCCGCCTGGGTGCCGGTGAGCGCAACGAGGGCAAGGCTCACCGGGTCCACCGTAAAACCTAGATTGTCCACGTTTCCGAGGTAGACGAATCGCTTACCCGCGGAGTAGAGCTCCTGGTAGGTCTCCTTCAGAACTGAGAAGTTCTGCCCGTGGCCGCCGGGAAGCCCCAGGGGCGAGTCGCGCTTACCCCAGGCGTTGTCGAAGATGCCCTTTGGACGGCCCTCCTCAGAGTGGGTATAGGCGGCGATCATCGGCTGCGCGGCGCCGACCGCCTTGGTAATATGAACTCCCGTCTCCTCGATGAGCTCCGCCAAGTAGGGGCTGCGCTCATACTCCTCGTACGTTTGCGCGATCTCCTCCTCGTTGAAAACGCTGGTCATTTGGAAGAAGGGCGCCAGGGCTGGTAGATAGTCCGGCGGTTTGATGCCGTACTGAGCCGCCACGCGGTGGTATCGTCGTATTTCGAGGAGGAGCGACCGCATCTTCAGCTCCAAAAAGGAGGGTCCCGGCGTCCCGTCGGGGTGCAGAAAGGCGGGCGTCAGCCCCTTCGGACGGCCCGAAGCGAGTTCCGCCATGCGGGAAAACTCCTCTTTCAGGATAGGAAAGGCGTCGGAATACCCTTTCGTGTTCTTCTTCTCGTCGGCGTAGCTCGTGGCGGACCCTCCGTTGAGAACCCCATAGGAGAGATAGGGATAGAGAAGAATACCGATAGTCTCCATTTCGCCCTGGGTGAGTCTCAGCTCATCGCCGCTTCGCGTACCGAAGAGACTCAAGTCGATTTCCGGTGCGATCTCGGCAAGCCGGGTCTCGACCGCGGAGAGCGAGAATGATCGATCCTTTGGTTGGGTCATGTCGAGAATAGTCTCGTCGTCAATGGAGGGAATGTCACTTACCTCAACCGGAAGAACCGAGTCGTAGAGCCCGTTGTTGTAGTTCTCGAGAATTGTAAGGGTCCGGTCGATGTCGATCCTCTCCCGTCGCATCGCCTCCCGAAAGGACTCGGTCATTTCCTCAGGCATCATGCTCTTCTCCTTCAGTGGTGATCCAGTAGCCAGTACGCTGCGTGAGCCGCGCCGTACAGCGAAATCGCGTAGTCGTTAACAATATATACTGGTGTATTTTTGAGCGTATCGACAAGCGAATCCTTGTAGACCGCTTCGAAGGCGCGCATAAACCGGTGCTCTTCCAGGAGCCATCGCTGGTTCTTGGAGGTGATTCCTCCGGCGAGGTAGAGCCCCTGGGTGGGAAGAAACGTAAGGGTCACATTAGCTGCCACCTTGGCGTACATGCGCACGAAAAGGCGCATAATCTCGGCGCAGCTCTCATCGCTTTCGGCGAGCTCCGCGACCTTTGCGGGCAGAGCGTTACTGCCGGCCTTCTCGAGGCTTTTAACGGCACTGTCGCTTAGACGACCGGTCTCTCGAAAGAACGATACGGCGTTGGCGATACCTTGACCGGAGACGAAGAGCTCGCTGCCGAGGAGCTCCCCCCTCCGTTCCGTGAGAAACCCGTGAAACTCCCGGGACAACTCGTCAAAGGGGCCGAACAGCGCGTGTCCTCCCTCGGAGGGGAACGCCTCGAGGTACCCCTCACCGCCGACGAGATAGCCTACTCCCAGGCCCGTGCCCGCCCCGAGAACGGCGTAGAGGCGCCGGCGGTCGTCGGCGCTCGGTGCCATCGCCCCCTCGGGGTGGGGAATGGCGGTGATTTGCTCCGGGTCCTCCACGTTCAGAAGGGGAACGCCGTAACTGATTGCGGCGAAGTCGTTAATGATCTTCGTGGGTAGCGAAAGCTGCCGACCGAGAGCCTCTCCGTCGATCTCCCAAGGTACGTTCGAGAGGTAGCAGCGGTTTCCGTAGACCGGGCCCGCGCCGCTTATGCAGCAGTAATCGAAGCCTTCGGAGAGCTCCGAGAAACCTCCGATCGCCTCCCGGAGCGGCGGCAGGAGACCGTCCTGCTCCTTCGTAGCGAAGCGACGCTGTCCGAGGAGCTCGAAGTGGCGCCCCACTCGGCCGACGGCACCAACACTGATGTTCGTGCCTCCGACGTCACAGCTGAGGGTGATCGTATCGAACTGACGCTCATGGCGGATATGGCGCATGCGGGCAAGTCTACCGTGGAACCCGGGGGTGTTGTCCACCTTACTTGTCCCGTGAGAGTGGCTGCATTACAATGACCGAACGATCAGGAGGTTGTGTGAGTGAGCAGAAGTTCCGGTTAGTGACTCGCAGCGATTTCGACGGCCTCGTCTGCGCCGTGCTTCTCAAGGAACTCGGTCTGATCGAGGAGATCAAGTTCGTTCATCCGAAGGATATGCAAGATGGCCTCATCGGTATCTCCGAACATGACATCACGACGAATCTTCCCTACGTCCCGGGGGTCCATCTCGCATTCGATCACCACTACTCCGAAGCGCTGCGTCTGCAGAAAACACCGGATAACTGCATAATCGATCCCGATGCTCCCTCCACTGCCAGGGTAGTCTTCAATTACTACGGGGGAAAGAAGCGTTTCTCCCGAGTCGCCCCGGACATGCTCGAGGCGGTGGACAAGGCTGACTCCGCGCAGTTCACTCAGGAGGAAGTCTTGCACCCGACGGGGTGGGTGCTTCTCAACTTCATAATGGATGCGAGAACCGGACTCGGACGCTTTCGGAACTTCCGAATCTCCAACTACCAGCTCATGATGGATCTCATTGACTACTGCAGAGACCATACAATCGATGAGATCCTCGAACTCTCGGATGTGCAGGAACGGGTGGAGCTCTTCTACGATCACCAGGAGCGGTTCCGGGATCAGATCAAGGAGTGCGCCCGAGTGGAAGATAACGTCCTCGTGGTGGACCTGCGTTCCGAGGACGTCATTTACGCGGGAAACAGATTCGTCAAGTACGCTCTCTATCCGGAGTGCAACGTCTCGGTCCAGGCGATGTGGGGCTTTAAACGGCAGAACGCGGTGCTCACCGTGGGAAAGTCCATATTCAACCGTACCTGCGCCCGGAACGTCGGTGAGATCATGCTGCGCTACGGAGGAGGGGGGCACATCGCTGCCGGTACCTGCCAGGTCCCGAACGACGAGGCGGAAGGACGCCTCGCCGAAATCATAGAACAACTGAAAGGCTGTTGAACTAAACCATGAACATGATGATTGAAGAACTCGAAGCTCCAACCAGACAGGAGCGTATCGCCGCCCTACGGCGGATTGTGGAGAAGAAGAAGTACGGACTCGGAAACTTCCCGAAGAGCGAGGAGGTGAACAACCACGTTCACACTCATTATAGTTTCAGTCCCTATTATCCGGCCCACGCCGCATTTCAGGCCGCCGCCGCGGGGCTCCAGGCGGTGGGCAGCGTCGACCACGATTCCATCGGTGCGGCCCGCGAAACCGAGGAGGCGGCGGCGCTCCTCGGAATCGGCTCAACCGCTGGGTACGAGCTGCGGGTAAACTTTTCCGGCACGGCGGTGGAGGGGAGAAGGCTGAACAATCCCGACTCAGAGAACATTGGCTACATCGTCATACACGGCGTGCCGAGAACCGTGATCGGCCGGGTCGAGGAGTTCCTTCGTCCGATTAACGACGCCCGAAACGCGAGAAACCGAAAGCAGGTGGAAAGGTTGAACCAGATACTCGGGAAGTACGAAATCGAACCGCTCCGGTTCGACGCGGAGGTCGCCCCTCTCAGCCTTGTTCGGGAGGGCGGCTCTATTACCGAACGGCACATCCTCTACGCCCTGGCACTCCGCTTAATTGAGCTCTTCGGAAAAGGAGAGAAACTGCTCGAAACGTTGCGATACCGCTTCGGCATCGATCCCCCGGCACGAGTAGAAAAGCACCTCTCGGACGCCGAAAACCCGCACTACGCCTACGACCTCCTCGGTGTTATGAAGTCGACCTTCCTTCCGAGTTTCTTCATTCAGCCGAACGAAGAAGAGGCGATCTCCGTTTCGTATGCCGTCGATTTTGCCAATGAGATAGGCGCTATCCCGGCGTACGCCTACCTCGGGGATGTGGGAGAGTCGCCAACGGGAGACAAGAAGGCTCAGCGGTTCGAAGACGCCTTTCTCGAGGAGCTCATACCGGAGGTCGCGAGGATCGGATTCAAGTCGGTCACCTATATGCCGCCGCGAAACAGCAAGGAGCAGCTGCTGCGAGTGCAGCGGCTCGCCGCGGAGGCGGGACTCATGGAAATCAGTGGGGTGGACATCAATTCCTCCAGACAGAGCTTCAACTGTCCGGAGGTGATGGAGCCCACCTTCCGCCACCTGAACGAGACGACCTGGGCGCTCATAGCCCATGAGAAGCTCGCCGCGGAGGATCCGAGATACGGGTTCTTCACTCCTGAGAACCCACTGAGCGAGCTCTCTCTGAACGAGCGCATGGAGCGCTACGCCCGTCTCGGACGGCGGATGGATAGAAGAACTCCCCGATCCCTTATTGAGAGAGTGGGGGAGCTGAGGAAAGGAGCTTAGTAGTATGCGAGAAACGATCGCCCCGATTCTGCGAGGGGCACTCTGGGACGGCCGTAGTCGAAAGTTCGTGGTCTTTTCCGAGCGGGAGGCTCCTTCTCGGGAGGACGTGCTGCTCCTGGACCGCGCTATCGCCACTACCGGCGAACGGCTCGAGGAGAGTCTCGTGGAGGCATTAGTCGCCTTTGAGAAGCGAAACAGCGCACCCCCCCGGGCTTTCTATCTACCCGGGGTCGGGACCTTTGGTGTTGGTGAAAGCTACGAGCTCGCCCTGCAGCGCAGTGAAGGAAAAATAGACGCCGAGGCGTTTCTGCCGGCGGAGGCGCGCAGCCGTGTGGCAAAACGGGCGGCGGTAATGGAGGGGCGTATCGCGGTTGTAACCGGGGGCGCTCAGGGCTTCGGAGCGGAGATCGTTAGGGGACTCGTCGAGGGCGGTGCGGTGGTAGTCGTGGCGGATCTCAACGTCGACGGGGCGGTCGCGTACGCCCGGAGCCTGAACGAGGAGTTCGGGCGCACGGTCGCCCTGGCGATGGGAGTCGACGTCTCCTCCGAGGAGTCGGTAGGGAAGTTACTCTCCTCCGTCGTCTCCAGGTTGGGCGGTCTGGATCTCTTTGTTAGCAACGCAGGAGTTCTCAAAGCGGGAAGCGTGAAGGAGCTTACCCTGAAGGAGTTCACCTTCGTCACTTCGGTGAACTACATCGGTTTCTTTCTCTGTACCAAACATGCGAGCCCGGTGATGGCGGCTCAGTCCCGGGGGGCCACGCTTGCCGACCGGCCGCCGCTGCAGAGCGACATTATACAGATCAACTCAAAATCCGGCCTCGAAGGCTCCAAGAAGAACGGCGCCTACGCCGGCGGCAAGTTCGGCGGCATCGGGCTCGTTCAGAGCTTCGCGCTCGAGCTTGTAGAAGACCGGATCAAGGTAAACGCGATCTGTCCCGGGAACTTCTTCGACGGCCCCCTCTGGAGCGACCCCAAAACCGGGCTCTTCGTGCAGTACCTCGAGGCGGAAAAGGTTCCCGGGGCGAAGTCAATCGGAGATGTGAAGCGGTTCTACGAGGCAAAGGTGCCGATGGGGCGCGGATGTGAGGGGGATGATGTGATTCGGGCGATCTACTACGTGGTAGAGCAGGAGTACGAGACGGGACAGGCGATCCCGGTTACCGGCGGTCAGGTGATGCTCTCCTGAGTATCAGCAAGCGTGTTGCTACCCTCAAAGGTAAAAGGCGCCGCCGGAGGCAGTTGGGCCCGGTTCCGCGTCGCATTTCCGGTTCCACCTCTGGACGGCGCCTACTTTGTTTGTGTAGGGAGAGTTAGTCCCGCCTTTGCAACACGGCTCTATATACTACACACCGTTCCTGTTTCGCTTCATGATCTCCCCGGTAGTCTGCACCGTTGATACCGTATGCCCCTTCAGGGGAAGGACGCGTTCGTGGATCGTATCGAGGATCCACTCCTTCTGCGGGAAGAACGCATCTTCGATCTCCACCGCCGGGGTTATCCAGTTCCTCGAGCCTACCACCGCCACGGGAGCGTCGAGGTAGTCGAAGGCGAGCTGACTGACGTTCGACGCCATAGTGTGGAGGAAGCTTCCTCGCTCGCAGGCGTCGGAGGTGAGCACGATCTTGCCAGTTTTCTTAACGGACTCGACGATCTTCTCGTAGTTGAGGGGGTTCATGAAGCGGGCATCCATAACCTCCGCGGAGATTCCGTGCTTCTGCTCTAGCTCCTCCGCCGCCTCGATAGCGCGATAGAGGGTGGCACCAATGGAGAGAATCGTTACATCCGAGCCCTGCCGCTTGACGTCAGGCTCGCCCTCTTCGATCTCGTAGTATCCCTCGGGGACGCCGCCCTCGTGAAAGAGCTCACCGACGTCGTAGAGCCGCTGACTTTCGAAAAAGACCACCGGGTCGCTTCCTCGGAGGGCGAGGTTGAGCATTCCCTTGGCGTCGTACGGCGTTGCCGGGAACATAACCTTGAGTCCGGGGATATGTGCAACCAAGGAAGTCCAGTCCTGGGAGTGCTGCGCACCGTACTTGCTGCCCACCGATACTCTGAGAACCAAGGGCATCTTCAGAATTCCGGCGCTCATGGCCTGCCACTTTGCCATCTGGTTGAAGATCTCATCCCCCGCGCGACCCATGAAGTCACAGTACATGAGCTCCACTACCGCTCGGCCTCCTGAGAGGGCGTAGCCGACACCGGTACCGACAATCGCGCCTTCGGAGATGGAGCTGTTAAAGAGCCTGTGATAGGGGAGCGCTTCGGTGAGACCGCGGTAGACCGCAAACGCACCGCCCCAGTCCCGATTCTCCTCACCCCAGGCGGCCATGGTGGGATCCTCGTAGAAGCGGTGCAGCATCGCCTCGAAAAGCGCGTCTCTGTAGGCGAGGACCTTCATCTTGGATAGCTGCTTCCCGTTCTCATCGTAGGCGTACCGGGACTTGCGGGCGATCTGCTGGACTCGAGGGTTCTCCTCCTTGGAGATGAGGACCTCCGGTTCTCTATCCTCCAGGCGGTCCATGGGGGTGTTGGAGAACATGAAGCTACTTATGCGCTCCCCCTCGATGTGCGGCGATATGGTATCGTCGATGGCGAGCTTGAGTACTTCCGTTAGACGGTTCCGTACGTCCTCCCGCATCGTTTCGAGGTCGGAGCTCTTGGCGACGTCATTCTCACTGAGATAGTGCCCGAAGGAGTGCAGGGCGTCCGCCTTCTCCCAAGCCGCGACCTCCTCCTTGGTTCGATAGCTCGAGGCGTCCGACGGGGAGTGGCCCGAGAGGCGGTAGGTAATGGTGTCGAGGAGAACGGGCCCCTTTCCTTCCTCGAGGATCTTCTTCTTTCGCTCTATGGCGTCGGCCACTGCGAGGGGGTTGTACCCGTCTACACGCTCTGCGTGCATATTCTCCGGATTCACGCCGGCGCCGAGGCGTGCGAGGATCTTGAATCCCATGGTTTCGCCTTCGGGCTGGCCGCCCATGCCGTAGAAGTTGTTAATGAAGTTAAAGAGAATCGGGGGTGCTCCGCCGACCTCCTTCTCCCAGAGGGTAGTATACTGATCCATAGCGGCGATCATCATCGCTTCCCAGGTAGGGCCGCAGCCGGAAGAGGCGTCACCGATATTTGCCATTACGATACCCGGCTTTCGGTTTATCCGCTTAAACATGGCACTTCCGGTTGCTATGTCGGCGGAACCACCGACGATTGCGTTATTCGGCATACTACCAAAGGGGGCGAAAAAGGCGTGCATGGAGCCGCCGAGGCCGCGGTTGAAGCCGGCGAGGCGGGCGAAAATCTCCGCGAGGGTGCCGTAGAGCACGAAGTTCTGAGCCAGATCCTTCACATCTTGACTCTTTACGCGCTCGGCAACCTTGAGGGTCTCTCCACCGAGGTAGGACTCCATTACCTTGGTCAAGGCGGCCTCCTCGAGCGAGTCTATAGCTGCGTAACACTTGGCGAGAATTTCCCCGTGGCTCCGGTGGGAGCCGAAGATGAAGTCTTCCGGCGTGAGGTTCAGGGCGAGGCCGACGGCGGTCGACTCTTGCCCAATGGAGAGGTGTGCCGGCCCCTTGTGATTATACTCTACACCGTTGTAGGAGCCGTGCATTTTGATGTCGTTGAGCATCGTCTCGAACTCGCGGATTGTGACCATATCGTAGTACACCTTCCGCAGTCGCTCCTTGCCGTGCTTTTTGACTTCTTTCTCCGGATCCGGTTCGTACTGGTTCACCGGTATCCCCTTGATTTCTAAAATCCGAGGTTCTCGGACCGCTTTGGGATCAATAGGTATCGACTGTGGCATCTTTACTCCTTTCCTTTATCCTTTCCTTTATCTAAAGCTCGAGCGACCAGAGGGCGTCGCGAAGTACCTCCGACTGCGTCGGATGGGGGAATATGGTCTCCCGGATGTCTTCCACCCGGAGTTCCTGCTCGATCATAATGGCGGCGCTGTGGATGAGCTCCGAGGAGCCGGAGCCGAGGAGCTGGACCCCGAGAATACGGTGGGTCGCTCTTTCAACGGTAACCACGGCGAGACCTCGCTCTCCGGGATGTTCGGCGAGGTAGCGTCCGCTGAGAGTCATGGGCAGTTCCTTCGAGAGGATCTCGTACCCCCGAGACTCCGCTTCCCGGGGCGATAGACCGCATCCGGCGACCTCGGGGCTCGTAAAGACCACCCAGGGCACCGCGTCGTAGCGCATTCGGTTAGGATGAGTCTTCCTCCCGCCGGCATCCGCGGCGTTGAACATATGGTCCACCGCAACCTCTCCCATTCGGGAGGCGGTGTGAGCCAGAAGCGCCCTCCCGGTAACGTCACCGCAGGCGTAGACCCGGGGCAGGTTCGTCTGCATATACTCGTCCACCACGATTCCGCTGCGGTCGATGTCGACCCCCGCTTCGCCGACTCCGGCGCTTTCGGTGTTGGGGCGGCGTCCGGCGGAGAGGAGTATCTTCTCAGCCTCAATGATGGAGTCTTCTCCGTCGCTCTTTCTGATATGGACCGTGCCTTTGGAAACTCCCGTAACCCGGGCACCGAGGTGATATTCCACACCCGTAACGGAGGTTCGAAGCCGCTTTGCCAGGGCAGGATCGAGAAAGGGAATGATCTCCGGCATCATTTCGATGACGCTCACCTCGCTGCCGAGCTTGCTGAACAGAGAAGCGAATTCCATACCGATGTAGCCGCCTCCGATAATGGCGATCGACTTGGGAACCGCCTGGAGCTCTAGAGCTTCCCGGCTTGTCATCACCCCCGCCTCATCGAGGCCCGGAATCGGCGGGCGAGTCGGACTGGAGCCGGTGGCAATGAGCACGTACTCACTCTCATAGAGCGTGCCGTTAATCTCTACCCTCCCCGGCCCCTCGAGGGTCGCTTCCCCCGCAACAACCTCGACCTTATGGGAGTTCAGCATGGAGCTCACGCCCTTCTGTAGATTTCTAATGACCTTCTTCTTCCACTCCATGGCGCGGGCAAGGTCGAAGGAGGCGTTTTCGACGGTTATGCCGAAGGTCTTCGCCTCTTCGAGAAAGCCGTACTGCTTCGCCGCGTAGAGAAGCGTCTTTGTTGGAATACAGCCGTGGTTGAGGCAGACACCGCCAATCGCCTCCTTCTCCGCGAGGAGCACTCTCTTTCCGAGCTGCCCCGCGCGTTCCGCCGCAATGTAGCCACCGGGGCCACCGCCCAGGACGATCAAGTCATAGTGCATACCGTTCTCCCTTACCCTGCGAGCAGTAAGTCGATCTCGCTCAACATCTGGGCGATCCTATCGAGGAAACGAGCTCCTGGGGCGCCGTCGACCCCCTGATGATCGATTGTGAGAGAGAGCGCTATCTGCGGAATGAACGTCTCAGGCTCCTTGATCGACACAGGGTAGGGAAGAATACCCCCCACACCGAGAATACCGACCTGCGGCGGATTGAGTACCGGAGTGAAGTACTCCACTCCGAGGCCGCCGAGGTTAGTGACCGTGAAGGTTCCCTCCCGCAGTTCCTCGGGTCCCGCCTTCCCCTCTAAGCAGAGCTTTGCCAGACGTTTCGACTCCGCGGAAATCTCCCGGAGAGAACGCGCCTGGGCGTTGGTTACCGTGGGAACCATGAGTCCCCGATCGGTATCGACGGCGAAGCCGAGGTGTATCTCCTCGAAGGTGCGTATAGACTCCCCGAGAAAGTGGCTGTTCATCGCCGGAAACTCCGTGAGCGCTCGGCTTACGGCGAACATGATCAAGTCGTTTATGGAGACTCCCTGGAGCCCTTCGTCATTGCTCTCCTTGAGTCGCTTCCTGTAGGCGAGCAGCGCCCGAGCGTCCGCCCTACGGTGGAGGGTGAGTTGGGCGGTCTCCTGAAGACTCGCGAGCATTCGCTGCGCGATTACCTTGCGAACGCTCCTGACGGGAGTCTCTTCGTAAGCTCCGGGATATTCCCCGGAAGTCGATTGCACCGTAGCGGTCGACGCTGCGGTAGAAACCGGGGCGCCGGCGGCTGCCTGGGAGGCGCTCATGCGACCACCGGCGGCCGGGTGCGCGAGAAGCTGCTTCGCCGCGGAAGTTACCGGCCCCCGCTCCTCCGCCGCGGCGAGGACGTCCCGCTCTATGACCCGTCCCCCGGGGCCCGTCCCCTGCAGAGGCTCCAGGTCCACCGCGAGCTCCATAGCGCGCATTCGCGCTCGAGGAGAGACTCCCGCGCCGGCTTCGCTCCGTCCCGACTGCTCCGGACGCTGCTCCGACGGCTGCTCCGG
>JBKHED010000066.1:0-15739 GCA_046540995.1 Spirochaetaceae bacterium | reverse complement strand
GCTAATGTTCCTCATACAATAGAGATATAATAGGCACCGCCGGGGTCGGTGTCCAGCTCGAAGGTCCGATATGCACTATTCGCTATGGTCGCCCTGCTTCTCACGCCGGTGGCACTCTTCGCCCACCGCCTAGCAGGGAGAGACCCTCGAGTACGATTTGTTGGTGGAGACGAACGCCCTCTTTACCGTTACCATCGAAAGCGCCAACGACGGGCTCCTTGCCTACCAGGGAAACGGCTCCTACCGGGGGCTTGCCCGAGGAGGTTGATTATGAGCTCTACCTCAACCGGCAGGTCGCCGAGCTGAGTGGCGGACCAACGATAGTCGGTTCGGGACTCTCCGGGTTGCGCCGGCCCTGTAGGGACGGTGAAGCCCCCTTTTGCTCCTGTCGCCCCGGTGCTACCATAGAGGGTGATGCGCATCGAGGAGATTCCCGTAACAGCGCTGGAACCCGGAGACAACCTGCTCCAATCTCCCCTCTGGGCGCGGGCCAAGCGCGCTCTCGGTCATGGCATCCGCAGCTTCAACTACGAGGTCGATGGAACTCACGGTACTCTGCTAACGGTCCTTTCTCCTTTAGGAGGCGGAAGACGGGTCGCCTACGCCCCCTGGGCTCCGGACGAGCCGATCTCCGAAGGTGAACAGGGACGCTACCTGGAGAGTGTCGGAGAGCTCCTGGGAGAGGAGCTTTCCGGAGAGACCATTTTCGTTCGCTTTGATCTCCCCTGGCGGTCGCCCTACGCCGAGGAGGAAGAAGAAATGCCGGATACCCGGTTTCGAGAGATGCGGATGAACTTTGCCACGGAGCACTGGCAGCTGCGAAAGGCGCCGAGCGATGTGCAGCCGCCCCACACCTTGGTAGTGGATCTTGCCCCTCGGGAAGAGGAGATCCTTGCGCGGATGCACCCGAAAACTCGTTACAACATTCGACTCGCCCGCCGCAGAGGGGTTACGGTACGGGAAAGCTCCCCGGAGGAGCTCGGCCGCTGGTACGCGATCTACGAGGAGACCATGCGGCGCAACCACACCCGCGTGCACCGAAAGGAGTTCTTCGACGCGCTTCTCGAGGCGGGAGAGCACCAGGCGCAGATCGCCTCGCCGGCGCGGACCACGCTCAAGCTCTTTCTCGCGGAGGAGGAGGGAGAGCTTCGGTCCGGTATGATCCTGGCGATGCAGGGGGAGTATGCGCTCTACCTCTACGGCGCCTCCGCCGGCCGCGGACGGGGAAGCATGTCCACCTACGCTCTTCAGTGGCACGCGATTCGCTACGCCAAGGCTGCGGGCTGCGCAGAGTACGACCTCTCGGGGATTCCCGATGACGACGCCCCCTCCCATCCGATGCACGGGCTGCTCCGCTTTAAACTCGGTTTCGGAGGGCACCACGTGGTGCGCCGGGGCTGCTGGGATTATCCGCTCCTCGCGGAGGAGTACGCGCGGTACGCGGGATTCGAGCTCACCGACGGCGGTTATCACCGCGCTTAGCTGAAGCGTCCGGTCAAATAGACGGGACATTCCTTGCACAGTTTCTTTCTGCAAGGAGTCTCGTATGCGCTTGGTACCCTGCCTGCTTCTCTCTATTGGCCTCATCGGTTGTGCCCCTCCCTCCCTCACGGAGCTCCCTTTGGAGCCGCCGCCCCCGGAGACCGAAGATCTCCTCATCGTCTACGCCCTCGGCGACGATGAGCTCTCACCCCACCTTCACCACTCCACGGAGCTCTTTCTCTCGGCGGGAGAGCTCCCGGCGGGAGTCGAGCTCCTCCTCTTTCGGGAGATCGACGGCGACCGGCAGCTCTGGAGCCGGAGTCAGAGGAGCGAGAGAGAGCTATCCTCCGAAGAGGTCGGCCTTTCTCCGTCTGCGGGGGGCGAGGAAGAGACACTGCGGAGTTTCCTGAGTTTCGCCCGCCAATCCTACCCGGAGGCGGCGGCGCACCTGCTCGTTTCCGGGAGCAGCGGCTTCGACGAGGAGTTGTCGGTGGCGAGAACCGACTCCGGGGGGTTGGAGATCGGGGAGCTGGCTCGAGCCGCCGGCGGAATGGAGGAGCCCTGGCTCACCTCCATCTCTCTCGAAAGCAGTTACGGCGCATCGATGAGCGTTCTCTACGAGTTGCGCCGAAGCGCCCGGTACCTACTCGCATCTCCCGGACCTGTGGAGCTTCGAGGTCTTTCTGTGGAGAATTTTTTCGCGCACCTCGAAGGGGGAGAAAGCGTGGAGTCCTCCCTTTTGCGATCGTTGGAAGAGTCTCACCGGGCGATTCCGGCGGCCTCCTTCGCCCTCTTCGATCTCTCCCGGGTCGAGAAACTCGCGGGGGCTCTCGAGGAGACGCTTCTCCCTCTGGAGGAGGAGCTCATCGGCGTCACCACCGAACGGGTGGAGCTGCGGGAGCTTCTCTTCGAGCAGAACCCCTACGACCGCGGAGCGGGACCGCTCTTTCTCCCCGTTAGCACCCTTGCAGCGAAGCTCGCGGCCCACGCTCCGGAGCTGCCGACGCAGCTCATTCAGGAGGAAGTGCAGCGGCTCCCTGTGGAGAGCTGGTCCGAGGAGGGCGGCCCGGTGAGTCCGACACTCTACTTCGTCTCCTTGGACGAGGAGGGCACGCCGGCGGGCCACGCGGGTTGCTTTCTTCCGGAACGTCCCGGCGGCGAGGCGGTCGCATTCGCCCGGTCAACGGTCTGGGCCCCCCGGCTCATCGAAGGTCGGGGCATTCTCTATTTCCTCTGGTACGATCTGCTGCCGCCGGGAGGTGCCTCGTGAGCTCCATGAGTTCTAGACGCTTTCCGCGGGAGTGGTCGATGGTACTCCTGCTATCGGTACTGCTGATCGTTCTACTCGTCGTTCCGGAGCCGCCGGTCGTCGCGGCGATGCACGCAGAGGACGCCGGTGGAGGCGGCGGGCAGAGTGGATCCGGCGGCTCCGGCGGCTCCAGCGGGGGCGGTGGTAGCGGCGGAAGCGGCGGGCAGAGTGGATCCGGCGGCTCCAGCGGGGGCGGTGGTAGCGGCGGAAGCGGCGGAGAAGAGGAGGAGATCCGCCCCGGCGAGCGCCTCTTGGCCCGGGTTCTGGCCACGCTCTCTCGTGCCGCCGAGTTCCGGGATCGAGCGTCCGCCGCGGTGCAGCGAGCGGTCCAGGGGCTCACCTCCGGGGAGGTTTTCGACTTTCGCTCCCAGGTCGAAGAGGCAGCGACCACCGTGGACTACACTGGCCGGCGTCTGCCCGAGGTTGAGGCAGCGTACCGGAGGGCCGAGAGTATCGATTCTGCGAACCTGGAGGCGGGGCTGAGAGCGGGGGTCTTGATGAGTGAGGTCGAGCTCATTGGAGACCCCGTGCACCCCTCCACCGGCGCGCTGCACCACCAGGAACGGGAGTTCTTCTTCCCGATTGGTGATGCGGTTTTCGACATGAGTAGAGTGCACCGGAGCGATCAGGCGGTGGGTAAATGGTTCGGAACGGCCTGGTTCGCCCCGTTCGAGAGTTTCTCCTTCGTATCCGTTCCGCGGCCGCTGGAAATTGACCCGAGCGAGCTCGAACGGTTGGCGGCGCGGCTTCGGGAGCTGGCGACTGCGCTTACGGCAGTTGGGGAGAGCCGCTTCGGCGGCGTGACGTTTGCCACGGTGCGGCGCCACTTCCGAGAAAAGGAGATAGAGATCGAAGAGGCGGAGGAGGAGCTCGCCGAGGCGGAGAGCCTGGTGGAACGGGCGAACCAGATTTCGCCGTGGTTCTTCGAAAGTTCCGGCGGCGAGGCGCTCGCCGAAGAGCTTGCCCTGCTAAAGGAAGAAACTCTGTCCCTCCTGGGCCGACTCGAGACCGATCGAGCATCGGGAGAAGAAATGGTCCGCCTAATCCCGGCGATCAATCGTCTCGCGGAGGAAGTGGCCAAGGCAGCTTCCCGAGTTAGAGGGCTGGAAGCGTACGTCTCCATGGCGACGGGTCGCTCCGCGGCGGCGCTGGATCGCGGGATTCCCACAGCATGGCTCCAAATCGGTTCCGGGGTGATCGGGGTGGTTGATGAGCGAGGCACCCTGCAGCTCTTTCGCTTCCCTCTCCGCCGGGCCCCGGAGGAGCTCGCGCTGTGTCCCGGGCTCGGAACGCCTTTGGGTAAACAGCGCGACACTCTCGAGCTCCTTCCGGATGGAGAGCTGCTGCGAAGAACTGAAGAGGGCTTGGTCTTTCGCTACGACCGTAGTGGCCGTCTTCAAGAACAGCGTGACCGAAACGGCGTCGGATTCGAGGTCGAGTACGGAGAGGAGGCGATTCTGTTTCGGGGAAGCTACGGACGGAGCGTGCGCCTGACGCTTTCGAGGGGCCCCCGGGGCAGACGGGTTCAGCGCGCCCGCGCTCCGGACGGATCGACCTGGCGCTACTCCTACGACGGCGGCGGGGAGCTCGAGAGCACGGAGACGCCCGAGGGTGCGATCTATCGATACCGATACGAGGCCCGGGACGATCGAATCTCGGCACTGTCCGCCGTTGAAAAGCCCGAGAACGTAATGGTTCGATTCGACTATGACTCCGCCGGGCGCGTCTGCCGAGTCACCGACGAGGAGGGCCGAGGGCAGGAGTTCGGCTACCTGGAAGGTCAGACGACTATGGTGGATCGCCGGGGAGGAGTAACGGTGTTCCAATTCGACGAGCGAGGGCTGCCGCTCCACCGCCGGGATCCCGGCGGGGGGATCTGGACATGGGAGTACGACGAGGAGGGGAGAATCCTTCGCCGGACCGGCCCCGAGAGAGAGGAGGAGCGGTGGAGCTACAACGCTGGCGGCAAGCCGGTAGAACACCGACTCCCCTCGGGTGAGAAAGTGCAGTACCGCTATGACGGTGCGGGCAGAGTCGTCGCCGTCGAGGGAGGCCCCCGGGGAGCCGCCCGATACCGGTACGACCGGAGAGGAAACCTGGTTGAGTTTGGGGGGCCGTGGGGCCGGTGGAGCTTCTTCCGAGACTCCCGGGGCAGACCTACCGAGATGAGAGACGCCCTCGGAAACCGGTGGCGCTTCACCTACGGCGCCACGGGGGAGATCACGGAACTCGAGCAGCCGGACGGCACTACCAGAGGCTTCCAGTACGATCTCTTGGGGCGACTTATCGCGGTGTCCGACGAGGCAGGCGGAACCGTCCGCTTCGGCTACAACTTCCGGGGAGACCTTACGGAGCGAGTGGATCGAAACGGGGCGAGGGAGGAGTTTCGCTACAACCGGCGAGGCAATCTCATTCGGAGAGTCGCTCCAAACGGGGAAGCGACGAGCTTCGCTTATGACGGAACTCAGAGAGCGGTGCGGGTGACGCTGCCGGATGAGAGGCAAATCGACCGGAAGTACGACGGTGAAGGGGCGCTGCTTCAGGTTTCGGTGGAAGGACGTGCCGTGGTCCGCCTTACCCGCGACCGCTCGGGGAGAGTAGTTTCGCGGGAGTATCCGATTCATCACGTTTCCGAGGAGCTCACCCTCGATCAACTCGGCCGAACGGTCAAACGGCGAGGAGCTGAGGGCTCGCGCACCGAGCTGACATATTATCCGGGAGGCGCCCTTCGAAGCAGACGGGACCACGCCGGGGCGGTGACCCTCTTTCGCAGAGATCCCTCGGGACGGGAGGTCAGTCGGACCGACCCCGGCGGTGCGCGGTGGCGGAAGGAGTATGACAGCGCAGGGAGAATCGTCCGGAGTGTAGCCCCTCTCGGGGGAGAACGGCGATTCCGGTACGACGCCATGGGGAGACTCTCTTCCTGGACCGACGAGCTCGGCGGGGTGCATCGGTATGAGCGGGATTGGCGGGGCAACCCGGTGAGCTACCGGAGCCCCGGAGGCAATCGCTGGCGCTACGAGTATGATATGCGGGGCCTCCTCGCTAAGGAAGTGAGCCCGGAGGGTCGGGAGAAGCGGTATAAGCGTGACCCGGAAGGGCGGATTGTGGAGATTCTGGATGGCAGCGGGGCGAACCGGCAGCTTGAGTACGACGCCCTCGGTCGCCTGACCGCGGTGAGCCGGGGGGACGCGACCTGGCGCTTCGACTATGACGCCTCAGGGCGACTCCTTCGAATCACCGATCCCGACGGAGTGCACCAAGCCTACAAGTACGACGAGTTCGACCGGCTTCGGGGGGTCTCGGAAGCCGGCTCAGTAGTACGGAGACGAACGATTGCCGGGGCGAAGGAGCGGTGGGAGGGCACTCGCAGCTACACCCTCACTCGAGACCGCCGGGGGCTAGTCATCGGATATTCGGATCCCGACGGCGTCGCCTATAGCTACCAGTACGACCACCTCGGTCGGCTCACCGCGATCGAGACTCCGGAAGGCCCCTACATTTCGGTCGAGCGCGACCTTCGCGGGCGGCCCGTTCGCCTCGTCCATCGGGACGGAAGCGAGGAAAGACGGCGGTACGACGAGGAGGGTCGCGTTACGCAGCTGCATCACACCGACGGCCCGGCAAAGGCGTTTCGCTACGACCGGGCCGGCAGGCTCGTCGGCATACGAGTGGGAGCGGGAGAATGGGTGACCAGGAGTTATGATCCCGAGGGCAACCTGATCGCAGAGAGCTCCCCGCACGGTCCGGAGCGAGCAGGGCGTCGCTTTAGCTATGATGAGGACGGGCTTCTTCTTCGAGCGAGTTCGGCCTCCGGTACTCTCGAGTATGAGCGCGATGCGGCGGGACGGGTCACTCGGACGAGCTACCCCGAGGAAGGAGTGGTCATAGAGCGCTTCTACGGAGGAGAGGGATCTCTTTCGAAGCTTCGAATACCGCTGTTGGGCCTCTCCATCGAACGGGAGCGGAGCCCGGCGGGGCGACTGCGGTCGGTGGCGCTCAATGGGACTACGCTTCTGACTCTCCGACATGACGAGGCGGGGCGGGAGGAAACGCGCACGGTCCCAAAAGTGGGGACGCTCCTGCGAAGCTACGACACTCTGGGGCGTCCCGTGGCGGTGGTTTTCCAGAATCCGGGACGAGTCATCGGCGAGGCCGTGGTCTACGAGTATACCGGGGCGGGTAGACTCGCCGGAGAGCTTATCTCCGACGGCAGCGGCAAGCTCTATAGTTACGACCGGACCGGCTCGCTACACCGGACGATCTATCTTCTCGGAAGTGAGGAGAGAGCGGATCTGCAACCGGCATCGGCAAATCACCCCGCCTACCTGCCCCTACGGAAAAGACTCGAGAACGCCGCTCCCCGGCTGCCAAGGGCTCTGATCAGGCACCGGGCGTGGCAGGAGGCCACTGTCGGACGGGCCGGCTATAGTTATCCCGCGAAGGAAGATGAGCAAGGGCGGTGGGGCTTCTTCTTCGACGCTCTTGGGCAGCTGCGGAGGATTGAAACGGAGGGAGCGTCGCTCGCCTTCAGGGAGGATCCCCTTGGGCGGTTGCATTCGACCTACCTCCTGCGGGACGAACCGCAGGCCACACCGAGTAGCTCCGGCTCTCCCGATCATCTACGCCGGGAAAGGACGCACTTCTACGGCGCACCGAACGACCTCTACCCGATTCTAACCCTCGAAACCACCGAAAGGGATTGTACGTACGGGGAGGTGTCCAACCATCGGCACCGGCCCGCAGCCACGCTCCAAAGCGGGATACCTGAGGAGGGTGCGTCTTCCCCTCATTCCGAACCGACCCTGGCGGGAACCTCCGCGGAGGGGTGGAATCTGCTTCTCCCGGGAGCGCGCTATCCTTCGATCTATCTCCGCTTCTCGCCGGAGGGCAGCTTTGGGGAGCACGCCGCCGAAACCCGGCACCTCTCCCTGGTGGCTCGAGATCTGCGAGGAACGCCGTTGTGGCGTTTTGGCGAATCCGGGGAAACAGGAGAGTGGCTTTACAGCGCTACGGGTTGGTGTATAAGAGGCAGTGTCGAGAATGAAGCGGCTCTCGGGTTCGCCGCCGGTACAACCGCCGGCCCGCTTCTGCGTCTCGGCTACCGCTTCTACGAACCCCGGAGCGGTCATTTTACCACGGCCGACCCGTCCGGCCGCGACCTCCATCCGACCCGCTACGCCGCCGGGGACCCGGTCAACTTCGTCGATCCCTGGGGTTTGGAGCGGTACAGCATGATGGGTTTCGACCGCCAAAACGAGCGCCTTCTCGTCCAAGTCTGGGACGACCGCCGCCCCAACCGCCCCATCCGCGTCATCAACTACGGCGCAACGAACAGAGTTTTGAGCCCGGCGGAGCGAAAGCACGAGCCGGTCAGATATGATCCCAATACCAATGTCGAGGGAGACGAGTACCATTACTTCCCCGAGGAATTTCCGGACTCTCCGAGGGAGGGGTGGGTCGTTCATTCTCCCTACCAAAGCGAGAATGCTCAGATCGGGCCGGCTCTGCGTACCAATGCGAGCAGGATCGTCCGGACCTACGGCGAATCGGGTCGTGACGGGGAACCATGGAGTGTAACCGGGAGCGTGAGAGACAGGGGCTACTACATTCATGGTGGGGTGGGAAGCACCACCTGGGGGTGCATAAAGATGGCGGACCAGGACGTGCTGGAGCTTCAGGATGTGGCCAATGACGTTATCGAGCACGGCGGGGAGTCTCGCCTTTACACGATCGGTGGGCGGAAATCGAGATGAAGAAAAACGGTTCTGCCTACCGAGGATTGCGGCGCGTGGTCCGACCGTGGTCCGCCTCAGGGCCGGGCCGCCTCACCCGGCAGCAGCGTTGCCAGCGCCGTTGTTCCGAGGATCACTATGAGCACGGCAACCGTGCTTGCCTTCGAAATGAGCTTGAGGAGTTCTTTCTATCCATATAGAGTCGGTTAGAAGAGGTGGCGTATGGACGATGGAGGAGCCGGAAACCGGTCTTTAGACCCTGTACAACGACTCATCCAGCTCTTGGGGACCACCATACTCTGCCGAAATGACCCGCAATGGAGCATGCTCTACGCAAACAAGCGAACCCGTGAGCTCACCGGCTATGATCCGGAGGATTTCTACAGAGGTGAGGTCGACCTTGCTCGGCTCATTCATCCTGAGGACCGAGACCGGGTCTATCAGGAGGTTCAGATCGCCATTGACCACCGTACCCCGTTTCATCTCGTCTACAGGTTGCGGTCGGAGGAGGGCACTATGGAACTCCGGTCTCAGGACGGGACGCGGGTCGACATAACCATTCCCCTCTCCGGGTAGTCGGCGATTCACTACTGATGCCTGCCCCTTGCACAAAATCGAAAGTTCTATCGATCCTCTTCCTCGAGCCGTTCTACGGCGGCTCCCACCGCGCTTTCGCCGACGGGCTTTCCCGACACTCCGCCTGGGAGATTGAAGTTAGGCACCTCCCGGACCGCCACTGGAAATGGCGAATGCACGGCGCGGCGCTCACCTTTGCGGAAGGAATCGAAAACGATCACGCCCGCGGCCGAAGATGGGATCTCATCGTGGCTACCTCCCTGCTCGATGTTACGGATCTTCGCTCCCTGCTCTCCCGCTTCATGCGGGTTCCTCCGCTTCTCTTCTATGTTCATGAGACGCAGTTCGACTATCCCTTGAGCCCCGGCGAAGGTAGGGATGCACAGTACGGTTTCCGAAATCTCCTCTCCATCATCTCGAGCGACCTGACCCTCTTCAATTCGAGCTCTCATCGGCGCAGATTCTTTCAGGAGGCGGAACAGTTCCTCTCGCGACTGCCGAAACCGGTACCGGCAAACTTGATCCGGCGGGCGAGGGCGGGGAGTCGCGTGCTCTATCCGGGGATCGATGTTTTCGAAGGGGCGCCGGTGCCGAGGGAAGAGCCCGCCGGTTACGCCTCGCCTCTCATCCTCTGGAACCACCGATGGGAGCACGACAAGGATCCGGAGAGCTTCTTTCGTGTTCTCTTCGATTTGGACCGACCGGAACTCTCATGGCGTTTGGCGGTAGTCGGCGAAGAGTACAGCAAGGCACCGGTGATCTTCGACGAAGCGCGGGAGCGGTTGGCCGGGAGGATCTTGCGGTTCGGTTACTGTGAGAATAGAAGGGAGTACCTCGAGCTTTTAGGGCGGGCGGATATCGTGGCTTCCACAGCACGGCAGGAGAACTTCGGCCTCTCCGTCGCCGAAGCGATTCTCGCGGGCGCAGTTCCGCTTCTTCCGTACCGGCTCTCTTACCCGGAACTACTACCCAGAGAAACCCACGCAACGCTTCTCTACAACGGGCGCGCACAGATGCGCGCGAAGCTGGAACTGATGATAGAGGACCCGGGTAGCTACGCCGAAGCACGGGACGTTGCACGAGACGCTCTGTGGCGGTATCGTTGGGAAAGGCAAGCCCCGCGATTCGACCGTCTCATGAAACGAATGGTGCAAGGTGACGGAAGCGGCACGGATTGAATACCTTATACTCACAGCAGGTAACTCCTATGCCGGAACAACGTAACAGGCTGATCGGCCTTGCACTCTTCTTAGGCGGGCTCGGTTCATCGGTGTACGGATATCTCCAGTATCGGTACGCGGCAAGTATCGTTGGCGTCGCACCCAGGCGGGTCTTTGATCCGCCGAGCCCGGAGCTGACCCAGGCCGTCGTAATCGTTATTGCGGGCCTGGCGGTCGCGGTGGTCGGAGCAGTGCTACTCTTAAGGAGAAGATGAATAACATGCAGAAGAGAACAGTTGGAAAGAGCAATCTCGAGGTTTCGGTTGTCGGTCTCGGCACCTGGGCCATGGGAAATGACTTCTTCGGTGAGGTTGATGACAGCCACTCCATCGGCGCCATTCAGAGTGCTATTGATAGCGGGATCAACCTCATAGATACCGCCCCGGCCTACGGTGCCGGTCACTCTGAAGAGGTCGTGGGCAAGGCGATCAAAGGGCGACGAGATGAAGTGATTCTGGGCACCAAAGTGGGGATCATCCGAACGGCCACCGACTTTGTTCGAAATCTCAAGCCAGAGTCCATTCGCAAGGAGATCGACGATTCCCTCCGACGTCTCGGGGTGGATACCATCGACCTCTACCAGATTCACTGGCCCGATCCCGACACGCCCCTCGAGGAGAGTCTCGAGGAGCTTATCAAATTACGGGAGCAGGGGAAGTACCGATATCTCGGCGTCTCCAATTTCGACACAAAGCTTATGAGCCAGGCGGAAGAGCAGGCAGGCATTGTCAGTCTCCAGCCCCAGTTCTCACTACTCGTACGGGATATCGAAGACGAGATCCTCCCCTTCTGCCGGAAGCACAACTTCGGCGTTCTGAGCTACGGTACTCTTGCCGGCGGAATCCTCACCGGGAAGTTCAGGGAAATTCCGCAACTGCCGAAGGGTGACAATCGTGACAAGTTCTACCAGTTTTTCAAGGAGCCTGAGTGGACGGCGATTCAGGGGCTCCTTACCGAAATTCGTGCCATTGGGGAAGAGCTCGGTGTCACGCCGGCGCAGGTCTCAACTCGGTGGGCTATCCAACAGCCCGGTATTACCAGCGCTCTAGTGGGCGCAAAGAATGCCGACCAGGCGGCGGCCAACGCGAAGGCCGGGGAGTTTGAGCTCGAGAAGGCGCATCTCGACCGGATCCAAGAGGCGTACGAGCGAACCGTCGGGACCCTGGGGTAAGGAAGCGTAAAAGGCGAGTAGATGGTCAGTAGCCGCTCCCGGCGGTGGCTACTGACTCCTCACCACGAGGAGGTTTCCACTAGGGTTCGTGCGAATATCGGTAACCCTGGCGTTCCGTTCGGTTACCGTAAGACTTACCAGAAAATAGACGTCTTCGGTGAGGTCCCGGACGGCGTAGAATCCGTTTCCATTATCTGAAACAAAAACCAGAAATCCATCGTCCATGCGCCAGGAGGTGAACCTGAGGTTCGGCGAGTCGGTTTCCAAGCTCCCATCTTCGTTCAGCACTAGCTGCGCCTCGCTCAGGGAGGGGGTGGTGACGCGGTTGCGGTACTCGTTTATGGTGAAATCCGTAAGGGTATCAACCCTGTAGAGGTCCCAGGTGCCCTCCATGGTAACGTCCATCTCCTCATCTTCTTGGGCGAAGGCGGTGGCCGTCATCAGGAAAAACAGGAGCATCCCGATGAGGAGCAGTGCTGATTTCTTCATAGTTCCTCCAAATTCGCGGCAAGGAGTATGCGCATGCGAGGCATACACGCGTTTCTATTCATAACGCTACTTACCATTATTGTCGTCCTCGTTCCTTATTTGATTATCGGCGGAATTCCGAAATTCTCAGCCTCATATCTCTATTGGACGATAATACCCCTTCTGGTTGTGCTTTGGGCACTCTGGTACACCCGGCGCTGGTTCTCCAACGGTGCAGGCGGCAAGAAATGAGTGCCACTCTCGTATGGGGAGCGATGATCCTCTGGACCCTTCTCGGGGCGTATATCGCCGAACGAGCCCGCCGCGGCCTGGGCACCGGCGTCAGTGAGTATTTCATCGGTGGCCGCCGCCTCCGCGGCTTTGTCTCGGGCATGACCTACGCCGCCACGACCTACAGCGCCTTTATGCTCGTCGGTCTGGTCGGGCTCACCTACCGCTCCGGAGTGGGCGCCCTCGGCTTCGAAATGACCTACCTCGTATTTACGGTGGTCTTGCTCGTCGTCTTCGGCCCCCGGTTCTGGCTCGTGGGACGACGCTACGACTTCATTACGCCTCCTGAGCTCCTCGCTGACCGGTACGGAAACCGCTGGATCGCCACCGTGGCGGCGATCATTTCCTTTGTCATGCTCATACCCTACTCCTCGGTGCAGCTAATCGGGGCCGGGCTTTTGGTCAACGGACTTACCGGGGGCGAGGTGCCGTATATGGCCGGGGTGCTGGTTATGGCGGCGCTCTCGGGGTTTAGCGCGATCTGGGCGGGCATGCGTTCGGTGGCGTGGACCGACGCGTTTCAGGCGATCACGATGATCGTCACTTCCCTCATCGCGGTGCTCTTCGTAATGTTCGGTTCCTTCGGCTCCCCCGGGGATTTCTTCGCCGCCGTGGAGCAGAACAATCCGGATCTTCTTCTCTTCGACTGGGACCCGAAGCTCTTTGTCGGCATCACCCTGCCCTGGGCATTCTTCGCCCTCACCAACCCGCAGGTATCCCAACGGATGTACGTCCCCGACGAGAAGCGGAGCCTCCGGCGGATGATTATCTACTTCTCGATTTTCGGAGTGATCTACACCGTTATAAGCACCCTCTTTGGATTTCAGGCGAGAGAGCTCTTGCCGGGTCTCGAGAATCCGGATAACGCCATGCCCCGGCTTCTCTCTACCCTTCCGACATTCCTGAGTCTCATTATCTTCGTGGGCATCTTCTCGGCGGCCACCTCGACCCTGGGCTCCATTATCCTTACCTTGAGCTCCCTCTTTTCCAGGGACGTTCTCACCCGGATAAAGCGCGACGCCGACGAGAGAACCCAGCGGGTTGCCGGACAGTTCGCCATCGTCGTGCTTCTGCTCGGATGTATCGTCTTCGCCTATTTTCGTCCCGGGCTCATCACCATTATCTCCAGCATGGCCTCCGGTGGCCTACTGGTCATGGTGCCGACGATCATCGGCGCCTTCTTCTGGCGGCGTGCCACGGCGCCGGCGGCGCTCATCTCGATGATCGTCGGCGGCGTTGTCACCGGGGTGATGTCCGTTTCGAACATCTATCCCCTCGGCTGGTGGCCATCGGTCTGGGGGATCCTTCTCACGAGCCTGCTCTTTGTCGCTATCAGCCTCTCCACAACGCCTCCGAAGGGCGCTGCGCACTACATCGACTGGGTGGAACGGGAGCTGAAGGAAAACGGATTCAAAGGGGAAAAGTGAGCCGAAAGATGGTACGGTCTTTGCGGATCGCCTCTACGGTACCACCGAGCTGTGCCGCCAGAGACTCCACCAGGGTCAGGCCGAGCCCTTGTCCCCGATGGAGGTCGAAGCCGTCGGGCAGTGTGGCGCCGTCGTTGGAGACTTCAACCTCCACCGTGCTGTTCCGCTTTCTCAGTGAGATGTGTATCGATATTCGGTCCGGGCGTCCTCGATTGTGCTTTATCGCGTTGGAGACGAGCTCGTTTATCACCAGGCCGCAAGGTATCGCGCGGTTTAGATCGAGGGTCAGAGGTTCCAGATCGAAGGTGAAGTCAAAGCTTCTTCCGTCGCTTTGGGCGGCCTCGAGCTCATGGAGCAGAGTCTCAATGTAGTGGCTGAAGGCGATCTGAGCGTAGGAACTCGATTGATAGAGCTGTTCGTGGACGAGCGCCATGCTCCGGACACGGTCGGCGGACTGCGCAAAGAGCTCCGCATCCTCCGGATCCCTGACATAGCCCTGTTGCAGATTGAGAAGGCTGACGATCGCCTGGAGGTTGTTTTTGACCCGGTGGTGGATCTCCAGGAGCAGTGTCTCCTTCTCCTTGTTGAGCCGTTGCAGATGTTCCTCTCGTTCTTTCAGCTGGAGCTCTACCGTACGTCGTTGGGTGATGTCCGTGTTTGCGAACACCACCCCGCTTACCTGTCCCTGCAAGTCCTGGACCGGATAGAGCCGGCTCAAAGTGTAGCAGCGTCGACCATCTGCTCTGCGGAATACGAGGTCGATTCCGGAGAAGCTTGCTCCTCCGAGGACGGACTGGAACATGCGGTCCAATCCCTCCGTGAACTCATCCGGCTCAAGTAGTTCGGTGTAGTGCTTGTTTATCGTAGTCGAGCGACTAAATCCAAAGAGCTGCTCCGCAGCGCTGTTGAAATCCCGAACGTACCCGCTGCTGTCGGTTGTGAAAATCGCATTCGGCGATGACTCAACAACCTTGCGGTACCGCTGTTCCCGCTCTGCAAGGAGCTCCTCCGCCTGGTGGCGAGCGGAAATGTCAGTCACATAGCCCTCGAGCAAAAAGAGTGACGACGACTCCCACCGGGAGACCCGGGCGCTGATCTCGATCCATAGCTTGGAGCCATCCCGCCGTTTGGCTGGGGCGACGAAGTTCTCCACCCGTCCATGTTCCTTGAGCTCCTTTATGAGATTCGCTCTGTGGTTCGGGTCCTGATAGAGCTGATTGGGTAGATCCTGGTAGTAGGCGACAGCTTCCTCCGGGGTGGCAAAGTGCAGCATATCGGCCATTTTCTGATTGAAGAAAAGGGCCTCTCCGGTGGAGCGGCTCCTGAAGACTCCGACCGGGGCGAGGGAGAGCATCTCTTCCAAAAAAGGTATCGATCTCTCCTGCGATGAGCTCATGCTCAAAAGTATACACTGGAAAAAGTCGACAGGGTGAATTACCATCATCGTAAGGGGGCTCACCGAAATGAAAACCACTGGACGGATTATCGTTCTTGCTGCGATCCTCTTGGTGCTCGCTTTCTCGGGTGCATACGCGCAGACTTCTGTTGAGATTCTCGCCGGAGACCTATCGGACTTTATCGAGCGCGCCGGACGCGAGATAACGCCACACATGCAATCATCAGCGATCACCAGCCTCGAGGCGGGTAGCGCCGAGATCGGTAGCTTTCCTAACATGTACTTCTCCCTGGGCCTCGGGGCTATGTTTACCGACGGCATTTCGGATGTGGTTGACGCGGAGTACACGATCGATGTGGAAGGCATTCTCGAGGACGAGGCCGGCGACAACGACACCTACGACATGGTTCGTGACTTTCTCCCGCTCCCGGTCGTTAGACTCACATACGGTATCGGTCTCCTGCAAGGTTACGAGGCGAATTTCCAGCTGATGACCATACCCTCAGCCTTAACCGACGCGACCGGAGTCGAGGGCGTCAGCTTCGGCCTCACAAACGTCGGCGGTCGGGTACGGAAAACACTCATTTCCGACGGCCCCCAAACTCCTGCGGTCTCAGTCGGAGTCGGCTACGTCTATTCATCCTTCAACATGGGGTATGATCTC
>JBKHED010000065.1:0-15748 GCA_046540995.1 Spirochaetaceae bacterium | reverse complement strand
CGGTAGCGGTCGTTGTCGGAGCAGCAGCCGAAGGTGATAATCTGCACCTTCTCGCCGGCGTGCTCCATGGCCATCGGGATCTCATCGGGATTGCCGACGAAGAGTCGCTCGAGACCGGAGTCTTTGATCTCATGGGTGTAGCTTTCAGGGGAGATTCGCTTAAAGATGGGGACGGTGACCCCTCCGGCGGACTGAATGGCGAGATCCGCGATGATCCAATCCGGGCTCGGTGGCGCAATCAGACCCACCGGCTCTCCGGGCTCCAACCCTTCTTCCAGCAGACCGAGGGCCAGGGCCTCGACGGTTGAGCGCACCTTCTCGGTCGAATAGTGCTCCCAGCCGTCACTGCCATCGGGGTAGTTCAGCATTGTCTCATTCTCTCGTGCCGCGAGCAGTAGCTCCGGCAACACCCGTAACCGCTTCATCTCGCCTCCTTCCAGCCGGTCGGCTGACCGATTTTCTCTGTTTCAACCTACTGGCAGAAGCGCTGGAAGGCAATAGTTGATTGATTTTCTCGGCCTTCTGCTCTCCTTCTCCGTGGTGATGCACGGCAAAGAGAGATTGGGTATAGTGGGAACGTGCGAACAAAGCTGATCACCGGCGTGCTTCTACTCGGGGTGTTGGGGCTCTTTCTTGAGCAAATGGAGCTCACCGCCCCTTTCTGGGGGCTCCTCACTGCCGTCGTGGACTACTCGATTATCGCCATTGTCGCCTTCGAAATCATAGAGGAGTATCTCCGGGCCCCGGTCCGAAAGAACTACCTGCGACAACACCTCTTCTCGCTGCTCTCGTTTCTGGTTTTTGTCACGCTCTTCGGCTACTCGAAGCTGGCGGCCGGCGTAAACGAAGAGTTCGGGAGTCTCGGATACCTCTCGGTCATCATTGTTAGGAACCTCTTCCTCACTCTCAGAGTGATAAGCCGGCTGCGACGGCTCTCGGAGTTTATGCGGAGCGTTCTCAACCAGCCGGCACAGACGGTGGTGCTGAGCTTTTCCATGGCTATCCTGGTGGGGACTCTGCTCCTGATGATGCCTTTTACCACCACCGACGGAATGGGCCTCACCTTTACAGAGAGTCTCTTTACCGCTACCAGCGCGGTCTGCGTCACCGGCCTAATCGTGGTGGACACCGCCACGGCGTTTACCCTCTGGGGCTGGATTATCATTGTTCTGCTCATCCAGATCGGCGGCCTGGGCATAATGATCCTGAGCTACTTCATCATTTTCGTTATTCGCCGCTCGATCACTCCCGAGGATACGATGCTTCTGAGCTACATGCTCGAGGAAGGCAATACCGACGAGATCCGCCGGACGGTGGTGCGAATCGTTGGCTTCACCCTCAGCCTGGAGGGAGTGGGCGCTACTCTATTAGGGGTCGCCTTCTACCGGGAGGGCTTTGCCCTGGGGGATGCGGCGTTCTATGGACTCTTTCACGCGGTGAGCGCCTTCTGCAACGCCGGCTTTGCTCTCTTTACAACGAGCTTGGAGCAGTTTTCAGCCAACACGCTTGTAAATCTGGTCATGGTGCTCCTCATTGTGGCGGGGGGCATCAGCTTCGTGGTCCTTACCGACCTCTGGCGTCTCTTTGTCCCGCCTCGGCGGAGTCCGCGTGGAGCGACCCGAGGAGAGGGCAACGGTAGGGCTCGGCCCCTTGGCGTGGGTTCTCGGGCGGTGCTTGCCGTTACCGGGGTGGTGCTGCTCGCCTCGTTCCTTATCTTCTACTTCCTCGAGCATGGAAAGGCGATGGCCGAGCTCTCCCTGGGCGAGCAGCTCCTGGCGTCACTCTTTCAGGCGGTTACTCTACGCACTGCCGGATTCAACACACTACCCTTTGACCGATTCCAGACTGCCACCTACCTGGCGATGATGCTCTTTATGTTTGTCGGTGGCGCTTCGGGAAGCACCGCGGGGGGCATAAAGGTGAACTCCGTGGCGGTGATCTGGAGTTATCTCCGGAGCGTCCGGACCGGTTCGGGAGACTCGATTCTCTTTCGTCATCGGGTAAGCCGGAATCAGATCGCCTCCGCCTTTAGCGTGCTGCTCTTGGGGGTGACCGCCGTCTTTCTCGGCACCTTTCTGCTCTCGATTTTCGACTCCTTCTCACTGGTGCAGACGCTCTTCGAGAGCGTTAGCGCCTTCGGGACCGTAGGGCTCTCCACGGGGATTACCGGTGAATTAAGCCGGCCGGGACGGTACGTCATAATTCTGCTTATGTTCGTCGGGAGGGTTGGCCCGTTGACGCTTCTCTCCGCTTCCACTACGCAGGAAGAGCGGCTTCGGGTACGCTATCCCACGGCGGATATCTCCGTCGGTTAGGGAGGTAGAGAGAGTGAAAAAAACGTTTGCGGTAATCGGCCTCGGCGCCTTTGGCAGGAGCATTTGCGGTGAGCTTGCGAGCCGGAATATGCGTGTGGTGGCCATGGATAACCAGGGGGAGCTGGTGGAGGCAGTGGCGGAGCAGGTTGCCCTCACTGTGCTGCTGGACGCCACGGATCCGGAGGCCCTGGAAGATGCTCCTCTGGAGGGAGTCGAAACGGCGATCGTCGCAATCGGGGACAACATCGAGGCGAGTATTCTCGCAACTGCCCTCCTCAAGGGGCGGCTCTCGATTCCCGTGGTGATTGCCCGGGCGATCTCGCCGATCCACGCTGAGGTGCTTCGGAAGGTTGGAGCGGACCGGGTCGTCAACGTCGAAATTGATCAGGGCCGGCAGCTCGCGGAGGAGCTCGTTACCCCGGACGCCCTGCGACGCCTCACCGTGGCGGACGATATTAGCGTGGCGGAGCTCTACGTCCCGAAGTCAATAATTGACACCCCTCTCGAAGAGCTCTCTCTCAGAGAGAAGTACCGTGTAAATGTGCTCCTCATTCGCCGCACCACCACCGAGGTGGATGACTACGGGAATACGGAGACCCGGCAGGTTGCTCACTTTCCACAGCCTTCGACCTCGCTCAAGGAGAATGACATCATGGTGGTCGTGGGAAGGGATCACGATATCGACCGGCTTCGAAATCTTGCGGAGAGTGGCTGATGGTTGCGATTCAGAGACGGGGACTGGCCGCATACCTGCTTTTTACCGTGGCGCTCTTGCTGGGGCTCGGGGTCTTCGGCTATCTCACTCTTCGCGCGCTCCCTGAGAGCAAGGCCGCCGCGGAGCGATACTTGATGGTTGCGGTGGTTCTCATCGTTCCCGCGGTCTCGGGAGCCATAATCCTCTTTCGGCGAGCACAGAACCTCGACCGGACCCTCCGTATTGCAGCGCAGCGCCTGCGGCAGGGCGGGTTTTCCACCCGAGAATTCTTGGAAAACAGGAACCTCGGCTCGCTCGGCGCGGAACTCGCTGAGATCTACCGCGGTATGGAGGAAATCAGTCAGAAGAAGAGTCTCCGGATCGGGTCGCTCAACGCGCTTAATGCGTTTCTCCTCGATTTGGTTCCCGATCCTCTCCTGGTTATCAATGCAAAGGGAGAAATTTTTCAGGTAAGCAGGAGCTTCCTGGAGAAGCAGAACGCGAAACGGGGGGATGTGACGGGACGGGACGTGACAAAGCTCCTGCCGGAGTTCGACCTCGACTCCGCGATTAACCACTTTTACCGGGATGGTAGCGCAATCGACCTCGGCACGGGGGAGCAGAAGAGCAGGGTCTTTCCGGTCTTCGACTCCCGGAGGGAGCTTGCTTACTGCGTTATCGTCTTCGGCGAGCGGCGGGAGGTGGAAATTCCGAAGCAACCGGAGCTCATGGTCACCGCCGCCGCCCGGCGCCGCCGTTTTCTGCCGCGGCTCTTTGGACTGGACAAGAGCTAGCTCGCAACGGGCTATTCCATTGAACAGATCCCGTTGGACCGTTTCTTCACTATTGGCTTTCCGCCGCTTCCTGGAAGTGGTACTCAGCCCCTTCTCTGTGGCACCGCTCATCCGGACCCTCTCCGTAGAGCGTGGTGCAGAGGCCCGAGCAGTGAGGCTGCCAGCGGAAGCGGTTTCCGCTCCGTTTCTTGTAGAAGTCGTTGAACTGTACCAGGCGGCAGAGCAGGTCACCGGGGAGCCGCTTTTCCAGATCCCCCGCGACCTCGTCCGCCCGTTTTTCCGGGAGACCGAGGACCGAGACGAAGAAGTCGTAAGCCGCACGGTGGCGTAGCAGCACTTGCCGAGCCTCCTTCACGCCGGCGTCGGTAAGGCGAAGGTGCCCGTAGGGTTCGTAGTAGAGGTAGCCCCGTTGCGCCAGGGCTTGGACCGCTCCGGTCACCGACGGGCGGCTAACCCCGAGGCGTTCGGCAATTTCCCGAGAGCGGGCAACGCCCTTCTCCTCCGATAGCTCGTAAATCGTGAGCAGGTAGTGGAGCTGGCTTTCGGTGAGGTGTGAATCACTCATACTCGACCTCCGTAAGCTGTTGCCGGCTAACTCGGCCGACCAATGCCAGACCTGCTATTAGGGCAGCGAGCATCACCCCCGGAACAAGCAGTCCCGGGATCCCCGAACCGCCGAACATCTGGAAGTAGCCGGTGGCCACTATCCAGGCGAGGAGGGTCGTATAGAGTGCCAGGAGCAGGCCGAAGAAGGTGTTCATCTCCTTGATCGCCGTACCGAGAGAGGCCATGCAGGGGAAGTAGATGAGGACAAAGAGCAGATAGGCGTAAGCCCCGGGACGGGAGAAGTTCTCCCGGAGCCGCGGGAAGATACCCTCGCCCACGGCGATCTCCGCGGCCAGCGCGCTCTCCTCCTCGGAGATGAGAGAGATACCGAGGGGATCGAGAAGGGTATCGAGGATACCGCCAAAAGCGTCCGGAATGGTCGCCAGGGCTCCTCCTATAGCCGGCAGGAGGTTAAATTGCTCCTCTTCCCCGGCGTCCGGTGCCCCGGCCGCCTCGGAAGCGTAGAGAGAGTTTAGGGTGCCGACAATCGCCTCTTTGGCGAATATGCCGGTAAAGAGGCCTACCGTCGCTTCCCAATTCTCCTCCTCCACTCCCAGGGGCTCGAAAATCGGCGTCGCTCCTTTGCCGAGGGAGGCGAGGAGGGAGCGCTCCGTCCCGCTGTTGCCGATGGAGCCGTCGGTCCCGATCGTATCGAGGAGCGAGAGGAGCGCCACGGCGATGGTGATCGTAGTGCCCGCCCGCCAGATAAAGAGTTTGAGACGGTTCCAGGTGTGGGTCCAGAGGTTCCGCAGGTGCGGCGCGTGATAGGGGGGCAACTCCATAACGAAGTGGGAGGTCTCTCCTCGAAAGAGCGTCTGCTTGAGCAGAACTCCCGTGAGAATTGCGAGAACAATGCCGATGAGGTAGAGGGAGAAAACAACGAACCCCGCCTGATCCGGGAAGAAGGCCGCCGCAAAGAGAGCGTAGACCGGAAGCCGGGCGCCGCAGGACATAAAGGGCGCCATGAAGATGGTCATATACCGGTCTTTCTTGCTTTGCAGCGTTCGGGTGCCGGCGATTGCCGGCACCGTACAGCCGAAGCCTACCATCATCGGTACGAAGGACTTTCCGGGCAGTCCGATGAGCCGCATAAAACGGTCCATAACGAAAGCGGCTCGAGCCATGTACCCGCTGTTCTCCAGGAGAGAGAGCATGAGAAACATGGTGAAAATGATCGGAATAAAGGTCGCCACGGTCTGTATGCCGGTTCCGATGCCGTCTGCTAAAATCGTTACCAGCCACTCTGGGGCCGCAACGGCACGGAGGGCCGAGCCGAGGCCATCTACTAGGAGCGCTCCGAAGAGCGCGTCGAAGAAGTCGATAAAGGAGCCGCCCACATTGATGGTCACCCAGAAGACGGCGTACATCACCGCAAAAAACGTCGGAATCCCGAGCCAACGGTTCATGACGATTCGGTCTATGCGATCGGTCACGCTCTCCTTGGAGAGCCGCTCCGTCACCACGTCCCTGGTAACGCCATGGATAAACCCGTATCTCGCGTCTGCTATGACTATGTCGAGCTCGTCGTCGAGTTCCCGCTCTAGGGCCTCCCGGGTTTCGAGGAGATACTCCTCGGTCATTGCACCGGCGGCAAAGACTCTGCGGCGCACCCAGGGCTCCCCTTCCAGGAGCTTTACGGCGACCCATCGGGGGGAGGCGCCGATTTCCGAGCTTACCCTGCTCAGCCGCGGCTCCCAGGAGCTCACGACCTGCTCGAGCTTCTTCGGGTAGTGGACCTTCTCGGTCGAGTGCGGCGGATTCGCCAGGGCCGACTCGATGGCGTGCCGAACCTTCTGGACCGATCCGAGACAGAGGGCCGAGGCGGGTATTACCGGCACCCCGAGATGCTTGGAAAGATGTTCCATCTCTATCTTCTGTCCCTGCTTCTCGGCACGGTCTATCATGTTGAGAACCAGTAGGACCGGCACACCCATTTCGATGAGCTGGCTCGTGAGATAGAGGTTGCGCTGCAGGTTGGTGGCGTCCACCACGTCGATGACCAAATCCGCGTCGCCGCTGAGGAGGTAGTCCCGGGCGACCCGCTCGTCCTCGGTGGAGGCGGCGAGGCTGTAAATGCCGGGAAGGTCGATGAGTCGAACGCGGGTAGGTTTCGGGCTCGGCATAACCGCGGCGGTCGGGGTCGCACGGTCCTCCTCGGTTCCCGCGGTAAAGGGAGCGGCGAGAAAGTTTTCCACCGGGTTGAGATCGAGGGCCCCCTCCTTGAGTTCGACGGTTACTCCCGGCCAGTTGCCCACGTGCTGATGGGTGCCGGTAAGAGTGTTAAAGAGGGTGGTCTTGCCGCTGTTCGGATTTCCCGCGATCGCAACGGTGTAGTCGACACCACTCATGGGGAGTTTCCGTTACGTTTGAGCAGGAGCGCCTCGGCTTCCTTCTTTCTGAGAGAAAGACGGTAGCCGCGAACCTCGATTTCAACCGGGTCTCCCAGAGGAGCCACTTTGACGAGCTTGAGCTCCGTCCCTCGGGTAAGCCCCATGGAAAGCAGCTTCGATCTATAATGAGCGTCAGAGGTTTCGTACCCGGTGACCGTTGCGGTCTGCCCAGGGGAGAGCTCTCTGACAGTAATGTTCTCTTGGTTTGGGGACAAGATGAGCCTCCGCTTACAGGATGCCTTATTCTGTTAAGCTCAGCTAACTCTATACCGCTCGTCAGGCGGCGTCAAGACGGTCAGACAATCATCCAATAGCGTAGACTCCGCCCGGAGTGTTCTCAGAGGGAGGCGAGCCTCGCTTCAAGGCCGCTCGACGGCGGGGTTATCCGGCCGTGACGTACCTGTCTCGGCCGCCACGTTTCGCCTCGTAGAGAGCGGCATCCGCCGCCTGAACCAGTGACTGCTCGCTCTCCTCGGCTCCCGCGCCTCGCACCGCCACGCCAATGCTCACGGTTACCCCGATGTCTCGAACGGCCTCGAGGATCCGCCGCGCCACCTCTTCCGCTCCGCCTCGGTCGCTGTCGAAGAGAACCACGGCGAACTCCTCCCCGCCGTAGCGGCAGGCAAAGTCGGTGCGCCGCTGGATCTGCCGTTCAAGAATTCTGGCGAAGCTTACAAGCACCTGATCTCCCGCCACGTGACCGTGGCGGTCGTTGTACTCCTTGAAGTGATCGAGATCGAGCATGAGCAGGGAGAGTGGTCGACCGCTTCGCTGGGCAAAGGCGACCTCTTCCTCGAGGCGGCTGTCGAAGTAGCGCCGGTTGTAGATCTCCGTTAGCGGGTCGTGGAGGCTCAGCCGCTCGAGCTCCGCGTTAGCTTCCTCGAGGCGTTCATTCTGCACCCGAACCAGGGCACTCTCCCGAACTCGGACCACTCCGTAGACGATAGCACCGAGGAGTAGCAGGTAGAGGAGAAACGCCCACCAGCGACGCCAGAGGGGAGCTTCGACGAGAAGCGAAACCGTGGCGGGCGAATCCGACCAGACGCCGTCGTTGTTACTCCCCCGCACCTTAAAGGTGTACTGCCCCGGCGGAAGGGCGGTATAGCTGGCGAAATTACGGCTGCCGGCGTTAATCCAGTCTCGGTCGAAACCTTCGAGCATGTAGGCATACTCATTGCGCTCAGGGGCTTCGTACTCGAGGCCCACAAACTCAAAGGAGACGAGCCGCTCATCCGGGGCTACCCGTAGTGCTTCGTCGTTAAAGGAGTACCGGTAGTCGCTCAGGGATTGCTGCAGAATCATCACGTCGGTTATGTGAACCCTCGGCGCGTGTGGATTGCGGAGAGCTGCGGTCTGGTTGATGCCAGTGACCCCGTGGGCCGCTCCGAAGTAGAGCGTACCCTCCTCGTCCCGGTACGCTCCGGGGTTGAACTCGACGCCGGCGAGGCCGTCGTTCTCGTCGAGATTAGTGATGTTACCGGTCTCGGGATTAATGATCGAGATTCCCTGATGAGTGGCAACCCAGAGCTTGCCGAGATCGTCTTCGAGGAGGGAGACCACGATGTTACTCGCGAGGCCGTCGCTGGCAAGAATGTGGGTAAAGCTCTCGCTCTCCTCTTCGTACCTGCTCAATCCACCGCTCACCGTGGCGATCCAGATCCGGCCGGAGCTGTCCTCGTAGATCGATCGAACCGTATTGCTGCTCAGGCTGCTCCGATCTTCGGCCCGGTGCAGAAACCGCCGAAAGTCCTCCCGTTCCGGGCGGAAGAGGTTGAGGCCGTTGTTTGTGGCGACCCAAATGCGCCCGCGGGAGTCCTCGTAAATGTCGTAGATCAGATTGTCCGAGAGGGATGTGGGATCCTCCGGGTCGTGGCTGAACGACCGCAACTCTCCCTTCTCAGAGTCGACGCGCGCTACTCCGGTGGTGTAGGTTCCGATCCAGAGTCGGCCGTTCCGATCCTCCTCCATGGCGTAGACAGTCTGATCCTCCAGAGGAAACTCCTGGTTGAAGTCTCGACCCCAGAGCTCGAAGCGCTCGCGCTCCCGGTCGAAGCGGTTTATGCCTCCGTGGGTTCCAATCAGAAGCTCCCCATCCCTGGTCTCGTAGACATCGTTTACAATGTCGTTTACCAGGGAGGAGGAATCATCTTTCTCATGCCGGTAGGTGATGATACGGTCGCTCTCCTCGCTGTATCGATTGAGGCCGCCGTTGTAGATTCCGAACCAGAGGACCTGCCTGCTATCCCGGGTAATCACGTTCACCTTGCCTTTCGGCAGCGCTCGCGGGCTTTCCGTATCGTGGGTGAACCTGCTGAAGTCCCGTTTTCGGGGACTGATTTTCTGCACGCCCCCGCCGTTGGTCCCGATCCAGAGGATCTCTGAGGTGTCCTGAAAGAGGGCGTAGACTATCGGGTGGGCGAGTTCCTGCTTTCGGGAATCGGCCGAGAAATGGTTGATCTCTCCGGAAGGCTCCACCGCATAGAGCCCGGCTCCCCAGGTTCCGACCCAGAGGATCCCGTCTCGGGTTTCGGTCATCGCGTATATGCGATTATCTTCGAGCTCCAGGAGGGAGGTCTCCCCGGAGGAGATCTCGTAGGTGACCACTCCGCCTTCCCAGCAGCCGAGCTGCAGTACTCCCGGCTCCGCCTCCCTGATCGACATAACACTCTTCGTCGGAAGGGTAATGTCCACCTGCTCCAGCGAAGCAGACGGCTCTTCCGACGATCCGGGATCGAGACGAAAAAGCCCCTCATACGTTCCGATCCATAAGGTGCCCCGGGAGTCAACGGTTATGTCCCGAACCACATCACCGGCAATCTCGATCTTATCGACCTCGCCGGTAGCCGGATTCAGCCGGTTCAGGCCTCGCAAGGTGCCGACCCAGATCATACCGTGGTTGTCCTCCGCAACAGCTATAACCACGCTGTTGGAGAGGCCCGTTTCCCCGGCGGGGTAGTTCGTAAATGTCCCCTCCTCCAGGGAGAAGGCAGAGAGACCGTTGTAGGTGCCGACCCATAGCTTCTCGGCGGCCTCCTGGTAATAGATCGTCTGCACCAGATCGTGGGGGAGCGTGTTCGGGTCAAAGGGATCGTGGCGAAAGACCATCACCTCTCTCCCGTCATACCGATTGAGTCCTCCCTGGGTGCCAAACCAGAGAAACCCGTTACTGTCCTGGACCACCGAGGAAACGGATAAGTTGGACAGTCCGTCTTCCCGGGTCAGGGACTCGAACCGCGGCGGCGCGTTCTGCTGCAGTAGTCGTGCCGGCTCGGCGAAAGCCGGTAGTATCGGGAGCAGCAGTGCAAGAAGCGCCACTTTCATCTTTTTACATAGCACGAAGGCAGTATAATCCCTCCAAGCGGGTATGTAAAAGCGGGATCGTGGCCTCTCCGACGCCCTACAGGAGAGCGCCGAGTTGAAACCGCAAGATCAGCAGGGCCGTCCCGATAAGAAGGATTCCGCCCAGGTAGAGCCCGAGAAGAACTCGGTTCGTCACTTTACGCATCATTCTGCTCCTCTGAAAACGCCTCGTATGAACGGACCAACTCCTCTTTAGTAAAGCCTACGAGGCGTAGGCGTCTAAAGAGATCCGGCAGCTCCCGCTGCCGAAGCTGGTCCAGTTTCTTTTCCCTCGCTGCGTCCACTCCATCCTCTGCCACGAAGTAGCCGATACCACGTCTATTGTAGATTACTCCTTCCTCCTGGAGAACGTTGTAGCTTCTCAGCACCGTGTTTGGGTTTACTTCGAGCTCCACCGCCAGCTCGCGAACCGACGGAATCCGTTCTTTCGGCCGCCATTTGCCCCTTAGCACCTGAAAGTAGACGTACTCGGTGATCTGCTGGTAGATCGACGTTGCTCGTTCAAACTGCACGCTCCTATCCCTCCGTCTCCCGGAGTCGTCTCCAGCTCAGAAGCCAGAACCCCGGAACTGAGAGTATGAGAACGGCTTTTCCCAGGGTGCCGTAGAGCTTCACGGTATCCGTTATGGAAGCGGGAAGCTCTTCGAACGCTCGGATGTTTTCGAATCGCTGCCGAAGCAGTTCCGCCTCCTCTCCGTGGATAAAGGGATCGAGGATCAGTCGTCCCAGTCCTGCGGTGAGAAGGGCGTAAGTAAAGCCGACGCCTACCACGACGAGGAGCGTCTTAATACCGTTGTGGCTCTTAAAGTAGACCGCTCCTAGGAAGAACCAGCTATGGACAACCAGATACGCCAGAAGAACATCCCAGAGCAACCGCAGCGGCGAGGTGATCCCAGGTCCTTGGCTGCCGAAGACCAGCGCGTAGATACCCCGTAGCACGCCACTCATGGTGAAGTAGATCACCGTGAAGATGACGAAGTAACCGAGAGTGGAGACGAGGAGCTTGGAAAACAGTTTTTCCATGGTCGATGCGGGACGCAGAAGAAATTCCATCCGGAACGCGTCTTCTCGGAGCTCTCCGAACACTCCGCTTGTCACTACCACGCCCCAGGCGATCATAAATGGGGCGAACTGTTCGGCCATTCGGGGCGAGGCGGGGTTACCGCCGACCCAGGAGAGAAGGGAGAGGATCATTGCTGCTCCGGCCACCGCGAGAGCGCTCAAGAGCACCCGGCGCCACTGTGTAAAGGTCTCATGATAGAGGGTCCATCCGGCCCGTCGAACGTCGAGTCTCATCGCACACCTCCCGAGACGGAAATCGTCTCCTCGATTTCGGCGGGGTTGCTCATCACCGCCTCGAAGAGGAACTCCAGGTCGATCTCCTCCTCTCCTTCTCCTCCGGCTTCCAGGCTCAGATACGCCCCCATCTCCTTCTGGGAGTAGAGCGCCTCCGACGGTGCGGAGTCGCGGCGCCGAAGCGTGAGGGCCGACTCGATTTCTTCCACGGAGTGGTTAAAGAGAACCTTGCCGTTGTGAAGGATAACAATCGGGTCAATGAGGTTCTGCACGTCTCGCACCTGGTGCGTGGAGATGATAAAGGCGCGGGCGTCATCGATCGCTTCAGCACAGACTTTGCGAAAGACCCGCTTCGAGGGGATATCGAGGCCGTTGGTCGGTTCGTCAAGAACCACCAGTCTCGCGTTGGTCGCCAGGGCAAAGGCGAGGAGTAGCTTCTTCTTCTGCCCGTATGAGACGGCCGGGAGCCTCATCGTCTCCTCGAGCTCGAACGCTCGCAGATACCGTTCCATCAGCCCCTGGTCGAACCGGGGGTAGTAGGCGCCGTACAGATGAATGTACTCCGCCACCGAGACCGGGGGCACCGCGAAGTTCTCCGGGACGAAGGCGACCTCCGCCAGGCACGCCGGGTCCCTGCGCTCCGCGGGGCCGTCGAAGAGCCTCGACTCTCCTCGTTCTGGAAAGAGCAAGCCCAAGGAGAGCTTGAGAAGGGTCGTCTTTCCCGCCCCGTTCTTGCCGAGGAGTCCGTAGATGCCTCCCGGGCGAAGGGAAAAATCTATCCCGCTGAATAGAGGTGCTTTCTTTGGATAAGCGAAGTGGAGATCCTCTAACTGCAACATAGCCATACCTCTTTGACTGTATTAGTGTATCAATGAATTAGCACAATAATACTATAGTACAAAACAGGAGTTTCCGTCAAGCCCTGCTCTCTGGCTCGCCTCTAGTGTGGTATAGGAGAGCGGGAAAAGCGTCTCCGGGGGATTGATTAGATAATTTTTTATCGGTAAGATGTTATCGATATGGCGAGTCACAGCAAACGACTTTCAGTGGAGCTCTGCATGGGTAGCTCCTGCTTTGCCAGGGGCAACAAGGAGGCGCTCCCCCTCATCACCGATTACATCGGACGGCAGGGGTACGGCGATTGCGTCGAACTCAAAGGGCATCTCTGCGCGAATCAGTGTTCCCGAGGCCCCTTGCTTCGGATCAATGGAGAAATCTATCAAGGTATGACGCCGGAAGCGGCCTTGGATCTGATTAGGCACTGGTGTGAGAAATGAACGCCCGAAGGCCAATCTACACAGAGCCCGCGGAGTGTCAGGATTGCTACCGGTGCGTCCGGGGGTGCCCTGTAAAGGCGATACGGGTGCGGGACGGCCACGCCTCGGTAGAACCGGAAACCTGCATCTACTGCGGAAACTGCGTGGGAGTCTGTCCGGCCAAAGCGAAGAAGGTTCGGCAGGATCTACCAAGAGCCCGACAGCTCCTCTCGCTGCGGGAGTCGGTGTACGTATCACTGGCGCCTTCCTTTGTATCCGAGTTCTCTGAGTACACCCCTGGGCAACTCACCTCGGCATTGGAGGCTCTCGGCTTTGCCGGGGTCTCCGAAACGGCCCTCGGGGCGGAACTCGTCTCCCGAGAGGTGAACGGATGGTTTGCCGAAGGAGGCTCCGGCGTACGGATATCCACCGCCTGCCCCGTGGTGGTCGATCTCATCACCAAGTACCATCCGGAGCTTCAAAGAGCCCTGGGGGAGACTCCCTCGCCGCTTATCGCCCACGCCGACTATCTTCGCCGTCTCTACGGAGAGGATATCGGAGTCGTCTTCATCGGTCCCTGCATCGCCAAGAAGTGCGAGTCCGACGCCGCCGAGAATCTCTTGGAAGTAGCGATAACCTTCGAAGATCTGAGGCGCTGGTTTGAACAGTCCGGCATAAGCCCCGCGCGTTTCTCCGAGAAGCGGGAGGCTCGATTTCTTCCCTGGGGTAGTGGGGTGTGTCGTGCGTACCCGGTGGATGGAGGGATGATCTCCTCTCTCTCCCTCTCCGGGGAGGAGCGGTTCGGTCGGTGTGTGCATCTTTCGGGAATGGGCATCGTCCGCGAGGCGCTGCAAGACCTGGAAATAGACGGCCCCGGAGAGAAGATCTTCCTGGAGCTCCTCGCCTGTGAGGGAGGATGCGTCAACGGCCCGGGAACCACAAGGCGCGGCTCTCTCCTTGCACGGCGAAGCGGCGTCCTCACCTTTGCCAGAGAAGGCGTTTCCGAGAAGGCAGCGGGAGACAATGGAGCCGCCGGATCGGATTACCCGAAGGCTAATGGCGCGACTTCCCTACCGAAACGGTGGCGACCAGCTCCGGTAACCCTCCCCGAGGCGGCGGAGGGAGAGATTCGCGAGGCGCTTCGAAAGGTCGGGAAGCGGAGCCGCGAGGATGAGCTCAACTGCGGTGGATGCGGCTACGATACCTGCCGCACCTTTGCTCGCGCCCTCGTGGCTGGGAGAGCGGAGCCCGCGATGTGCGTGGCGTATATGCGTCGACTCGCGCAGAAGAAGAACAGCGCCCTTCTAAAGACTATGCCTTCCGCGGCGGTTACCGTGGACGCCGGTATGCGAATAGTAGAGAGCAATCGCAACTTTGCTCGCCTCTGCGGCCCGGACGCGGAGGCCGCTTACGACGCCCTTCCCGGGCTCGAGGGAGCTCAGCTGGAGCGGTTTCTTCCTCTGGAGGATCTCTTTCGGGCGGTGCTGCACAGCGGTGCGGACATACTCGATAAAACGGTGCGAGTTAAGGGTGCGATTATCAACGCTTCGGTGTTTTCCATAGAGGATCACCACCTTGTGGGAGCAATCCTTCAGGACGTTACAGCCCCGGCGATGCGCAAGCAGCAGATCGTGGAGAAATCCAAGGAGGTCATAGATAAGAATCTCAAGACGGTTCAGCAGATAGCGTACCTGCTCGGTGAGAACGCCTCGGAGACGGAGCTCATTCTCAATTCCATCGTTCGCTCCTTTTCTCCGGAGGAGTCCGCCGGTGAGTAGCGGCGTAGCACCAGGTAGGGTATCGGAATGCCCGGTTCTCTCTCTTGGTCCGGATCGGATCATAGAGGTTGGCTATAACCAGCGGCAGAAAGAGGGAGAGCAGGTGGCTGGAGATACGATCCGGCTTCGCCGGATTCCCGAAGAAGAGCGTGCCATCGTGGTTCTCTCCGATGGCCTCGGAAGCGGCGTAAAGGCGAGCGTTCTTTCCATGCTCACCTCCACCATGGCGCTCCAGTACGCTAGCTCCGACATCGAACCCTCCCGGGTGGCAGGGATCATTATGCGCACGCTCCCGGAGTGCAGCGTTCGCAAGATCCGATACGCCACCTTTACCGCCCTGGATCTCTCTACATCCGGCCGCTGTAGCATCGTAAACTACGATAACCCGGGGCCTTTCCTGGTGGACCGTCAGGAGTGCCGTGAGCTCGACCTGGCGACCCTGGAGGTCCCCGGCGGAGCCGGCGGGCGCACTACCGCCGAAAGCGGTGAGGTAGCGATCACCCTCGGTCAGTACCTGGTGCTTCTCTCCGATGGGGTCACACAGTCGGGGATGGGGAGTGCCGTCTTTCCCTTTGGCTGGGGGAACGACGGGGTCAAAAGCTTCCTACGGAAGCTCGTCACCGAGGACCCCGGGATCTCCGCCCGAGAGCTCGCCGCTCGGGTGGTTAACCAGGCCGCCTCCCACGACGGCTTCAAGCCGAAGGACGACATTTCCTGCGCGGTGGTCTATTTGCGGCGGCCCCGCCGCACCCTTGTGGCAACTGGACCGCCGATGGACCGGGAGCGGGACGGGGAGCTGGCCCAGCTCGTCTCCGCCTTTCCGGGACGGAGGATTATCGCCGGGGGCACCACCGCAAACCTAATAGCCCGAGAGCTCGGACGCGAGGTGAGGGTAAACCTCGGCAACCTCGATCCGGAGATTCCGCCCATGAGCAGCATGGAGGGGGCCGATCTGGTAACCGAAGGCACGATCACTATGAGCCGCGTGGCGGAGCTCTTGGAGGGGGATGAGCTCCTTGGACGGCTCCGACAGAACGGAGCCACTCGGGCAGCGCAGGCGCTCTTGGAGAGTGACGAAATTCAAGTGATCGTGGGAACGAGAATCAACGAGGCGCACCAGAACCCCACGGTTCCGGTGGAGTTGGAGATTAGAAGAAACCTGATGAAGCGCATCTGTCGGGTCTTGGAGGACCGTTATCTAAAGCGCACGCAGATTCAGTTTGTATAGGGTGTTCGGGCTACTCGGAGGGCTCTCGGCG
>JBKHED010000064.1:0-15978 GCA_046540995.1 Spirochaetaceae bacterium | reverse complement strand
GGAGCAGCGAGTCGCCGACGCACGCCGGGCCAAGCCAGTCCATTAGGCTCGCCGCCGGGCGGAGATATTGTTGACAAGCACCGCAGCAAGAATGAGGACACCTCGGACCACGAACTGCCAGTATTGACTGATGTTCAAGAGAGTCATTCCGTTAATAATGACTCCGAGAAAGACCACGCCGATAAAGGTGCCCCAGATCCGACCGGCCCCGCCGAAAAGGCTCGTTCCGCCTATAATGACGGCCGAGATCACTTGCAGCTCCCACCCTTCGGCGACCGTCGGCGTGCCGGACATGATTTGAGCGGAGACCATAATACCGCTAAGGGCGGCGAGCAATCCGGTTATTCCGATCACCATGTGCTTGACGAAACGGACGTTAATGCCGTTGAGCCTCGCCGCTTCCTCGTTGCCCCCCACCGCGTAGACCGATCGACCGAAGGTAGTCTGGTTCATAAGAAACTGAATGACGAAGAAGACCAGCAGAAAGAGAATTGCGGGGAACGGAACTCCGAGGACGTAGCCTCCGCCGAAGAAGTTGTACCACTGGGGAAAAGAGGTAATCGGGAAACCCCCGGTAACGAGATTCGCGATCCCCGACAGAATAGTCATAAGCGCGAGAGTTGTAATGAAGGTTGGAACAGTGAAGCGGGTCCGAACAAAAGCGGTAAAGTTACCAATGGCAAAACCCATAGCAAGAGTCAAGAAAATCGCTACCGCTACGCCAACGGCGGGGCTGAGAGTCAGATTATTCAGCCAGCGTAGAATGAGAGCTGCGAGACAGCCCGCAAAGGCAACGGCGGAGCCGACACTGAGATCGATCTCACCGGATATGATGACCATAGTCATCCCGAAGGCGATGACTCCCTGCATCGCTACGTTTCGCATAATGTTGAGAATATTGCGGGTGGAGAAGAAGCCGGGAGCCGAAATCGCCAGTATGATGCAAATCGCGAGAAGCACAAGCTCCAGTATGCTCTGTCCTCGGATGCTTCCCTTCCTCTTAAACAGGTTGTCAATCACCTCACTATTCCTCCATGCAGCGCGCGTATAGCTCTTTTAGGGATATCTGCTCAGGGTTCACCTCTTCGGCAATTACCCCGTTTCGCATAATGAGAATGCGGTGGCACACCTCTAAGAGTTCCTCCAATTCGGTAGAGACAAAGATGGAGCTAATCCCCTCGGCGCTTAGATCCCAGATTATGCGAAAGATGTGTTGCTTCGCGGCAACGTCGATACCCCGGGAGGGTTCGTCGAAGAAGAGCACCTCGGGGTCGTCGTTCAGCCAGTTACCGATTACGACCTTCTGCTGATTGCCTCCGCTGAGACTCGACATCGTGGCGTCCGGCGAAGAGAGCGTAATGGAGAGCCGATCTATTTGCTCTTGCACCGCGGCCCGTTCCCCCGGGCGGTTGCGAATTCCGGTTGGAGAGATCCGCCGCAGAGCGGCCATTATGAGGTTCTCGTGGACGGTGTGGATCTGAATCAGCCCTTCGTCCTTTCGGTTCTCCGGGGTGAGGCCGAGTCCCTGTTGCTTCATCTTCCGAAGGGAAGGCTTGCTCGTTTGGAGCTCTCCGAGATGGACGGTACCTCCGTCCACCGGGTCCGCTCCGTAGATCGACCGCAGAAGCTCAGTGCGCCCCGCGCCGAGCATTCCGGCGATTCCGAGAATCTCACCGCGATAAAGGACGAAAGAGACGTCGCGGAACCACCCCTGGCGAGTGAGTCCTTCGACTCTCAGGACCGGTTCCTCTCCGGGCTCCGTATGCGGGCGCGCCGAGGTTACCACCTCGCCGAACATCATTCCGACTACCCTTTCGGTGCTCGCTTCCCCGATCCCTATGGTACCGACATGCTTGCCGTCCCGTAGCACCGTCACGGTGTCCGCAATTTGATGGAGCTCCTGAAGCCGATGAGAAATGTATATGACTGTAACCCCCCGGTCTCGCAACCGCCTGACAATTTCAAAGAGATTGTCGACCTCGTGGGCCGCGAGGGCGCTGGTAGGCTCATCGAGGATGAGGATCCGAGGATCGAAGGACATCGCCTTGGCGATCTCTACGATCTGTTGCTGTCCGACGCTCAGGGAACGGACCGGTGCCTCTATGGGCAGGGTTACCCCGAGGGTGGCAAGGGTTTCCTCGGCGCGCCGACGAACCGTCTCCCAGTCTACTCGCGGGACGACACGGCCCCGGGTCGGGAGTCTTCCGGCGGCGATGTTCTCGGCGATAGAGAGCTCCCGAATGAGACTGAGCTCCTGGTAGACCGTGGCGATGCCTTTCTCCAGGGCATCCCGGGGAGATTGAATCTCTACGGGGTTGTCTTCGAGAAAGAGCTCGCCCCTCGTTGGGGCCACTGCGCCGGAAAGAATCTTAATCGTCGTGCTCTTGCCGGAACCGTTTTTTCCGACCAGGGCGTGAACCTTTCCGCCGGCAAAGCCGGCGGAAAAGTCCTCCAAAGCTACGGTACCGGGATACTCCTTGCGAACACCCCGAAACTCAAGAACGTTATTCATGAGAGACACCGGTTATCGATCGATAATGTCGGTGAGCCAGGACCTGAACTCTCGGACTTCCTCCGGATCGTCTCTGGTGAGCAGCACCCCCGGAACGATGACGTCCTTTTCCACATCCTCACCCTGGAGCGCCGCGACGGAGACCTCTACGCTGGTGTAGCCAATCTCATACGGCTGCTGCCCGGTAGTTGCGTGCAGGATATCGTCATCGGCGAGGAGAAAGTCCGCAAGCTGCTCGCTCGCGTCGATACCGAATACCGCTATCTCTCCCGCGCCTCCGGCGTTACGAACGCCCTGGACGGAACCGACGGTCCCTCCCTCGTTGGCGGCGTAAATCAGGTCGAGATCGGGATTAGCGGTGATAATGTCCTCCGAGACCGCCACCGCGTCTTCCGCAAGCCAGGCGTCCTGCTTGGCCACGATCTCTACACCGTCGAGATCCTCGATCTGGCTCAAGAACCCGTCAACTCGAGCGCCACTCTGCTCGGGAACGAGGGCATCAAAGGCGAGAATCGCGACCCTTGCCGATCCGTCGAGCTCGTTCTGGATGTACTCGCGAGCTACCGCTCCGGTAGACTCTCCGAGCTGAAACTGGCTCGACTCCACCGCGGCCACGGGGAAGTCGGCGTCGATCCGGGTGTTCCAGGTGACGATCTGGATTCCTTCCTCATGTGCGTCCCGCAGCGCCTGGACGGATGCGGTAGCGCTCAAGGGGGTGATCATAATACCGTCAACACCGCCGGAGATGTAGTTGTTGACCATCTCGATCTCTTGAGCCGGGCTGTTGTCGCTGTTACCGAGAAGAAGCTCGACTCCGAGCTCTTCCGCGGCGTCCTGCATACCGAACTGAACGATCCTCATGAACTGGTCGTTCTGGAACACGATCCCCGCAAGGCGGATTTCTTCGGCCTCTGCAGCCTCTTCAGCCTGTCCAGATGCAAACAGGAACGCCGGTAGCAGCAGCAGTACCAGAACGGTAGCCAGTGCTTTCCTCATACATACCTCCTCTTTACTAATAGGTCGTTTGACGGCTATTAGCAAGGACCGGGCCAATCATGCGAACTACGGTGGAACGGCTCCTACTCCCTCCGTGGTAGTTAGTTAGGCCGTTCAGCTATCATTCGGCTTCCAAGGGCCCGCCGATACGAGATGGATACCCGGGTATCCACACACCGGATACCCCGCTACCCACCTTGGACCGAGGAATCGATCCCGAAGCGGGTGATCTTCCGCTGGAGCGTCTTGCGTGTTATGCCGAGCATCCGGGCGGCCTCCGACTTGTTTCCTCGACTCTGCCGCAACGCCGAAAGAACCAATTGCCTTCCTATGTCCTCCCGGACGGCAGCGACGGTCCCGTGGTAGTCACTAACCCCCTCGGAAATCGACGCCGCAGCGGGCGGTTGGCCGGACTGCTTCCGGCTCGGCGAGAGCCCAAAGAGCTCGAGACGGCGGGAGTTACTCAGAAGCACGGACTGGCTCATGACGTTCTTCAACTCCCTGCTGTTTCCCGGCCACCGGTATGAGAGAAGCGTGTCCATGGTCTCTTGGGGGATTTCCGTCACCCCTCGGTCATACTTCTCGTTGAAGAGCCGCAAGAACTCGGTGATCATCTTGCGCAGATCCTCCGGACGTTCGCGCAGCGGCGGGATATGCATGCGCACGACGTTGATACGATAGTAGAGGTCCTCCCGGAATCCGCCGGATTCGACAAGCTCTTCGAGATTCCGATTGGTAGCGGCGATAATCCGGACATCCGCATGCACCGAGACGGTTCCGCCGAGCCGCTCGAACTGCCGCGTTTCGAGTACCCGAAGCAGCTTAGCCTGTGTGTCCGCCGCCATATCCCCGATTTCGTCGAGAAAGAGGGTCCCTCCATTGGCCCGCTCAAAGCAGCCCGCCTTTCGACCCTCGGCCCCCGTAAAGGCACCCTTCTCGTGTCCGAAGAGCTCGCTCAACAGAAGTGTTTCGGAGAAGGCGGCGCAGTTCACCCCGATAAAGGGCCCCGAGGCTCGGGGACTTCCATTATGGATATGCCGGGCGAGCAACTCCTTACCCACCCCGCTCTCTCCGGTAATGAGGACCGTGATGTCCTCTTGCTTGATTCGCGAAGCCAGGGTTAGGAGTTTGCGCATTTCGACGCTTTCGCCGATAATCGATCGCTTTCGGGCGTCCGCCACGGAGAGCTCGCTTTCGGCTCCCTCTATGCCGGCGCCGCGGCCAAGCTCCAACCTGCTCGATACCTTGTTGAGCAGTCGGGCGTTATCAACGGGTTTGACGATGTAGTCTTCTGCGCCTTCCTTCATCGCCTCCACGGCACTTTCGATCGTGCCGTATCCGGTTATCATTAGTACCGGCAGATCCGGATCGATTCTACGAACCTCCTTGAGCACCTCATGTCCGTCCATGCTGCCGGCAAGACGAACGTCGAGCAGGAGAACATCCAGATGCTCCCTACCGGCGTACCCGAGCACCTCCTCGCCGGTTGGGCAGGTGACTACCTCATAGCCTGCCCTAACGAAGAGTCTCGAGAGGCCGAATCGAATGCCTTCCTCGTCGTCCGCGATACAGACGACCGGTCTCAGCTCATCTCCTCTTGGGGTCATATGTTGCCGCTCCCTCGGGGTAGTTCGAACTCCACTCTCGTGCCCTCACCCTCGGCGGAGCTGATCGCACAGCTTCCACCGTATCGGGTGATTAGTCCGTAGACCACCGACAGCCCAAGCCCGGAGCCCGTGGGCTTGGTCGTAAAGAAAGGATCAAACATTCGTTGTTGCGTCGCCTCGTCCATGCCGATGCCGTTGTCTTCGATAACCACGCGTATTCCGTTCGACACCTCTTTCGTGGAGAGAGAGATTCCGCCGGGCTTTCCGTCAAGAGCCTGGAACGCGTTGGTCACCAGATTGAGCAGAATCTGCCGCAGTTCCGTCGCGGGTATAGCCGCCGGAGATAACGGTTCGCTCAAGGTTGGCTGAAGAAAGACGTTCTGTCTCTCCGGTATGGCGCAGCGAAGCGTGTCGATAACGAGGTTCACCTCCTCGTTGACATCGGAGACGGAGCTTCCGGAGCCACTACCGCCGGAGAAGCGCAGCAGCTTGCCCACGATATCACGAATCCGTCGTGTTTCCTGCTCGATATAGTCAACGGCCTTCTTCTGATCCGGATCTTCGATCTCCCAGGCGAGGTTTTGGACGTTCGCGGTTATTGATGAAAGGGGATTGTTGATCTCATGGGCGACGCCGGCTGTAAGGAGGGAGAGTGAGGAGAGCTTCTCCGCCCTCACCATTCGTTCTTCCAGGGAGAGCTTTTCGGTTACATCTTCCACAACGAGGAGACATCCTTCGAGCACCGGCCCCTCTATGCTCTCCGGCGTATTCAGGAAGGTTCCGGACAGAGTGTAGACCCTTTGTGCGGTACGCCGTAAGGCCGGAGGCTGGGATCCCCTTGTTCCGAACACGTTTCGCGCCATCTCAGCCAAGTGGTCCGCGAGCTCTGGCGAAGGAGTGGAGAGAAGAGCGCGGTTTCTGAGACTCTCATTCTCCGAGCCGAGCAACCGCTCTCCAGCCTTGTTGATCTGCAGAATACGTAGAGCTCGGTCAACGGTTATCATTCCGATGGCAATGGACTGGAATATGGTCTCCGTGGTCTTGGTGAGGGCTGTTATCTCGTCGATGTGTCGTTGCCGCTCCTCCTCATCCGCCTGAAGCCGCGCCGTCATCCCGTTGAAGCCCGCAAAGAGCTTTTGGGCCTCCCGGCCTCTGCATCCGTTGAGACGAATAGAGAGATCTCCCTCCCGGACCCCCTCCATGGCGCCGGTCAACCTGACAATCGGCTTCGTAAGGGTCCAGGAGCCGACCAGTACGAGGGCCCCGGAGAGAGCTATGGAGACGATAGAGGAAAAGAGCAGGCTCCGGACTATGGCGTGCATCCGCCGATCCTGCCAGGAGGCGTCGAGCAAGACGGAGAGATAGAGCGGCAAAGTCCCGTTCTCCGTAAGGAGGACTCCGGTGTTCCTAAAACTGCCGTTGAACCGCTCGCCCAACTCGTTTCTTTTGCCGGCGAATCGAAGGTACCCTCGGCGATTTCGGAGCATCTCCCGAAGGTCCATGCCCGAGGGCAGATCTGGTAGTCCGGGCAGCTTTCCCTGAGGAGTGAGGAAGGTCGCCGTCGCGGGAGAGTCGATAGCGAGCTGCCGACAGAAGGTCTCGTCGATAATCTTAACCAGGTGGAGCGCACCACTCCCGCCGGAATCCAAGACGACCGGCAGCGATGCCCGCAGTAGAAGGGTCTCCTCCAGATACTCCACTGAAATCCGCGGCCGCGTTAGGAGATTCCAGTGCACTGGTACCTGCACCGGGTACTCGACGCCGGTTACCGGAAAGACCGTCGGTTCTCGCGAGTCGTCGCCGGTCTGAACAACCCAATCCACCGTGCGTCTCGGCGCGAGGCGAAGTACGATATCCCGGGCGCTCTCCCCGGGAGAGACCGCAACCACCTGCTGCCAGAGCGCTCGTTTCCAGTTATTGAAGTTCTCATAGACGAGACGCGAGGACTCGTCGAGCTCGGTGAGGGCGATTCTCTCGTCCTGGTCCTGCACCCGAGATGCGACCAGCACTCCGATGAGGAGACTCTGGAGCAGAAGCACGAGAACCGCGATTGAGAAGAATCGCTGAAACAGGGACATGACTCTAGTACGTCAGCTCCTCTAAATCCTCGCTGTCGAGAGATTCCTGACTGAGTATCCTGGCAGAAACGTGCAGCTTTCTCGGAACCGGGCGCCCCTCGAGATGGTCCGAGGCGAGTTCCACGGCCCTTACGCCTATTTCGCGGGGAGACTGGGCGAGAACGAGATCGATAAACCCGTCGGTCAGCGCCTCTACTATTGGTCCCGTACTATCCCAGGAGGCGATCCGCACCGCTCCGGTTAGTCCGGTTTCCAGTACCGCCTGGTACGCCCCCTGCGAGCTAAAGAGGTTAGTGGCGAAAATTGCTCGGACTTCCGGGTGTTTCTGGAGAATCTGCAACGTCTGCCTATACGCAACATCCTGCCGGTCCTCATTGTAGTCCCTGGCTATAACCTGCATGTTCGGAAACTCCGCCATCCCCGCCATGAATCCGTCAACCCGATCCGCCACGGATGAGACATCGGAGTGCGTGGTATTGACGTAGACGGCCCCTTCCTTGCCCACCAGCTCGGCCAGTCGTTCGGCGACCGCCTTACCTCCGTTCCAGTTGTCCGTCCCGACGTAACTGAGGGCGTACTGGTCGTCACCTTCCGAGTAGTTACCGTCGCCGACATAGGTGTCTACGGTAATGAGAGCAATTCCGCGGTAGGCGATCTCCTTGAGCTCTGACTGAAGGGCTACCGTGGAGGTTGGGCCGATGAGGAGCGCGTCAACGCCGTCTAAGTCGTACGCCTCGAGGACTTTTCGCTGGGCATCGGCGCTCCACAGCTGTGGATACTCGGCGACGTCGAACTCGATCCCCTTACTCTTCGCGGCCTCCGCGGCACCGGCCCCGATCGCGCGATAAAAGGGATCCTCTATAGCGGGAACAAAAACGACTCGCCAGGGATCCCGAGACTCCCCGCCCTCCTCCGCGCAGCCGTCGATGAGCAGCATCAGAGCAAGGAGAGGAAGAAGGAGAGTTAGGAACGGTGACGCGCCGCGTAGCATTCGCACTCCGCATTGTAACACGGCTCGCCGCGGAGGGGTTTGGTTACTCGGTGCGCCTCGAACTACTCCTCCCCGGTTGCCACGGCGGCTTGTTTCTGAAGGGCGATCCGTTCCTGCATTTGGATCTGTGCCAGGTCGACAAAGACTGCCAGCACGATAACGGTGCCTTTGATCACGTTCTGGAGAAAGGATGAGTATCCCATCACGACGAGTCCGTCGACCAGGACACCGATAACAAAGGCGCCGATAATGGTACCGCCGATTCCGCCGCGGCCGCCCATGAGGGAGGTTCCGCCGAGGACTACCGCGGCGATAGCGGTGAGCTCATAGGTCATGCCGGTGGCTGGGTGCGCCGCGACCAATTGGCTCGCGATAATGAGTCCCACCATGGCTGAGCAGAACCCGCTGATGATATAGACCATGGTCTCGGTGCGCCTTACCCGGACGCCGGAGAGCTCCGCAACCCGGCGGTTGCCGCCGAGGGCGTAGACGTGGCGGCCGAAGGGGAGTTTGGTGGTGACGTAATACGCAACGAGGGCAAAGAGAAACATGATCCAAACCGAGTAGGGCACGCCCAAGAGGGTGCCGCCACCGAGTTGGACGAAGCCGGTGTTGTTGAATTCCTGGCGGCCAACGAGGTTTGCAAAGGTGCGCCCGTTGTTTCGGAGGCCCGCCAGGCCTCGGGCAACGTAGAGCATGCCGAGGGTGGCAATGAAGGGGTACACCTTCAGTCTCGTTATAACGAGGCCATTGACCGCGCCGATGACAATTCCAGCGACAAGCGTGAGAACGATTACCATCCAGACGGTCGGATAGAGAACCACCCCAAAGGCGGGCAGTCGTATGCCTTCACTAATGAGACCTCCGGCGATCATCGCCGAGAGACCGACGATAGAACCAACGGAAAGGTCAATTCCCCCTGAGAGGATGACGAACGTCATTCCCACGGCCATAAGGGCAATAATGGCAACGTGCTTAGAGATGATGATAATGTTGGCGACGCTCAAGAAACCGGGCGCCATGGTGGCAAAGACGGTAAAGACGATTATGAGGGCGAGGAAGGCTCTTCCTTTCATCAGGATTTGGAGCACGTCAGTTTTTGTTATCTTCTTCGCGCCGTTTGTTGTATTACTCATGGTCGGTGACCTCCACTGCTGAATAACGTCTCAGACCGATCTGCCGTTGGACGATGCGGCGACCAGCTTCTCTTCGGTTGCTTCTTCTCGACTGAACTCCCCGCTGATTCTGCCTTTTGACATGACCAGCACCCGATCGGCCATATCGAGAACCTCCTTGAGCTCCGAGGAGACGTAGAGCACCCCATACCCTTGCGCGGCGAGGCTGGCGATGATTTCGAAGATCTCCGACTTTGCCCCAACGTCTACTCCCCGGGTGGGCTCGTCGAGAAGGAGCACCTGAGGATTGGTAAGCAATCCCTTGGCGATGACGACCTTTTGCTGGTTGCCACCGCTCAGAGAGGTTATGATCTGGTTTGGATCAGCCACTCGAATCGAGAGCTTTGCTATCATCGCCTCCGCGGCTCTGCGCTCCTTCATCCTGACAAGAGCGAGGCGCAACTTGTCGAGGTACCTACCCAAGCTCGCGAGGATCATGTTGTGGCTAACCGAAAGAGTCGGCACGAAACCGTCGTTCTTCCGATCTTCCGGTACGAGGACGAGACCGGCGTCGATGCGAGAGGCGACATCGTTGCCCTTCAGCTCTTTGCCGTCGACCTGTATCTCTCCAGTTGCCAGGGGCTGCACGCCGATCAGGCACTCCAGGAGTTCGGAGCGGCCCGCTCCCATGAGACCGTAAAGACCGAGGATCTCCCCTCGTTTGAGCTCAAAGGAGACGTGGTCGACAAGGTATCCTCCGCTCACCTTCGGCAGGCAGATATCCTTTACCCGTAGAAGGGTTTCTCCGGTATTGAACTCTTTCCGCCTAAAGAGTGAAGACTGTTTTCTGCCGATCATGTTTTCCACGATCCAGCGCAGGTCGACATTGGACACCGTCTCATTGGCGACTAATTGTCCGTCCCGTAGAACCGAGATTCTGTCTCCTATTGAGAGCACCTCCTCGAGTCGATGAGAGATATAGATAATCGAGATGCCTTGACTTTTCAGCTCCCTAATGACCCGAAAGAGGACGTCCACCTCTTGGGTGCTGAGACTGGAGGTAGGCTCGTCCATAATAAGGATACGCACATCCTGGGAGAGAGCCTTAACGATCGCCACGATTTGCTGATCTCCGACTCTGAGATCACCGACGAGAGTATCCGGATCGATATCGTGCTCGAGCCTGAGTAGAAGCTCCTGAGTCTTTTCCTTCTGGGTAGCTTTGTCTATACGTCCGCCCCGGTAGAGCTCACGGGCGAGAAAGACGTTGTCCACGACGCTCATGTTGGGGCAGAGGTCGAGCTCCTGGTAGATGATTCCGATTCCCGCGGCCATGGCGTCGAGGGGAGAACGAAGGAGGAGCTCCTCTCCCTCCATAAGTACGGACCCTTCGGACGGGTACTCGACCCCGGCGAGGATCTTCATAAGCGTCGACTTTCCGGCGCCGTTTTCGCCGACAAGGGCGTTTACCTTCCCGCGATAAACGGCGTAGGGAACGTGCTCCAAGGCTATGGTACCGGGATACACCTTGGTTATGTTGTCGGTTTTTAGGATTACCTCGTGCCACGCATCATTATGGGAGCCGCTTTCCTGCTTCCGTTGCTCCTGATCAACTGCCATCGATTACTCCCTTACTCCGAAAGAACCTGCAGATGAGTCGGGGTGACGTTGATCTTGCTTAGGTCGATATTCACGAGATTGAAGGTCCGTATCGAGAAGGCGCCACGGAAGGCGACCCGCTTCCCTTCCAAATTCTCCTTGTCTAGAGGCTCGAGAACTTCACGGTTGATCCTGTTGTTAATCGCCGCGGCAACCCGGCCGTACTCGGTCTGGTCGCGAAAGTCCCCGAAATTAATAAACCCCACGGCGTCTCTCACGGAACTCTCATCGCTCGGAATTCGTGGACCGAGAAAGAGCTGTACCTTTGTCGCTCCGTCGTAGTCTTCCAGCTCCAGCTCCGCCACGCCGACTCGGGACTCAAGATCGACGGAGAGCACTCTGCCCTCTCCCTTGACCATGTAGACGTGCGCTTGCCCCGCGGTTGTCGATCCGTAGCGGTCGACCACCGGCTGCAGCGTGTCCTTGGAGGTCATTCCCTCATCATCTACGTCGAACTCCCTGAGAATCGTAGCCAGTTCCACCGCTTCCTCTTCGATAGTAGGAATGAGACTGCTATTCCAAATCTTCTCTATGTAGGTTTCCGCGTCGTATTCGCCGGCGAGCTCAATGTCCTCGACAAGCTGTATCGAAACAACGGTAAAACCGTGCTTTGCTGAGACGAACAGGACCCCGAAGAGTACTACCGCCGCTATGATCTGTTTGATTCTCCGTGGCATCACCGTTCCCCCTGTTGTGATGAACAGGGGCGCCGACCGGAGGAAACCCTAGCAACCGGCGGCACCCCTGTAAGTCTACGATAGCCGTTGCTTACTTGGGAGCGAAGTTGTCATAGTCGTCCGCGTTCTCCGGAGTGATCAGAACCATGTCAATGGACTGCTTTTCGGGGTGTCCGGTGCTGCCGGTTCGAATCCACTCGTCCGCCTGAATCGCCGCGCGCTCAGCCATCTCCGCCACGGGCTGCAACGAGGTCGCCTTGAGCTCGCCCTTCTTAATCGACTCCAGTGCGTCATTGCTGCCGTCAAAGCCAACGACGATGACATCATCCCGGTCCGCGGCAAGGAGCGCCGCTTGGGCGCCGAGGGCCATCGTGTCGTTTCCGCTTATTACACCGTCGATATCAGGGTGCTGCTGGAGCAACGTTTCCATGACGGTAAACGCCTCGGTCTGACTCCAGTTTGCCGTCTGCTGGGCAACCATCTCCATGTCAGGATACTCGTCCAGGACGTCATGATAACCCTGGGAGCGAACGTGGGCGTTGGTGTCAGTGTCGCGGCCGGTCAACTCGACGAACTCACCGGTCTCATCCATAAGTTCCACGAAATGCTCCGCCAGAATCGTCGCGCCCTGATAGTTATTGGAGACGATCTGCGAAACCGCAAGTCCCTCCTCGGTGATCTCTCGGTCTACGAGAAACGTCCCGATCCCCGCATCTTTGGCCTTTCGTACCGCCTCGACGGTGGCGTCAGCGCCGGCGTTATCGAGAATGATCGCGGAAACGCCCTGGGCGATCATACTCTCGAACTGCTCCATCTGCTTCGAAGCGTCGTCGTCGTGAACGAGCTTAACCGTCTCGTAGCCGAGCTCCTCAGCCTTGGCCGCGGCCATGTCCTGCATGGTGCCAAAGAACGGGTTTTCTACCGGCGGTACGATCACGGCGATCGTTTTCGTCTCCGCTTCCGCTGCCTCTTCTGCTTCCTCACCCTGTCCGCCGGCGAATGTCGTCGCCAGGACCAGTGCCATCATCACCGCGATCATTAGCAATGATCTCATTTTCATAGCCATTCCTCCTTGGAATTACCTCTCCGTCCTCCCCAAATAAGGAGGACAACTACGGCCACTGCCTCTCGGACGCGGCGGAACGGCACGAAGTGCACGCCTCGTTACCATTTCGCCTTCGTCTATTTACGTATAACCTTGGTTTGCTTTCCTGTCAAGAACAATTTCTCCTAATTCCAGTAACGGAATGATACATATCATTTCGAATATCTTCGCGATTGCTGGAAACTGTGGCCAAATCGGACTGGAATAGTGTATAGTTACTAGGAGTACATCTTGCGGAGAGGGCACAGTGCTGGCACAAGAACGAAGAATGAAAATACTCGAACTGCTCCAGGAGGAGGGGGCGGCTCGAGTAAGCTACCTGAGCGACGCCTTTGGTGTCTCCGAGCCCACGGTCCGGCAGGACCTGGAACGATTGGAACAGGAAGGACACATCGTGCGGGAGCACGGCGGCGCCTACCTCCGTTCGGTTTCCTCCCAGGTACGCTCCCTCTCTCTGCAGCACATGGAGAACATCGAGAAGAAGGAAAGAATCGCCCGGAAGGCAGCGGAGTTTATTCACGACGGCGACCGCCTGATCCTCGATTCCGGCTCTACGGTTACCGAAATCTCTAAGCTCATTAAGGGAAAACAGGACCTCACCATCGTGACAAACGCGATAAACATCGCCCTCATTGTCGGTGCGGAGTACGGATTCGAGCTTTTCGTTACTGGCGGGGAGTTCAAAGCGCCGACTCTTTCCCTGACTGGCCCGAAAGCGCAGGCCTCTCTGGAAAATGTCTATGTAGATAAGCTGTTCCTCGCCACCGGCGGTATCTCTCCGAGCCTCGAGCTGACCTATCCGGGCCTGGCGGACCTGCCGGTAAAACGGGCAATGATAGAGGCGGCAACAACGGTTTACCTGGTCGCCGACTCCACGAAGATCGGCAAACGCTCCTTTGCCTCCCTTGGTTCGATGCGGGATGTGGATCTCTTCATCACCGATTCCGGCATCGAGAAAGAGAGCAAGGAGCAAATCGAGTCCCTCGGGGTTTCGGTGATTATCGCGGAATAGCGCGCAGCGGCCCCCAACTTTCCGATAGTTTTGTTTTACTTGTTTTCATGCACGAATTGCTTGATAATCCGTAAAGGAAATGCTACTCTGGTTTTGTAAATGATTACGAATCCAGGGAGTATCCATGGCTTCAGTTGCTAAACTCGAAAAAATCGCAAGACAGGTACGCAGGGATCTCCTGCAGACGATACATATCGCTGGGGGAGGTCACACCGGCGGAAGCCTCTCCTCCGTGGATATCCTTGTTGCGCTCTTCTTTCACGCGATGCGCTATTCCGCGAGCGAGCGAGAACCGGATCGAGACCGCTTCATCCTCAGCAAAGGGCATAGCGTCGAAGGGTACTACGCCGTTCTCGCGGAAGCGGGCTTTTTTCCGCGTAAGGAGCTCGAGAGTTACGGAACCTTCAACTCTCGTCTCTTCGGTCACCCGACAATGAAAGTCCCTGGTGTGGAAGTACCCACCGGTGCGCTCGGTCACGGCCTTCCCGTCGGAGTGGGAATGGCGATCGCGGGCGATAGGGACGGAAGAGACTACCGTGTCTTTGTCCTAATGGGAGACGGCGAGCAGGCGGAAGGAAGTGTCTGGGAGGCGGCCATGGCCGCTTCGCACTATCGCCTTGGCAACCTTATAGCGATTATTGACTACAACAAGCTTCAAATTAGCGGAAGCGTAGACGAGGTAATGAAGATCTCCTCTCTCCACGATCGCTGGAAGAGCTTCGGATGGAACGTAACCGAGGTGGAGGGCAATGAGATGGGAAGTCTGGTGGCGTGCTTTGACCGGTACCAGCGCGGCGAGAAGCGAGATGCGCCCTCCCTCATTGTAGCCCATACGACGAAAGGAAAGGGGGTCTCCTTTATGGAGAATGCCGCAGGTTGGCACCACCGTGTACCTACGGACGAGGAGCTCTCCCAAGCCATAGCGGAGCTCAACGGTCAGCAGGAGGTAGTAGAATGAAGAGTACCAAGACGCCCTCCTGTCGCCACGCCTTCACGAAGACAATAACCGAGCTCGCGGAGCTCGACCGGCGAATCTACGCGGTCACCTCCGACGCTCGGGGCTCGGTTACTCTTACGGACTTTGCCGAAAAGCTTCCGGAGCAGTTTGTGGAGGTCGGCATAGCGGAGCAAAACGCCTCAGGCATCTCCGCGGGTCTTGCGCTTTCAGGGAAGACGGTCTTTCTCTGCGGTCCGGCCTGTTTCTACTCCGCCCGTAGTGTCGAGCAGATCAAAAACGACATCGCCTACTCCAACGCAAACGTTAAGGTTGTTGGCGTGAGCGGCGGGGTGAGCTACGGTGCCCTCGGAAGCACCCACCACTCGCTTCACGACATAGCCCTCTTTCGCGCGATTCCCGGGATCTCCGTGCTTCTACCAGCGGACTATACCGAGACGGTCGCTGCAACTCGTTACCTTGCCGAGCACCCCGGGCCGGTATACATGCGGCTCGGACGCGGCGCGGTACCGGATCTCTACGAAACGGGAGAGGCGCCCTTCGAGCTCGGAAAGCTCAACCTTCTGCGGGAAGGAGCGGACTGCACGATTCTCGCCACCGGGGAAGCGCTCTTTCACGCAATCGAGGCGGCAAAGCTCCTCGAGAAACGAGGAGTCTCCTGCACCGTGGCCGATGTTCATACGGTGAAGCCTCTGGACTCAGAGGGCATTCGCTCCATCTGCGCGGATTCCCGCCTCGTAGTGACCGTGGAAGAGCATAGTGTTTACGGCGGCCTCGGCGGGGCGGTGGCGGAGTTGCTTTCCACGACAAAGCCCACCCCTTTGCGAATAGTCGGCTTTCCCGACGAGTTTATGCCCGCCGGAAGCTCGGCGGAGCTCTTCGAGCTCGTCGGCATCACCGCCGAGGGAATCGCCCAAGAGGTAATGGAGGGACTGGCATGAAAGCTCGGTACATAGTAGCCGTTGATCAGAGTACCTCGGCAACCAAGGCGTGCCTCTTCGACGAGGGAGGAGCGATCGTCAATAGGGCGACGGTGGAACACAAGCAGTACTACCCGCAACCGGGATATGTGGAGCATGACGCGCAAGAGATCCTCGAGAACACCCATCGTGCAGTTTCCCAGGTAGTGGCGGAAGCGGGAATCGATACCAAGACCGTCGCGGCCCTCGCAATTACCAATCAGCGAGAGACCGTCGTTGCCTGGGACTCCGAGAGCGGAAAGCCGGTCTACCACGCCCTCGTCTGGCAGGACGAACGGGGCACCGCAGCGT
>JBKHED010000063.1:0-15981 GCA_046540995.1 Spirochaetaceae bacterium | reverse complement strand
AGCGACTATGCACGCCGGGACTTGGCGGCGGCATACCAACACGCTTGTTGATACTCCAAAGTCTTTCGGTGGTGTAAAAGAGTAGGGCGCCGTAGAATGGGCGCCATGATAACCGTCGACTCGGATCTCACCATTCACCTCGGAAATCGGCACTTCAGCTACGCCATGCAGGTCGTGGACCGCCGCTTTCTCGCCCATCTCTACTGGGGGGCTCCCCTCACTCAGCTGGACCCGACAACGCTCATAGAGCCCCGAAGGGCGCCCTACCTGATGACGATTCTACGGCAGCAGGAGAACGGCGGCGGAAGCTTCTCCCTCGATCTCCTGCCCCAGGAGTACCCCGCTTGGGGAACCGGCGAGCTCCGGGAAGGCGCCTTTCGGGTGGTCTACGCCGACGGAACCGAGGCGTCTCGCCTCGAGTACCGGGAACACGAGGTCTACGGCGAGGCGAGAGAGCCGGAACTCCTCGGGCTTCTGCGAACGGATCACGAGCTCGGAAACGTGGAAACAGTTCGGCTGCGCCTCGGTGACCCCAGGGGCGACATGGAGGTGGAGCTCTTCTACCTCGTGGCTGAGGAGGCCCCGCTCCTGCTCCGGTGGGCACGAGTCACCAACTGCGGGGAGGAGGCGATAACCATCGGCGACCCGGCGAGCGCCAGCGTCGACCTCCCCCCGGGCCCCTACGACCTGGTTCGCCTCGGTGGCGCCTGGGGCCGCGAGCGCCACGTAGTGCGCACTCCCCTCGGAATCGGCCGGCAGAGCGTGGCAAGCAGTGGCGGCGCCAGCGGTCACCGGAGCAGCCCGTTCGTTGCGGTCTGTGATCCCGATGCGACCGAGGAGAGCGGCGCACTCTTCGCCGTTGCCCTCGGCTACAGCGGCAACTACCAGGTGGCCTGCGAGGTGGACGCCTACGAGGTCCCGCGCCTGAGCATCGGCATAAACCGCTTTCGGGGCCGCCTCGAGCCCGGGGAGCGGTTCAGTACACCGACGGCGATGCTGGTCTATTCAAACGGCGGATTCAACCAGATGAGCGCCGCCTTCCACCGGTTTGCCCGAGACGGGGTAATCCGCAGTCGATGGCGCAAGGAACCACGACAGGTGGTTATCAACAGCTGGGAGGCGATGTACTTTCAGGTGGATGCCGAGAGGATCACCTCTCTGGCCAGAGAGGGCCGCAAGATCGGCGCGGAGCTTCTGGTTCTCGATGACGGCTGGTTTGCGGCGCGGCGAGACGATACGACGTCCCTGGGAGACTGGTGGCCGAACGAGGAGCGCTTTCCCGAGGGTCTCGGCCCGGTAGCGGAGGCTGTTCGCGGGGAGGGGCTGGATTTCGGCATTTGGATGGAGCCTGAGATGGTCTCGCCGGAGAGTGAGCTCTTCCGATCCCACCCGGCGTGGGCGCTGCAGGTTCCCGGCCGAGAGAACACCCTCGCGAGGAACCAGCTCATTCTCGACCTTTCGAACCCCGAGGTGCGGGACCACCTCTTTCACGCGGTGAGCGCCGTTCTCGAGGAGTCCCGGGCGACCTACGTCAAGTGGGACATGAACCGGAACATGAGCGAGCCCGGCTCGCCGGTTCTTCCCGCGGCGCGGCAGGGTGAAGTGATGCACCGCTATATCCTCGGGCTGTACGAGCTGTTGGAGCGGCTTACGCAGCGGTTTCCGGAGGTGCTCTTCGAAGGGTGCGCAGGTGGCGGAGGGCGGTTCGATTTCGGCCTCCTCCGGTACTCACCCCGGTTCTGGACAAGCGATCAATCCGACGCGGTGGAACGATTGGAGATCCAGTACGGCACCACCATGCTTTTCCCGCCGGAGGTGATCGGCTCTCACGTCTCGACGGTTCCGAACCACCAGGTTGGAAGAACTACCCCCGCCGAGACGCGGGTGCTGACGTCGCTTCCCTTCTCCTTTGGCTTCGAGCTCGACCCTGCAAAGGAGCCCGAGTCCGACCGGGAGAGCTTTCGGATGGGGGCGGAGCGGTTCAAGGAGTTACGAGAGCGCTTCGGAACTTCGGCCTTCCTGCGACTTCTCGGTCCCCTCTCCGGAAGCTTCGGGCGGCGCCGGCTGCCGGGGGGAGGCGGGGGAGATGCTGCGTGGATGCTCCGGAACGAACGGGAGCTCTTCGTCTTCTATTTTCGTCCCCTGGAGCGCGCGAACTATGCCCCCGCTTTTCTGCGGCTCTCCGGAGCCGAGCCGGGGGTGATCTATCGAGACCGGGAGTCCGGCCTGCGCTACGACGGAGCGCAGCTACGCTCCAGGGGACTCCGAGTCGAACCCGGTTCTGGCGACTACCAGGGGCGGTTCTGGCACTTGGAGATTGAGAAGAGGTAGGAACGATGACGGATCTTCTGGACCTCAAACCGTGGCGACGGCCGGAGATTGCCGGTATTGGACGACTGAGCAGGACCCTCTACCTGCACAGCTACTCTCATCGCTCAGGGCCAGCCTATCTCCCGGAGCCGTAGATCCAAGAGGGCGGGGAACCGGGCGTGCCAGGTTGCGTTCAGCGGCGAAGGATGGGGGAGGGGATAGAGTCGAATCTCCTTACCAGAGAGGGAGACGGTGAGAGAGCTCTCGTATCGCTCCTCCCGTTTCCAAAACTCCCGGAGGCGCGGCTTGTTCTCCGGCTCCGCGAGGCCGAACCAGTCAAAGGCGTGGGTGCCCAGGGTTATGAGATCCCGCCCTTTCCACTGCTCCGTGAGGAGCTCCCGTATGAGAGGGAGAAAGCGTCGCTTGATCCCCGTTGACCACGCTTCGTTTCTCAGGGGCTTGAAGGGGACGGTGTTGCCCCAGAAGACGAGCTTTCCGACCTCGATTGACTCCTCCAAGCTGGGTGTCCCGTCGTTGCCCGCGGCGCGGTAGAGTGCGCCCCGGATCAGTTGGCCTCCCTTGCCGACGAAAGGCTCTCCGAGCTCTATCTCCCGCCGTCCGGGGTCTCGGCCGAAAAAGCCGAGGGTAGAGTCGAGCGTGCCGGAGCCGAGGAGCACTGGGTCCGTCGGTTCCCGCCCCGCCTCGAGATAGGCTGCTTGATCCAGGGGCATCCCGCCCTTTGCTGCTTCCGCGGAGATACGCCGCAGGAGTTGTTCCATGACGGGAGTATATCCGGCCCGGGAGGCAGGGCCAACTCTTACCAATCCTTGACCGGTATCCCCAGAAGCATGCGCAGGTCCACGATCTGGCCGATGTGATAGGAGTTATGATCTACCACCAGTAGAGCTTGGCGAAAGAGCGTGTGCCCCGGAGTCCCGGGGATGGGAGCCATGAGGTCCTTCGTCTCGTCGGTCACCCAGCCTCGTACCGTCGCTATCGCCTCTTCCACCTCCGCCACTTTTTGCCGCCACGCCTCCTCATCTGGGGGCCCATAGGAGTCCGGCCAGTAGCCCGATGGATAAGGCTTTGGCTCATAGCTCGCGGGATCCTCAACGTAGTCGATGATGTCCTGGATCGCCTCCTTCATATGCCAGACTAGGGTCCAGACCGTGTGGGCGACGCCCTCCACGCGCTCTCCTGCTCGGGCGGGAGGAAACCCGTCTACCGCCTGACCAAAGGTAATGTGCGCCCCTCTTCCCGAAACGAACTCGGCGACTGTTTCTCTCATACTCTAATGCGTCGCCCAATCGGGGGCGTTTCGTCAAGGGGTGCATTCCCGTTGAAGAGCCCCGGCTGGAACTCTTACGGCCGAGGTTGTAGGCTGAAGAACATGACTTTCCTGGAACTCGTTTCTTACCGGAGGAGTGTCCGCTCTTACCGAGACGACACGGTGCCGAAAGAGGTGATCGAGACCTGCCTCGAGGCGGGGCGACTCGCCCCGTCGGCGTGTAACGCTCAGCCCTGGCATTTCGCGGTAGTCGAAAAGGAGGCTCTGCGACGTAGCCTCGCTGAAGAGAGTCGGCTGCCGGGGACACGAATGAATAGCTTTGTTTTCGACGCGCCGGTTGTGATCGCCCTCCTTGCGGAGCAGCCGAACATCACCTCTCAGATTGGCGGCTTTCTCAAGGGAAAGCCCTTCTATCTCATGGATCTCGGAATCGTTGCCGAGCACATCTGCCTGCAGGCCGCGGAGCTCGACCTTGGTAGTTGCATGATCGGCTGGTTTAACGAGAAACGGGTGGCGCGGCTCCTTGGTCTTTCTCCCGGGAAGCGCGTTGCCCTCCTTATCACAATCGGGTACCCGGCGGACAAGGCGAGACCAAAGCGACGAAAGAGCCTGGAGGAGATCGTTTCCTGGTATCGGTAAGAAGCGGCGACCCCGGGAGTCGAGATCGCCGTGGGAGATCTCAGGCGTCGAGAAGGGTAGTCTTCTCGAGCGTCGTTTCGGTCTCGATACCTGCCTGCTCGAAGAGCTTGCCTACGGGACACGCTTCAACGGTCTTCTTGAGGATTCGCTCGAGCTTCTCCTGATCCTCGTCGCTGTCAACCTTGACAAGCGCCTTGGAGGTTGTGAAGGTCGGCGCGTTGTCCGGCTTGTCGATGTCGAGCTCCACAATCATCTTGCGATAACTTACGTTGGAGTTGTTGGCAACGACGGCCCAAATGGTGGAAATACAGCCGGCCAGGGCCATGGCCGCGAGCTCGAGGGCAGTGGCTCCAACATTGTCGCCCTTCTTCCCCTCCGGGAGGTCCATGACTATCCCGTGGCCTCTGCCGTTGTCCACAACGGACTGGTAACATCCGGTCACATGTCTCGAGGTGATCTTCATAGCGGTATCCTCCTGCTGTCACGTTGGTCCACCCGCTGAGCCGGGGGCGGAAACACACACTGTGCTGTTATGCTGTACCACTCTAATGTAACAACAGAGGGTTTGGGATTCAACGGTTCAGCTGATCTTGCCCATCAGATCGCACATCTCCAGGGCGGTCTCGGCGGCTTCCCATCCCTTGTTCCCCGCCTTCGTCCCGGCGCGCTCCACCGCCTGTTCGATGGAATCGGTGGTGAGCACTCCAAAGGTGACAGGCTTTCCGCTCTCCAGGGCAACTGCGGCGACTCCCTTGCTCACCTCCGAAGAGACGTACTCGAAGTGGGGAGTCCCACCGCGGATCACCGCTCCGAGGCAGATAACGCCATCATAGCTGCTCTTCAGGGCGACGCGCTTCGCGACAAGCGGTATCTCCCACGCTCCGGGAACCCGTACAACCGTCACGTCCTCGGCGGCAGTGCCGTGGCGCAGAAGGCAATCCATCGCGCCCTCCAGGAGCCGCTCGGTGATAAAGGAGTTGAAACGGCTAACAACCACCGCAAAACTTCTTCCTTCGCCCCTAAGGTTTCCTTCTACTCTCTTGTACTCATTCATCTTCCTGCTCTCCTTATCTCTTCCCGCTACTTTCGTGCGGTGATCTGTTCAGGGGCGAAATGCCCCATGAGCTCGAATTTCGTGGTCAGGTAGAAGCGGTTCGCTTCGGTCTCTCCCACATGGAGCGGCAGCCGCTCGGCGACCTCGATACCGGCTCGCTCGAGAGCTTCCACTTTGTCGGGGTTGTTCGTCAGAAGCCGAATTCGGCTGTACCCCGCCGACTTGAGAACCGCTGCGGCACTTCCGAAGCGACGCTCAACCGCTTGGTGTCCCAGGGCGAGATTCGCCTCCAGCGTAAGCCAGTCCGAGTGGAGTCGTGGATCGCAGGTCGATGTCGCCGATGGCGTCCCTATACGCTATGAGCTCCTCCACGGTGATAAGGGGCATTTCCCACCTTCGGGAAAGCTCCTCGAGCTCCGGGCCTCGAGCCATGGTTCCGTCGTCCTGGAGAACCTCGCAAATGAGCCCGGAAGGCTGCAAACCGGCGAGACGTGCCAAGTCGACGGAAGCCTCGGTGTGCCCGCGGCGCTCGAAGACCCCTCCTCTCTTAGCGACGATTGGAAAGAGGTGCCCCGGGCGAACGAGCTCATTTGGTTTACTCTCAGGGTTTGCGAGAATCCGGGCCGTGGCGCAGCGGTCACCGGCGGAGATGCCGGTGGTAATGCCCTCCGCGGCGTCAACGCTAACGGTAAACGCCGTAGCGTTGCTTTCCTTGTTTCTCGTCGCCTGCGGTGGAAGGTTGAGCCGCCTCGCGGTCTCCTCGGTAATGCTCTGGCAGACGAGCCCCCGCGCCTGCACCGCCATAAAGGCGATCATCTCCTCGGTGGCAAGTTCTGCAGCTCCCACCAGATCCCCTTCATTCTCTCTTCCCTCGTCGTCTCGGACTAGAATGAGCCCACCGGCGCGTATTCGCTCGATTGCTCGTTCTACCCGGGCGAGTCGGTCGAGGCCCTCGCCTATTCGGGCTCCATATTCGTTGTTGGACTGGTTCATTTGTTCGCTCCTTAGTATCCCATCGCTTGGAGTCGTTCCGCCGTGAGGCCGCTCCTCCCAGCTGCCGCTCCATTCCTCTCGATACCGAGCATCTTGGCCACGTAGCGGCCGAGGATATCTACCTCGACGTTTACCCGGTCTCCCTTCCTTCGTTCTCGCAGAGCGGTCTCCCGCCAGGTGGCAGGGATTACATTGACTGTCGCCACCCCGTTCTTCAATTCGGCGATGGTGAGGCTTACGCCGTCGAAGGCTATGGAGCCCTCACTCACGCAGTAGGCTGCGAGTTCGACACCGAGCTCCACCGAGAAGAAGACGTTCCGCCCCTCTTCGGTGACCTCCGTCACCGTGCCGGTGCCGTCGACGTGCCCCTGAACGAAGTGGCCTCCCAGGCGACCGGCGAGGGTAAGGGCGCGCTCGAGGTTGACTCGGCGCCCCGCTCTGTACTCCCCGAGAGTTGTCTTGTCCAGGCTCGCCGAGAGGGTCTCCACGAGAAAGGCGTGCGCTTTGAGCTCCGTCACCGTCTGGCACGCGCCATCGACCGATATGGAGTCCCCTACGCGCGTACCCTCGAGTACCGTCGATGCCGCCACTTCCAAAAGCTGGTACGCCCCGCTTCTCCGGACGGTTCGTATGGTGCCGATTTCTTCAACGAGCCCCGTGAACATGCGATTCCTCCCGTACGCTCGCCTGGGTAGCCTCGAGCCAACCAGGGCGGTAGCCGTCAAAGCGCTGCTGCTCCCCGATCCGGCGCCAGGTAACCCCTTCGAGACGGAGGGCCTGACCCATTTCGTCAACACCGAGTTGCCCAACCGCCTCCCTCCCTGAGCCGATCAGGAACGGCGCAATGTACGCTGTAAGCCGGTCGAAGAGGCGGGCCCTGAGGAATGAGGTGGCCAGGGTGGCGCCCCCTTCCAGGAGCAGGGAGCGAACACCCGCCGCCGCCAGCGCTCTGAGAGCTTCCGCTGGAGAGACCCAGCCTCGTTCGGTCGGTACCACTCTGACTGTTACGCCGAGAGCCTCCAGACGCCTCTTTCGAAGGTTAAAGGCGGGATCTTCCGCCGGCGGCTTGCCGGCGAGCACGATAAGCTCCTCCGAGCGCTCGCGCAGAAGTGCGCGGTCCAGGGGTATTCGCAGATGCGTATCGAAAACGACCGGTCGCGGGTTTTTGCCTTCCACGAGGCGTACCGTCAGGGAAGGATTATCAGCTATGACCGTTCCAACGCCGACCCCGACCGCGTCCCTCTCGGCCCTGATGGCGTGTACTTCCGACCGAGCGGCTTCATCGGTAATCCACTTAGACTCGCCCCGGGAGGTTGCAATGCGCCCATCGAGACTCATGGCTAGCTTGATTTGTACAAAGGGACGACCCGCGGACATGTAGGTATTGAAGGCGTCGTTGAAGCGCCAGTACCGCTCCGAGTCCTCGGCGGTGCGTACCTCAATCCCCGCCTCCTCGAGAATCCGGACGCCCCTACCTCGAATACGTGGATTGGGGTCGAGCTGGCCGATCACCACCGTACGCACCCCGGACTCTATGATCCGGCGGGTGCAGGGGGGCTGATGCTTCTCCGGGGACTCGTAGGAGCAGGGCTCCAGGTTACAGTAGAGCGTGCTCCCCTCGGCGCTCTCTCCGGCTACGTCCAGGGCCGCCGCTTCCGCGTGGGCCTCTCCGTAGCGGCCGTGGTAGCCGGTGGCAATGACTTCTCCTTCTTTGACGAGGAGAGCACCAACCATCGGATTGGGAAAGACAGATCCCCTTCCGGCTTCGGCAAGCGTGACGGTCCTGGTGAGATACGTGTACTGTTCGGACATGAGACCCTCCTGGCTCGGGGCAGTCTCATATTCGTGAGGACACAAAAAAACCCGAGCCGAAGCTCGGGGTCTTGCGTTCACGACGGGAGGGGCAAACCTCTGTTACTGTACAGAGCGGACATTAGTTCCGGGCGAGCCCGGTTCCGCTGCTGGGCGGCCTGCCTCGTTGGTTTTCTCCCATCCGGACTATACCGTCGGTACCGGAATCTCACCGGTTCAGCTCCCTTTGGGAACTCGCGGACTCTAACCGCCGGTCGGGAATTGCCGCCTATTCGCAGCGCACCCTGCCCCGAAAACCGATAAAAGAATACTCAATGATTCCGATGCGGTCAAGCCCCTGAGCGGTGAGCGTTCACTCTTCTCCGCTCTTATCGGCGCGCTCGTTAACTGACCAATTCAATTAAGAATCATTCCGAATTACTTGCCCTTCCGCTTCTCAGTTATTAAAATTCACGTGAGTGAAAATTGTAAGGAGTAGTATCGATATGATGACAAACACCGACATTCAGAAAAGCGCCACCGAGGCGATCACGAACAAACTCAACCGACTTCTGGCCGATTATCAGGTAATCTACGCACATCTGCACGCCCTCCACTGGAACGTCGAGGGGCGCCAGTTTTTTGTTGCCCATCGGGAGCTCGAGACCATGTACGATCAGCTCGCCGAGTTTATTGACGACGTGGCTGAGCGCATTCTTACTCTCGGTCAGCGGCCCGCTACGACCCTCAAGGAGTACGTAGAGTTGAGCGAGCTCGATGAGCTGGCGAGCCGAAAGTACGAGGGGGACGAAGTTGCGAAGCTTGTACTGAAGGACCTTGACTACATGATTTCCCAGCTGCGATCGCTTATTGAAGCCGCGGGCGAATACAAGGACGAGGGTACTGCGGACTTCGGTGTCGAGATGCTTCGGGAGCTCGAGAAGCAACGGTGGTTCTGGAGCGCCTTCCTAGGGTAGGGCGTGTTAGGTTAAAGAGAGCAGCGGAGGCGCGGCCGGGGAGACCTGGTGCGAGGACTCCCGCGGTCATCTCCGCGTAGGACGCACGGCTTCTCTGCAATGTCTGCGGCATTGTAGAGGCGGAACACTCCCTCTGTCATCCGCCGGGAAGCGAGGAGTGCAAAGCCCGTAAGGTCCCGGTTCCGGCGGAGGCTACCGGACAATAGCGAGATTCTCTCCCCTCGGATCCGCACCGGCCTCGATCGTTCCGGAGGGGAGCTCCTTGACAATTACGTTCGCGTTCCCGAAAATCGCTGCCCGGCTCACCTGGTGACCGCGTTCCCGCATCGCTTCGACAACATCATCGCCGTAACCGTGCTCCAAGGCGAGCTCATTACGAACCTCATGAGGATAGGTAATGTCGGGAAAGGAGTGCACGATGTACCGGGGTCGGCTTACCGCCTCCTGGGCGTTGGCGCCAAAGATGGATAGGTGGAGGAACTGCTGAATCTGCCCCTGGGGCTGGGTGTCATAGCCGGTGTTACCTCCAAAAACGAGTTTCTTCCCGGGAAGCTCCGCGATGTACGGGTTTACCGTATGGCGAACCCGTCTGCCCGGGACCAGATAGTTGGGGTTCTCCTCGTTCTCGTAGAAGACGTTCTGAAGCCGCTGGTTCATGAGGATGCCGGTCTTGCCCGCCACCACAAACTGGGCGCCGACGGAAGTGGTAACCGCCGCGCCGTTACCTTCCGCGTCGGTTACGGAAAAGGTCGTGGTGAATCCGCTGTTCGCCTCTAGACCGCCGGGGGCGGGCCACCGGAGCGCCCGGTTCGGCTCGATTCGCTCGGCCTGGGCCCGGGAGTACTCCTCACTCAGGAGCTTATCGAGAGGGATCTCCAGATGCTCCGGGTCTCCTACGTACCGGTGCTTGTCGATGTGCGCGAGATTCATCGCCTCGGCGACAATGTGAATCGTCTCGGGATCGTCCCAACGATTCCGGCGCAGGTCGAAAGTCTCTATCACGTTGAGGGCGAGGGGCATAACGATTCCCTGACTGTTCGGGGGCGGGTTGAACAGCTTCCAGTTGTGGAACTCCGACACCAGAGGCTCCCGGAGCTCCGCTCGATAGGAGCGGAAGTCCCTGAGCGTGAGACTCCCGCGGTTCTCACGGGCGTGGGCGACAATCGCCTCGCCGATCGGCCCCCGGTAGTAGACCTCCCGTGCCGCCTCGAGAGCTGCGCTTCTCCCCTGGTCTCGAACCGCTCGGTAAGCGGCAACGATAATCTTGAACGTCCCGGCGAGGTCCCTCTGATAGATCGTATCTCCCGGTTCGGGGACCTCTCCTCCGGGTAGAAAGATCGCTGCCGTGGCCGGCCGAGAGGCTATCGACTCCCGCTGCAGGGTGATCCAGTCGACCATTGTTGCGCTCGCGTCGACACCGTTCTCGGCGAGGTCGACCGCCGGCGCCAGGAGATCATCGAGCTCCATGGTTCCGAACTCTTCGAGCCAGAGGAGCCAGGCGTCCCAAGCGCCGGGAACGATCGCCCACTCCATGCCGTGTTCCCGGAGATTAGCGGGGTCTCTAAAGAAGGAAGGGTCCGCGTCGCTGCCGATGGTGCCGGCGCCGTCGACCGCGGTAACCGAGCCGCTCTCGGCATCTCGGAAGAGCGCCCAGGTGCCCCCACCGAGGGCGTGGGAAAACCACGGCTCGCGGACACTGATCGCGGCTCCCAGGGCGAAGGCGGCGTCCGCGGCGTTGCCGCCGGCCTGGAGCACCCGAAAGGCGACTCGCGCTGCCACCGGGTCCCTGGCGGCGACGGCCATCTTCTCTCCCCGAGCGGGGCTGTTCCATCCGCTCTGTCTCGAGAGCCCCTCTTCGTTCTCCTCGAAGGGTTCACGATAGCCCTGCAGCGCTACCGGCACCGGGACACGTACCGACTCGGCGTCAAAGGTCTCGTAGTCGAACACCGTCTTGCTATTCGGCGCTGACCTATTCTCATCGGTGGCGGGTGAGTTTTGATTGGTTGGTTCTTCGTTCATCTCCTGCCGGATTCCTCTCGTATTCTCTGCACCGCAGCTCGCGAGGGAGAGCGCTAGAAAGAGGAGCGGTATGAGCTGCGTCACTATTCGACCGTTCCTTTTCCTACGCCGCCCCGGGGATCGGTACCGGTCTCCATGCTTCCGGTTTCCGGGTCGATAACGATCATCTGGGCATCCCCCCAGATTCCCCCGGAACCAATGACGTGCCCACGCTTTTCCATCTCTTCCCGTAGAGTGTCGGAAGCGCCTTGCTCAATTAGGAGATCGTTTTCAGCCCGGAAGGGCCACTGTCCCGCTGGAAAGGCGCGAGTTATGAAGCGCGGCCGTGATACCGCATCTTGGGCTGAAAGACCGAACTCCACAACGCCGATAAACTGCTGTACCTGTCCCTGCGGCTGGGTATCCACCCCGGTATTGCCTCCGAGAATGAAGAGCTTCCCGTCGCGCGTGGCTATATACGGGTTGCTGGTGTGGCGAACTTTCTTTCCCGGCTGCACGGTGTTCGGGTATCCCCGATCATGGTAAAACATTCGCATTCTGTTGTTAATGTGGACCCCGCTGGGACCGGCTACCAGGAACTGCGCCCCGAGAGACGTTGTCACCGCGGCGCCGTTTCCCCGGCTGTCAACGATGGAGTAGGTTGTCGTGTTGCTCCGTTCGAGCTCGGGGATGACTTCAGGAAAGGGCCAGGAGAGAGCTCTGCTCACGGAAATCATATCCCGAGCCTCTCGGGCGTACCGTTCCGACAAGAGCTCCTCCACTGGTACATCAACGAATGCGGGGTCTCCCACGTGGCGATGCTTGGAAGCGTGGGCGATTTTGATCGCTTCTACCTGAAGATGAATCGCTTCAGGGGAGTTTACGTCGTAACCGGAAAAGTCATACCCCTCGAGTATATTGAGCGCCATGAGCATGGTAATCCCCTGGCTGTTCGGAGGATTCTGGTAGACCGTCACGTCGCGGTACCTAACCGAAACAGGATCTACCAGGCCGGTGCGAAACTCCGTGAAATCCGAGAGCTCGAAGAGACCGCCGTGTTCGTCGGAGTACTCCACGATGCTCCTGGCGATCGGCCCTCGGTAGAAGTAGTCGTTCGCCGCCTCGAAGGCCTCCGCGCGCCCCCGGGGCAACCGATCTCTATAGATGCCCTGCACCTCTCGGAAGATCTCCGCCATGCGGGGTTGTCGCACGGTGTCTCCGCGCTCGAGCAGCTCTCCGTCGGGCATGTAGCTCTCCCGACTGTAGGGCCAACGGGCGATGCTTTCCTCGCCCCGTTCCAGCCAGGAGGCCATTTCACCGTACACCTCGTATCCTGATTCGGCGATGTCGATCGCCGGCTGCAGTAGTTCGTCAAGGTCCATTCGCCCGTACTCCTCGAGCCACGCCATCCAGCCCGCCCACGCTCCGGGGACGATCGCCTGGTGCATACCGTTGGCTCCGGCGTTCTGATCCTGGAGAAAGAACTCCGGCGTCGCCCCACTGGCAGCGGTACCGACGCCGTCGAGAGCCTTCACCTCTTCAGCGCCTGCATCGTAATAGATGGCCCAGGTACCGCCGCCCATGACGCTCGAGAACCAGGGTTGCACAATGGTAAGCACCGCCGCCGTGGCGAAGGCGGCGTCCGCGGCGGTGCCTCCCTCTCGGAGCACTTCGACCGCAGCGTCCGTCGCGAGGCGGTGCGCGGAGGTGACGGCGATTTGACTCTCTTGCGCGTAGATCGGGTGGGTCAGAAGCGCGATTAGAAGAGGGAGAAAGACTCTTTTTCGAACCATGGCGAGCTCCTTGCATGTTTGGACCGTGAGAACGACAGTCCAAGAACCTTACCGATAAAATAGGAAATAGAGAATGAGAAGGCTACAGTGTGGCGGTTCCTTTGTTCTGCAGTGAAAAGCCCCGGACCCCCCTGGTTGTGTGTGGGATTGGTCGGAGGGCCCGGGACGGTAGGATGGAGTGCGTGGCTATCGGGGGTGCGCTGCCTTGGTGCGGCAGTCGGGTTCCTCCATGTGACGGCCGCCGAGATAGGCGCGTACAGCCTCCTCGGCATCGCGGATGTCCGTCGAGCACGGCCTAATGCCCGCCGCTTCTATCGCGTCTCGCGCGCCGACGCCCATGCCGCCGACGATGAGTATCTGGCAGTCCGCTATGGCCGCTACCATCTGCCGGTGCCGGCGATCTGCACCGTTGTGGTGTCCCTCGTAATGGTGGCTATGGTGGTGATCCGTCGGATGCGACTCCGCGCTGTGAGCCGTATGGTGCCCCGCCTTGGGCCGGATCTCCTTCTCGAGAATGTTCTCTCCCTCGACGGTGAAGACGAGGTAGTGGGTTGCTCTTCCGAAGTGCGGGCAGATGGTACTCTTGTCATCCGTTACAACAGCGATCTTCATTCGTCGTTCCTTTCTTCCTATGTAGTTCTTTCAAGGTTAAAGGCGGCCTCCAATTTCTCTACGAGCGTCGCCGCCTCTTGATTACTTTCTCCTGTGTAGCCTATCGGCTCTCCCCGGAGCCAAGCCGTCGATATGACCGTATCGGCGTAGAGGGTCGCGTCAGGGGTGATCCCGTGTTCTTGGAGGGTCTCCCTCAGATATTGCTCGGTTTCGGCGGTATCGACTCGGTTGAGCAGGTAGGAGAGTCCCTCTATAGAAGCGTTTCTAAAGATCTCCCGCATCAGATGGACATCCTCTTCGCTCTCCAGATGCTCCGTTGCGGGTGGTACGCCTTGCCGGAGTGCCTCGAGCATGGAGTTCAGATCCAGGGCCATTTGAACGGAGGCAGTAGTTGGATCGATCACCACCACGCCCCAATCGATGCCGGTCACCACGCCGCGAGCGGAGTCTTCGAACCCCGCCTTGAAGTCCAGGAGCATCACCCCGGGCTCCCCCTCCTCCTCGACAATGAGGTCTCGCGCGATTTTTGCGACCGGTCCGTCACAACCGGCCCCGGGACCTTGGTTGGCGATCTTGCCGGCCACCAGATATCGAATACCGCTCGGCGCGGCGGCTCTGTACTGCTCCGGGATATCCTGCCAGTGCAGTCTCGCGTCCGCGATCCGACCAGGGTCGTCGACCGGGCAGCTCACCTTGCCGCCGCGGAACACCGCGCCTCCGAAGAACTCCATCAGCGGTGCCGGGGGTACGGGGACTCCGAGAGCTTCGTTGAGGCCGTAGTTGGTCGAATCCGCATCGAGGACAGTTACGACATATCCGTGCTGTCGCAGGGCGTGAGCTACCAGAACCAGGGACGTGCTCTTGCCGGCGCCTCCCTTGCCAAAAAAGCCAATCTTCTTACCCCTCAGAGGTCGTTCCCCTTTCCTTTCAACGATCATTGGCGTAGCTTCCTTCCTTGCTCGTCCAGAACCAGCGACCGTATCGCTTTACCCGTTGGACACGACCTCCTTCGCTCAGCTTGCGGAGCAGTTCCTCTTCCTCCGTGGAGGGTAGGTGACGGCGCAGCTCCTCATCCGGCAAGGGATGGCGCTGGATTATCCCAACTATCGTCTCCGCGACGTCTCCGCCGGAAAAGTCATACTCCTGGGGAGTTGGAGGGAGCACTCGGGCGGCTTCGCCGAGTATGGCGAGGGCCCGCAACTGTCCCTCCCGGTCTGTCGGTTCTACCCATGGCTCGCAGGGCGGACGCTCCGGATGGGAGAGATCGATCCTGTCCGGCCCAATTCTTCTAAGTCGCTCGGCCAGGGCGGTGAGCTCCTCCTCGGTGTCATTGAGTCCAGCCACGAGCATTACTTCTATCCATAGAGAGCCCGTAAACTCCTCACGAAAACGTCGAAGTCCCTCGATTTGACGCTCTACGGTGAGGCTCCGACGGGGACGGTTTATCCTGCGATAGAGTTCCTCCGTCCCGGCGTCGAGCGTGGGCATGACAGCGTCGGCCTGGGATAGCTCCTCTCTTACCTCCGGTTCCGTGAGGAGGGAACCGTTGGTAATCACCGCCACGGGGATGCTGCTCATCCCTTTGATCCCTCGTATGATCTCTCCGATTTCGCTGTTCAGTGTAGGCTCTCCGGAGCCCACTACGGTGATCCAGTCGATCTCCTCGGACCGCCGCTGCTGCAGAGCCGCCTCTACTTCCGTTAGGATCTCGACCGCCCGGATGTACGGCCGCCTTTCTCGAGCGAGTCGGCGGGTCCTCCCGAGTTGGCAGTAGACGCAGTTCCAGTTACATGTTTTCATAGGTATCGGGTCGATTCCGAGAGAATTTCCGAGACGACGAGATGGAACCGGTCCGTATACGTACCCCATTTCGGTTACTATTATACTACTTTTGTGTTACATTGTACAAGTATACTGTATAGCATAAGGGAGAATAGGAAAACTGATGGAGAATGAGTCCTTGAAAGTTGGACAACGCATGCGGGCACTACGGGAGCAGAGCGGGCTCTCCCTCCGTGCCCTGGCGGAGGCGTGCGAGCTATCGGTTAACGCTATTAGCATGATCGAACGGGGCGAGAGCTCCCCGCGGGTTTCGTCGCTTCATCTCCTCGCCAAGGCGCTCAACGTCAGGATTACGGAGTTTTTCGAGAGCGAGGAACAGCGCTCCGTCGTTCTGGTTCGAAAGGACGAGCGGCCGCTCACCAAGAGTGAGGAGCTGTCTATCGAGAGTGTCGGAACCGGATTGCGAAATCAGCAAATAGAGCCGTTTTTGGTAACGGTGAGCAGGAGCGGCGGCAGTGGAGAAACCGTGGAGCATCCGGGCCAGGAGTTCGTTCACTGTCTCAGCGGGCGGGTCGAGTACCTCGTTGCGGGAGACTCCTTCTTCTTAGATCCCGGTGACAGTCTTCTCTTTGACGCCACGCAGCCGCACTCCTTTCGAAACGCCGGAGAAGAGGAGGCAAGGATACTTCTCATCCTCCAGGCTTCCGAGGGGACCGGAATAGGCCGGGCGCGTCATATGAACGT
>JBKHED010000062.1:0-16268 GCA_046540995.1 Spirochaetaceae bacterium | reverse complement strand
GATCGTCACCGCCCCGAGAAGGGAGACCGTGAGCACACCCTCGCCGAGAGCGTAGGCGTCGTGGACCCGCACGGAGAAGCCCGGCAAGACCCGCATTCTCGCATGCCAGAGAAAGCCGGGTCGTCTGGTTAGAACCAGCTGCTCCGCATCGAAGGGACGCCACGTCTCCCCGGTCTCGCTCATGTTGAAGCTTCCCGTCTGGGCCATCTCAACCGAGGCTATCGCTTCCTGCCCCTCGGTGAGGACCCTCTCGAGGTACCGTTTCACCGGAGCAGGCAGCTCGGCACATTCAGCCGGATCGTAGCGCTTCCCGGGCGGCTCTTCCGCGGAGAGGATCCGTGATCGGAGCTCCCGAGTGCGGTGATGCCACCGGGTGCGGCGATAGAAGAGGAGCGCAACAACTCCCGCGAAAGCGGCGATTACGACGTAGGTGATCATAAGGTAGACCACCACGACGGGGACGAATTTGCAAGGGAGCGGTTGAACGCCGCATTGACACCGTCCCCGGAGTCGGTAAGACTTTCGACTTTATGGGGTTTATCGCATCAATCACTCACTCCCGGCGGAAACTGCTCCTCTTTCTCTCGAGCTGCCTCGCCTTTATCGCCATGGGTATCTCCCAGTCGATGTACGGCCCCTTCTACCCGGTCCTCAGAGCGCAGTTCGACCTCACCGCCGCCGCCGTGGCCACGATCACGGCGCTTCACTTTACCGGCGCCACCGTGGCCGTCGCGGTGAGCGGCTTCCTCAGCCGCCGTTTCGGCGCCTTTCCGGTGGTTATCACCGCCGCGACCCTGCTGACAGTGGGCTATCTCGGCATAGCGGTAAGCCCCACCTGGGCCCTGGTGCTCTCCTCCACGACCCTTCTTGGCCTCGGCTTCGGTGGGCTCGTCTCCTTGAACTTTCTCATCGCCCGAGTCTACCCGACCTACGCCGCCTCCGCCCTGAGCCTTCTCAACGCCCTGTTCAGCGTCGGTTCCATGATCGGTCCGGTGATCGCCTCCCCTTTCGTGGGCCAGAACAGCTACTGGCCCGCCTTCCTGATCGGAGGCACCGTCTCCGCGGTGGTGCTTCTTCTCTTTCTACTCCAGCCGGCTCCGGAGGAAGCGGCGGCCCAGGAGACTATCCCCCTTCCGCGAGGTCTTACTGCTCTCGCTGAGATCGCCCTCTTTCTTCTTCTCTACCTCTTCTACGTCGGGTCCGAGACTTCCTTTTCCAACTGGATACCGACGCACCTCACCCTCACCTTCGATCCCGCCCCGGCGGCCCGGCTCACCTCGCTCTTCTGGGTCGCTCTTACCGCCGGAAGGCTCCTTGCGGTGCCCGTAGGCGCGAAGGTAAGACCGTCGAGAATACTCGCCGGCTGCATCACCCTGGCGATCGCCGCCGCGGGGCTCGCCCACTACCTACCTCTGGCGCCGGCGGCCTACGCCCTCGCGGGCCTCGCCATGGGGCCGATGTTTCCCGTGGGGCTCGCCTGGATAGCCAGGCGCTTCCGGGACAACTCCGAGCGGGTCTCCTCCTTCGTCGTCGCCGGTGGGGGAATCGGAGGGGTTCTCTTTCCCCCGATGGTCGGGGCAGTTGTAGATGTCGGCGGCCGAGGCGTTATTCCAACGACGATCGGCGGCTTCCTTCTGCTATCCGCCGGGGCGATAGGAGGAATCTTCGTGCTGAGCCGGCTTCACCGCTGACCGGCGAAGATGCGGCGGCAGTTACCGAGCTGCCCCGTCCCGCACCTTCGCGTTCATAAGAAGCAGCCCTACCACCGCGATCACCACGGTCAATGCGAGGAAGTGGAGGAACATCGCCTTCTGCACCGCCCCGAAAATGATGTAGAGGGAACCGAGTCCCGATAACACCGGTGCGACGTACCGGCCGAAGGTGTTCAGATGGCTGAGCTTCCGAATCATCCAGAGGTAGATCAGTATGTAAATGACGTAGAGGAAGGCGATAGGGAGCTCGGAGATATCCATAAAGCCGCCCCACCAGCCGGAGAAGTTGCCGTACCAGACAACCATCCAGAAGGCGGAAAGGATGAAGCCGAGCAGCGCTGAGCGCTGGGTGCTGTTGGTACCGGGATCTACCACCTTGAAGTAGCCGGGCCGGGGACCGAGATCCCGGGAGGCGATGGAATACATGCCTCGCACGGAGCCCATAATGAGCCCGTTCAGGGTACCGAGGCAGGAGACGATAACAAAGACCGTGAGAAGGCTCCCGCCGAGGCGACCGAAGATGAGGCTCATTACCTCCACCGGCGCCTGATCTCCCGCGGTAAGGACGGCTTCGTTTGAGAGGACTCCGGATATGCCGAGGTAGTAGAAGAGATAGACCAGGACCACGACAATGGTGCCGACCACAAGCGCCTTCGGCAGGGTTCGCTTGGAGTCCCGGAGCTCGGCGTTGATAGTGGTGGCGATTATCCACCCTTCATAGGCAAAGGCGGTGGCCAGCGTGGCCACCGGGAGCCCCCCACCGCCGGCGGCGACGGCTCCCGCGCTGTTGGTAAAGCTCTGCACGGTCTGCCCGGTAAAGAGCCCGGCGATCGTCCCGAAGACGGCGACAAGGAGGAGCGGAATCAGTTTGATCACCGTCGCCGAGATCTGCCATTTGCCGGCGAGGACCGGTGAGTAGACGTTGAGGAGGAAGAAGAGCAGGAGATATGCCGCGGCGATAAGCCAAAGCCCCTGCTCCAGACCGAAGAGCCCAACGGTGTAGTTGGCGGAAACCCAGGCGAGAACCGCCACGAGGGTGGGATAGTAGACGAAGGTCATAAACCACGCTACGTGGTACGCCGCCTTTTCTCCGTACGCCTCCTCGAAGTAATCCACCAGGCCGTTCACCTTCTCTATTCGGGTGGCGATAAGGGAGAAGGTGTAGGCGGTGATTACCATAATTCCGCCGCCGATGAGCCAGGCGGTTATCGCCACCGGGAGGCTACCCCCGGCGGCAAAGAGTACGTCGTCCGCCTTGAAAAAGACACCGGATCCAATGACAATGCCCACCACCATGGCAGTGGCGGTCCAGAAGCCGTACTTTCGCTGTAGCTGATCCATCTTCTGCGAGTCCATCCTGTTACTGTCGGGTTCGGATGCAGAGTATCCGGAAAAGCGTAGTTTGTACATGCCGCGCGTTGACTCACCAAGAATCTTACCCTGAGGGGACCGGGCCTCTATTCAGTACCCCAGGAACACTCCGAGGTAGACGAGCGGTTCGCAGATCGGTGTGATCCCGTCAGGGGAATTCTATGCGACACTCCTCGGCGCCGTGCCCGCCTTCTTGGATCCCCCGTACGATGCGACTCTACTCTCGAGCATCTCGATCTGGCCAAGAGCCATCAAGAAAGAGAGCGTCGACTCCGCTCCCATATTTCGGTTGACTCGGTCCACCATGAGGCCGTCGTAGCAGCCTCCGACCGACGGAACATAAAGCGGTTCTCCCAGATCGTTACGACCAAGATACCACTCGAAGCACCGGTGCGCCTCGTCGCGCCAACCCGACTCGCCTGTGGCATCAAATGCCGCCACCGCAGCCCCAACCGCCGCGGCCGCTTCGAGGGGCTGCTGGTCGTAGACCGTCCGAACGCCGCCGAACTTGTAAAAGCCTCTGCTCCCGATCGCTCTAAAGTGTCCTTCCGGGGCGGAGTGCAGAGCCCGTAGCCAGTGGAGACTCTCGAGACCGATTTCCACCGCCTCCTCTCGCTCGAGAGCGAGGCCGAGCCGGATCACCGCCTCGGCTATCCGCCCATTGTCGTAGGTAAGCATCCGCTCGTACCAGTTCCAGCCCTCCTGGACCGATTCGCGGTACCGGGCGAGAAGCCGATCTATCAGTGTTTCCGCCGCCTGCCGTACCTGCCGGTCGCCGCCGAACCGGTCCAAAAAGGAGACAACGCCGAGAGAGAGAAACGCCTCCGTCCGCAAAGGCTTGAGAGATAAGACGTTCCCCAGCGCCTCCTCAAAGATCTCGGTCGCCCAGGCCACCAGCTGCTCATCCTCTGAGGTACCAATTATCGTACCCAGAGCCCAGAGGGCCCGCCCTTGACTGTCGGCGGAACCTTGTTGCTCGAGCCATCGTCGGTCGTACGACATGAAATTGCGAAAGGAGTTGCTGCTTCGATTATAGGCGTGATCGAGAAAGGCGGCACACCGCTGTCGCAAGGCGTCGAGGAACGCCAACTCGTTGGAACCTACTTCTCTCAACAGAGTTGTAAGTATAAGCGCTCGAGCGTTGTCATCGGTACAGTAGCCCTCCTGTCGATTACCCACCGAGTAACGGGCGTGCTGTAAAATGCCGACGTCATCGGTAAGCGCCCTCAAATGATGAAGCCGAACCTGGGGAAGGTCTCGAGCGGACTCTGCAAGCGTGCGTACCGCGTATCGACGGTTCGACGAGGCTTCCGCCTGACGAAGCCGTGCCCGCCTGAATAGCTCGGAGTACTGTGCTCCCACCCGCTGCCAAATCATCTCCCGGCCAAGCATATATGCGCGCTTTCTCATCGCATGCCGACGAGGCTCGTCTTCGAGCAATCCGACGATCGCACCCGCAGTCGCCTCAGGATCACGAAAAGGCACGAGGAGACCGCGATCATCCGCGAGCAGTTCCTCGGCGTGCCAGTAGGGAGTGGAGACGACCGCCTTTCCACAACCGAAAGCGTAGGCAAGGGTACCCGAGGTGATTTGCGCCTTATTGAGATAGGGCGTAACGTAAATGTCCGCCATACCGATAAACTCCAGCAGTTCCGCGGACGAGACAAACCGGTTGTAAAAGATCACATGCTCCTTGACGCCCAACCGTTCCGCCAGCCGTTCTAAGGAGAGCCGATACGCCTCGCCTTCGGACTTCAGCAAGTTTGGATGGGTCGCTCCGACCACTATGTACACGACGTTTGGTACCGACCGAACTATGGTCGGCAGCGCCGTAATCATCGTTTCGATCCCCTTATTGGGAGATAGCAACCCAAAGGTGAGAATGACCTGTTTACCGTCCACGCCAAACTGGTCCTTATAGAAGTTTGGGTCCACGAAGGGCATATCCGGGATACCATGCGGAATCACCGCGATCCGTTCCTCCGGGACGCCATAGATGGAGCGCAGCATCTGTTCGCCTCGGTGCGACATCGTAACAAGATACGTCGAGCGATGCGCGACCTCGAAAAACACCCGCTTCTGCTCTTCCGTGGGCTCCTGGAGCACGGTGTGAAGCGTCGTCACTACGGGAACACGAAGGAGCTTCAAAAACGCGAGGATGTGCCGCCCCGCGGGCCCGCCGTAAATGCCGAATTCGTGCTGCAGCGAGACGACGTCAACGTTGGTTGCGTGGAGGTACTCCGCCGCTTGGGTGTACACGGTGGACTTCTGCTCCGGAATTTCGAAGCGTACTTCCGCGGGATACTCATACCCCTCCGACCTGTCATTGACGGAGACAACCTGCAGGTCGATTTCCGGGTGTGTCTCGAGCACCGAGTGAGCCAAGTCATAACTAAATTGCGCTATGCCACAACGACGAGGAACGTAGTCGCCGACCAGTGCGAGTCGCCGTATCGTATCCATCTCCTATCCTCCCTCCGTTCCGTTCGCACGATCCCTCACCGCTACTTCCGCCGCCCCGAGCGGTCCTCCGTCCCGGCCGCGGCGCAACAGTTCTTCAAGCAACTCGTCCAAGTCCATCACCGCGAAGCGAGTCACGTAGTCGCTTGCCGCGTACGGAAGTATCACCTTTTCTTGATGGACCATCGGACCGCAACTGTAAACCACATTCGGCACATATCCCTCCCGTTCGGAAGCAGTCGGAAACAGCAGCGGCTCGGGTAGGCGCCCGATGACTCTGCTCGGGTCGTCGAGATCCAGCAGTACCGCGCCGATTGAATACGTCCGCATCGGACCGACTCCATGAGTAAACAGGAGCCACCCCGCCTCCGTCTCCAAAGGGGCGCCCGAGTTGCCGATTTGGACACACTCCCACGGAAACGTCGGTCTCAGGAGGAGTCGTTTCTCTCTCCAGAATAGGAGGCTATCGCTATACATGAGGTAGAGATTCTCATTGTCCTGGCGCCCCACCATCACGTAGGATCCGCCGATTCTCCGCGGAAAGAGCGCCATTCCCTTGTTCTCTACCTCCTCTCCATGCAGGGTACTCACCGAGAATCGCACGAAATCGTCGGTCTGCAGTAGTTGCGGCAAAATGACGGTACCATCGAAGGCGGTGTAAACGGCGTAGTACGTAACGGTATCGTCCTCCTCCACGAATCGCACGAACCGGGCGTCCTCGATTCCGGCTCGCTCCAACGGACCGACGGGGTATATCGCCCGCTCCGAAAGATCGCCGAACTCCGGGAAAGAGAGCTTATAGTGGGAGTAGAGCAGAGACCGCACCCGCTCGATTGTTCTTCTCGTCTCTCTCGAAAGGATCCGCTCCCGTCGCTCGACCTCCGATAGAGCGTTCTCGAGCTCCTGTTGCGAAAACCGGCCGACGAAACTCGAGAGAAGCCTCTCGGACACCTCGTTCCACGCACCTACTTCCACGAGCTTCTCCTGAAAGAGCGCGGCGTCAAAGAGCGGGTTCTCCTCCCGCCGCCCTTCATAGACGTAGGGAGACGCGGGATATACGGTCACTTCGCCGTTCGGTCCCACCTCCCCCTCCCGAAACACCAGAGAAGAGATGTGTCCCTCTCCGGTAGCACGTAGACTCAGAACAAAACGAGTCGTTCCTTCCGGGAGCTCGGACTGATTCGGATGAGGTACCATCGACGGATTGAAGAGGGCCGCGGCTTCGAGAGCGTACTCCTGGGTGAAGGCTGCGCCGATAATGATTCGGTGAGCCTCGCTCATAGGATGATCCGTCGGAAGGCTCTCGGAGACGGTAGCAAACATGTCGGAGAGCCAACGGTCGAAGCCGCGATGCCTCGCTCCGAACCGGCGGCGTACGGTATCCGCCGTCCGCCTCGCCTCGCTCTCAGATAACCCGGCAAGACGTGCGACGATCCGATTCTGCCGTTCTCTGGTCCGGAAACCGTGCCGACGTATCAGGACCCGACCCGGATCCGGTCGAAGGATCGTACCAACTCTACGCAACGACTCGCGTTTCATCGGAGTGTCCTCACGAAAGAGTTCAGAAAGAAGATACCTGCATCGGCGACCATAGACAACAGAAACTCGCGCCGTTGACCATCCGTGACGAGTTGGATAGCCTTGATGATCATTTCCATGGAGTAGTGAAGCAGAGGTGAAGATAGCTGTACTATCGCCGATAGCTTGGCGGACACCTCCGCGCGCATACGGCCCTTGGGAACTTGTGGCCTCTCACCTAACCGAAGGGCTCGTCAAAGCCGGTCATGACGTGACCCTTTTCGCGACGGCGGATTCCCGGACTCAGGCCCGGCTGGAAGCCGTTGCTCCCGCTCCTTACGAGGAAGAGAAGAGCCTCGACCCGAAAGTGTGGGAGTGCCTCCATATTGCACACCTCATGGAGCAAGCGGATCGGTTTGATCTGATTCACAACCACTTCGACTTCCTTCCCCTCACCTACTCTCGGCTCGTCAAGACTCCAATGATTACCACGATCCACGGCTTCTCTTCGCCGAAGATTCTGCCGGTCTATCGCCGTTACAATGACCGGGTCCATTACATCTCGATTAGCGATGCCGACCGCTCACCGGAGCTTGACTACCTTGCAACGGTCTATAACGGAGTCGACCCTAAGGAGTTCACATTCGTCCCTCGGCCTGGTGATTACCTGTTGTTTCTCGGCCGAATTCACGAGGACAAAGGGACCCGAGAGGCGATTCAGATAGCCGAAACGGCAGGGCTTCCCCTCGTGATTGCCGGGATCATCCAAGACCGCACATACTTCGAGCGGTATGTGGAGCCGGCCGTCGACGGGAGGTCGGTTCGGTACGTCGGAACCGCGGGACCGGAACTACGAGACAAACTGCTCGGCGGCGCCCTCGCGCTTCTTCATCCGATCAATTTCGACGAGCCGTTCGGCCTGACGGTGGTGGAGTCGATGCTAACCGGAACTCCCGTAATCGCTATCCGAAGGGGGGCGATGCGGGAGCTCATTCTCGAGGGGAAAACCGGGTTTCTCGCACAGGACGTCGCGGAGGCGGCCGCGGCGGCCGTGAGGCTGCGCCGCGAGCCGGAGACGATCGATCGCAAGCGATGCCGTGATTGGGCGATGGAGCGGTTCACCGTTTGCAGCATGGTCGAGAGCTACCTCCGCGCCTACGAAGCGGTTCTCTAGTTCGATTGTCGGCTCTGAGGTTTGACGATACCGAGCCGTAACGTATGCTCCCCGCGCAGAATGCGAAATATGACCTCCTCCCCCGCGCTACTCAAAGCGCGGTAAAAATCGGCGACTGAAGCGGTCCGGCTATCGCCGACGCTCTCCACAATGTCTCCGCGCCGGATTCCGGTGATCGCCGCGGGCGTTCCGCGAGCCACGCCGTTGACCACCACTCCGGAGTGCCGCTCGGGTATATCGAGAGTGGCCCGGATATCTCGGGTTAGGGGAGCCACCGTAAATCCAGGCCAAAGCGTGCCCGTATCACGGTTCTCATCTCTTTCGCTCAGAGTTACCCGCACCTGCCTTCTCTCTCCGTTTCTCAGAAGCTCCACGGTAACCGAGCTGCCTGCCGGTTGCAGTCCGACCATCCGGGAGAGGGCGCGAGCGTCGGTAACCGGACTCCCGTCAACCGCGGTTATAAAGTCGCCGGGCACGATGCCGTCCCGATCCGCCGGCGAGTCAACCACTATGTTGGTCACAAGGGCTCCGGAGGCGTCTCCAATGCTCAGCGCGTCGCGAAGCGACCCGTTCTCGGCGTCTTCAATAGTAACGCCGAGCCAACCGTAGACGATCCGTCCCCTGGTAAGAAACTCCTCAATGGCACGTTTCGCGTCGTTGATGGGTATCGCGAAACCGAGACCCACGCTTCCACCGCTGCGGGAGGCGATCCAGGTGTTAATGCCGACAACTTCGCCGTCCAGGTTAACCAGTGCACCCCCTGAGTTGCCGGGATTGATGGCCGCATCGGTCTGAATGTAATCGGTAAACTCGGCGATCCCAACTCCGGGCTGAGGGTCTCTACGAAGAGCACTGACGATGCCGGCGGTAACCGTCGACTCGAAGCCGAAGGGATTTCCGACCGCCAGTACCCAGTCCCCTACATCCAAGGCGTCGGAGTCCCCTAAGCGCGCAACAGGGACCTCCTCCGGAGTTTCAAAAGAGACGAGGGCCAAGTCAGTTCGCTCATCCTTTCCGACAATCTTCCCCTGGTACTCGCGACCGTCATGGAGTCGGATGCTGATTTCGTCCGCATCACCTACGACGTGGTTATTCGATAGTACGTAAACCTCTCTCCCCTCTCGTCGCACGATCACACCCGAGCCGAGGCCGGGCCTGCGGAACTGCCGCTCCTGAAACTCAGGGGGCCCAAAAAAGAACTCCCACGGTGACTGGAAACGGGGAATGTTTTGAGAAATCACCTCGACGACGTTTATCTCCACGACCACCGGAAGCACCTCTTCGGCCACCCTGTTAAAGGCGTGTTCCATCGATCGCAGCGAAGAGGGTGCGCTATCTGCGCCGGCCGTCTCGGCGACGAGTCGCGACCCCTGCTGGCTGGGAACTACTTCCGTCCCTACGAGGGCGAACGCCCCCGCGCCGGCGAGGAATGAAATCACTGCGAGTGCGACGGCCAAGAGACCCCTCGATCTCCGAAAACCGCGCTCGAGACTGAACCCTGTCATAGGCTCCTCCCGTCACTGTAGTTTGTGATTTGACGTCCGTCTGCCGCATAGCATGAAGCGTGCCAGGTGGTCGCGCGAACTATCTATATATGTCAAAAGGAATTGTCTCATCTATATCCGCCGTCGGACACAAATCGGATGGACATTTTCCATCACGTGGGGTCCAACGAGCTTCACGATTGAGTTATTCTAACTCATTTCCTGTTTATGAAGTGAGCTATTATGACCCATTTTTGCGCATTCTCAGAGTGTCGCGGAGCCGAGGGAGCGGCTCCAGGGCAAAACATTACAGAAGAGTAATCTTCCGGTAATCTTTTTGTAAGAATTCGTGAGTAATTGAAGCGCAAAAAATTGCGCATAAGATGGAGGAAGACACGCTATGATTCCGAAATCCACCTATGTTCGAATCTCTCTTGCGTGGGTGATGGGAATCCTTCTTCTGATTACCGCGCCCATGCTCGTCTCCGCGCAGGAGTACCGAGGGGTAGCCGTGTCGACGGAGTATCCGTCGATTATGACTGCCGAAAGGGAGCTCATCATTTTCGATCTCACCGTCACCAATTACGACATCGCACCACAGAGAGTCGACCTCGCCCTAACGCAAGTCCCGCAGGGTTGGGAACACACCTTCGTTGGCGGCGGCGGCCTGGTCGACGCGGTTTTCGCCTCTCCCGACAAAGAGGCCGCGGCTCAGCTCTGGCTCGATCCGCCGGACGATGCGCCGCCGGCCCGGTACGAGTTCGACGTCAGGGCCTCCGGCTCCTTCGGCAGCTTCACCCTTCCGCTCACGGTGACCATCGGCGAGAGACTCCCGCAGCGCCTCGACCTATCCCCGGAAGTCCCGGCGTTGAGCGGCTCCCCGAGCGCGGACTTCACCTTTCGCGCTGCCATCAACAACCGAAGCACCCAGGAGTCGGTGGTGAGTCTTTCCGCCGAAGCGCCGCCCGGGTTCCAGGTGACCTTCAGTAAGCGGTACCAGAACCAGGAGATCTCCGCTGTTCCTATGGAGGCGGGGGAAGAAGAAGAGGTCGAAATCTCCGTCGAGCCGCCGGACAACGTCACCGCCGGCGAGTATCCGGTGCGCGTCATCGCGGATACAGAAACTGCACAGGCCACTACCGAGCTCACGGTCACGATCAAGGGTCAGCCTGAACTCTCCCTCACCGGACCCGGCGGAAGAGTCAGCGACACCGCCGTCGCCGGTCGCGAGACTTTGGTGGAGCTTACTCTGGAGAACGAAGGGGAGGAAGCTGCCCGAAATGTCACGCTTCGCGGAAGCGCGCCGAGAAACTGGGAACTCCGATTCGATCCGGAGGAGATCGACTCGATCCCAGCCGGAGAGTCGGTCACCGTCAACGCCTACGTCACCCCGAGCTCCGAAGCGATCACCGGCGACTACAACGTAACGATGCGAGCTCGCGGAGATGACGCGAACACCTCGGAGCGATTCAGGATCACCGTACGAACCTCTGCCCTCTGGGGCGTGGTAGCGGTGCTGATAATAGCCATTGCTCTTCTCGTTGTCGTTCTGGCCGTTCGGCGGTACGGACGACGGTAGTTGTGAGGGGGTGGGCCATGAGTGATAAATCGGATCTGGTCATTGAAACCTCGAAACTTACGAAGCAGTACCCCAATGGCACCATCGCCGTCGATGGACTGAACCTCAGCATCCGGCGAGGTGAAGTCTACGGCCTTCTCGGGCCCAACGGCTCCGGCAAAACTACGACGATCCTCATTCTTACGGGCCTTACGGAGGCCACCTCCGGCTCCGTGCGAGTTCTCGGCCTCGACCCCCTCAGGCAGCCGTTGCGGGTAAAGCGCCTCGTGGCCTATATGCCCGACTCCGTCGGCTTCTATCCTGAGATGACCGCAGCAGAGAACATCGACTACACCGCACGCCTCGCTCAGATCCCGCCGGCAGAGCGGGACCGGAGAATCGATGAGGCGATCGAGCTCATGGGGCTCGGGGAGGTGGCAGATCATAGAGTCGGCACCTACTCACGGGGTATGCGCCAACGCCTCGCCCTGGCGGAAGTTCTGGTAAAAGAGCCTCGTATCGCTATTCTCGACGAGCCTACTCAGGGACTCGATCCGGAGTCGGCCCATGAGTTTCTCGGCCTCGTGGAGTCCCTCCGAGAGAAGGGAATCACCGTACTTCTCTCCTCCCACCTCCTAGACCAGATGCAGCGGATCTGCGACCGGGTCGGACTCTTCTATCGCGGCCGCCTCGTTCTCGAAGGTACCGTCCACGAGCTCACCCGGCAGGTCATGGGGAACCAGTTCGCTGTACGGCTCACTGCGGAGAGCAGCGATCGCGATGCGTTCACCAGCAAGCTGGCGGCGCTCCCGGGGGTACGCGAGTTCGAGCTCGAGCGGCACAGTCTCGATACGATCTACCGAGAACACCTTGCAAAGGAGCGAGAACATGCGACAGCGTGAAGATTCCGCCCTGACGGGCTTGAGCGTAGTGTTTGTAAAAGAGCTACGGGACTATTTGGGAAGCGTGAGGATGAAACTCCTCCTCTCGCTGATTATCCTCACCGCCCTCGCCTCGACCTACGGCGCGGCCTCGAGAATTCGGGCCCTGGTCGGAGAGCACCCGTTCTTACTTCTCTCTCTCTTCACCGCGGCGCGGGAACCGGTTCCCTCATTTGTCGCCTTTCTCGGTTTTCTCATTCCCCTCGCCGGAATCGCTCTCGGTTTCGACGCGATCAACAGCGAGTACAATCGCGGTACTCTTTCCCGAGTTCTCTCGCAGCCCATTTACCGCGATGCGCTTATTGTCGGTAAGGCTCTCGCCGCGGTTGCCGCCATTGCGATATCTCTGCTCGCCCTCTGGCTGCTGATCATCGGCGCTGGTATGCTCTTCTTCGGCATTCCGCCGACGGGAGAGCAGGTGGCCCGGGCGGGGAGCTTCTATCTGATGGCGGTCTTGTACGGCGCCATTTGGGTGGTGCTCTCAATGCTCTTCTCAGTGCTCTTTGCGCAACCCGCCACGAGCGCCCTGGCAGCCCTCGGGGCGTGGCTGCTGATGACGGTCTTCTGGCCGATCGTGGCAGGCGTGTTCGCGGGCCTCCTTGGGGACCCAGGAAGCCTTGCCCATGCAAAGGCGGAGGTAGCCTTCGCTCGAATTTCACCAAACATGATCTTCGGGGAGGTGACCTTGGCGCTCCTGAATCCGACCACCCGAACGTTGGGACCGGTGGTCTTCAGCCAGCTCGAGGGGGCGGTTATGGGCAATCCGCTCCCTCTCGGTGTCAGCCTGCTTCTCGTATGGCCCCATCTCTCCGGCCTCGTAGCGGCGACGCTTCTTCTCTTTGCGGGAACCTATGTGATCTTTCAGCGACAAGAGGTCCGGGCGTAAGCCCGGACCGAGGACGGCTGGGGAATTCTGGACAGTGACCCAAGCACCATCAGGGAGTGCTGATCGTCCTGAAGGAGGGAGAACGAGCGCCTCGGCGTGGAGCTCGGATACGACGCCGTCGAGATTGCTCGAAATCGAAACGAGGTTCCCCGCGGCAGGAGCTCGACCTCAGGCAGGCAGACGAGGAGGCTGCGGACCTCCTTGCTCCGAGGCTTCGAATCGAATGGTCACGCAGGTACCGTGCTCCAGGAAGCACTCGAGGGTCCCTCCGAGTTGCTCGGCTAGTGTTTCCACGAGAGTGAGTCCGAGGGAGCGGGTCGCTTCGCTCGACATTCCGACGCCGTTGTCTCTGACTCTAAGGGCGTAGCTATCGCCGTCACGCCGGAACTCGACGGTGATAACCCCGGGCATCCCTTCGGGGAAGGCGTGCTCGATGGAGTTCGTGGCGAGCTCTGTTACGATAACGCCGCAGGGGACCGCCCGGTCGATTTCGAGGGTGATCTCCTCGCACTCTACCGAGAGGGCGATATTTTCGGCGGCGTTTGCGTGATGAATGTGAGCGGCGAGGCTCTCCAGATACGGTTTAAAGGGAATCATCGACAGGTTATCCGCATGGAGCAACTGCTCGTGAACCATGGCCATGGAGATGACCCGTTCCCGACTCCGCTCAAAGAGAGCTGAGTCCCGGGGGTCCCGGACCGCGTCGGCCTGGAGACTCAAGAGGCTCGCGATAACCTGCAGATTGTTCTTGACCCGGTGGTGAATCTCTCGGACGAGGACCGTTTTCTCGTTTACGATTCTGCGCAGGCTCTCCTCCCGGTCCGCCACTTCGCACCGCTGCTCCTCGATCCGGTCCACGAAATCGTTGAACTCCTCGACCAACAGCGCTACCTCCCGCGGCGTCTCCACATTGACGGTAGGCGAGCCGTAGCGCTTGGCGCCCTCCGCCGCGGCGGCGAGCTCGACGATCGGGGAGCTTATTGAACGTGACATCCGCAGCGTGACGATGGTGAGAATGGCCAGCAGGAGTAAGCTGAATAGCCCGGTGGCGACGAGTCTCATCACCGTGGGCCGTTGAAGAGAATCGATGTACACCGTTGTGGCCACGGCGCAGTCGAAGTCAGGCAGGTAGCGGGAAAACATCAGTTTCGGCCGCCGCCGCTCGCCGGCGCGAGAGGGCCAGTTGTACCTGATGGGCGAAGAGCCGTCGCCGAACAGAGCCTCCTCCATTCGACGCGTCTCATCTCGGTCGAGGAACTCCGCGAAATCGCGGCCGACGTAGTCCGGATGCGCAATAAACGTACCGTCCCGGGCCACTAAGGTCGAATATCCCTCGAAGTTCAGAGTGAGAGACCCGACGGTTTCGGCTATCCGCTCTCCGTCTACCAGCTGTACGAACTCGCCGCGATAGGCGGTCGCGGCTATGATCCAATCATACGGCTCATATTCCAGCATATAGAGCGCCTTGGGCGCCGCAGCGGGCTCGAAGCTGTTCTGCCAGATATACTCGAGGTAACCCTCTCGCTGAGTGAGTTGGGTCTTGACCGGCTCGGTATTGGGAATGACCGACCCGACAAGAGTTGGGTCCGGATGGATAATCACCCGTCCGTCGCCGTCGATCACGTAAATGTACCCGCTTTCCGCAACTCTGAGAGCGGCAAGTCGCTCCCGTAGAACCGAAAGCTCAGCCTCCCGCGGGGCGCCGGGATCGGCACCCGCCGAGGCCGTCACGACGGAGACGGCGGTCTCGGTTTTGGCGCGAAGATAGGAGACTATCGACTCCCGAAGGGTTGTCTCCACAAACTCATGAACTAGATCGGTAACACTTTCGATGTCCCTTACGCTTAGCCGCCAGATTTCCCGACCGAGAGAAGCGACAAGAACGATATTTCCTAACACGAGGGGGATCGTCGCGACAAATATCAGGTTGAGAAGCCGCCGCCTTATGGATTTCATGAGTTAGGGGAACCAATAGACCCCGTAGCTGAACTATAGCACGGTCGCCGTTACCCAAACCATACGACCTCGGAAACGGGTGCCATCTCTCGAGGCCCTCTATCGTCTCCGGCACGCGCGACTTCGAACGTCGCGGCACATCGACCTAGGCGCCGAGAAATCGCAGGATCGCCGGGACCCGGGGATGCGGCTGGGCGTGGCTCATTCACTTCCTAATGGGTCTAATAGGTTCTTGAGTATACCTACCAAACCACCTCTGCTACGCGATACTCTCTGAGACGCTCGTCCTTCGACACCACCCGTGCCCCCATCTCCTGCGCAGTAGCCAAGATCATTCGGTCAGCCGGATCGCGGTGGATGTCTGGTAGCTCGACGGCAAGACGGGCGATTCGTGCGTCTATTGGGACGATTGACACGGCGTCATCTTGTTCCGTGTTAGCTAGTAGAGCAGCTGGGGAATCTGGTAAGCGTATTCTCCCCTTACTGCTGAGTAGAAACACCTCCCAAACGCTAATAGCAGAGATATAGACCGCTTTGGTTTCCCGCGCGCGATAATACTCATCTATCGCTTTCTGAGATAGTCGTTCCGATTGTGCGGCGACCCAGACCCAAGAATGAGTATCGAGCAGGATCACTGCAACGCCTCCCACTCCTCTTCTCCCACAGGTTCGGTCGGATCGGTATACCACTCTACTCCCCCTGCGAGGGAGTCGGTCATTGACTTCTTTTCCCGATTGGCCCGAGTAATGGTTACCGCGTCCCTTCCCCGGTCGGTCACAATGACAGTTTCATTCTGCTCTTCCACCATCCGGAGGATTTCGAAAGCCTTGGGTTTGAACTCGCTCTTGGGTATCCGTATCATATTCATAGTCTATGGCCTATGGACCGGTTAGTCAACGGAGGATTTCGCGTTGCAACCTCGAGCTTAGCTGAAGCAGTTGCCCCGGTTTCGCGGTCTTTGTAGAATAAAGGAGTAATCGGATGGGCGACGCGGCCATGGAATTGACGCAGAGTCAGCTACAGCAGATCGCTGAATACGTAAAATCGCAGCTCCCGGACTGGGTATACCAGCGCGAACCACCAAACAGAGAGGTACACGACCGGATCCTCGTTGTCGAGCAGGAGCTCAAGGCCCAGCGAGAACTCATGATCCAGGGATTCGAGGCTATGGACAAGCGCTTCGAGTCCCTGCAACAGAACATGGACAA
>JBKHED010000061.1:0-16374 GCA_046540995.1 Spirochaetaceae bacterium | reverse complement strand
CCGCTTCTTCGGCCCACGCCTCGAGATAGCCGAGCTCCCAGACGAGGTCGAGAATGGTGTAGCGGGAGCGGATGTCCCGGGAGTGGGCGATGGCGCGGTACGCCCGGCCCCGGTCGATGCCGAGATCTCTGTAGCGCACGGGGCCGCCGGCACTGCGTAGCTCCGCCTCGATATCCTCCGGCTCCCTCAGCGTCCCCGCAAGCTCCGCTAAGAGCGTATCCCACTGCTCCTGCAGGGCGGCCATCCGGGCTCGAAGGGTCGCCCGATCCGGGTAGCCCTCCTCGGCGTGCCCGAGAACCGCCGGAGCCAGGGAGCCGAAGCGCTCCTCGATGAACTGCCTGTGCTTCTCCCACGGCGCGAGGCGCGCAGCCAGGCGGTCCGGATCGATCGACTCGGGAGAGAGCCCTCGAAGCTTCTTATAGAAGAAGGCAGCGGTGATCGTTGCGACCCCGACTTGACGTCCGTGGAGGTCGTGCTTTTCGCCGTTGGCCACCGCGATCATGTCGATATAGTGACTAATCAAATGCTCGCCGCCGGAAGCGGGAGCGGAGTTGCCGGCTACGGTCATTGCGAAGCCCGAGAGGATGAGTGAGGCCGTGAGTCGCTCCACGGCGTCCCGGTCCCGAACGGCGAGGCCCGGGGCGACCCCTTCGAGAAGCTTCCAGGAGGCGTCTATCACTTCCGCGGCTTCGGTGGAGTGGGTGCTTCCGGTGAGGCGGTTGGCGACGATCCAGTCGGCGTTGGATACGGGCTTCGAAGCGAGATCGCCGATGCCGCTCTGGATTAGCGGCGCCGGCGCCTGGGCGAGAACATCCACGTCCCCGATGACGACACGGGTCGGCGTGCAGCTCTGGGTGGTCTTTACGCCGTCCGAGAGGACCGCTGCGATTCCGGAGGTGTAGCCGTTCATGCTCGGGGCGGTGGCTATACAGCCCGCCGGGTATCCCGCCTTGTAGGCACCGAACTTCGCAACGTCGTTGAGCGTGCCGCTTCCGATCGCCAGGGCCGCCGTGGCCCCGCTCTCACGGATCGCATCGCGGCAAGCGGCCACGGTCCCCTCGTCACAGACAGGCTCCCCCGCTCCGACGGGGACCGGCGCGTCCCACCGTTTCCACTTCTGCCCCGCCTTCTCCAGGGCGCCGGCGGTGCGCTCCCCCGCCGCCTGATAGGTGTGCTCGTCACAGACAACGAGCCAGAGTCCGCTGCCGAGCTCGCGGCGCAGCGGCTCCACGCACTTCTCAATCGCACCGGTATCCAGCACTACCGCTTTGGTCTCCAAGCGGTCGCGGTACTGTTCATAAACCTTTTCGAGTAGTTCTACCATGCCGTCTCCCGTATCCGGCGAGCATACACCGAAGCCGCAAACGTTTAAATATGGCGTCTCGCGCCGATTTGACTTCCGGCGTTACATAGGATATTTTTCACCATTACTTGGCAAGGGTCTCCAGCATATCCCGGTTAGTCCGATGCACGCGCTATAGCCTTTGTATTACCTTGTATTGAAAGTACTTCGGTTCGTTGTTGGTGAGGGGACTGTGGTTAAAAGTGAATTTCCCGCAATACATTTCTACGATCAAGACTTTGTAGACATTTACGATCAAACCTGGGCGTGGATCCAGGACTACTGGCATAAGGGAACGGCGGAAAACCGCCTTCAGGATCGCTTTTTCGCCCATCCCGAGGCGACTCGGATTAACCAGTTCGAGGCGATCTTTTCCACCTTTTTTCTCGTCTACAGTAATCGAATCTACCCGGTGATTCCGCAGCTGGACAACTTCTACATGAAGCAGGAAGAATCCGGCGCGATTCGGTGTGAGTACGACATCAAGACCGGAAAGCCTCGTTTCACGGACGAGAATCCGGAGGCCGTGGGCCCGCCGCTCTTCGCCTGGGCGGAGTACAACCTCTATCACAAGATCGGCAACAAGAAGCGGATCAAAGAGGTTATGCCGATCCTGGAGAACTACTTCGCCTGGCTCGAGGAGACCTTCAAGGATGAGAACGGCCTCTACGCGGTGCCTTATGTGGCGACACAGATGGGAAACTCCCCCCGGGACAAAGGCAGGTACTTCGTCGACTTTAACACGCAGCAGGCGATTAACGCCCTCTACATGGCGGAGCTCGGAGATATTCTCAATGACAAGGAGATAAGTTTCCGCTACAAGCGGCAGTACTTTTCCCTCAAGACCCGCATTAACACCCGGATGTGGAACGAGGATGCCGGTTTCTACTTCGACCTGGACGAGAATGAGAACCAGCTCTCGGTTAAAACCATCGCCGGCTTCTGGCCTCTTCTGGCGGAACTGCCCAACGAGGCAAAGATCGATCACCTGATCGGCCATCTCAAGAACCCGGGGACCTTCGGTACGGAGAACCCGTTTCCGACCCTTGCAGCGGACGAGAAGGAGTTCAGCGAGAAGGGCAACGGCTTCCGGGGCTCGGTGGTGCCTCCGTTCACCTTTATGGTGATCAAGGGACTGGAGAAGTACGGAAAGTACGAGCTCGCCCGGGAGGCGGCGATTCGCCACCTCTACTATATGCTCGACACCCTTCATCCCGAAGGGAAGGAGAAGGGCGACGTCTGGGAAGCGTATATGCCTATGCGAGACGGACCGGCGCGATGGGATGGCAACAAGGAGTGGCCCCGGTCGAAGCTCCTCTCCTTTGCGGCGCTCTCGACAATCACCCTAATGATCGAAAACGTCGTGGGGCTCTACGTCAGTTTGCCCCGAAAGACCGTGGACTGGATCGTGCCGACCCTGGAGATTATGGGGATCGAGAACCTCAGCCTCAAGCGGAACACCGTCACCATCCTGTGCAACAAGACGAGCCGGGGCTGGGAGATTCGCCACGAGTCGGAGAAGCTCTACTACTTCACTATCGATATTATCGGAGACAAGCGAAAGACCCTCCCCATACCTTCAGGGAAGTGCTCAATGCTCATCGACAAGCTTTAGGGGCGCTGCTCTTTTCCCTTTCGCCTCTCGATCTCCTTTTGCAACAGGGCGATGTGCTTCGCGGGGTAAACCCCGGTGGGGCAGACCTGGCTGCAGTTGAAGTGGCGTTCGCAGGACCAGACGCCTCGGTCCACGTCGACCTGGGGCAGTAGCTCATCGGCCCGTTCCGGATGTTTTTCCAGCTCCCGGTTGTAAGCCGCCAGAGCGGCGGGCTTCATCCAGTTCTTGGTTACCGGACATGCGGAGACGCAGAGACCGCATTCGATGCAGTTCTCGAACCGCTCGTACGCCTCGATTTCCTCCGGCGTTTCGGCGTCTTTGTTGATCTCGCTCGGCCGCCGGTAGTCCGCATCCGCGGGAAAGTCCGCGAAGAGGGAAGCAGGATCGACCGCCAGGTCTCCTTTGTGCTCGAACATCGGCAGCGGGTGCACCGTCACGACATCGGTCCCCAGCTCGTAGACGTTCGTCAGGCAGGCGAGGGCCTTCTTGCCGTTGATAATCATGCCGCAGGTGCCGCAGGAGCCGTGGTGGCAGGAGTGGCGGTACATCAGGGTTGAGTCGATCCGGGTCCGAATATACTCGAGGGCGTCGAGAACCGTGGTGTACCTGTCGCAGGGAACCTCGAACTCGTCGACCCTCCCGGCGGCTCGCTGCTCCCGGGCGATGGAGAAGGTGAGGGTTGTTGTATCAGCTGTTACCGGCATGGACTCCTCCTGAGACGAGAGAGGGGTTGTAGAAGGCTCGATGCGAGAGTAAGGGGGTATCGGCGCTGGTGCAGGGGATCTCTTCTCCCAAAATATCGCAGAGAGCGTCAACCGTCTTCTCCGCCATCGCCCTGAGCACCGTCGCCTTGCCACCAATGACACTCATAAAGCCGGCGACGCCGTCCTGCTTCTCATGGTCGATGCAGTTGAAGTCACGGCTCAGGTTTCTTCCGTCGGCGCCCTCCTCCGCTCTTCCGGCCAGGGGACGGACCGCGGACCACGCCGCGTGAAAGGGAGTCTCCCGAAAAACCGGAATCATTTCGCTCGCTCTGCTGGTGAGGTACTCGATATCCTCATGCCGGGCGAGGATGCTGTCCGGGTCGTCGGTCTCCCACTGGGTGGAACCGATTATGGAGAGCTTTCGCTGGGGCACGATAATATCTCCGTCCCCGGCGGGGTGGAGGTGGCTAATAACCATATTGTTCAGTCGCTTCTTTACCGCGACCATGGAACCCGGGGCCGGAGTGATGGGAAGGTCGATATCCACCATCTTGCAGACCCAGCCGGCCCAGGCACCGGTGGCGTTGATTACGAAGTCCGCGGAGATGTCATACTCCTGCTGAGTCGGGTGGTCGAGAACCCGCACTCCCCGGACCCGTCCGGCTTTGACGTCGATGCCGACGACCTCGGTGAAGTTTTTCACCACCGCGCCTTTGGCCTGAGCGGTGGCGAAGAAATGGAGCGGTAGGCGCCAGGCGTCGATGGTACCGTCCGGCACCTGAACGGCCCGCTTGATTTCCGGGTTGAGCAGCGGCTCCATTCTGAGCGCCCGGTCGAGCGGAATCTCCTTTGCCGGAATAGTAGCTTCGCGACACGCTTCGATAAAGGTGTCGCCGAACTCGACGTCCTCCTCGTTCAAAGCGACAAAGAGGCCGTAGTTCATCTCCAGGGACTCAGGCGCGATTCTCTGGAGGATTCGCACCTCGTCCATGCACTCCTTTGCAATGTTGCGGTCTCCCACGGCGTATCTCGCACCGGAGTGGAGCTGACCGTGGTGTCGGCCGGTTGTTCCGGCGGTAAGCTCGCCCCGTTCAACGAGGGTCGCGCGAAAACCGCGCTGCGTCAGGTCGTGGATAATGGCGGCCCCGGTACCGCCACCACCGATCACCACTACATGTTCACCACTCATAGTCTCTCAGACAGCCTCCCATTTTCCGGACTCTTCCGATCGGAAGAGCGCATCGAGCACTTTCTGGTTATTCAGAGCGTCCGAGAGCGGAGTCGGCACGGGATCACCGTTCCGGAGCGCCTCCGAAAACGCTTCAAACATTAGTTGGTACTGGTCCTCGGGCCCCGCCTCGTAGATTCGTTCCCCAACGCCGGTGGAGATGTAGCTCGGCACGGTGACGTCGGGATAGATGTTGAAAGGAACCTCGATCGCCATGGAACCGCTGCTACCGAGAATGTGCACCCCTTGCTGATCGAACGTCTGGGTTCCCACACTGAAGGTTGCATGGCCCCCGCCGGGGAACTGCATCACGGCGGAGGTAAGTACGTCGGTTCCGAACTCCTTGCTCCGATCCACGAGACTGAGCACGCGCACCGGCTCTTCGCCGAAAATGAGCCGTGCCGAAGAGACCGCGTAGCAGCCGATATCGAGAATGGCGCCACCGCCGGTTTCGAGTCTGTTGCGAATGTTTGAGGGATCGGTGTTCTTGTAAAAGAAGTGCGTCTGCACCGCCTGGATCTTGCCGAGTTCACCGCACCGGGCGAGCTCACGGGCACGGACCCACTGCGGATGGAACTTGTACATAAACGCTTCCATAACCGGCACGCCCTTCTTCTCGCTGTACTCGATCGCTTCCTGCACCTCCCGGGCGTTGAGGCCGAGGGGCTTCTCGCAGAGCATCGGCTTACCGGCATCCACGGAGTTCTTAATCCACTCGAGATGCAGATTATTCGGAAGAGGGTTATAGATCGCGTCGATCTCAGGATCACCGAGGAGCTCCTCGTAGCTGCCGTAGCTCTTCGGAATACCCCATTCCTCTGCGGCGGCTTCGGCCTTGGATCTGTTCCGCGAGGCTATCGCCTGGACTCGTACCGTCTCGGAGTGCATGAGCGGCACCACAACTCGCTGAATGAAATGGCCCGATACCCCTAAGATGCCCCACTTCGTCTGTTTCATTTTCTCTCTCCTACGTAACAGTTGTAACTGTAAAGCCCATTCAGCGGTTTTGCAACCCTGAATTTCCTACTCACCTATTCTCTTTCCCTGGGGAAGCCTAAGGTCGTCTGTGATGAAGCGCCCGGGTCTCCTCGTCTCCGTACCTGTCGATAAACCAGTCGATGAGCCGGCGGGAGACGCTCACCGCTCCGGGGATCTCCGGAAGCTCGAGTGTCTCTCGTGGGGTAAACCACCCCGCCTCGCTGATCTCCTCCCCGTCGACCGTAATCTCCTCGGTGGCGGCGGTGGCGGTAAAGGCAACCATCAGAGAGTTGGGAAAGGGCCAGCTCTGGCTGGCGAAGTAGGTGATCTCGGCGAGCTCTATGCCGCTCTCCTCCCTCACCTCCCGGGCGACGCACTCCTCCAGGGACTCCCCGGGCTCGACGAAGCCGGCGAGCACGCTATAGAGCCCCTCCCGGTGCTTCGTCGCGTGCGCCATGAGCAGCCGCCCGCGGCTTACAACCGCCACGATCATCGCCGGGGCGATCCGCGGATACTCCCGGTGGCCGCAGCGGGGACAAACCTTGCCGAGCTCAGTCTCGCAGCGCTCCTGCGGAGAGCCGCAGAGGCCGCAGAAGCGGCTCTCCCGCTCCCACCTCGCGAGCTGGTACCCCCGGGCGCTAATCCAGAAGTGATAGCTACTCAGCCGGTGAAAGGAGCTCCGCCTGTTGACCCAGCGTCGACGCTCCCCGGGGGCGACATCTTCTTCTTTCGAATCCTCCAAGAGAAGGGCAAAGTACCTCTTCCCCCGGTGACGTCCGATACTGAGCGGTTCCTCCGGTATCTCCACCTCCGACAGCTGAGGGAAGGGGTCCGGCTCCTCGCCCATGTAGACCTCCTGGCCCCGAAAGAGCAGGAGCACCCCTTCGTCATCCGGTTCTCCGCCGGCGTAGCGGGTGTCAAAGTCTGGCGGTAGGGGTATCGCTCGCCTCCTCTCAGGTCACCTTCGCGGTTCGTATGATTCGGTCGAAGAGGCCAGGCAGAAGCTCTTTGAGCAACAGGCCGAGGCGGAAGCGCGGGGTCATGCCGACCCGACAGGTTCGCTTGCCTCCCTCGATGGCGGCCATTATCCTTGCTGTCGCCCGGTCCGGCTCCATTCCGGAAGCCTGAGCCTCATCCATCTTGCCGTAGACCCCACCGTCCTCGGTCAGGGCGTTTCGAGAGACCTCGGTCCTGATAGCCCCCGGGATAACGACCGTCACCAGAATTCCCTCGCTCCAGAGTTCCGAGCGGAGGGAGTAGAAAAAGGAGTTCATCCCCGCCTTGGAGGCGCTGTAGCCGGAACGCTGTGGTCCAGGGAGCTCCGCGGCGATGCTCGAAACCGCGGCGATTCGCCCGCCCCCGGCGGAACGAAGCAGTGGAATCACCCCCAGGGTGAGCTCAATGGCGCTCATTAGGTTTGTCTCCAGGAGCTTGCGGTAGACCTCGGGAAGAGTCTCCGCCGCCGCGGAGCGCTGCGAGACCCCGGCGTTGTTTATTAGTCCGTTCAGAGGCCGGCGCCCCACGAGCGCAATCGCCTCCTTTCTCGCCTCGGGATCGGAGACGTCAAACGGAACCACTTCCGGGCGCTCCGGTTCGACCGTTCCGGGGCCCCTGGCGACCCGTACGGAGGAGTCCGCAACCTCCTGGAGGCGTTCGAGGTTGCGCCCCGAGAGGATGAGGCGAGCCCCCGCGGCGGCGGCGGCCAGGGCGAGATTTCTGCCGATCCCGGAGCCCGCGCCGGTGATCCATACTCTCTTTCCTTCGAGCCAACCCAAGCGCTACTCCTTCTTTCCGAAGATAGCGCTCAGAATAACCCGAAGGATAACGAACGCCCCGATAGCGACCACGAGAAGGGTGAGCATCGGCTGCCCGAAGATGAGGAAGCGCTCGGTGTGGTAGATGTAGAGCCCCCCGGAAAGGGTGAGAATCATCAGGATCAGCATCCCCACGGGATTGAGCATCCAGGGGACATAGTAAAAGTCCACCGCCCGCTTCACGATCAGCGAGGTGAGGAGGAAGGAAATGAGCGGCAGGTAGGTCGGCAGGAAGCCGAGTTCGCCAAGGATCCTCACCTCGGTAAGAATCAAGTACCCCGTTCCCGTCGCGATGACCGCGGCGGGAACGGCGGCCATGTAAGTGAGCAGCGCGTAGAGTCCGTTCCAGGGGGGGCGTCTGCCTCCGTAGACACTGTGAAAAAAGCTGAGGGCAAAGGCGACGACGGGAATGAGCGCAAAGTATATAATGAGCGCTCCTTGGTGGGTGGACAGCCGTGAGAGTAGTTGGTCAATTGCCATGCATAGAGCTCCACCCCCATAGTAACTGAGAAGAGATAAGGGAGCAAACGCGATGAGCAACTACCTGGGTGAGTCAGCGGCACTGGTTACCGCCCTCTTCTGGACCATTACCGCCCTCTCCTTTGAGGCCGCGGGCAATAAGGTCGGCTCCCTGGCGGTCAATCTCTGGCGGCTGATTATCGCCTTTCTACTTTTCTGCGCCTACTCCCTGATCTTTCGGGGGTCCCTCCTTCCCATGGACGCTCCGGACCACGTCTGGATCTGGCTCACCGCCTCGGGTCTCGTCGGCTTCGTGATCGGAGACCTCTTTCTCTTCGAGGCGTTTGTTATCGTCGGCGCTCGCGTCGCCATGCTCGTCTACTCTCTGGTGCCGCCCCTTACGGCGCTCATTAGCTACTTCATCCTCGGGGAGCTGCTCTCGGGCGTCCAGTGGGCGGGAATGGCTCTAACGGTTACCGGCGTTTCGGTAGTCGTGCTCCAGCGAAACGCCCCGGCACGAAGAGCCGCCCGCCACCCGCTTCTCGGTATCGGGGCCGCCCTTCTCGGCGCCCTGGGGCAGGCGGTGGGGCTGGTTCTGAGCCGTTACGGCGCTCCCCGCTACGACGCCTTTCAGGCGACGCAGATCAGAGCCATCGCCGGGATAATCGGCTTTCTTTTCTTCTTTACGCTGGTTCGGCGATGGCGGCCGGTGGTTGAGGCGCTCCGGCACCGAGTGGCGATGCGGCAGATTTCGGTGGGCGCCTTTTTCGGTCCCTTTCTGGGGGTCTCACTGGGCCTCTACGCGGCGCAGAACACGGAGACCGGGGTTGCCGCGACGATTATAGCCCTGGTCCCGGTGCTTATGATTCCCGCGGCGATCTTCGTTCTCAGGGAACGGGTCACCCTGAGGGAGGCCGCCGGCGCCCTGCTCGCGGTGACGGGGGTGGCGCTCCTCTTCGTGGATCCCGCGGTTTAGGGGGGCGGTCTCGCAACTCTGCCGGGGTGTCCAGTGAGCCGGAACTCAGTCGGAGAGAAAGGGGCGTTCTCCGGGCTTGTTCCGGAGCAGCTCTTCGATCCGCTCCATCACCTCCTCGGTGAGCCGTTCCGCCAGCTCGGAGGCCTTCATGTTCTGCTCCACCTGCTCCACCCGGGAGGCGCCGGTGATTACGGTGCTCACGTTCGGGTTCTTGAGGAGCCAGGCGAGGGCGAGCTGGGCGGTTGTTGCGCCGAGCTCGGCGGCGATTGGTGTGAGCTTTTTGACCTTTTCGATTCTGCTCTTGCCGTCGGGCCCTTCTATCAGCTGGTGGAGAAACTCGTACCCCTCCAGAGCGAGGCGGGAGTCTTTCGGAATGCCGTCGTTGTACTTTCCGGTGAGGAGCCCCGAGGCGAGGGGAGACCAGGTAGTAGTGCCGAGACCGATCTCCTCGTATAGCGGCGCCAGATCTGCTTCGACGTTACGCCGGTGGAACATGTTGTACTGCGGCTGCTCCATGGTCGGCGGAATGAGGTTGAACTGCCGGGCCACGCCGTAGGCGTGCATGATCTCCGCGGCGCCCCACTCCGAGGTGCCCCAGTAGAGCACCTTTCCCATCTGGATGAGCTCGGTCATGGCGCGAACGATCTCTTCCACCGGCACTTCCGGGTCCGGGCGGTGGCAGAAGTAGAGGTCGAGGTATTCCAGCCCCATGCGCTCCAGCGCCTGGTCGCACGCCTCCCGGATGTGCTTTCGGCTCAACCCCTTCTGATTGGGGCCCGGATTGTCCACGCCGCCGAAGAACACCTTGCTGGAGACGACGTAGCTGTCCCGGCGCCAGCCGGTCTCCCTGAGCACCTCGCCCATAATCACTTCGGCGTGCCCCCGGGCGTACGCTTCCGCGTTGTCAAAGAAGTTGACCCCCGACTCATAGGCGGCGATCATGCACTTCTTTGCCTCTTCAACCTGCATCTGGTTTTTAAACGTTACCCAGGCACCGAAGGAGAGCTCGCTCACCTTCAGCCCCGAGCGTCCGAGATTTCGGTATTTCATGCCGTAAAGATAGCGATATCACCGGCGCTGGGACTACCGGGCCGAGAGTATCACTACCGCTACGCCAGGGAGAGGGCGACCTCCATCATCTCGCGAAAGCTCGTCTGGCGATCCTCGGCGCTGAGCTCCTCGCCCTTGAGGATGTGGTCGCTCACCGTGAGCAGCGCCAGCGCCTCCCGGCCGTAGTAGGCGGCGAGGGTGTAGAGGGCGTTTGCCTCCATCTCAATCGCCATGACGCCGTACCTGGCCCAGAGCTTCCAGCTCTCCGGATCCGGCTGGTAGAAGGAGTCGCTGGAAAGGATATTTCCCACGTGATAGGAGAGCCCCATCTCCCGGGCGGCGGCGACAGCCCGCTCCACCAGGTCGAAGGAGGCGGTCGCCGAAAAGTCGAGACCGTTAAATCGGATGCGGTTCATGGAGGAGTCCGTGGAGGCGCCGATAGCGATAAGGAGCTCTCGCATACCGATCTGCTCTTGGATCGAACCGCAGGATCCGATTCGGATCGCCCGCTGCACGCCGTACTCCTCAAAGAGCTCGTTCACGTAGATGGCGTGGGAGGGCATACCCATACCGGTGCCCTGCACCGAAACGGCCGCGCCTTTGTACCGCCCGGTGAATCCGTACATTCCGCGAACCTCGTTGTAGAGCACCGGCTCCTCGAGGTAGTTCTCCGCCACGAACTTCGCCCGCAGAGGGTCTCCCGGAAGAAGAATCGTCTCCGCTATCTCACCTTTCTTCGCACCAATGTGTACACTCATCGTTTCTCCTCACGCTCAATAGTCGTTGTGCACCGAAGCCGCCCAATCCGAGCCGCCCTTGCCCGGCAGCAGCTCTACCGTTCCGGGCGCAGGTGGGGTGCCTACTAGAGCGCCCCGGCAAGCCAGGAGCCGAACTCCTCGAGTTCCCTTCGTTGCTCCGGAAAGAGGTCCGCCACCCCGATTACCGCTTCTTTCACTTCTTCCGGATCATATCGGTGTCCCGGAAGCTCCGCCATGAGGGCGTCTACCATCTCCGGAAAGAGGGAATCGGAGTAGATCTTCGCCTTCTCAATCCTTCCCCGCTTCGCGTCGATGTAGAGATCCATGTTTCCCCAGTCGAAACGGGTTTCCATGGAGTGGTTGAAATCCGGCGTGTTACCGAAGCGCCACTCCCACGCTTTCATCTGCTCAAAATACTCATTCAAGGAGGGAATCGACGCCAGGGTCTCATAGTCGAGGTGCTCCACCTCGCACCGGCTACGGTGATAGTCGAAAAACGCCTCCATCACCGCCTCGCAGATCTGGTCGTGATTCAGGCCCGGCACGTACTCATTTAGATTTGCCACCCGACTTCTGACGGAGTCGATTCCCTTGGAAATGAGCTTCGCCTTCCGCGGGTTGAGGTAATCCTGCAATCGGGTAAGGTCCGCATCTATCAGGAGGGTCCCGTGGTGAAAGGAGCGCTCCTTGGTGTGCTTAAAGGCGCTCCCGGAGACCTTTCTCCCCTTTACGAGGATGTCGTTGCGCCCGGACTTCTCCGCGGGTATGCCGAGGCGACCGAGGGCGTTAATGATAATGCGGAAGTTATCCTCCTGGTTGTACCGCTCCTTCGCACTCAAGAAGGTGAAGTTGGAATTCCCCAGGTCATGAAAGACCGCCCCGCCACCGCTCTGACGCCGGGCGAGATAGACGTCGTCCTCTTCCATCTTCTGCACCTTGCACTCTTTCCACGGGTTCTGGTGGCGTCCGATAACCACTGTATCGGCGTTCCGCCAGAGGAAGAGCACGTGCTGCCGCGGATCGAGCTCCCGGAAGATCCAGTCCTCCGTGGCGAGATTGAACCACGGGTTGGTTATCTCCGAGCGTAGAACGCGAATCTCATTCTCCATGGGTACCAAGGATGGAGAGGAGCTGCTGGAAATTCAAGTAGCTCGCGCTCCCCATATCGGCGCCTCCGGTGATTTCGACGGAGCCTACGTGATATGGTGTGCTCGCTATGAAAGCACGGCTACTATGCTTCCTGGGCAATCCCGGCCATCACTACGCCCGAACCCGTCACAACGTCGGTTGGATGGTGGAGGAGGCGCTCCCCGGCAGCAGGAGCTGGCAGGGCAAGTTCAAGGGGCGCTTCGCCAGGGAAGGAGAGCTCTACCTGCTCATCCCCGAGACCTACATGAACAAGAGCGGAGAGAGCGTTTCCGCCTGTGCCGGCTACTTCTCCATCGAGCCTCAGGAGATCCTGGTGGTGCACGATGAGACGGAGCTGCCTCTCGGGACGATTCAGCTCAAGGAGGGCGGAGGAACCGCCGGCCACAACGGCCTCAAGTCGATCAGAGAACAGTTGGGAACGGAGAAGTTCAACCGCCTCCGGATAGGGGTGGGGCGGCCGGCCCGCGGAACGCTCTCTTCCTACGTTCTCTCCGCCTTCCTGCCGGAGGAGGAGCCGGTGCTGACCCGGGTGTTGGAGCTCTGCGGCCGTCTTCTGGATGAGCTGATCAGCCGTCGGAGCTCCTCGGATCTCGAGACGCTCCTGAGCGGCAAAAAGCTCACCGTGGCTCCGCCCGGCTAAACTCCTCCCAGCTCTCGGTCATCGGGTCCCACTGCCACATCTCACCACCCTGGGGTGGGAGGGCGAGAAACCGCGGCGCCTCTTCGCTCTCGAGGTAGATAAAGGTTTCATCCCGATCGTACTCCCGGTAGCGCACCACCCGTTCTTCCACTCGGCGCTCCCAGGTGCCCTCGCCCACATAGACGAAACTCCCGCGTCTTGTCTCGAACCGGACCGGTTGCGCCGCGGGGCCCGGCCCCTCCTGGTACCGTATCAGCGCGGACTCCAACGCGGGAAGCGCCCGGGGACCGCGGATGTTCTCCAAAAGGGTGCCATCCGGGGCGTAAATGAGTATGGAGGGATACGCCTCCACGGGGAGCTCGAGATGCTCATCCTGATAGTCGTAGAGTTTGAGGGAGACGTAGGATTCCTCGATAAGCTGCCGGATCTCCGGGGAGGCGAGGGCTCTCTCCTCCATCCAGGAGCAGGGTCGGCACCAGGCGCCAGCAGTGACGAAGACGAGAAGGTTCTTTCGTTCGACCTCCGCGCGCTCCCTACCCTCCGGGAGCGAGCTCTCCCACTCTATGGAGTGCGCCGAGAAAGAGATCGCCAGAAGAAGAGAGAAGCTCAGGAGAAACCGTCGGGAACGCACAATACTAACCCCAAAGGAGACGATAGCCCGTATCGCCACCGTTTTCCACTACACTTCCTATTAGAGCGCCGTTCGGTGCCGGAGGGAACGGGCGATAGTGAGCCGATCGGCGTACTCTAAGTCTCCTCCCACCGGCAGACCGAGGGCGAGGCGGGTTACCTTGATGCTGCGCTTTTCGAGCATCTTGGAGACGTAGAGAGCGGTCGTGTCACCTTCCACCGTCGGATTGGTGGCGAGGATCACCTCTTCGATCCGCTCCGGTTCCAGGCGGCTCATCAGCGAGCCGATCCGCAGATCCTCGGGCCCGATACCGTCGATGGGTGAAATGACGCCCCCGATGACGTGGTAGAGTCCTCGGAACTCGTGGGTTTGCTCGAGAACAGCCACATCCTGCGGCTGCTCCACGACGCAGATCACCCGTCGATCGCGGCTGCCGTCCCGGCAGATCTCGCACGGGTCCTCTTCGGTGTAGTTTCCGCAGATCGAGCAGGAGACGATTCGCTCCTTAATTCTCCCGATTTGCTCCGCGAGCTTCTGGTTGAAGCTCTCTTCCGTTCCGAGAAGATGGTAGGCGAGGCGGGTAGCGCTCTTCTTGCCCACCCCTGGAAGCCGGGAAAGGGAGTCGATGAGCTCATCGAGAGCGTTCACGTTCTACTGCCCAAAGAGCCCCGGAGGAATATCGAGACCTCCGGTGAGGTTACCCATCTCCTGCTGGAGCTGTTCCCTCAGCTTGGTTGTGGCGTCGGTAAAGGCCGCGCGGACCAAATCCTGGGTCATTTCCTTGTCCTGCCCGCTGATCACCTCATCGGAAATCTCCACCGAGAGAACCCGGAACTCGCCGTTTATCGTTATCCGGACCATATCGCCCCCGGCGGTGCCGGTGACGCTCATGCTCTTGAGCTTGGCCTGGGACTCCTGCAGCTTTTCCTGAAGCCCTTGGAAGTTCTTTAGCAGATCCATGGGGTTCATGTTTCTTCTCCTATTACTTCGCCCCGAAAAACCTTCTTAACCATTTCCACGTTCTCATCCGAGGCTGCTTGCGCCCCCCCCTGTGCCTCGTTGCCGCGCACTTCGACCTGGAGGGAAACCTCTTCATCCAGCGCCTCCTGCACGATCTCCTCCACAAAGGAGCGCTCCTGCTGCACTCCCCGGGCGGAGAAGGCGTCGCCGAAAACGAGGGTGAGAGACTCTTCGTCGAGCTCCCAACCGGTCGCCTTCTCCAGTGCGGCGCCGAGGGCGGGTTTCTGTTTTCGCACCTTGACCACAATCTCCACTACCTTCTCCTGCTCGAGGACGAAGGTGTGATGCCCCGTCGGGGTGCCGTAGGCGGGAGTGGGAGGCGGGGCCTCCTCGGTGCTCCATGCGGGGGCTGTTTCGAGCTCCGGGGCTCCCGGCTCCGTCGCCCCTGGCACGGCGCCGCCGTTCCCAGCGCCGCCCGAGGGGAGCCGCCGAGCCGCTTCCTTGAGGCTCCTCAACTCGGAAACGATCTCCTCGGTGGTAAGGTACTCCTTGAGAGCGGCGAGGCGGCTAACCGCGATCTCGAGTTCGAAACGCGGGTTCAGGGAGTACCGTACCGACCGAAAGAGCTCGAGAAGAATGGAAACCGCCCGCTCCGCCTGAGTCGCCGAGTAGGCGTTAACCACCTCCGGGGCGAAGCGGTCCGGGGCGAAGCCGAGCAGCGCCTCCTTGGATATGCCCGCCTTGTAAAAGAGAAGGGCGCGAAAGTAGTCGGTGAGGTCGATAATGCACTGCTCGATAGAGACGCCGGAGGTGATTATGCGGTCCACGGCGGCGAAGGCGCGGGAGCGCTCACCGGTGGCGAGGGCGGTGGCAAGATCGTTTATCTGGTCAAACCCGACGAGACCGAGCTTCTCCCGAATTTTCTCGAGGGTTATCGCTCCCTCGGAAAACGAGACCACTTGATCGAGGAGCGTGTAGGCGTCCCGAAGCGAGCCGGTTGCCTCCTTCGCCATCCAGAAGAGCGCTTCATCTTCAGCCTGGACGCCGATCTCCTCGCACACTTCGCCTAAGAGTCGCTTGATCTCCTCGAGCGGAATGAGGCGGAAGTTGAACTGCTGGCACCGGGAGCGAATCGTCGCCGGTACCTTATGGATTTCCGTGGTGGCGAAGATAAAGATCACGTAGGGCGGCGGTTCCTCGATCGTCTTCAACAGCGCGTTAAAGGCGCTGTTGGAGAGCATGTGAACCTCGTCGATAATGTAGATCTTATATCGGGAGCTATTGGGAGCGAAGAGCACCTCGTCCTTAATCTCCCGGACGTCGTTGACACTGGTGTTGGAGGCGCCGTCGATTTCGATTACGTCCAAGGCTGTGCCCCGGGCGATCTCCTCGCTGCCGGGATAGTCGATGCACCCGTCGGCGTTCGGGCCCTCGGGGCAGTTGAGGCTCATCGCGAGAATCCGAGCGGCGGAGGTCTTTCCTACACCGCGGGGTCCCGCAAAGAGGTAGGCGTGGGCGATTCTCCCGCTCTCGAGGGAGTTCTTGAGCGTGGAGACCACGAACTCCTGGCCGGTCAGTTCGTCGAAAGTCCGGGGCCTCTTTCGGGTAGCTGTTACCTCATAGTTCATCGGGACGCTCCAGCAAAAAAGAAAAGCCCCTCCGGCTCCAGCCAAGCTGACTGCGGCACAGCCGCGAATTACCTACCGCTGCTTCCTTCCGGACCTGACGGGGTTCGGCAACCGTGACTTGCACAGGGCCTGGCCTTCAACGCCAAAGGGGCGGGAACGGAGAGAGGGGGATTCGAACCCCCGGTACCCGGGTAGGGTACAAACGCTTTCCAAGCGTTCACCTTCGGCCACTCGGTCACCTCTCCAACGCTGCACACGACCGGAGAGAGAGGGATTCGAACCCTCGGTACAGACGAGCTGTACAACGGATTTCGAGTCCGCCCGATTCAACCACTCTCGCATCTCTCCCGTTGTGCGACGGGCATACTACTACCTTTCGCTTGAGAATATCAACCTGCCGCGTTGACTCACCAATAATCTTACCCGGAGCAGCACTCTTCTC
>JBKHED010000060.1:0-17135 GCA_046540995.1 Spirochaetaceae bacterium | reverse complement strand
GCGGCCGTGGCAGCCCTCGTGGCCGCGGCGGGCGCGGTTGACGAGCTACCTGACCGTCCGCATAGCGTCAGCGATCTCGAGCTTGGCGGCGCGCCTTGCCGGAACAAAGGCACCGAGAGCAGCGGTGGCCACGCCGGTAAAGAGCGCCCACAGGTAATGGCCGAGAGTGAACTCGGCGAAGAAGAGCTCCCCAAAGGGGACCGGTATGTTCTCCGGCATGTACTGCCCGATATCGAGGCCGACCTGCTGGAGAAAGATCGCCGCCGGCGCCGATATGGTCACGCCGACCACAAAAGCGACCAGTCCCAGGGCTACACTCTCCATGGAAACCATAAGCGCAACCTGCCTTCGCTTCATCCCGATGGCACGCAGCGTTCCGATCTCCCTAATCCGCTCGTGGACACTCATGGACATCGAGTTGAGGATACCGATAACGATCAGAAATATGATAATTCCCATCAGAATCTGGAAACTTGCCACGTCCTGCCGCACCGCGGAGACCGCCACCTGCGCAAAGTAGCGCCAGCTCTTGGCGACGAGCTCAACCTCGCCGGAGGCGGGAAACTGCGACAGCTCCTCGACGATCGCCGCCCGGGCAGCGTCGAGGTCGCTTCCCTCGGAGAAGCGCAGCACGATCTTGGTAACCTCGTTCTCCATCGATAGAAGGTCGGAAGCCGTGGCAAGGTCGAAGAAGACTATGTTGTCATCAATAGCAGGGTACCCATAGGAGAAGATGCCAGCCACGGGCACGTCAATCAGATTGTCCACGCCGAACTTGTCCATGGCGGTAACAAACATCGTATCCCCCGGACCGACTTCGAACTTCTCCGCCAGAGATTGGCTGATGAGGATGCCTTGGTTGTCCGAGCCGAGGTAGTCTCCCTCTTCCAAAGATTCTTCGATTATGGTCACCCCCGCCTCGTGCTCGGGGTCTATGGCGCGCCCGAGGAGTCGGGCGGAGTTCCGGCCGTGGGAGAGATTCATCGTGAAGTTGACTCGTCCCGAGGCGGCCACCACGTCCTCGCGGTTCGCCAGAGCCTCCCGGGTCTCCGCATAGCGAGGTACGGCGATATCCACCGGGAACCGCCGCTGCTCCGGAAGATACGCCTCCCTGAGTATCTGCACATGGCCGGTCTCGAAATCCTGCAGCGCCCGGTAGATGTAAATGTCGTAGCCGTTGATCCATCCGAGGGCGAGGATCATGATCGCCAGGCCTATCGCCAGGGCGGCTATGTTCAGTATCGACCTTCGACGGTTTCGGCGTATGTTCTTTGCCGCTACGAGAAAGAGTTCCATATCTCCTCCTAGGCGCCCTTGAGCAACTCCACCACTGGACTGCGCACGTTGACCAGGGCGGCGTAGAGAGAGCCGGCTACGGCGGTGAGAATCCCCGCCAACAGGCTAATGAGAACATCCTCGGGACGAACCTGGGTGTAGATTGTCCTCCCCAGGCCGAAGGCGTCGGAGGCGGCCCCGATGTAAATGCCGTTGAACTGAAAGTAGAGGGTCAGGGGGACCCCTACGAGGAGCCCTGCAATCGAGCCAAGGGCGCCCTGGACGCTTCCCTCCGTCAGGACGAGGAGAAAGTGCTGCTTGCGCTTCATTCCGATGGCGCGCATGGTGCCGTACTCCCCGGCCTTCTCGAAGACATTCATGAGAATCGCGTTGGTAATAACCGTGGCCGCCACGATGACTACCAGGAGATTCATAAACAACATGAATATATCGAAAAACTCGAGAAGCACCGTGAAGCTTCCGTGAATCTCGCGCCAGGTTCTGATTTCACCCCCCGCTTCTGACGCCGCAGCCCGGTGCGCCACGGCGACGCTGTCCGCCAGGGCGCGGTCGGTGAGATTCGCCCGGATTTGCGTGACCCCCTCGTCCACGTAGAGGAGCTCCTGGGCGGCGTTCCTAGTTATGAAGAACGCCGACTCGTCGAGCTCCTGGCTGTCGGTGTCGTAGAGCCCCGCAACGGTGTATTCCATGTAGAAGGGGCTTCCCGTGGAGTCCTCGGTAAGGACCACCGCCGGTCCTCCGAGCTCCAGAGAGAGTAGGTCAGCCGTGGATCTCGAGACCAGGATCTCTCCATCGTCACGGAGAAAGGAGCCTTCCAGCAGCCCCTCCCGGACATCCTCGAAGTAGGGAGTCTCCGGAGCGATGCCGTGGCCCTGCATCGCTACGTTTTCCCGCTCGTGAATGAGCAGCGCCCCGAAGGCGATGAGGGAGTCCAGCTGCGTAACCCGCGGATCTTCCCGAAGGGCTTGCATAATTGGCTCGGGGGTGTGGATGATCTGCTCCAGTGAATAGGGGTCCAGAGCATCGCTTCGTCCTTCAGCCTCTACCTGGAGATGGCCGCTGGAGGAGAGCATCTTCTCGAAGAAGCCGGTCCGGAGCCCTTCGAAGAGCCCTGATACCAGAACAAGCACCGTGACGGAGAGGGCCACCGCCCCGATAATGAGAAGCGTCCGCTTCACATGCTTGCGGAGGTTCAGAAACGCGATCTTGAGAAAGATCATCCCCCCTCCTAACCCGCCGCGCCGGCGGGCTCCCGGGCCTCATCAGTGACGATGAGGCCGTCCTTGAGCCGAATCACCCGGCCGGCGTACCGGTTCACGTCGGGATTATGGGTTGAGAAAATGAAGGTCACCTTGTCCCGTTCGTTCAACTCTCGCATCACCTGAAGCACCATATCGCCGGTCTCGCTGTCCAGGTTAGCCGTGGGCTCGTCGGCGATCACCATCTTGGGCCGGTTCACCAGGGCCCGGGCGATCGCCACTCGCTGCCGCTGTCCACCGGAGAGCTCGTCGGGCTTATGATCGATGAAATCCCGCAGTCCCACCTCCTCGATGAGATACATGATGAACTCCCGACGCTTCTTCTTCGGGGTCCCCGCAAGGATCAGCGGAAACTCGATGTTTTCGTAGACGTCGAGGACCGGTATGAGGTTGAAAGACTGAAAGATGAAACCGATCTTGTGGAGCCGAATGTCCGCTTCTTCGTTGTCGTTCAGCTCTTCCAGGTTCGTCTCCTCGATGAGCACCTCCCCGGAGGTTGCCCGGTCGATGCAGCCGATCACGTTCAGAAGCGTCGTCTTGCCACACCCCGAGGGCCCCATAATGGAGATAAACTCTCCCGGATGCACCGCAAAGGAGACCCCCTTGAGGGCGGGCACGCTGGTCCGTCCGAGCTGATAGATCTTTTCCACCTTTCGGACATCGATAAGGCTCATGCAGCTCCTCCTCCGAGAATGCGCCTAAAAGTGCACCTAGAAATGCATCGTCACCGAGAGTCTCGTGACGGCGTTGTAGGGCAGAAGGGCAAACTCGTCCTTCTCCTTCTCTCCCATGCTCCAGCGGACATCCACCCCGAGGTCAACCCGGTCGATCGTGGTGAGAGTGAGGGCGTGACTGACCAGTGCGCTCCACTCCTCCACTCCTAAGAGAACCGAGTGCTCACTCTGCCAGCTCTCGGCGAAGCTGAGACTCACCGTTTGAAAAAGGTAGTGGCGTCGGAGCAAGCCGAAGTACCCTGCGCCGTCGAAGGGAGCCCCACCTCCGAGATCGGAAGCGACTCCGCTGAAAGGCTGTTCCCCTTCGGCGGTGACGGAGAAGCTCGCTGCCCCCTCTAGGGCTGAGACCAGCGCGAGCAACTGCTCGAACTCTCGCTCGTTATAGCCCATGCCGTTGTAGAGATACTCGGTAATCGTTGTGACCGTGAGGTCCCCGGAGCCGAAACTGTGCTCGAAAGCCGCAGATACGATCGGGCAGGGCTCGTAGCTCCCGGGCTGTTCCAGCCCCGGCACCCGCTGCCCTTCCAGAAGCGCCTGCGCCGCGGAGGCGGGGTCGAAATCCGAGGCTGGGTAGAGGGCCTGGTTCTCGAGCTCCACCGCCGCCTCCGCCGAGAGAAGCGTATCCCCCAGGGTAAAGGAGCCCGACACTCCCGGGCGGAGAATTGTGTCCGCCTCGTAGACCGTCGAGAGGTCGAGCTGGAGATTTCCGAAGTAGTGAGATAGGTACGCCGCGTACCGTATGCGGCGGTAGGCGTCGGTGTCAGAGAGCGTGTTGGTAACCTCGTAGGCGTCCTGCAGCGCCACGGCCCCCGCCACGGAGAGGTCCGGCGTAGCGAACCAGGTGAGTGATGCGCCGTCGAAGCCCACCTGCCGGTCCGCCCGAGCGGTCCGGGGGTGAAGGGCGTCGGTGGCGGAGTAGGTGTACCCCGCTCCCCAGTTGAGCCGCTGTCGACCGAGGGAGAGGCTCACCGCCGGGTCCGGAAAGAGCCTCACATACCCCTCCTCGAGCTCATGAGAGAGGGTCTCGTCGTCGTCGAGCTCCAGGCGGCTCCGTGCAAAGAGCTCCCCCGCGGGGAGGTAGAGGCGCTGGTTCAGCACGGCCGAAGCGAGGCCGTTGGCCGTCTGATCAGGCTCGCCGTAGCGGCGCACGCCATACTCCGTCTCGAGCTCCGCCGTACCGAAGAGCTCGTAGTTGTCGAACTGCGCTGTGGCGGGTGGCGCAAAGAGCGCGAGAAGCACGACCACGGTAGTCACCAGGGGAAGCCCGTGGCGCGGAGACCGCCCCCCGGGCCGCGTCGCACGCTCTGACCGCCTCCGAAAGAGCTCGATGATTCTCATCGGGTCAGATTCGCCTGGCTGAAGTAACGGTCCGGAAGGTCGTCACGGCTTTCGAGCTTCCTGATCTCGAGCGTGGAGTAGAAGCCGTCCTGCTCCAGGGAGTCCATCCTCATGAAGCTCGGCCGTTGGCGCCCGGCGAGCTCACTAATCTCCGAGAGCGTCATCCGCTTAAAGAGGAGACCGGATTTGGCGTAGTACTCCATCTTTAGGGGAATGTCGTCGGACTCCCGAATCCACATGACGATTCTTCCGTAGGTCGTGCTCTGACGTTTGGCGGTAAGTTCGAGCCTGACCGTTTGGACCGAGCCGAGCTCCTCGTGGTTCACCGTCTCTCGACCGGCGACGCGCACCTCGTAGTCATCGGAGTAGTCCGGATCTCCTACGTCGTTGTTACTGAAGGCGCTTCCCTGAAAGGAGTCCCTCGGGCTGAGACGTATCGCCCTCCGGGAGTTCGACCGAGGGTTGTACATCCATAGATCCTCTTCCTTCTGTAGAAAGCGCATGCCCCGACTCCTGGCGGGAGCTATCACCTCCATGAAGGTCCCGGCCCCCTCCCGGTGGTAGCTCTCGAAGACCATCATCGAATCCCGGCGACTCGGCTTATGGGTGTTCATTTCTACTTCCATGTAGAAGTTATCAGGGTAGAGCGCCGCTTCCGCTTGCTCGAGGATCTCCTCTCCGGACCGCGCCGAAAGTGGTGGGGCGAGGCCGACCGCGAGGAGCGCCAGCACCATTAGTCGCGCGGCACGATTGGCCGTGCCGGCCGCCGTCGGCCTGCGCAGCTCTCGAAACAGTCCTTCTCCCGACTTCATCCCTCGCCTCCTTTCGCTCTGAGCAACTGCCGCCGGGAAACTATTCCGGCGGTTTGCGTCGTACCCGAAACTCCGCCTTCTCCTCCGGCGTCACCTGCTCCGAGTGGCTCCGGGCCTCGTTCTGAAAGATCTCCTGCGCCCTCCGTTGGTCGCCTCGCCTCTTCTTCTTTACCCAGCTGCCGTCGGGCTGGAGCACGCGGGCCTTCACGTTGTCCGAAAAGAAGACCTCGAGGTTCTTAATCAACCGTTGCTTGAGATCCGCGTCTTCGACCGGAAAGGCGAGCTCCACCCGGCGCTCGAGGTTTCTCGGCATCCAGTCGGCGCTGGAGAGGAACAGCTCCTCGTTACCGCCGTTTTGAAAGTAGTAGATCCTCGAGTGCTCGAGAAAACGGTCCACGATACTCACTACCTCGATGTTCTCGCTCAAGCCTTCGACCCCGGGGACGAGCATGCATATTCCGCGAACGTTGAGACGAACCCGCACTCCCGCCTGGCTCGCCTCGTAGAGCGCCTGAATCACCTCGGGATCGGCTATAGCGTTGCACTTCGCCAGAATCAGCCCGCTACCGGAGGAGCGCGCCCGGGACGCCTCACGCTCGATTCGCTGTATCATTCCCGCCTTGAGGGAAACCGGCGCCATGAGGAGCTTCTTGAGGGAGGGCACGGCGGAGTAGCCGGTTATGGCGTTGAAGACGAGACCGGCCTCGTAGGTGAGCTCCTCCCGAGAGGTCATGAAACCGTAATCCGTGTAGAGCTTCGCGGTCTTGTCGTTGTAGTTGCCGGTGGCGAGGTGGAGATAGCGCCGAACGCCGGAGCGCTCCTTTCGCACGATGAGAAGTGCCTTGGCGTGAATCTTGAGCCGGGCGATACCGTATACCACTATTACTCCCGCCCGTTCCAGCCTGGTCGCCCAGCCGATGTTCTGCTCCTCGTCGAACCGAGCCTTTAGCTCCACAACCGCGGTCACCTGCTTGCCCCTGTTGGCCGCCTCTTCCAGGGCCCGAATGATCGGGGAGTCCCCGCTGGTTCGATAGAGCGTGATTTTGATCGATAGAGTCTCCGGCTCCTCCGAAGCTCTCCTGACGAGCTCAACCACCGGCTCGAAGGAGTCGTACGGGTGGTGGAGAAGGACGTCCCGGCGCCGAATCGTGTCCCAAAGGGGAGTGTCCTCGTCATGGAATGCCGGTTCCTGAGGCCGCCAGGGCGGATCCTTGAGGTGGTCGAAGCCCGAGAGGGAGAGAAACTCCATGAAGACGCTCACGTCCAGCGGCTCGGGCTTCTCATAGACGTCCTCTTCGGTGAGCTCTAAGGAGTTCTGCAAGAGCGCTTTGAGCTTTTCAGAGCTACCATTGACCGTAAGCCGCACCGGCCGGCTGTGCTCCCGGCTCTCCAGGACCTGCTCCATCGCTTCTACAAAGTCCTCATCTCGCTCCTCATCCACGCTCATATCCGCGTCCCGAGTAAGGCGAAAGAAGGCGTGCTGCCGGATTTCGTACCCCGGAAAGAGAAGGTGAGCGTAGCTCACAACCAGGTACTCGAGGAGAGTGAAGGCGACCCTGGAGCGCTCTGTGGGGAGGTAGATGATCCGCTGCACCGACGGCGGAATCTGCACCACCGCAAACTCCTCCTCTCCGGGCTCCGCGCCGTCCACCGGGCTCTCACCCTCCTTGAGCTTGAGGAGGAAAGCAGCGTGAAGTCGCAGGTTGCCGATGTAAGGAAGCTCATCCCCGGACTTGCACCGCACCGGGGTGAGGAGGGGAAAGATCTCTTCCATAAAGAGCGCATGAAGAAAGGCCTCCTGCTCTCCGGTGAGCTCATCAGGTCTTAGGAGGGAGATCCCCTCCTCCTTCAGTGCCGGAAACAGTTCCTCATGGAGGAGGCGGTATTTCTCCCCAACCAGCTCCTTCACCCGCTTGGAGATCGCCGAGAGCTGTTGGGACGGACTCATTCCCGAGGGGCAGCTCACCCGGTTACCCCGGCGGTACTGTCTCTTTAGGGAGGCGACCCGAACCATAAAGAACTCATCGAAGTTGGAGGAGACAATAGAGATGAACTTCAGCCGCTCGATCAGCGGATTGCTCTTGTCCCCGGCTTCCTCTAAAACTCGGGCGTTGAATTCGATCCAACTCAGCTCTCTATTGAAAAAGACAGACATTAGCACCCCTTAAACGATGACAACCCGGTAGCCGAAGACCTCTTCAAACATGTTGCCCTTCACCTGTACGCCGTATTTCTCCACGGAGATATCTCCGCTGTAATCACACTGAAAGATCATGTCGTCCTCTTCTCGCTCGAGTTTGATGTTCCTGACCCGCTGGGCGTGTGCCCGGTCGAGAGCATCCGCGACCCGGAGAATAGCCGACAGCTTGAGCACCGTAATGCGGTGCTCCCTCCGGAGGGTCATGTAGTTGACATGGGCCGAGTTGGGCCCCGATTTGCGATGGTAGCGCACCGCGTTGCCGACGATGCGAATGTCCGCCCGGGAGAACCCGAAAATTTCCGAGTTCTCGACGATGTACTGCCCGTGCTTGTGGTGACCGATTGCGCGAATGAAGTTGCCGATATCATGGAGAATCGCCGCCACCTCGAGGAGCAGCCGCGCCCGCTTGTCCATGCCGTGATCGTCTTGGAACTGGTCGAAGATCTGGAGCGCGAGCCGAGCGACGTGGAGGGCGTGCTTCTCGTCGAAGTGAAACTTCCTCCCGAGGCCTATGGCGGAGGTGATCACCTGCGAGTAGAACCGCTCCTCCACGAGCCGCTCGCTTCCCAAGGCGAAGCTCATAAGGACCCCCTCGCGAATGCTCACGTCCGGCACGATCACCTGATCCGCGCTGGTAGCGTCGAGAAAGAGCTTGTAGGTGAGCAGCGCCGGAACAAGCCCTTCAGCTTCGCTGTAGGAGACCCCGAGATCCCGGACCGCCTCGTCCATCGTCGTTTTCCGCAGGTAGTTCACGAAGCGGTCGAAGTCCTTCTTCTCCACCACCCAGAAGGACTCCCCCTCCTGTCTCCCCTCTCGCCGGGCGGCGAGCCTTGCGTCTCCGCCGACGGCTACGAAGAACCGCACCCGGTCGAGGCGCATCTCGGTGTCTAGAACCTCCCGAGTGACCCGAATGTTCTCCCGGAGGTACTCCTCGATTCGCTCCGTCGAGCGCACATCCGGCTGCACCTGCTGCTCCATGCGCACGGTCCCGATGCGCAGCGAGTGAGCCCCCACCATTTTGCCCCGCTGGAGAAGCATAATCTCCGTCGTACCTCCTCCCACCTCGAGAATCATGGCACTGGAGCGGGAAAACTGGGGGCGCATGGAGCTTATGGCGCCCTGGACGGCGATATAGGTGAGATGGTTCTCCTCGATTCCCTCGACGATGTTGATCTGGAAGCCCGTGCGGATTTGAACCCGGTCCACAAATGTGTCCCGGTTCTTCGCCTCCCGTATGGCGCTGGTAGCAATGACTCTGACGTCCTTCTGATCGAGCTGCCATCCTCGAAGGAGTTCGCGAAAACCGGTGAGAATTTTGATCGCCTGGCGCATCGAGTCGGCGCTGAGCACCCCGGACATAAAGACGTCCCGCCCCAGAGCAACCGGGCGTATCGCGCGGTCCAGCCGGTGCCAGTTGCCGTCGGGCTCTATTTCGGCAATGACGAGACGAATTGCAGTGGATCCTATATCGATAACCCCGACGGTTCTCTTCTCGCTCAACCTCGCACTCTCTCCTTTGCCACTAAATCCGCGGCACCGATAACCACCGCCTCGTCCCCGAGCTCGGTAACGCGGATCCGGACTTGATCCTGGAGCCGGCGCATCGCCCTGCCCCGCATGACGAGCTCCGCCCGACTCACGTAGGCGGCGCCGAACTTCTCTACCAATCCACCCCCGAGAACGATCACCTCAGGGTTAAAGATATTTACTATATTTGCAAGACCAATGCCAAGGTATTCGGCGCTTTTGTTGAGCGATTCCTCCACGGCGGACTCGCCGTTCTCTATCGCTTTCTCGATGACGCTGCTTTTCACCCTGCGGATGTCGCACTCCGTCTCGGCGAGAACCGTAGGCGCCATCCCCCGAGCCGCCAAAAGCACGATCTCTCGGGCCACCGCGGTCTTGGAAGCGACTGCCTCGAGGCACCCCCGGTTGCCGCAGCCGCAGAGGGGCCCGTCGATAAGCACCGTCATGTGCCCCACCTCCCCGGCGCCGCCCCCGGCGCCCCGGTAGAGCGCTCCGTCGAGGACCAGTCCTCCCCCGATGCCGGTCCCGGGAAAGACACCCACCACGTGGTTGAAGCCCCGCCCCGCCCCGGCGATGTACTCCCCCCAGAGCCCGGCGTTTACGTCGTTCTCCAGGAGAACCGGCACTTCGTACGCCTCTTCCAGATCCTTTCGGAGCGGCATGTTCTTCACGCCGATATTGGGAGTCTCCAGAAGCACACCCTCCTTGAAGTCCACCGGACCGGGAACGGCGATGCCGATCGCCGATAGATCATCTTTGGTTCGATTGGACTTTTCCAGGGAGCGGTCGATCGCCGAACGGATATCTTCTACCAGCTGTTCCTCGGTCTCCGCGGCGGTCTTCTTCTTCTTCGTTTCCAGAATCGAGTTACTCTCCGGATCGATCACCGCGCTAAGCATCTTGGTGCCTCCGAGGTCGAACCCGACGATTACCTTGTTCTCTGCCATGCGTCTTCTCTCCTACTCATCAAACCATACACGATTTTCGCTCCTGACGCCTTGATTGACACCATGACGGCGGTTGTAGAATCCGCCTCATGAACGGCGTGATTATCGGACGCTTTATGCCTCCCCACCGCGGGCACCAGTACCTGGTGGAGTTTGCCCACAACTACGTTGACGATCTTTACGTTTTAGTCTGCACACTCTCCTCCGAGCCGATCCCCGGCGAGCTCAGATTTCACTGGATGAAGGAGCTTTTTCCCCGGGACCACATTATTCACATTACTGAAGAAATACCCGAAGCGAGTAGGGGCGAGCCCGACGCGGAACGGATCTGGGCCGAAAGCGTCCGAAAGGCGGTCAGCGCGCCGGTGGACCACGTCTTTGCCTCCGAGAGCTACGGGTCTCCCTTGGCGGAGGCGCTGGGAGCGAGGTTTGTTCCCGTCGACCCGGCGCGGGAGGTGTTTCCGGTCTCCGCCTCCCTCATCCGGCAGGACCCGTACAGCTACTGGCGCTTCATACCGGAGCCTGTGCGCCCGTACTTCACTCGGAGGGTGGCGGTCCTCACCTACTCCGACGCTCTCCATCCCGCGGCGAGGCTTCTGGCGGATCACTTCGAGACGGTCTTTGTCAATGACTACGCCCGCTTTGTCGCCCGGGACTCCGCCGGCAGCCTGGATGCCGCAGAGCAACGGCGGGCGCAACACGCCGCGGAGGAAGCCCTCGCCCGCCACGCCCGGGGCATCCTCTTCTGCGAGCGCGGCGCGGCGAGTTTCGAGGAGCTATCGCGATATGAGATGATTCTCGCGGAGGGGGCGGTTGAGCGCGCCGCTTCGGAGGAGCGTCCGGAGGTAGAGGATACGCTGAATCGCCTGGCAGTGGAGGGTCGGTCGGTTATTCGCTTTAACGAGCTCTCCGAAGATTCTCTAAAACGACTCGGGGAGGCCGTGACGAGAGAGCTCTTGCGCCCCGTGGGATTCTCATCACGGGCGGGTTAACCGACTGCTGAGGGAGGGACCGGGCGCGGGAACTCCACTCCACGAGCCGGCCGGCCTCAGGCGAGGGAAACTGCTTCGGCGACAAAGGAGCGAATACCGGTCAGGAGCATTTCCGTGGCCATGGTGATGAGAATCATTCCCATGAGCCGCTCCAGGGCGGCGAGGGCGCGGCGGCCGAGCCGTTTGCGCAGGAAATCCGCTCCCAAGAGAACTAACGAGGCGGCGAGCCACGCCAGGACCAGGGCGAGGAACCAGGTCCAGAGGCGGCTGGGCTCTTGGTTGGCGAAGAGGATGAGGGTGGCCATAGCCGAAGGGCCGGCGAGGAGCGGGACCGCCAGGGGCACGATGAGCGGCTCCTCCACGGTGCCCTCCTCTTTCGAGGGGTACTCGCGCTTCGAGGCGGGAAAGATCATCCGCAGGGCGATAAGGAAGAGGACGATCCCCCCACCGATACTCACCGCCGGGGGAGAGATGTTCATCCCTCGCAAAATGTACTTTCCGAAAAAGAGAAAGACCGCGAGGATGAGCAAGGCGATAACCGTCTCCCGAACTATGATCCTTCGGCGTCGTTTAGAGTCGAGATCACCGAGGACCGAGAGAAAGATCGGTATGTTCCCGATCGGGTCGAGGACCAGAAAGAGGGTGATTGCGGCAGTGTAGAGGGACATCGTCTGCAATCCTATCTTCTTTGAACCAAGTTTCCAAGACGCTTCGGTGGTGGTATCTTCACGGTATGCGTTCGGTTAACCCAGCTACCGGTGAGGTCATTCGGGAGTACGAAGAGCAGACGCCTGCTGAAGTGGAGGCGATCGTAGAAGCGTCCCAGGCAGCGTTCCGCGGCTGGTCCCGCTCGAGCCTCGGCGGGCGAAGCAAGGCGCTCCGACGGATCGCCGATCTCCTGGAGGACGGGGTGGATGAGTACGCCTCCCTCATTACCACGGAAATGGGTAAGCGGATCGACGAGTCCCGGGCGGAGATCCGCAAATGCGCCTGGCTCAGCCGGCACGTGGCGGAGTCAGCTCCGGAGGCGCTGTCGATTCATCACATTGACACCGAGGCGGAGGAGAGCTACGTCCGTTTCGATCCCCTCGGCGTGGTGCTGGCGGTAATGCCGTGGAACTTTCCCTTCTGGCAGCTGTTTCGCTGCGCCGTTCCGGCGATTATGGCGGGAAACGCGGTGCTTCTCAAACATGCGCCGAACGTCTCGGGCTGCGCCCTGGCGATCGAGGAGCTCCTCGTCGAAGCGGGCCTCCCGGAACACCTGCTGCAGGTGCTCCTGATTGACGAGAGCCGAGTGGATCAGCTCTTACTGCGTCCGGAGATCCAAGCGGTCAGCGTCACCGGAAGCGAGGAGGCCGGTTCCGCCGTTGCCGCCCGGGCGGGACGGGAAATCAAGAAGAGCGTTCTGGAGCTCGGGGGCTCGGATCCATTCATTGTGTTTGAGGACGCGCATATCGATCACGCCGTTAAGGCCGCCGTCACCTCCCGAATGATAAACAGCGGCCAGAGCTGCATCGCCGCCAAGCGATTTCTGGTGGATGAGCGGGTCTTCAACACCTTCGTCGAAAGCTTCGTCGAGAAGTTCAGCTCCCTTCGGGTGGGTCACCCTCTGGATACGGAGACCGAGGTGGCGCCCCTGGCGAGGGACGATCTTCTCGACAACATCCACCGGCAGGTCGCCGAGAGCCGAGCAAAGGGAGCGAAGCTTCGCTGCGGGGGTGAGCAGTACAACTCCAGCGGCTTCTACTATCGGCCGACGGTACTCACGGAGGTAACGCCGGAGATGCCGGTTTTCAACGAGGAGACCTTCGGTCCCGTGGCACCGATCGTTCCCTTCTCCGATGAGGAGCAGGCGCTTGCCCTTGCCAACGGCAGCGACTACGGCCTCGCGGCTTCGGTCTGGACCGCCGACTCCGGCCGCGCCCGGCGCCTGGCGGAACGGTTGGAGGTGGGCACGGTCTTCGTCGATGATTTCGCAAAGTCCGACCCGCGCCTTCCCTTTGGAGGAGTCAAACGCTCCGGCTACGGCAGGGAGCTTTCGACCTTCGGTCTCTACGAGTTTACGAACATTAAGAGCGTCTGGATCGCCGGTTAGAGAAGACCCAGCCGCGCCTTGAGGAGGAGCACTCTGCGCGCCCCCTCCCGAATGAGCTCCTCGTCGATCACCCCCGCCCTTAGAAGTTCCACGGCCTCCCCGAAGAGCTCCCGGTACTCGTAGCGGGCGTGGAGGAGAATTAAGTCCACTCCGGCGAGAAAGCTCTGCCGAAGAGCCTCCACCCTGCTGTACTCCCGGGTGAGAGCGCCCATGGAGAAGCCGTCGGTCACCACCACCCCCTCGAATCCGAGCTCCTCCCGCAGGAGCTCGTGGATAAACCGTGGCGATAGGGTTGCCGGGTATTCCGGGTCTACCTCCTCGTAGAGGATGTGGGCGGTCATAATCGCCGGCACTCCCGCCTCCACGGCCACTCGGAACGGTACGAGATCCCGCTCCCGAAGCTCATTGAGAGTGCGGTCGCTTATCGGAAGCGCCCCGTGGGAATCCACGGTGGAAACGCCGTGGCCCGGAAAGTGTTTGGCCACCGGAGCCACTCCGGCCTCCATCGCCGATTCTATGTACGCCGAGCCGAGCTCTGCCACCAGTTGCGGCTCCCCGCCAAAGGAGCGGTCGCCGATAATGGTCCGATCCTCCCGGGGATAGACGTCGAGGACCGGGGCAAAATTCATCCTGATCCCCGCCCGCCGAAGGTCCGTAGCGGTCACGTAGGCGCCGCTGCCAACGTATCGCACATCGCCTCGAAGGGCTTGCTGGAACGCCGATGGAAAATCGGCGATCTCCGAAAAGCGGAGGTTGGCCACCCGCCCCCCCTCCTGGTCCACGGCAAAGAGGAGCTTCGGTCCCGCCCCGGCGCGCTCCGCCGCCATCCGCTGGAGCTCCTTGGTAAGAAGGGCCGTCTCCTTGTATCCCGGAAGATTCCAACTGTAGAGAATGAAGCCCGCCGGCGGGACCGGGGCGAAGAGCGCTTCAATCGGGTCGCCGCTGCCGCCCGCGCGGGTGCCCGGTCTGGTATCCGCGGTGGGGAACTCCAATCCTCGGGGCACGAACGACATGAACCGTTGGCCCAGGAGCTCATCCAGACTCATCTCCTCCATGAGCTCATCAACCCGCGCCTCGAGCTCCTCAGTGAGCGGTAGCAAGGCTACGTCGCTTTCCGTGCTCAGTCGCGGCTCCGGAGGCCCTGCTTTGGTCCGTGGGTCCGGCGGGGTCGTAGCACAGGAGGAGAGAAGGAGAAGTACGAAGAGAGCGGTCACTCCGGCGGCCTTGAAAAGAGGGCTCACCGCACCATTGTAGACGGGCCCACCGAAGATGGCCAGAAGAAGGGTCGCCTCCACGCCTTGAGCGGCTACTCCTCCATTATCTGCTCATCAGTAGCGGCCCCGGTTCCCACGAAGCGGACCGCCTCGTCCTGAAATTCCTCGCCGCTGGAGACCGGCTCCACCCGCCGGATGCCCCGGGCGTCAACGATAATTCTAAATCGTCGCGCCACATCCTCCGTGGGGCTCCGGTATGCGACAATCATGTTCAGGTGGTAGAGCCGCTTAACGCGCCGGAGCTCGACGCACTTCTTGTCTCGTATGGTGGGGACCAGACCGTACTGAGCGCTCAAATGGCGGAAGAAAGGGCTCAGGTCGATCATGTTAATGTCCGCGAGCCCCTCAATTCTGTTGTGGAGCGAGCTGATCCGCCGGGCATCGAGCCGCGCCTCCTTGGAGTAGAGAAGAATCCGTTCCTCCTCGAAGGCGTAGAGGGTTCGCTCGAAGTAGTCGCGATTACGCAAGGTACGGAGTTTTTCGGGAAGCTTGGACTCGGAGACGTAGCTCGATCGCTCCTGCACCTCGGCGATCTTCTTCTTCTTCTTCGGGTCGCGAATCTTGCTCTTCCGATGGCTCATACGCCGAGCGACCTTCCTCTTGAGAACATCCCGGAAGAAATCCTTTACCCGGTCCTTGAGCATGTATCCGACTACCAGGAGGATAAAGAGGGAGGTCGTGAGACTGCCGAACAGGGTCTCTCCGAAGAAGGCGATTCCCGTGGCGATAAACATGGCAATGCCCGCAGCGAGGGCGTAGAGGAGATGCTCCGCCCGTTTTGCGACGTTGCGCCTGTGGACGTCGAAAAAGAGCACCTCCGAGGCGTACTTCTTCAGCATCTTCTCTCGGTAGACGTACTCCTCGAGCTGCGCCTCCGTTTCGGTTTTCGACGGGCGGCTCGGATAGTTTCGCTCCTCCCGATATTTCTCTTCCTTGAGCATTGTCTTTACGATCCGACGGTACCCATCCTCCTGCTCCGCTCGGTCAACGTGCTGGAGAAGGGAGGTGAGATACTTTTCCAGAAGGAGCGAGAGGTGCTCGTCAATCATGCGGGCGTGTTGCTCCAGCGATTCCGGAAGTGGCTTTTCCGCGGCTTCGTCGACCAACTCGTGATACACCTGGGCAACTTTGTGCAGCCGCTTTACGGTAGCACTCAGGTGCGCCTCCAGGTAGGTCGCCGCCCCGGACGAGCGCAATTCGTCCCGGGCCTCCAGGAGAAAGTCCCGAAGTATCGACTTGTAGACCGCCCCCAGGAGCTTAGACTCGTGAACGAAGCGATCCCCGTCGAACTCGTCCGTGCCGATCTCTCCGACAAGCCGGCGCAGCCGCGCCAGGGGCGAGTTTCGGGACTCTCTTTCCAGGAGTTCCTCTACGGTGAAGGTCGGCGTGTTGAACCGGAGGTACGGCTCGAGCTGATCGAAGAACTGTTCGGGCTCGTAAGTTTCCGCGTTAATCGCAAAGGGGCGAGGGAAGAAGAAGTAGAGCTTGAGCTGGTAGGAGTTGCGAGCTCCGGAGGAACGATTTATGAGGTAACGGGACTTTATTTCGATGGAATGGCGGTCCCGTTGTTTGAGTACGACGATTTCCATAACCGAATTCTAACCTACTGCTATTTCGGTCTCACCGCCAGAAGGGTCGCCACGGGCCGCTCTACCCCGAGGGTCGGACCCCAGGAGGTGGTAATCGTCATGCGCACGCTCTCCCCCGGCTCGCGCACAGCGAGCGAACTCGAGCCACCGCCGTCGAGAACGAGGCCCTGCCAAGCGCCGAGGCTCTCGAGCCAGAGCCCCACCTCCCAGGCGGTAAGGCCGACGCTTCTGCCGGGGGAGTCTCCGGCGACCGCGAGAATAATAACCTGCCGCCCGTCTTCGCTGATTCCCACCGCACTCCGGGCGCTCCTGAGCTGTCGCGGCCCTTCGGGGACGCCCTCCCGTAGCACCCGAAAGTAGCCCCCCAGGGCGCCCCGCAGCGTTGGAGCGTCGCGTTCCGGCGGCTGGGGCCCGATTACCGGCGCGCCTCGCTCAGGCAGATAGAGCGCCTCGTACCGCGGCTCGTAGTCGCTCAATCGGCGGCCCTCCACCAGAACAACGCCGATCGGATCCACCGGTTTGCCGACGGAGACGACGTTGGGATCGAAGGGGGTGGCGTTTATCGCCGCGATGTACTCAGGATGGTCTCGGAGGAAGATGGAGGGCCGCAGAGCCAGGGCCTCCCCGTCGCGCTCCGAGGTGCCCCGGCGGGAAACGCGCCGAGGAGGCTCAGCCACCGCCACCAGCTCAGCCTCTCCCCGGTCGAGGATGAGCGCCGCCGCCTGGATCCGGGGAAGCTGGGGAAGCTTTGGACGCTTTCCGGTAGGGATGGTCAGCCCCAGGGAGAGGCCTCCCCCGCCCCCGGTGACGTAGGTCGCCTCTCCGGAGAGTTCGGTCTCCGGCCCCTGGTACTCCAGGAGCTCGGCCCCCGGGGCGAGCTCTTCTATGCGCCAGGCGGCTCGGGGCGGCGGGGAGATTTCGGTTTCCGGTGAGGGGATCAGGGTTTGGCAACTCGATAGGAGAAGGAGGAGGGTCAGGAAGAATAGAAGAGCTCTCACGCACACTCCTCCGCGACGGAGGGGCGCTCGCTGGCCGGGCGCCGGAAGGGCCCTATGGCCGCCGCCAGGGAGTC
>JBKHED010000059.1:0-17713 GCA_046540995.1 Spirochaetaceae bacterium | reverse complement strand
CGGCCGGGAGTCATCGGCCGGCGACCCGACACCTGCTGGTTCACGGCGGAGGAAATGAGCTCTCCACTCTTATGGAGCGTTACGGGTATACACCGACCTTTCGGGACGGTATTCGACAGACCCGGGAAGAAGAGATGCCCCTGGTGGACATGGCGCTGGCAGGGCGCATGAACACCCTCATGGTGCGTCTCTTCGGACGGGTGGGGCTCAACCCCGTGGGATTGAGCGCCCAGGACGGCGGAATGGTAGTCGGTCGGCCGGTGGTGATGGCGGACGGTACGGCGAGCCGCACCGGCTCGGTGGCCGGAGCCGATGGGACCCTTCCGACGCGTCTGCTCGAAGCGGGCTTCACCCCGGTGGTATCCCCGGTCTCCCGGGATGAGACGTGGCGGGGACTCAATATCAACGCCGACGAGATCGCCCTCGCGGTGGCGGAGGCGATCGAAGCGCGCGGGCTTATCTTCATCTCGGATATTCCGGGCATTCTCGACGGAAACCGGGTGATAGAGCGGCTTACCGCCGCGGAAGCGGAGAAGGCTATTGCCTCGGGGACCATCTCCGGCGGTATGATCCCGAAGGTACGAAGCTCTCTTGCAGCCCTGAAGCGGGGCGTGGGAAGCATTACGATCGGTGAGTATCGGGAGCCCGGAGATCTCGAGGCTCTCTCTCTCGGCAAAAAGGGAACGGTTCTTATTCTATGAGCTCAGAAAACGCGCGGTTCGTCACCTCCTCGCCCTTTCCGCGGAATTACGCCGCGGAGCTCCTCAACATCGTCTCCGGAAAAGGAGTCTTCGTCACCGACGCCTCGGGCAAGCGGTACCTCGACTTCGGCTCGGGGATCGCCGTCAACGCCCTCGGCTACGGGCTCAAGGAGCTCTCCCGGCGGCTCCGGCGACAGGTAAAGGAGCTCGTCCACATTTCCAACCTCTTCGCCAATATCCCGGCGGTGGAGCTCGCCCGGCGACTCCTGGAGCTCAGAGTAGAGGGGAGTGAGAAGCGGTTCGCCGCAGTTCACTTCGGAAACAGCGGAGCCGAGGCGAATGAGGCGGCTATTAAGTACGCCCGCCTCTACGCCATGGCTGTGAGGGGGCCGGGGCATCACAAGATACTCTCCTTCTCCCAGGGCTTTCACGGCCGAACCCTCGGCGCCCTCTCGGTGACACCGACGGAGAAGTACCGGAAGAAGTTCGAGCCCCTCATTCCCGGCTGCGAGAGTGCCCCTTACAACGATCCCGAGGCTGCCCGCGATGTTATCGACTCGAGCTTTGCCGCGGTGATCGTCGAGGTGGTCCAGGGAGAAGGGGGCCTCACGGTTATGAACGGAGAGTTCGCAAGAGCGCTGAACGAGGCGTGCGCGGCTCACGACGTAATCCTCATCGCCGACGAAATCCAGACCGGCCTCGGGCGTACCGGGCAGCTCCTCGGAAGCAGCGTCGTTGGGCTCGACCCCGACATCGTTTCGCTCTCCAAGCCCCTTGCCGCGGGGCTTCCTCTCTCGGCCACCCTGATCCCCGCCAAGGTTAACGATCACGTCGAGGTGGGCGATCACGGCACCACCTTCGGCGGCGGGCCGGTTACCGCCGAGGCGGGGCTCTACATGCTCGAGCGGATAACCGCCCCCGGCTTCTTGCAGAAGGTCCGGGAGCGCGCCGCTCACCTCGACCGCCGCCTCGGTGAACTCGCCGCGGATCTGCCCTGCGTCGCCGGGCTCCGAGGCACGGGTCTTCTGCGGGGGTTGGAGATTGTGGCCCCGGGAAAGAGCGCCGCCGGGAGTGGTGAGCCCCTTCGAACCGCCGAGGCGGGCGCGGAGCGTCTTGCCGAAATCATGAAGCGTGCCCGGGAACGGGGACTCCTCGTCCTCCGCTCCGGCAAGAACATAGTGCGTATCGCACCACCATTGATCATTACGGACGAAGAGATCGATCGGGGCGTTGATATCCTTCGATCCGTTCTCGAGGAGGAGTAGAGATGGCTAACAAAGAGATCAAAAAAATCGTCCTCGCCTATTCCGGCGGACTGGATACATCGATCATTATCCCGTGGCTCAAAGAAAATTATCCCGGAGCCGAGGTGATCGGGGTGTGCACCAACGTAGGTCAGGACGAAGACTGGGACGGCATGGAGGAGAAGGCGAAGGCGTCCGGGGCGAGCAAGCTCTACATTATCGACGTTCGGGAGGAGTTCGCCCGGGATTTTCTCTTTCCCATGCTCAGGGCCGGAGCGATCTACGAGGGCAAGTACCTCCTCGGCACCTCCATCGCCCGCCCCTTGCAGGCGAAACACCAGGTGCAGGTAGCTCTACAGGAAGAGGCGGACGCGGTGGCCCACGGCTGTACCGGAAAGGGCAACGACCAGGTCCGCTTCGAGCTCACCTACGCCGCTCTCGCACCCCATCTGGAAGTGATAGCTCCGTGGCGGCAGTGGGACATCAACTCCCGGGAGCAGGCGATCGACTACGCCAAGGCGAAGGGGATTCCGCTGGGGGATATTTCGAAGAAGAACATCTACTCCCGGGACTGGAACATATGGCACATGAGCCACGAGGGCGGGGAGCTCGAGAACACCTGGAACCGCCCGAACGAGGAGATGTACCAGCTCACCAACTCTCCCAAGGAGGCTCCGGACGAGGAGACCGAGCTCGTAATCGATTTTGAGCACGGCCTGCCGAAGGGGATCGACGGCAAGGAGGCGACTCCCTTGGAAATTCTGGAGAAGCTCAACAAGCTCGGGGCGGAAAACGGCATCGGCCGAACGGACCTCGTGGAGACCCGCCTCGTCGGCATGAAGAGCCGCGGTGTCTACGAGACCCCGGCGGGGACCATACTCTACCGCGCCCTGCGGGAGCTCGAGATGATCACCCTGGACTTCGACACCCTCGGCATGAAAAACCAGCTCGCCCTCAAGTACGCGGATATCGTCTACGCCGGCAAGTGGTTCACCCACTTCCGGGAGTCCATGGACGCCTACATGAAGGAGGCGGCAAAGTACGTCACCGGTTCGGTACGGATCGTCCTCTACAAAGGGAACATCATTATCGCCGGGCGGAAGTCCCCCTACTCCCTCTACCTGGAGGATCTCGCCTCCTTCGGCGAGAGCGCCTACGACCACCACGACGCCACGGGCTTTATTAAGCTCTACGGCCTCGCAACCGGCGTGCAGGCGATCGTACACAGCGACAAACCCTCCGACGAAGGCCCCGCTCGAGAGATGCGCGCAATGGCGGGCTTCTACGAGAAGTAGGAACTACCAGTTCCGCGGCAGCCGGCCCGAGGGACGAGGTTCCCAGGCCGGTTGCACTAATAGCGCAGCTCGTACACCCCGTCCTCTTCTCCGGTAAGGAGAGAGAGGACTTCGATGCGAAAACGCGCCTCCCGTGGAGAGAGCTCCTCGCCGTTGACCACCTGGTCGATCGTGTCCGGGGTGGTGACCGTCACGGTAACCGCGGCGCCGTCGAGAATCTGCCGAAGCCGGCCCGGAGTCTCATACTCCTCCAGGGCCCAGACGAGATACTCCCGGTACTCCTGGGAGTTCATCTCACCCCCCGACGGTGGAAGGAGCATCTCCACCGGTGAGCCTTCCGCCATGCCGGAGAGGGAGAGAAGGAACGGAACATCCTCAGGGGTGACGCGGATTCTTAGTAAGGTGCCGCCGTTCTCGGTGTACTCGATAAGCCGCCCGAACCGGGCGTCCCCGGCGAGATCAGCTATGGAGTCGAAACTGATTTGGAGTTCGAGCCTCCCCTGGGCGGGACTCCGCGCTCCTCGGAGCGTAAGATGCTCTTCCTCCCGTAGGCGCTCGGTGATGGCATCGAGATCGAAGATGGGCGTCTCCTCGTCTCCGCCGACGGAGCCGGAGAGATCCCGGAAATAGGCGATGAAGACCCGGTCCAAATCAACGACCACCTCCGCCGTACCGCTCCCGTCGGGATCGAGATCGAGCTCCGCCCGGCTCCCGCACCCGGCGAGACTCAGAACCAGAATAAGAATCCCCGCAGCCGTAGCCGCGCCACGCCCTACGGTACGTTTTGCTCTTTCAGTTCCCCTCATATCTTCTCCTCATGCTCCAACTCCTCGGCCTCTCTCTCGAGGGCGAAAGCTTCCTTCTCTCTGCCCCGCTTTCGGGCCCCCGCCGCGAAAATCCGAAGCTTCCGGGCGAGTTCCGCCCGTGCCTCGCGCTCCCTGAGTCGGGGAAGCACTCCCGCGCCGAGGACCCTCCGGAGCGCCTCGATCCGAAACCCTTCGATCTGACCGTACCGCTCACTCAGCTGATCCCCGTGGCCCGCGTGCTTCTCCGTCAACTCCTGGTCGAGATACGCCACCCGCTCCCAGGCAGCGATCCGTAGCCAGAGCTCGTAATCCTCGGCGACCTCTAGGGTCTCGTCAAAGACCCCGTGCTCCTCGAAAACGGTCCGGTCGAGAAGAACCGTTGAGGGCCCGATAATGCACTTTTTGAGGGCGTCCGCAAAGAGATCCCCCTCCCTCCGATGCCTCTGTCCCTTCTGAGAGACCCTCTTCCCCCCTCTAATCCACGCCTCCCGGGTGTGCGACACTCTAACACCGGCGGAGCGGTGAAAGGGTACCTGAAGCCTCAGCTTCTCCGGTCGCCACCGGTCGTCGGAGTCGAGAAACGCGATAAGGGGAGCCCGAGAAGCGCGGACGCCTCTGTTCCGCACCGCCCCCGGGCTCCCGAGGTGCTTCTCGAGGAGAAGAGGATGGAGCCGCGGCTCTTCCTCGGCAAGCCTCAGCAGGTATCCATCCGTTCCGTCGGCGGAAGCGTCGTCAACCACGATAAGCTCGAAATCGGTGAGCTCCTGCTCGAGAACCGAAGCTACCGCTCGGCGGAGGAGCTCCCGGCGGTTGTAGGTTGGAATGACGACGGAGACCGTGGCCATTAGGATTCCTGATCCTCGAGAAACCGAAAAATCCGGCGGAGAGCCTCTTCTAGAATCGGTTCCCGCTCCTTGAGTATGACGTGGCCTGCCCCCTCTAAGAGGTGATACTCCATTCGTAAGAAGTGGCGCTCCAGGTACCGCCGGTTCTTGCGCCAGGCAACCACGGTGTCCGCATCCCCCTGCAAGACGAGAAGGGGACGGTCGAAGACCGGGTACTCGTCGTTGCGCCGGTTCCAGCGCACCTGGGCGTCGAACCATGAGAGGGGCATGCGCTCCACGCCGAGCACCTCCTCATATCCTGTAGAGAGATCTGAAAGCAAGGGCCGGGTGACGAAGCGGCCGAATCGGCTCAGCCCGTAGAACTTGCTCTCAATAAGGGGCGCCAGAAAGACAACCCCGGCGAAGGGGTCACCGTGTTCGGCGAGGTGAATGAGGATGGTCGAGGCGCCGGTGCTGTGGCCCGCGGCGTGCCACGGCCTCGGCAGGGAGCGCTCCGCCGCCTCGAGGGACGCCGAGAGGAGTTCTCCGTACTCTCCAAACGAGCCGATCCCCCCTCGCTCCCCGCCGGAGAGGGCGTGCCCGGGAAGCTCGACGGCGAGGACCGTGTACCCCTGCACGAGGGCCTCCTCGATGAGTGACGCGAGCTGCAGGGTGTGCGCCAGGTAGCCGTGGATCGCGACCAGAGACCCTCGGCTCTCCCCGGGAGGCGAGAAGAGGTGTAGCGCCACCCGATAACCCGCCGCCTCGACGTAGCCTGCCCGGTGAGCCGCGCCCTTCACTGAGCCGTAGCACTCCCGGTAGTAGGAGGAGACAAGGGGGGAAGCACCGGGCTCGGCGTGAGAAAAGCGGGGGAGTTCATTTTGCATTCGCACGCGAAGGGTGGATCTCCCGGCTACGCTCTGCTCCTCCGCGTCCCCAGCGCAGCCGCTCAGGAGCACGAGCGCGGTCAGCATCACGGCAAGGCGGGGGCCCTTAGAACGCGAGGGTTTCGGTAATCGCAAGTTCATAGGAACCAAAATCGGAAATCGAGGACGGCAGGTCACGAAGATCTACCCCGAAGCTAATGCGACCCTGAAAGCCACGCAGGAAATGGGGAAACAGCACCAGATCCACTCCCGCTCCCACGAAGAAGTTGTCCTCCCCGAGAGTGTCATCTTCTTGAAAGGCAAGGGCGGTGTCTAAGAAGGGGTTCAAGTTGAACTCACTGAACCTCGGAATATCGAGGACCCGAATCGCGAGGTTCATATTGGTCTTGAAGAGCGTATGCCCGTAGACCCGGCTGTCGCTCACGCCCCGGACATCCCGCCCCTGGGAGAGCGCGTCTCCGTCAAAGTGGTGCGTCGCATCGAATCGAACCGCCGGATTAAAAACACCGAGGATCTCGAAGAACTCCGTGGAAGCGGAGAGGCTTGCCTTCACTTCCGGGTCGTTTAGGGAGTAGGCGAGGGAGTTCGAAAGACCGAAGTTCCACCCCTCCCGGAAGTTGCGGTACCAGTCCTGCCGGCCGGTACCGACGCCGTGGGAAAAGGTGAGTGCGACCTCGTCTCCCGGGATCCGATCCTCCTCGACGTTCTTCTGCGTATCGTAGCCGTAGGTCGCCCCGATGCCCGGCGCGATACTGTATCGCCAGCGGTCGTTCAGCCGGAGCCCGGTACTCATTCGGAAGTCGGAGGAGTAGTATGTGTACCGAAGCAGCAAATCTCCCTCGGGCGAGGATTTCTCGATCGTAGTGAACTCCTGGTCAAAACCGAAGTTCCACCTTCGGTCGAGCATGCGGATGTTGTCGAAGTCCACTCGGATGTCCCAGCCGTAAGGATCGATCCAATTCTTGGAGTAGTAGCCGGCGGAAAGGCCGAAGTTCGTTAGGGTGCCGAGAAAGTTGTCCCAGTAGAGCACCACGAAGGGATTATGGCCGCTGTTTGAGTTGTACCGGTAGAAGACCACCGGGAGAACGGTCCAGCCGTCGTCGATGTAGAAGTGCACCCTCACCCGCCGCGGCAGCTCCTCTCCAGGAAGAAGCTCGTATCTCACCTCCACCTCGTCGAACACTCGCTGATTGTAAAGGTCCCGCTCATACCGTTCGAGGGTCATGGCGAGCTCCTCCACGCTCCCGAATCCGGCGCCCTTCTCGAAGCGGAGAAAGGCGAGCACTGCATCGGGTCTCGTCCATCCGGTAATTTCGAAGGTGATCTCTTCCACGACGAAGAACTGCGGAGCCTCCGCCCGTTCACTCTCCGCTTCGTCCCGAGGTTCCCCATCCTGCGCCGGAAGCGCCGTCGGGATGAATAGCAGAGGGATCAGCGCAATAAGCAACGCCTTGCTAACAGTCCGAGCCCTATCTATACTCCCCGGTATGAACCGATCAATTCCTTTTGTTCTTCTCACCCTAGCATCTCTACTTCTTCTCAGTTCCTGCGTTTCGCAGATCCATAGCGCGGTCAATCGAGACGAACCTGAGAAGATTCGCCGGATCCTTGCCGAGGAAGAGGGAGTCCTGGAGGAACGAAACCACCGGGATCTGACACCCCTCATGTCGGCGGCCAAGCAGAACAACATCGAGCTGGTACAACTCCTCGTGGAGGAGGGCGCCGACGTCAACGCGCAGACCGAGGTCGGCGGGCTCACTCCCCTCCGCTACGCCATTATGGAGGGTAACTACCTCATGGCGGAATACCTAATCGATAACGGTGCGGAGGTTAATCAGAAGAATGACCACGGTTGGACACCCATGCACACCGCTGCCCGGTACGGGGAGATCGACATTATCAACCTCCTAATCGAAAACGGCGCGGAGATATCACCGCGCACCGAGGAGGGAGTTACCCCGACTCGGATCGCCTCCGATGAAGGATACACCGATATTGTCGTCCGGTTAACGCTCCTGCAGGAGAAACGGGTGGAAGAAGAGATCGAAGCCGGCGACAGTGAGTAACCGCTCCTCCCCCGAAAGAAACGTGCCCGCCGGCCGAACTGGCCGACGGGCACAAGGGAGGGAGGAGGAAGCGTAACTATTCTCTTACCAGACCGATAATGAGAGAGTTATCCCCTCGGAGAATCCGGAAGATCACCTCGTCTCGACTGGTCTCGTTCAGTTTTCTGTAAAACGCCCTGAGGTTTTCCATCTCATCTCCGTCGACCTGCTGTACGATATCTCCGCTTCGCAGTCCGGCGTTGGCCGCCGGGGAGCCTGGGACCACCTGCGAGATAATCAGGTTACCGCTCCGCGGCGAGACATCGAGGCGCTTTCGCACATCGTCGGTAATCTCCACCACGGACATTCCGGGCCAGAGGTTGCTCGGCCGGTTGCTTTCGGACTCTTCCTCAGCCCGGGTTCCCAGGTCGATCCGAAACTGCCGAGAACTCCCGTAGCGGCGTACGGTAAAGCTCGCCGTCTCTCCCGGGGGCAGATTCGCGACACTCCTGAGGAGGTCCTGGCCGTTTCTGATTGTCGTTCCGTTTACGCGATAAATGATATCCCCCGGCTGGATACCCGCCTCGTCCGCGGGGCTTCCCTCGAATACGCCGTACACAAAGGCGCCGCCGGCGCGTTCGCCAAGAGAGTTGTTGGATGTTCGAGGGGTGTCCCCCATATTGACCCCGAGCCAGCCGTACTGAACGCTTCCGGTTTCGATCAGCTGGTCGATGGACTGTTTGACGTTGTTAATCGGCACCGCGAAGCCGATACCGATGCTGCCGCCGCTTTGAGAGGCGATCCAGGCGTTAATGCCAACAACCTCGCCCCGAATGTTCGCGAGGGCGCCCCCGGAGTTACCGCGGTTGATCGCCGCGTCGGTCTGGATGTAGTCGGTCAGCGGAGCGACGCCCGGCTGCGCCTCCCGCCCCACGGCGCTGACGATACCGGAGGTGACGGTGGACTCGAAGCCGAGGGGATTCCCGATCGCCAGAACGAGGTCGCCCACCTCCAAATCGTCGGAGTCCCCCAGGGTCGCTACCGGGAGGGAGTCTCGGGTCTCGATCCGGATCAGCGCGAGGTCCTTGTTCGGGTCCCGTCCGACGAGCTCGCCGTCGTAGCTCCGCTCATCGTGGAGGTTTATGGTTATCTGGTCAGCATCGGCCACAACGTGGTTGTTCGTGGCGACGTAATAGGTGTTGCCATCCTCCCGCACGATTATGCCGGAGCCGAGACCCTGCCGCTGAAACTCTCGCTCTCGCTCCCGATCTCCCTCCGGAGGCGTCCCGAAAAAGAAATCAAAGGGAGAGCGAAACTCCTGCGTGACGTTCTCGACGGTGACGACCTCTACTACCGAGGGGAGCACCTTCCGGGAAGCGCCGCGGATCACCTCCTGGTAGGACTCGACCACGTCCAGAGCTTCGGAACTCTGAGCGAAGAGGGGCCCACCGGTGAATGCCGCGAGAACGAGAAAAATAACGAGCGCCTTGGCGCCCTTCGAAACGTGTTGGGTTCTATGGCTCATACTCACATACCTCTCCTTTCACTGGGGAGATATGTATACAGTGAACCTTACACACCCATTACGCCGACATTACAGTTTTGTAACCGGCAAATGGATCGAAAAGCTGCTTCCCTTTCCAGGCTCGCTCTCTAGGGTCACGGTGCCCTTGTGCGCCTCGACCACCGCCTTTACGAGGCTCAGTCCCAGCCCCATGCCGCGGTTCTCCCGCCCCGGAGAGCCGCGATAGAGGCGATCCCAGACCTGCTCCTGCTCGCTCTCCTCGATGCCGACGCCGCTGTCGCTAACCCGTACCTCCACACCGCCCTTCCGACGGCGTACCGAAAGGGAGACGCTGCCCCCACGGGGAGTGTACTTAATGCCGTTGTCCACGAGGTTCGCCACCACCTGCCGCAGACGGATAGGGTCGGCGGTGATAGTAATCGGTTCCGCAGCCTCCACCGAGAGTCGTACCCCCGCATCCTCGGCGACGAAATCATAGAGATCTCGGACCTCCTCCAGGAGCTCCGGTAGGAAGACCTCCTCTTCGTTGAGCCGCAGGACCCCCGACTCCGCCTCGGTAATGTCCATAAGAGTGTTGAGCATTCGCAGAACCTCGTCGCTCTCCTCCACCGTTGACGCGAGAGCCTCCCGTACCATGGAGTGATCTCCCGCGTTTACCCGCTGCAAGGCGAGCTCGGCGTTCCCGCGAATCCGGGTCAGGGGCGTTCGAAGATCGTGGGCAACGGACTCGACGGTCTCCTTAATACCCTGCACGAGACGCTCCACCCGGGAGAGCATCCGGTTGAAGTAAACGACGAGCTCCCGCATCTCCCCCCGGGCGTCCTTCTCGGGGATTCGCTCCTCGATCCGGCCGGTACGGATGATGTTTCGTGCCGCCTCGTTTACCCGGGCGATGGGGCTCAGGGAGCGGGCGGCGGTAACGGTGCCGACGATAAATCCCCCGGCAACGACCGCCAGGGAGATAAGCAGAAAGTTGCGGCGAAAGAGCCCCAGAAGGCGCCCACGGTTTTGGGTCCCCAGCCCCAGTTGGAGGTAGTAATCCGAACCGAGCCGGATACCGGCGACCTCGAGCTCGTAGTCATGCTCCTCAGAGTCGAGAACGATGAGCTCCCCCCCTCCGTGGAGCTCCTTCTCCTCGAGCCTGCGCACGTCGAACTCCTCCCAGATCGTCGGAACCGAAATGAAGAGCGTCTCGTTCTCCCGGTCCGCGATCCGCACGAAGAAAGGACGCTCCCCTACGAGAAGGTTGTTCACGTTTATCTCTTCCTGGAGGAGTTCGAACCCTCCGGTCTGATACTGAGCCCAGTAACTCAGGAGGCGGCTCTGGAGCTCTCGGTAGTCTTCCTTGGCGAGGGAGGAGTAGAGCGAGTAGAACGACACGCCGAAGATAGTCAGGGAGCTGAGAATGGCGATCCCGCTAAAGAGCAGGGCGAGGCGAAAGTTAAGCCTTAAAGACATACCCTATCCCGCGAATCGTGTGGATCAGCGACTTGTCAAACCCCTTGTCTACCTTGGAGCGGAGCCGGGAGACGAGAACGTCCACGACGTTGGTCTGCGGGTCGAACTCGTAGTTCCAGACGTGTTCGAGAATCATCGTCCTCGAGAGCACGGTCCCCTCGTTTCGCATTAGGTACTCCAAAAGGGTGAACTCCCTCGGCTGGAGCTCGATCTCCCGGCCCTGCCGGGTAACCGTATGGGTACGCATGTCGAGGATAACCTCTCCGACCTGCAGCTTGCTCCCCACTCCGGCCCGGGTGGAGCGGCGAATGAGCGCCTGAAGCCTCGCCAAAAGCTCCGTAAAGGAGAACGGTTTTACCAGGTAGTCGTCACCTCCGGTCTGCAGCCCCTTCACCCGGTCGTCGACACTCCTTCGGGCGCTCAGGATAAGGATCGGCGTGAGCACTCCCTTGGAACGGATGCGCTCGATAAAGGAGAGCCCATCATCCCCGGGGAGCATAATGTCGACCACCGCAGCGTCATACTCTTCTCCGGAGGCCAGGGGAAACGCCTCCTCCGCGGAGACCACCCGATCCACCGCAAAGCCCGACTGCGCCAGACCCTTCGTTACGAAGTCCGCTATCTTTTCGTCGTCCTCGACAAGGAGCACTCGCATATGCGCGAAGTATACAACGTCCCGCCCCGGACTTCGCAATCGGGGTGGTGCTCTTTTGCAGGGGCAGCCGTTTTACGAACGCAGGCCGATTGCCCCGGCGCCGGAGGCTTCGTATATTTGGCGCCGATAGACCAGAGACCAAGGAGCGAACAATGCTGAAGGTTGGAGATAGAGCACCGGATTTTACCCTTCTTAATCAAGACGGCGAAACGGTTCGTCTGAGCGACTACGCCGGTAAGCGCGTTATTGTCTACTTCTACCCGAAGGACGACACCCCGGGGTGCACCAAGGAGGCGTGCAGCATTCGCGACAACTTTCCCGCCATCACCGAGAAGGACGCGGTTGTCTTCGGCATTAGTGCCGACGACGTCGGGAGTCACAAGAAGTTCAAGGATAAGTACGAGCTTCCCTTCACCCTCCTCAGCGATCCGGAGAGAACGGCAATTAAGGCGTACGGCGCCTGGGGAACGAAGAAGATGTACGGCAAGGAGTATGAAGGAGTCATGCGCTGCACCTACGTCATCGGCGCCGACGGCACCGTCGAAAAAGCCTTTGAGAAGGTGAACAGCGCCCAGCACGGAGAGGAGCTTCTCGGCGTCCTCTGAGCGCCGAGTTTCACGGGCTGAGCGCCCGGGCTTGCGCGCCTCGGTAGGTGAAAGCCACGGGCCGGGAAACTCCGACACCGCGGGCCGGGTGTAAACTCCCGCTCTCACTCTGGGTCGATAAAACTCTCCACCACTAGGTCTCGACGACGCGTCCGGTCCGAGCGGTCCAAGCTCTTCAGAGTTCGACCGTCCCAGACAACCATGGAGCTCCGTCCCTCCCAAAACAGATCCAAATAGCGGCCCACCAGGCTGACGGTGGCACCGTAAGGGACATCGGCCTTTTCGAGACGCTCCGGGATCGTTTTGAGGTAGCGTCGCTTCGCCTCGTCGTCGTAGGCGACACCGTCCGCCTTTATGTCGATCCAAAGCTCCTTATCTCCGTATGCGCGATCCCACTCTCCGAAGAAGGTGTCCCGGCAGATCGTAAGGCCAACGTCCACGCCGGCGATCGAAAAGCCGTCGGCCTCGTGCACCGAGCCCGGATCGAGACCGATCAGATCCCGCTCAAAGGGGGTGAGAAACACCTTGTCCTGCTCGTAGACTCGGTTGCCACTAGGACCGTAGAGGACCGCCCGGTTCATAAGACGCGGGCTCCCCGCTTCGTCCCGCTCGAGCTCGAAGTAGGTCCCCGCGAGAATGTGAACTTCGTGCCGGGCGGCGAGGGCACCGAAGATCCGGTCCATGCGAACCGACACCGTGGGTGCACCGTTCGAGAAGAGCCGGCGCAGCTGTATCGGTCTCCCGCTCGCCTCGGCGATCCGCCGTAACGCCCCCGCCACGGTGTCCGACCGCGCCACCTGCGGGGCAAAGGGTATGGTAGCGAGAAAAACGCCGGAGTACTCCGGAAAGACGACGAGCTCGGCGCCGGCGGAGACCGCCTCCGCCACCAGGGTGGAGACCTCCGCGGCGAAGCGGCTCTCCGAGGCGAAGATCTCTTCGGAAACCTGAAACTGAACCGCGCCGACCGTGAGCTCGTGGGGCTGCGCACCGACGCTCCCGGCCGAGGCGAGCAGAGTCAACACGACGACTATCTCACGCAGTAACCGCATACTATGAACAGCCTACCCGAACTCTCCCGGCAACGCCACCCGCGCCCGAAGCTCGGTGTCCACCGGGACTTTGACTCCCCATAATTCTCAGTTATATTGTGCGTAGTACACGCTCTTCACTATACTTGGCGAAAGGTCGGTCTTATATGGAATGGTTCGTCACTCTCAATCCGGTTCTGCAGGCGTTTCTCGCCACGCTCTTCACCTGGGGCGTCACCGCCCTCGGCGCGGCTTTCGTCTTTCCCTTTAAGAACGTAGGCAAGACCGTTCTCGATACGATGATGGGCTTCGCGGCAGGAGTCATGATCGCCGCGAGCTTCTGGTCCTTGCTTGCCCCGGCGATACGCTTGGCGGAAGAGGAGTACGGTATAGCGTGGATACCCGCGGCGGTGGGCTTCTTCGCCGGCGGCGTCTTTATGCTCGCCGTCGATAAGGCGCTCCCGCACCTTCACATCGGCATGCCGGTGGAAAGCGCCGAAGGGCCGTCCACGAGCTGGCAGCGTTCGGTTCTGCTCGTCCTGGCGATCACCATCCACAATATTCCCGAGGGCCTCGCCATCGGTGTCGCCTTCGGTGCTGTCGGCGCGGGCATACCCGGCGCATCCATAGGCGGCGCGATCGCCCTCGCCCTCGGTATCGGTATCCAAAATATGCCGGAGGGAACGTCCGTCTCCGTGCCCCTGCGGCGAGAAGGGATGAGCAGGGGCAAGGCGTTCTGGTACGGCCAGCTCTCAGGCTCCGTAGAGCCGGTGTCGGCGGTCGTCGGCGCGGCGGCGGTGCTCCTCATGCGCCCAATCCTCCCCTTTGCCCTCGCCTTCGCCGCGGGCGCGATGATCTTTGTGGTGGTCGAGGAGCTCATCCCCGAGTCCCAGCGCAATGAGAACACCGACATCGCCACCATCGGCACCCTCCTCGGCTTTACGGTGATGATGATTTTGGACGTTGCGTTGGGGTAGTTGTCGGATGCCGCGGTACTCGGTCACCTCGGGCCGCCGACGTTCTCCCGTAGAAATCTGTCATCTTCTGGCATATATTTGGGTGTACGAACGCGATGAGAACCTTTTTCCGCACTGCGACAGCCCCCTCTCCTCTCCGTCTCGCCGCACTCGTCGTAGGCACAGCGGCGGCGCTTGCAGTACTGGGGTGCCAACCTACCGCCGGCTTCGGCGAGTACTCCGGGGTCAACCTGATCGAGGCTCGGGATTTTGATGCCACCGGTGATACCGGCACTGCCCTGTGGCAGCCGGATGATACCTCGGGCACCTACATGACCTGGGAAGAAGTGGGCTCGGTCGCTCCTCCGGGCAACGTGAGCGGACCGGTCTATCGGCTGGAAGTGAAGAATCTGCTGGAGAACGGAGATTTTGAAGATCCGACCCTTCCGGGGTTTTGGTCTGACGATGGAGCGGCCTCGGTGGGACCAATTGACCCCGGTTTCACCGGCAGTCGCACCTTGGACATAGACCAGCCGGACTCGCAAGTCTTCCTGGACCTTGCAGCCGGCTTGGCTGACGGGTTCGAACAAGGCGCCCAATACGCGGTTTTTATGAAGCTCCAGACCTCCGGGTCGTCGTTTCTGCTGGAGTTGAACGACGGGTCAGTGGACTTGGACGAGGACAATGTTCGCGTCATCCGCGTTCCCCCGAATAACGCAGTGGAGTTCCCCGGGGAAGATACCTCCGTATCTCTCAACGCGATCGGCAACACCCTCGCACCCTCAGACGCAAATGCCTATGACACGCTATCGTTTGGCGGGTTTAAGCTGGAAACAGGCGCGGTTGGATTCATCGGAGAAATCGACGACCTTCGCATCGTCCGAACCGACCAAACCACCTATGCCCGCCTCGCTGTACCCTACGAGGAGACCGGACGCCCGCAGCTGATCGGCGGGGGCGTCTATACGTTCTCCGTCTGGATTCGGCGGGATCCGACGGCGGGATCGGCAAACCGGTTCCACGCCCGCCGAGTGAGCCTCGGCGTTACCGACGCCGAATCTGATTCGCCCGATACCGCGTACCTAGATGTCCATGACACCAGCGAGATCGACGCGTGGACGGAAATCAGCTCGGAGTTCCAGGGCCCGGCGTTCCTAAAGCCCGCGGATGGTGACACGGTAATGCTCCATCTGGTGATAGAACCCACCGCGAGTCAGGGCAACGGCGGTCTCGAGGAGCCGAGCTACTACGACGCCGGTTCTATCCTCGTTGCCGGGCCGAGCCTCACCTGGCGTCCGCAGTAGCTTCCTTCGGTCACATCAGTCGACGACCATTACCTTGCGATACTCGTCAATACCCGGCGCAACTACGCGGACGAAGTAGATCCCCGGGGTGACGTTCCGGCCACCGGCGTTCGTTCCATCCCAGGGGATGTTGTAGCTGCCCTCGCCTTGCCGGCCGCGCTGCAGTGTGGTGACCAGGTTTCCGTCCAACGTAAACACCTGAATGAGCACCATGCCCGGTCGGCCGAGCTCATAGGTGAGGACGGTTCGCTCTCCCGCTTCCGGATTAATGACGTTGTTGAGAACCGTCACGCCGCCGCGTTGCGGGACAAAGCCCTCGATTGCCACAAGCCAGGGGGCAAACTCTCTCGGGTCGTTCGCGCTGGTCGAGCGAGCCGCCGGAAGAGTACCGAGCTGGAACTGAAACTCCAACTGCGATCCCCGTTTGAGCTCCGGGTCGGTCTCGGGAATAAAGAAGTCTCTCAGTGCTCCATTGGTCTCGTAGGGACGTAACACCCGGGCTTCTTCATTCAAAGTGGTTTCTACGACCCCCGGAATGTCGGTAATGTACCAGAAGGGAGGATTCTCGCTCTGACTGACGAGATTCTGCCGGGCACTATCCGGCACATCGAGATCGTAGATCAGGGAAAGAGGCAATCCGGCGGCGTTCGACGCCAGAATCCTCGCCTGTAAGGTAATATCCCGAGCGGCGAGCCGGCCTGACCCGTCGAACCTGCGCACGGCTTCGAACCCGCTTCCGAAAGTGTCATCCACGTGAATGGTGTCGCTCGCCCAGACCGGCTCAACGACTCCGAGACCGACGTCACTAACCCGCCTCCGCGCATCCTCGGAAGCGGGGTTACCGATGGCGTCATAGAGACTCGTACTGTCGGCAGGCCGTATGACCGCCTCGACTACGTCATTGGGGCTCAGGGAATCACTGAGCTCGAGAAACGCCTCGGTGACGCCGTCATTATCCGGATTTCGACTGACCACGCTGACCTCTGTCACCGACTGCCCACCGGGGCTTTCGATAGTTAGGGTCGCAGCCGAAATGGGCGTGGAGGCGTCCCCCGCGCCGAAGACCGGCTCGCTGAACTGGACGTAGACTCGATCGCCGCCGGCTTGGGCGAGGGCAAGTCTGATCCGGGGCGGCGTACGCTCAATAGCCAACCGCTCGCTGAAGCTCCGCATGAGGTTTCCGGCGAGGTCGGTGATGTACGCCTCGGTTTCATCGTAGCTGACCCAGAGGGTCGTAAGAACGCTCCACTGATTGCCGGGGACGTCGTCGTCAAAGTCTAAGGCGAAGTACGGGTCGTTTTGCACATTTACGTTGCCAAAGAGCGGGTTGTCCACCCCCGAGCTGTAGCTAACGCCGGAAAGGGTGACCGGGGTAAACCCTTCCTCCTCAACCCTAAACGCTTCGTCGCCGAGGGTGTCATTGGGGTAGTCCAGCGTCGTAAAGCGTATACCGCGCTTCCGGTCCCCGTCCGGCTGGTGGTCGTTCTCCGGATCCCAGTCCCCGTCATCCCCGTCATCATCGAGGACGTGAAACTCGAGCCGGTTAACAAAGCCGCTGAGGTTGGAGTCTACGGTGATTATCTCGTAGTTGACCGGGTCGATATCGCGGTTGGTGGCCACGTCGGGAGAGTCGACGTCCCAGAAGTTGAACCACGGGTCGGCCGGCTCTGGATCGGGAGGTTCCACGTCTGGGCCGACACCCACGGGATCCGGAGTGAATCCAGTTGGGTCGATTTGAAAGTCGACTTCGTTACCTTGATCATCGACGATATTGCTGTTCGGGAGGACGTCAATTGTGCCTGCGCCAAGAGACGCGGGATCCGGTACTTCGGCATGCCAACCCGGAAACTCCTCATCAGCTTCGGCGACACCTTCGTTGTATCCGGAAAGATAGATACGGAGCTCCTGATCGGAATTATCAAAGGCTCCTGGACTCTCTGAATCCGTGCGATACAAGCTGTTTGAAGAAACGCTTCCGGATCTACTACCGCGTTCGATGGGGCCGTTGTCAGTGTCATTGTCACTATAGGTAAAGAACCCTTCAACAAGTACATCGTCCCCATCCGCAGGATTGGGCCAAACCACATTTCGGATGTCACCGCCGCGGAAGTCAACGTCGCCCAGATTGGTCTCGCTGCGAAGATTCTCTGCCGTTGGATTGGCGCTGCTGAGCGCTCCGTTGCTGCCTATTGAGACAGGTTCCGACCAGTAGAGGTGAAAGTAGTTGTGCCCGTCATACCACGCCGTTGCCGGCTTATTATGCGCCGCCCTACCGTACTCAATGCGGTAGAGGACCGCTCCGGCATCATCGGTCGTATCGCTAAACGTAGCCTTTCCGTTCTCGGTATAGTTGATGACCGGGTTCTTTCCCCCAGCGTCG
>JBKHED010000058.1:0-17750 GCA_046540995.1 Spirochaetaceae bacterium | reverse complement strand
AGATTCCGCTGGAAGGGATTCGCTTCGTCTTAGGCAGCGGTATCAGCGCGTAAATCCGGCAGCCCTCGGCGCCGCGATTCGCCCGGTGGCCCGCAAACCCCGGCCGGCTCGTGTCTATCGCTCGGACGAACCGATCACCCGAGCTCGATCGTAAAGCCCGCGAAGAACTGAATCGGCTGGTCGGAAAACTGCGCCTTCGGGTAGAAATCGATGCCCGGAGCGGCTTCCACGAAGAACTCGAGAAAGTCGTCTAGAAGGAGCACGCTTAAGGCGAAGGGAATGCGGGTCCCTCCGTCGAAGTCCGGATCATTGTCATCATCGTCCCGTCCCTCGGGGTAAAGCTTGCCGTAGAGACCGATACCGAAGGAGCCGTGAAGCACTCCGACTATTTGACGGTTGTTCACCAGTCGAAGGTCTCCGCTCAAAAAGATGTACTCGTTTCCCTCAGTGAAGTCGTAACCAAACTTGATGTCAAAGGGGGCGGGCCGGTAGACCAGAACTCCGTTTGGAATGCCGAAGGCGAGCCCCAGACGATCACGACCGCCTCGAAACTGCGCAAATGTCGGTGTGGTCGCCAGAACCAACAGCAGTAGCCCGAGTAACAGCACTCTCTTCTTCATAACAGGTACTCTCCTACACTCTTTTACGCTCTATATCGGTGGTTTCCGAGCGCTCTTTGATGAAACTAGAGGATCTCTTTAACTCGCCCCACTCGGCCGTCCTCGAGGCGAACCTTAATGCCGTGAGGATGTGTCGCGGAGTTCGTGAGCACGTCCTCCACAACCCCTTCCGTCCGTTTGTCGGTCCGCTGGTCCTGCTTGAGCACTACAGCGACCCGTTGTCCCGGCTTGATATCGGCTCGTTTTGTTCCGTCCATAACGGCTCCTTTCTCAAATGCTATACGGTGAACAGCTTCGCGTCATTCTCGAGCAGCTCCGTCAGGGGCTACTCTAACCCAGACGGCGGCGATACTCCATCGCCCGTACAGAGAGGCGAGGCGGGCGCTATACTCACTGCTTGCGGGCAACATGGCGACCTATCTAATGAAGGCGGTGGACCTCGCCATGCTCGGACGCCTGGGCACCGAGACCCTTGCCCCCGCAGGGGTCCCTGCCCTGGCCACGGTGGTGGACAGTACGCGTGATATACTGCGGCCCATGGAAGTTACCCGTTGCCCCTGGTGTGGAGATGATCCGGTTTACGTCGAGTATCACGATAAGGAGTGGGGTGTTCCGGTCCACGAGGAGCGCCGTCATTTCGAGTTTATCCTTCTCGAAGGCGCTCAGGCGGGCTTGAGCTGGATAACAGTTCTCAAACGGAGAGAAGGATACCGCAGCTGTTTCGAAGGTTTTGACCCGGAACGGGTAGCGCAGTTTAGGGAAGAGGATATTCAGCGTCTCAAGGGTGACACCGGAATCATACGAAATGAGCGCAAGATCCGGGCGGCCGTCAAAAACGCTCGCGCATTCCTCGCCATTCAGAAGGAGTTCGGCAGCTTCGACTCCTACATCTGGCACTTCGTGGAGGGGCGGCCCATCGTCAACGAGTTCAGGGAGATGGCGGAACTCCCCGCGGAGACAGAGCTCTCCCGAAAGATCAGCAAGGATCTCAAGAGTCGGGGGTTCTCCTTCGTGGGGCCGACGATTATCTACGCTCACATGCAGGCGACGGGACTGGTGAACGATCATCTCGTTAGCTGTTTTCGCCACCGAGAGCTCATCGGAGCCACATAGAGAGCTCTTCGGCTTCACCCTCCGCGGCCAAAAACGATGACTTTCCTCACAATTATAGTCATATTTCTCTAGAGGAGGAGCAGATATGGCTCAAGGACGTACGGTTGCCCTTCTTCTCGGGCTCACTCTTCTTACGGCGTCGGTTGGTGCGGAGGTCTACACCGACGACACCCTGGTTACCGACACGATACGCAGCGAAGAGGAACAGTTTCGGGTTCGCCGTTTGGTAGGTGGTCTGGAACACCCCTGGAGCGTAGCATTTCTTCCGAGTGGGGAGTTTCTGATTACCGAACGTCCCGGGAGACTGATCCTGGTGGAAGGCGACGGAGTCTCTACGGTGGAGGGGCTCCCGGAGATCGCCGCCATTGGTCAGGGCGGACTCCTCGACCTCGCTTTAGATCCGGAGTTCGAGGAGAACCGAACTCTCTACTTCACCTACTCATCCAGGGAAGAGAGCGGCTTCGGCAGTCGCCTCGCCCGGGGAGAACTGCAGGGTAGCCGCCTCCGAAACGTGGAAGTGCTCTTCCGAATGGAAAGCGGAGGAGGCGGAGGTCGCCACTTCGGCTCTCGGGTGGTAGTCGGTCCGGACGGGGCGCTCTACATGAGCATCGGTGACCGGGGTGACCGCCTTAGGGCGCAGGATCCCGAGGACCACGCTGGCAAGGTGCTGAGAATCGGCCCCGACGGCGACGTACCGCGGGATAACCCCTTCCTGCATCGAAGGGACGCCCGTCCCGAGCTGTTCACCCTGGGTAATCGAAACATCCAGGGCATGACGGTGCATCCCGAGAGCGGGGAGATTTGGAGCCACGAACACGGTCCCCGAGGGGGAGATGAGGTGAACATACTCCGTCCGGGGGTAAACTACGGCTGGCCCGAGGTCACCTACGGCCGTGAGTACTCCGGAGGCGAAATCGGCCAAGGAGCCCGAGCTTCGGGATTCAGAGAGCCGCTCCTTCACTGGACCCCCTCGATTGCTCCGTCGGGTATGGCGTTCTACCGGGGCGACGCGTTTTCCGACTGGGAGGGAGACCTCTTTGTGGGCGCCCTCGCCGGCCGTCACCTTCGGCGGGTCGAGCTTCGGAGCGATCGTCCCGTCTCCCAGGAGGAACTGCTCGCAGGGACCCTCGGAAGGATCCGTGATGTGAGGGTAGGTCCGGACGGGCTACTCTACCTACTCACCGACGCGGACAACGGCGGTCTCTTTCGACTGGAGCCCTCTCGATAATCGTTTCACAGCCACGGAGCTACCGGGTCGAGCGGGGAAAAGTCGTTGCGCTGTGACCCGGCAGACGATAGAGTAGAGGTATGAGCACAACTGATCTTTCTACGCTTCTTTCGCCGCTGAATCTCCCGGGCGGTCGGACTCTGGGAAACAGGATCGTCATGCCTCCGATGGTCATCTGGAGGGCGGACAAGAACGGGAGAGTCAGGGATGAGCATTTGCGCCACTACGCCGAGTCGGCCCCGGGCACGGGCGTGGCGATAGTGGAGGCAACCGCGGTTCTTCCGGAGGGGCGGCTCGCGGCCACGGTACTCGGGCTCTTTGATGATGCACAGGTTCCCGGAATGGCCGACCTGGTCCGCGCCCTGAAGAACGCTTCGACGCTTCCGGCTATTCAGCTTCATCACGCCGGCGCCAAGACCGACAGCGAGAACACCTACGGGCTCGCGCCCGTGGCGCCTTCCCGCCTGCCGGATCGGGACGATCTGGAGATTCTCGACGAGGCGGGCATCGAGCGGATTGTCGCCGCCTTCGTCGAGGCGGCCCGGCGCGCGGTGGAAGCGGGCTTCGAGCTTATCGAGATCCACGGCGCGCACGGCTATTTGGGCGCCCAGTTCCTCTCGCCCAAGACGAACAGGAGAGAGGACGCCTGGGGAGGTTCCTTGGAAAACCGACTGCGCTTCCTCCGGGAAGTGGTTCGCCGAGTCCGCGCGGAGGTGGATGGAAGAGCCCTTGTCTCCTGTCGTCTCGGTGTGGCCGAGGGCGGGGACGGTGGTCTCACCGTCGAAGAGGGAGTCGAAGCCGCCAAGCAACTGGAGGAAGAGGGCCTACACCTTATCCACGTCTCCCACGCCGGGTCCCGGCCGGAGCCCCTGGAAAGGGACTCTCCCTTTGATCCGGTTCTTCAACTCGCAAAGCCGGTAAAGGAAGCGGTGAAGATTCCCGTCATAGGCGTGGGAGGAATCGCGGACCCCGCGGATGCGGAGGCCGCCCTCAGGGCGGGCTACGGAGACCTCGTTGCGGTGGGGCGCGGAATACTCGCCGATCCCGGCTGGGCACGGAAGACGATGGAAGGCAAGGTGGAGCAAATCGTGCAGTGCGAAAAGTGCGAGCCCCGATGTTTTCACCACACAGATCCAAGACAGTGCCCGACTCGAAACCGCCTCGGTATCCAGCCGCCGGGCATGTGAGGAACAGATGAGCAGGCAGAGTTGGACCGTAACCATCCTGGTCCACAACTATGCGAGAGGTCGCGGACTCTACGGAGAGCACGGGCTTTCCCTCCTTATCGAGCCCCCGGGAGATACAGAGTCAGTACTCTATGACACCGGTCAGAGCGGCGAGGTACTGCTCCACAACGCGAATACCCTCGGCATCGATCTCGACCGAGCCTCGACGGTTGTCCTGAGCCACGGTCACTACGATCACACCGGCGGGGTTCCGGTGCTCCTCGAGCGGGGGGCGCGGCGGGTCGTCGCACACCCTGCTGCCTTTGAGGCGAAACTGAAGGGAAGGGAACAGCCCCGAGAAATCGGCTCTCCGGTAAGTGAAGAGGATATCACCCGGGCGGGGTGGAAGGTGGAGCTTCCCCGGGAATCCGTGGAGATCCTGCCGGGACTCATTACCACCGGCGAAGTGCCGAGAACCCACCAGTACGAAGAGGAAGCGGTGGCGGGATTCTACAGTAGAAGCCCGGAGGGAAGAGTAGAGGCGGACTCCATTCCCGATGACCTCTCCCTCATTATCACCCTCAGAAACCGTGGCTTCTTTCTCCTCTGCGGCTGCTGCCACGCAGGCTTGATTAACACCCTCGAGCACGCGCGACGGCTGACCGGTGAGAAACGGATTCTCGGGGTTCTCGGTGGACTCCACACCATTGGCGCCTCCGAGGAGCGGCTGGAGAAGACCTTCGGCGCCCTGGAAAAGCTCAATCCGCAGGCGCTCTATCCGCTCCACTGCGCCGGCGAGCGGGAGAGCATCCTCATGGAACAGCGATTCCCGAATCGCACAAAGATCCTTACCGTGGGAGAGCGATTGCGCATCGAGGAAGGCTAATATCGGAGAGCGCCCCGGCACTCCGGTGCTCCGGTGCTCCGGCACTCCATGATGGTCCGCGGCTATTCGTCGGACCCCTTTGGGTGGTACACTTGGAGTATCATGTTCGCGCGACTCTTGGGCCTCTTCACCATCGTTCCGTTGGTTGAGCTCTACTTACTCATCAAAATCGGCCAGCTGATTGGCGCTCTTCCCACGGTCCTCATCGTGGTCGGTACCGGCTTAGCCGGAGCCAGCCTCGCCCGGCAGCAGGGAGCACGGGTCTGGTGGGAAATTCAGCGGGAAATGGAACTGGGGCGGTTTCCCGCGGACCGGCTCATTGACGGTCTCCTTCTCCTGGTGGCGGGAGCGCTACTCATAACGCCAGGGGTAGTGACGGATGTGTTTGGTTTCCTCATTCTAATCCCTTTTACCCGCGGGCCGATCCGACGCTGGGTACAGCAGCGGCTCCGGCGTATGATGGATCGGGGTGACGTTCACTTCACCGGCTTCATTCGCTGACCGTTCCTCGAGCCGGCGCAATGGACGGTCTACCTCGCCTATCCTCACCCCCGGCCATGGAGACTCTCCGACGACGGTCCGAGAGAGAGCCGCGCCGCCTCGAGCAGTAGAGTGACCCCCTCCGAAATCGCCCCCCTTCCTTCTGCCTCACGCCGATCGAGAGCGTCATAGAAGAGGTTCCACGCCTCCTTTTCCCTCCGGTAGGCCGCGGCGACGTCGAAGGAGTCGCTCCCTCCGGGAAGCAGGGAGGTGAGTTTTCGCTGGGCTATCTCGAGGAGTCTCCGGGCCTCTTCTTCCTCTCCCGCCGTAACCAGAGTGGCGGCTTTGATGACGAGTCGAAGAAAGACAACCGAGTACCGTCGACGCGTGACGAAGCAGCCGGTAAAGGGATCGATTTCACGCTTTATGCTCTCGAAACCCCAGGGCAGCGCCTCGGCATACTTGGTAAAGAGAAGCGTGCGAGCCAGGTCACCGACAAAGCGGCCGTGCTCGGCTGCAGCGATTGAGGCTCCCGCAAAGGCTTCCTTGTCGTGACGCATAATGAGCCCTGGCTTGTGGACGTAGCGGAGAGAGGGAGGCCCATCGTGGAGCACGGAAAGCAGATACGCCTGGTCCTCCGCCCGCCCGACGAAGGTCGGCGTAAAGGGGCGATGCCGCCTCATAGAGTCCACTAGAATACCGTTGGTGCCGCCAGTCACGTGGACCCGGTGGAGACAGTGCGTGAAGCCGTCGAGATCGGGCTCGCTGCTCCCGTCGTAGCGGCTCATCATCTCCGCCCTGGTGCTGAGGGCCATCGGGAGCTTGTTGAAGAAGACCACCGCCTCCCCGGAGGGTATCTCCTCAGGGATTGGAACGTCCGGCGTAAAGAGGCCCTTTTTGATATCCTTTTCGTTGACTAGGGCACCGGCTATCATGCCGAGCTCTACCGCTTTGCCCTGGCCGTCGACGCCCCGAGCGCCCCAGAGGGGGGTTCTAAAATGGTCCAGCGCGGACTCGCCGGTTTCCGAGAGAAGCTCCTCCTGGGGAAAGAGCTGGTCCAGGTCGATTTTGAAGGTACCCCGGACTCGAGAATCTACAAAGAGATGCCAGAAGGCGGCGATCGCCTTGAGAAAGGTGTAGTGCCTCCCGTACTCGCCGTCCACGCCGAAGACCGCCGAGATCGCCTCCTCCGCCGCGGGACCCGAAAGATAGGGACGGAGCAGCTCCACGAGCTGACGGCACTCGACTTCGGTGAAAAGGTAGACCTCGAGGTGCTCGAAGGGGTCGGCCTTTGCGAACTCCGCGGCGAGATACTCCCTGGCCACTCCGTGGAGACCGTGGTGAGTGACCGAGAGGCTCAGGATCACGGTTGCCCTGGCATCAGCCGCCAGGTTCCCGCGCCGCTTTTCGAAGCGAAGCGTCTCGTTGAGCCCCTTCAAGCCGTAGTACGCCTCATTCGCCTCGAGCTCCACCCCGATGTGGATCGGGTGGTCGTAGAAATAGACCTGGGGCTCATCCATTACCGCCTCGATCCGATCCTTGAGCTCCTCCGGAAGGTCGAGCGCTCTGGCAACTTCCCCACTCTCAGGCACCGTGAGAAGCACGTTCGACGTAAAGAGAAGCTCTTCGGCGGGGTTGCTCAAGGGCTCGGGGTTGAGCTCGGTAAGGCGAACCATTCGACGCCGCCGCAGCTCCTCCACCGCGGCGGACGGGTCCTTTTCGAGTTCCGCACCTTCCGGGAAGAAGAGACGCCAGAGCCTCCTGCGAGTCTCCTCGTTCCAGCTCAAGCGTGAGCGCCCCTCGCGCTCCAGGAGCTCCCGAAGCTGCGCCGTCACCATCGGCTCCTCCCGAAGGAGATCCCGGAGCTCCTGGAGGATGAGCTCTGCTCCCCGAGCGAGGAACGAACCCGGTTCCCCCTCCTCGCCGTCCGCTCCTTCCCCCGTGAGCCGTCGAGCGAAGGCGCCGAGCTCCCCGCCGACGCCACTATTGGGGAGACTCCCAAAGTCCACACCTCCTAAAGCTTCCCCTCCCCGGTTGTAGAGGATTGCCGAAAACAGTGTCGATAGCTCCTTGGTCACCTGGGCCCTCCTACCGGAGGGATTGTACCACACTCCGCGAAGCTCACCGGCACACCGAAATGATGATGAGCCTCGAACCGGAACCGCCATGATTATAGCTGCTACGGAGGAAAAATCATCGAGACTAGCGGCAGGGAGCTCGACCCCTGGTCCGCTCGCTTCTCGCAAGATCCGACCGAGGAGTGATCCTATCGCTCAATCCGGATAAAGGGGCATTCGCTCCGCTTGGTAGACTCGGTATCCCGCCCAGGTCGAGCTCTCCTCGTCCTCGAAAATGAGTTCCGTGACCACCCGCGCCGGCTCTTCACCGGTGACCTCGATAACATGGGCGGAGATCTTCATATCGTTTACCGTTCCTTCTTCCAGGTTGAAGAGGGAGCGCGGATTTCCCTCCCGATCTCGGGAGATGCCTCCAAAGGTGATCAACCTGTTGCCGTTCTCCAAATAGTCCGCATCGCCAATAAAGGGGGTGAAGAGCTCGCTCCCTCTCTCCTTGCCGTACTGCCATAGCTGCCGCACCGTCCCCGCCTCGACGTCGATCTCATACTCCACCGCTCGGGAGTAGCTCTTCTCCGGCGGAAGCGGATTGTCATAGGAGCGGTGATTGCCGTTGTCGTAGAGGAGGATTCGGCCCGGCAGCTCCGGATGGTACTCCGGGGCGTGCTGTCCCCATGGCCACTCGAACCCCTCGCCCTTCGGCTCCAGCAGGAGCTCATAAAACCGTTCCTCCCAGTGCTCGTAGTTTCCCAGGATCCAGCGAACCTCGCCGGTGGCTCTGCTCACTTCAATCAGAGCGCTCTGATCTCTTCCGGAGACGAGGAAGGCGTCTCTCTCCGAGTCGTAGTCGATCCCGTTCAAATGGAGCCAGTCCGCCTCATCCAGATTAATCGGCTGCCGGGGCCGTTCCGGGTCCAAGAGCTCCCGAAAATCCCAGCTCTCCACGACGCTGCCGGTGAACGGATCGACCTCCGCCACACCATCGTCAACGGAGCCCGGCGCGGCGGTGAGAACGAGGAGGTTCCCATCCGGGAGCTCCACCGCGTCGTGGTGAACCCCCTCGGGAAGTGAGACCGGCCCTCCCCGGGGCCAGCCGAGCATCGTAATCTCCTGGAGCCCTTCGTTCTGTTCCACCACGAAATTGCCGTTGCCGAGCCGTAGGAGCAGGTGGCCGTACTCCTCCCGGTAGAACCATCGCACTCGTCCGTGTCGATCGACCGCGGAGGCGAGGGGAACGTATTCCCCTTCCTCGTCATAAGCGGCGAGGTGCAGAAAAGTCATTCCTTTGGAGATCCGCTCGGGTACCGCGTGGCGAAGCTGAACCTCCGGATAGATTTCAGGCAGGGGCGCAGTGGTGATTCTCCGCTCGAGGCGCCGATCCTCCCCATCGAGCTCCGTCAGGAGAAAAGTGACCCGGTTCTCCCGACCCGGATAGAGACCGAGAAGCTCGACCGTTCGCTTCCGGAGGGGCTCACTGTATACGCGACGGAGATCTTCGCCGTCGATCCCGTGGAGGATCATTACCAAAGAGCTCGGCCGACGGGTCCGAATCTCCACCTCCGCCGAGAGCGGCGCCACTTCGGAGCGCTGTATCTCAATCGAAATGGGGGCGAGCTGGATGTCGAGGAGGAGCAGGGCGATGAGTAGGGTAACCGCCGATAGGAAGATCGCAAGACGCTTCGGAGTCACGATTTCGAAAGATATCGGCAGTTGCAACCAACAGCAAGAGGTTCTTTGCCCAGCCCCGCCGGAAGGCCGGGGCTTTCCCTTCCACAGACAGGCGACGATACGCGTCACAAAGGAAACCATCTCGGGTCACGACGCGACGAGCACCCTCTTCGCCCCCAGGATCCTTACCCACCAGAAGGTAAAAATGTCCCGGAGGGCTTCGCGCTGCTTTCTCGTATTACAAGCTTGGAGTCTAACACGATATGCCCCTCCGCGGATTCCTTGGCGATCAGGCGCATCAGCAGGTTTGCGGCGGTCTGCCCCTTCTCGAAGCCGTGCTGGGACACCGTGGTCAGCTGCGGACGAACGAGCCGCGCCTCGGGGATATCATCAAAGCCCACAACGCTGATCTCCTCGGGAACGGAGACTCCCCGAGCGGCGAGGTGCTCGAGCACCCCGAGGGCGATAACGTCGCTCATAGCGACTATCGCCGTAGGTCGGTCAGGCGCGTCGAGGATCTCCTCGGCGATCTCCCTCCCTCCGGTTATGGACGACTCGGACTCGTAGAAGCGCACCTGTGCCTCCGGTGCCTCCTCGGTTAGCCCGTCCCGGTAGCCTGCCAGGCGCTCGCCCTTTACCTGCGAGGGACCGGCGAGCTGAGGCTCGTCAACGAAGCAGATCACTGCCAGGAAGCGGTGGTGTAGCTGCAGAAGGTAGCGCATAATCGCCGCCGCGGCGTGGCGATCGTCGATGCCCACCACAGGGAACCCCCCGCCCACTCGTCCGTCGATGGTTACAAAGGGGAGATGGCGCTGCCGGATAAGCTCCACCGTCTCCATCCCGGGCTCGAGGCCGACGGTAATCAGCCCGTCCACCGCAGCACTCCGGACCCCCTCGAGAACCGACTCCCGCACCGGGGGAATGAGCGTTAGAGAGTGCCCCTCCCGCTCGCACACCTCCCCGATACCTTGGACAATCTGCGAGAGGTGAGAGTTCAGAAAAGCTACGGAGATCGTCTCCGGCAGTAGGAGACCGATCGTTCCGTGGCGGCGAAGTGTGAGATTTCGCGCCACCGGGTCCGGAATGTACCCGAGCTCCTCGGCGATGGCAAGAATCCGCTCCCGCGCCTTCTCGCTTATCCTACCGGGATCGTTAAAGGCGAAGGAGACGCTGGTCTTCGAGTAACCGGAGATGCGTGCAATATCGTTGATCGTAACTCGAGCCACCGTTCTTCCTATTCTATTTTATCGAGCCGGCGACCATTCCCCTGATGATCCTCTTCTGGGCGAAGAAGAAGAAGACCAACACCGGAATCATCGCCATCAGAATCGCCGTAAGGATGAGATCCCACTGTTTGACGTACGCTCCGGCAAAGTTCGCAACCGCCAGCGGCAGGGTCTGGATTCTGTTTCCCTTACCCAGAATCAGGAGGGGAAGAAGAAAGTCGTTCCAGATCCATATGCCGTGGAGAATACCGATAGTAGCGTGAACCGGCGTTAGCAGGGGAAATATGATCCGGAAGAAGACCTGTGGGAGCCCGGAGCCGTCTATGATGGCCGCCTCCTCTAGCTCAAAGGGGATCGCCTTTATGAAGCCGTGGTACATGAAGACCGAGAGGGATAGACCGAAGCCGAGATAGGAGAATACCATCCCGAAGTATGTCCGAAGGAGCCTGATGCCGGTCACCTGCCAGATCGTCCTGAACCAGGAGATCAGTGGAAACATCACGATCTGAAAGGGAATCACCATGGCCGCGACAAAGAGGAGAAAGATGATCCGGCTGGTTCTCGTCTTGGTTCGAACCAACACCCAACCTGCCATCCCGGGAAAGATTGTCACGGCCACCAGGGAAAGCGCGGTAATGAGCACCGAGGAGAAGAAGGAGGAGGCGTACCGGATGTTCGGGCTGGTCCAGATAGACTCCATGTTGATGAAGATCTGTCCCCAGTTCTCCGGGAGCTGCATCGGGAACTGGGTAACACTAAAGGCGTCCTTGGCAGAGTTGATCGTCACAATGACAAAGGGGTAGAGATAGATAATCAGGAGGAGCACCATGAGCCCCTCGAGCATCTGTCTTCTAACGTAACGCATCATAGCTCTAACTCTTTTCGTTTGTTGATTGTCACCTGCACAAGAGAAAACACCACCAGAACCACGAAGAAGATAACCGCCCGGGCCTGTCCGTCGGCGAGGTCGTTGCCGACGAAGGCGGTGTTGTAGATGTTCATCGCCAATAGCTCGGTGCCGAATATCGATTTATCCATAAACGTGGTCGCCGGGCCTCCGGCGGTAAGCGAGTAATTGACGTCGAATTGCTTGAAGGAGTTTACCAGGGTGAGAAAGAGGGTGATCGTGAAAGCCTGGGCGATCATCGGAACGGTTATGGTCCGGAATCGGTGCCACTCCGAGGCACCGTCGATCCTGGCAGCCTCGTAGAGCTCCTCCGGTACCCCTTCGATCGCGGCGACATAGATCATCATTATGTAACCGGCGTACTGCCAGCTCCCTACAATCACCAGAGCCATTATGGCTGTTGGTACCCGGCCGAGAATGAGCCTTTCCGGGTTCCCCAGGGAGGAGAGCAATCCGACGCTCTCCCCTACGGCGGGGATGGCGTTGTTAAAGATGAACTGCCAGAGATAACCGAGAATGAGTCCACCGATCAGGTAAGGAATGAAAAAGCCCATGCGATAGACGTTTCTAAGCTTGAGCCTGCTCGTCACCGCCAGGGCGAGGGCGATGGCCACGACGTTTATCACAACCACATTCGCAATCGTGTAAATGGTGGTAATGATAAACGAGTAGAGAAACGCCGGGTCTCTAAAGGTTCGAAGGAAGTTCTCAAAGCCGACGAAGGAGACGCCCTGTCCCGCCCGAGCGGTGGCGTTCCAGTCCGTTAGGGAGTAATAGGCGCCCACAAGAAAAGGCACCACGATCACCATAAGAAAGGCAAAAAGTACCGGCGCCAGAAACGCCCAGAAGGTAAGACTGTTTCGATGAAATCTGTTCACGTCGCCTCCTACGGAGAGAGGCTACCGGCGCCCGGCGAGTCTCTCACCCGGCGCCCGATGTAGCCTTTGTACGGTAGCGGCCGACTACTGGAGGCTTTCGAACGCCTCGGTCATCGCCTCGACGAACTGCTGCTTGCTGATCCGACCGGTGGCAAACTGGTTATAGATCGGAGCAAGGGTCTGGTCCCGGAACTCGCCGGAGAACTGATACTGGTTCCAGGCGTAAACCTTCCCCTCGGCGGCCCAGTTCTGTACCGACCGGGAGAGTTGTCCGGGGGGATTGAGCTCGACATTCTTGTACGCTGGAATCATTCCCGCCTCGTTAACCATGAACTCCTGTCCCGCGTCGGTAAAGACCATGTCGTTAAGGAACCTTTTTGCCGCCTCGATATTCTCGGATTCGGCGTTAATGACGTAGAAAGAAGGAGCGGAGACGAAGATCCCCTCGGTCTCCTCCTTCATAGAGCCGTGAGGCGCAAACGCCATCTCGAAGGTTGCGTTGGCGGCATCCATGTTGGGATCAACCCAGTTCCCCTGATGCAGAAACGCTGCCTTTTCGGTAGCGAAGGCGCCGACTTGGGCGTCGTAGTTACCGGTGGTTAGAATCGCCGGCTCGGCGTAGTCGAACAGGAGCTCCACCCAGTCCGCGTACTCGGATAACCTCTGTCGATCAACCTCTCCCGCCTTCAGTTCATCCACCACGGAGGTGTCGTCGTAGGGGAGGCCGTTGGAGAGTAGAGAGTTGAAGTTGTGATGAGCGGTGACCCACCCCATATCGGCGGAAGCTGCCATGGAGACAACGGAGTCGAGACCGAGTTCATCCTTCATGCCGTCGATCTTCTCGAAAGCCGCCCGGTAGGCGTCGTAGTTGGTCAGAGAGTCGGGATCCACACCTGCCTCGTCGAGGATCTCCGCGTTGTACGCCATGCCCCACCCTTCGATAGCCACGGGGAATCCGTACACGGTTCCGTCCACGGCAAAGGCGACCGAGGTTTCGTCGACCCACTCCTCACCGGAGAGATCGAGAATCACGCTCTCCCACTCCCGATAATCCTCGATTCCGGCGATGACGAAGATGTCCGGCATCTCGCCGGCGGCGTAGTCCGCTCGAAGCTGTTGGCCGAGACTCGTACCGGAGGAGCCTCCCACGGACTTGATGGTAACGCCTATTCCGGTTTCCTCGGACCAAGCTGCACCGTACTCCTGCAGCATCGCGTCGATTTCCGGCTTGTTCTGCATCAAGGTGATGCTTCCCGAGGCTTCGCTGCTACCGGATGCAAAGACCATTCCCGAAGCAAGAAGCATCGCAATTAGAAGAAAAAGAACCTTTCTCATAGTACCACTCCTTTAGTGTTGGGCTAGGTGCGACGTTGTAATCGCTTACTGTACCGGTTTAGTAAACCGGTTTTCTCCAAGGCTAAACCGGTTTACAAAGGGTGTCAAACACTTTTTTTCTGCGTGAGCGAACACGCGGCAACGCTTTGGGCCCCGGGCGAGATCACCGCCTCGGGGCCAAGGTGGATAGCGCTATCCCAGGAGCCCCATGGGAAAAGGCACGTTTAGGAGCACGTTGAAAAGCAGGTAGAAAAGGGCCACCGACATCAGGGCGATCAGCACCGCCCGGAGCGTTCCGGCGTGGGCACGAAAGGTGAGGAGCCCCATGAGGAGGGTCCCAACCACCGAGGCGATGAGGAGTCCCGCCACCGGTATGAGCGCGGTCCATACGGCGAGTACCGTTATCAGCGTCGCTGCACGAGAGTGGCGATCCTTGTCATCTCCCTCGGAGAGCCTGATTTTGGGTCCCTTACCGAGCACGGTAAGAACCGCGAGGATAAGGGCGAGGCTGAATACGATTACCGCGAGCACCTGCGGAAAGAGCCGGCTCAGGGGGCGAAAACTCTCGGCGGCGAAGTACCAGTAGCCGGAAACGATCATAATCACCCCGGCGGAGGTGAGGTTGCGAGCCTGTTGGCTGAGTTGCTTCATCCTTGCTCCTCCTCTTCCTTCTCCTCCAGGATGTGGACCGCCTTGAGAACACCTCCCTTGCCGTGTCGCTCCCGCCAGCGAACGACAAGAGGCGCTACCACGGAGGCTACGGTGAGAATGATAAGAACTACCGCAATGGGACGTCCGAAAAAGACCGCCATCATAGAACCTCGCGCCCGGCCCATGAGTACCGACTGCGTTAGACCCTGCTCCGCGATAGGTCCCAGGATGAGACCGAGGACGATCGGTCCCGGCATAAATCCCGCCTTCCTCAGGGCGTGAGCCGCGATGCCGACTACAACCATGGTGTAGATGTCCGCGACGTTGTTGTAAATGGAGTAGGAGCCAACCATGGAGAGAAAAATGATCACCGGGGCCATGGTCTGCACCCTCACCCGCTGCATTAGCTTCGCCACGGCCTTGCCGAGTATGAGCCCCAAGGGCAGCATGGCGAGGTTGGCCAAGATCAAGGAGAAGAGAAAGGCGTAGGTTATTGTACCGAAAGAGCTAAAGAGCTCCGCTCCCGGTCGCATGCCCTGCAGAAGCAGCGCCCCGAATAGGACCGCCGCCGGAGGTGCTCCGGGGACTCCGAGGGTGAGCATCGGAATCAGAGCGCCAGAAACGGAAGCGTTGTTGGCACTCTCCGAGGCTGCCACCCCCTCCATGGCGCCCTCTCCGAACTTCTCCTTGTTCTTGCTCGTCCGGATCGCCTCGTTGTAACTCACCAGACCGGCGATGTTGCCGCCGGCGCCGGGGATAATTCCGATAACGGTACCGAGTATCGAAGAACGTATCATGAGCCACGGCTTTCTCAGCAGCGCGTGAAAAACCCTGGTCACCATCTTTCGCTGCTTCTTGTAGGGAATCACCGTACCCGCATGGTGACTCTCCTCAACCATTCGCAGCACTTCGGGAATACAGAAGAAGCCGATCAGCGCGGGAATGAGCGAGATCCCGTTTTGGAGCGCGAGGGTACCGAAGTTGTACCGCACGGCACCCTCGATAGGAGCGATTCCGATTGTGGAAATGAGTAGACCGATACCGCCCCCGATAAGACCTTTGAGCGTAGACCGCGGCGAGACGGCGGCGATGATAGTCAGGCCGAACGCTGCCAGCCAGAAATACTCCGGCGGTCCGAAGCTGAGGGAGGCGCGGGCGAGAGGTGGTGAGAGAAAGATGAGAAAGGCGACTCCGACGACGCCACCAAAGACCGAGGAGAGGGTGGCCGTGACGATGGCCCGGTACGCCTCCCCTTTTCGGGCCATCGGAAAGCCGTCGAAGGTTGTAGCGATCGCCGAGGGCGTTCCGGGAGTGTTTATTAGTATTGCGGAAAATGATCCGCCGTAAATCGCCCCGGCGTAGATCGCCCCGAGCAAGACGAGACCGTGAATAGCGGACATCCCGAAGGTAAACGGCACCAGAAGGGCTATTGCCATGGTGGCCGTCAAACCGGGAAGGGCGCCGATGATGATGCCGGCGCCCACTCCGATGACTACGAGAAATAGGCTGACCGGGTCGAGGACGCCGGCCAGCGCTCCCAGGAGCATATCACCCATGGAAGCTCTCAGATCTCCCCGAGTTCACGAAGGACTGTCTCGATCTCCTGGGACTTCCCTTCAATGTACTCCTCGAACTCCGCGGCTCCCATGGAGTGCGTAACGAAACCGAGCTCGTCCATCTCGCTCCGGAAGTCGGGATCGTTGCTTACTTCAGCGAAGGCGGCCTCGAGAACCGCCACGACTTCATCCGGCGTGCTCGGCGGAACCGCAACCCCCCGATCGATGCCTGCGGTCATCTCGACTCCTTCCTCGATGAAGGTGGGCACTTCTGGAAGCTGCGGAAACCGCTCCTCCGTCCCTACGGCAAGCACCTTCATCTCCGCCTCGTGGGCAAGCAGGTCGTTGGAGTTCGCCATAAGTACCTGGCTGTGCCCGCCTAGAAAGTTTGCCACCGACGGAGCCGCACCGGTTGCGGGGATGTAGGTGAACTCAGCCCCCGTAAGGTGCTGCAACTGCAGGAGGGCGAGATGGTGCCCGGAGTGGGTGCCGGATCCGCTCACGGTGATCTCCCCGGGGTTCTCCGTTGCGTAGGCAACCAACTCCTCCAACGTGTCGAACTGGCTATCTCGCGCGACCGCAAGACCGATCGGCGTGGTCTGAAAGAGGTAAACCGGCTTAAGCTCTTCGGTTTCGTAACCGGCGTCATCACGAACCAGGGGTTGGATAATGATATGGGGGATGTTGTTGCCGGTAACCGTGTAGCCGTCTCCTTTCGCCTTTACGAGGTTCGACCAGGCGAGAGCGCCTCCGGCGCCGGGCTGGTGACGAACGACGATATCCACACCGAGGACTTCTTCGAGATACGGTTTCTGGTACTGGGCGGTGACATCAGATTGGCCGCCGGGGTTGAAGGGAATCACGTAAGATACCGCGCGACGGGGATACTCGCTCGCTTCGCTCTCCCCCGCGGCGAAGAGCGCCGTCGAGAGAAGCAGTAGCGATGCGACCAACAGAGCTACTCGCGTCTTCATAGAAGCCTCCTGGATCTACTCGACGCCTCAGCGCCGAGAGAAAATCTCGGGATTTACGATGTACCTCGGGCGCATCCCCTGAAGTACCCGTACCAACTCGTCCATTCCATCAACTTGGTTCTGCCCGTGGCTCTCCTCGGAGTACCAGGCAATATGTGGCGTTACGATCGCGTTGTCTAACTGAAGAAGCCGCTCCCTGCCGGTCGGGGGCTCGGTCTCGAGGACGTCTATTCCCGCTCCACCGATCTTCCCCGCCTCCAGGGCGATTTCGAGCGCGTTCTGATCGACGATCGAGCCGCGAGCGGTGTTAACCAGTACAGCGTGAGAGTGCATCTTCGAGAGAGCTTCGGCGTCGATCAGATGATAGGTTTCATCGGTGAGCGGTGCGTGTATCGAAACTGAGTCCGCCGCTTCGAGCATCGGATAGAGGTCGTAATACCGTTGCACCCCGAGAAGGGCAAAAATGTCATCGTCCACGTACGGATCGTACGCCGCGACGTGCATGCCGAGTCCCTGCGCCTTTCTCGCGGTGTGACGGCCGATGCGACCGAGTCCGACGATCCCGAGGCGACGTGTCCTGAAGGAGTGGATAGGTCGCACCTGCTTGTAGTCCCAGCCACCCTCGCGGACGTGGGGAGTTAGCTCATGCAGCTTCCGGGAGACCCCGAGGAGGAGCGTAATGGCGTGTTCGGCGACCTCTTCGCTGCAGTAGAGGGGACAGTTGGAAACGACTATTCCTCGTTCCGTAGCCGCGTCGACGTCCACCACGTCGTATCCCACCGAAAGGGTCATAATTAGCTTGCACCGCCTCGCCGCCCCGATCATCTCTCGGGTCACCGGATGGCCGATCACCACGAGGGCGGCGGCATCCTTGATCTCCTCGAGAATCTCCTGGTCCCGCATTCCCTCGGTGCTCGCGATTTCAGCCCCCGCCTCTGCGGCGCGTTTACGGAAATAGTCGAAGTCCGGGAACTTCATGTAGAGCCG
>JBKHED010000057.1:0-18038 GCA_046540995.1 Spirochaetaceae bacterium | reverse complement strand
CGGTCAGGGATGCTAACCGACGACGACGTTTACGAGCTTATTCGGGACGGCGACGACCTTTCGCACCTCTTTGCCCTTCACCCACTCCTGTATCCGGTCGTGGCCGAGGGCGTGCTCCCGCAGATCATCCTCGCTCAACCCCGCAGGGAGCATCACCTTGGCCCGAACCTTGCCGTTGACCTGAAGAACGATCTCGAGCTCCTCGTCCTTGATGAGCTCCTCGTCGTACCGGGGCCAGTCGGCGAGAGAGACCGGCGGCGGGTTTCCGAGTTTCTCCCAGAGCTCCTCGGCCATGTGGGGGGCGTAGGGGGTGAGGATCCGCACAAAGGGCTCCCAGAGGGAGCGATAGTTCTCCTCCTCTTTGAAGAGCTCATTGGTGAAGATCATCATCTGGGAGATAGCGGTGTTGAATGAGAGATCCGCGGTGTCTTTGCCCACTTTCTTGATCGTCTTGTGGAGTACCCGCAGGAGCTCCTTAGGCGGTGGCGTGTCGAGCATGGGACGCTCGCTCAGGCGCCAAACGCGATCGAGAAAGCGGTGGACGCCGACCAAACCGTTCGTGGACCATGGCTTCTCCTGCCGCAGGGGACCCATAAACATCTCGTACACCCGCATCGAGTCGGCGCCGAAGTCCCGAACGATGTCGTCGGGATTAATAACGTTGCCCAGGGACTTAGACATCTTGACGCCCCCTTCCCCGAGGATCATCCCCTGGTTGACGAGCCGCATAAAGGGCTCATCGGTGTTGACCACTCCCACGTCGTAGAGCACCTTGTGCCAGAACCGGGCGTAGAGGAGGTGGAGCACCGCGTGTTCCGCTCCACCGACGTAGAGATCTACGGGCATCCAGTAGTCGATCTTCTCCCGGGAGGCGAGTTTCTTGTCGTTCTTGGGATCGAGGTAGCGGAGGTAGTACCAGCAGCTTCCCGCCCACTGCGGCATCGTGTTGGTCTCACGCTTGCCGGGCTTGGATGGGTCCGCGGGACAGCTGGTATTGACCCACTCCTCCTCGTTGGCCAGGGGAGACTCTCCGGTACCCGTGGGCTTGTAGCTCTCCACCTCCGGCAGGGTAAGGGGCAGCTCCTCCTCGGGCATCGGATAGAACTCACCGTCATCGCACTGCACCAGGGGAATCGGCTCCCCCCAGTACCGTTGCCGACTGAAAATCCAGTCCCGGAGCTTGTAGTTCACCGCCTCTTCTCCCCGTCCTCTCTCGGCGAGCCATGCGGTAATTCTCTTCTTGAACTCCGCGGTTGCCAGACCGTTGAACTCTCCGGAGTTTACGGCGATCCCCTGCCCCGTGAAGACCTCTTCCAGCTCCTCTCCCGGATTTTCCGGATTGTCCACGACCTTAACAATCGGGAGGTTGAACTTCTTGGCGAACTCCCAGTCCCGCTCGTCGTGACCGGGAACGGCCATAATAGCGCCGGTTCCGTAGGAGATCAGAATGTAGTCGGAGATCCAGATCGGAATCTCCCCGCCGTTTACCGGATTGACCGCGTAGGCGCCGGTAAAGACGCCGCTCTTCTCCTTGGCGAGGTCCGTGCGCTCGAGGTCGGATTTGAACTTCGCCTTCTCAACGTACCGCGTTACCTCTTCGCGATGGTCTTCGGTGGTAATCTCCTGTACGAGGGGATGCTCCGGCGCGAGAACCATGTAGGTCGCTCCGAAGAGGGTGTCCGGCCGGGTGGTAAAGACCTCGAGATGCTTCTCGTGGCCGACGATATCGAAGTAGACGTTGGCGCCGACGCTCTTGCCGATCCAGTTGCGCTGCATAATCTTGATCGACTCGGGCCAGTCGAGCTTGTCGAGCCCCTCGAGGAGCCGGTCGGCGTACTCGGTGATCTTGAGCATCCACTGGCGCACCGGACGGCGCTCCACCGGATGATTCCCCCGTTCGGAGCGGGGACCTTCGGGGGTCGAGACTACCTCTTCATTCGCCAGAACCGTGCCGAGGGCCTCACAGTACCATACGGGGATCTCGTCCACGTAGGCGAGTCCTTGCTCGTGCAGTTTGAGAAAGATCCACTGAGTCCACCTGTAGTAGTCCGGTCGGTGCGTGGCCACCTCCCGATCCCAGTCGTAGGAGAAGCCGAGAGACTTGATCTGCTCACGAAAGCGATTGATGTTCTCCTCCGTGGTGGTCCGCGGATGGGTGCCGGTCTGAATGGCGTACTGCTCCGCCGGCAGGCCGAAGCTGTCGAACCCCATGGGGTGGAGAACGGAGTAGCCGTTCATACGGAGGTAACGGCAGTAAATGTCGGTGGCGGTGTACCCTTCGGGGTGTCCCACGTGTAGTCCCGCGGCGGAGGGGTAGGGAAACATGTCGAGGACGTATCGACGCTTCTCTTTGGGCACCGAAGGGTCTTCGGTTGCCTTGAAGGTCCTGTTCTTCTCCCAGTACTCCTGCCACTTTTTCTCGATCTCACCGAAGGGGTAACTCATGGCGCGAATGATACCCAATGCTTTTCGGGCGGTCAATGATTGCGTATACTAGAGAATACACCTCACATGAGCACCACTGAGTTACGGGTAAACAGAGCGAAGTTCGCCTCTCGTTGGTATCCCGGTAAACCGGAACAACTGAAACGAGATCTGCACCACTATCTGAGTCAGGCTAAGGAGTATCCCCCGCTGTTGCGGGCGGCCATCCTACCCCACGCGGGGTTGAGCTACTCCGGCTACGGCATGGCCGACGCTTTCGCCAATATCGATCCGCGAGGCTACCGGCAGGTGGTTATTCTTGCCCCGAGCCACTACGTCGCTCTGGCGCCGGACCTTCTCCACGTGGAAGAGTTCGATTCTCACGAGACTCCGCTCGGCCCTATCCCGGGAGACCCGGAGTTCTGGACACCGGAGCCCCGGGAGGGTTTGGCGGGCGCTCTCGTTCCCGCAAACGGTGCGGTGGAAATGGAGCACGCCCTGGAGCTCTTCTTTCCCTTTGTTCGCAACACTTTTGGCGAAAGGGTGCGCCTCTCCCTCGCTCTCGTTCCTCCCCTGAGCAGTATGGACGCAGTAGAGCGGCTGGCGGACCTCCTACAGGAACGAGTCGAAAGAGGCGCGGGATGGCAGAAGACCTTCTTCATTATAAGCAGCGATTTTACCCATTACGGCAGACGCTTCGGCTATACGCCCTTCGGAAGGGGACCGCGAAAGGAGGTTGAAGAGAAGGTCGCCGCCTCGGACGTCGAAGTGGCGACGGAGGCGGCGGAGTGCAGGGTGAAGGATCTCTTCCGCCGCTTCAGCGAGAGTGAGACGACGATCTGCGGGCGCTATCCGATCCTCCTGGGGAGCGAGCTCTTTCGTCGTCTCGGCTTCCGTGGAGAGGTGGCCCGATACTACAACTCCAACCTCCTCGGCCCCGCGACGGAGGAGTTCGTCTGCTACGCCTCGATACTCTTTACGTCTCAGGAGGCCCCATGATTCTGCTCTCCCAAGAGGAGGCGGCGACCCTCCTCGCCTATGCCGAGGAGCATCTTCGAGCGGTGGTTTCCTCCCGACCGGTACCCCGCCCTCCGTCCCTGTCGATCCTCGATGAGGAGTACGGCGCTTTCGCGACCTTGCGAAAGGGAAGGGAGCTGCGAGGGTGTATCGGGAACTTCGCCGGCACCGGGGCGCTGAAGCGCGTTCTTCCGAGAGTAATTCGGGAGGCAGCGTTATCGGACCCGCGGTTTCCTCCGGTTCGCGCCGAGGAGCTCGGGGAGCTCTCCCTCTCCATTTCCCTTCTTTCCCCGGCGGAACCCGTTGGCGGCTACGAGGAAATCGAGCTCGGCCGGCACGGGATAATCCTCACCGTCGGCAGAAACAGGGCGATCTTTCTCCCGGAGGTTGCCGTGGAGCAGGCGTGGGACCTGGAGACCACTCTGGAAATGCTCACCCGGAAGGCCGGCGCCCTTCCAGGAAGCTGGAAGGGCCGAAACGCCCGGTTTCAGGTGTTCGAAACGGTCAAAATCGGGCGCCACCCGGACTCGAGCTGCCCCGGCGTGCTTCTCGAGCCCTCGGCACGGAGAATGGAGGGGTGCGTCGAGCCTGAGGAAGTCTCTAAGCTTACGGAGGATAGGGATGAGTGAGCGGCAGGGAGGTAGAGAAGGCGAGGCGACTGAGCGCATCCGCTGCGACTTCTGCGAGCATCGGTGCGCTCTTGCACCTGGCGAGGTGGGACGCTGCTCCATCAGGAAGCGGGTAGGGGACAAGATCGTAACGGTCAACTACGGGGAGCACGTCTCCCTGGCGGTGGACCCGATCGAGAAGAAACCCCTCTACCACTTCTATCCCGGAGCTCAGGCGCTTTCGAGCGCCCTTTTCGGCTGTAACATGGGGTGCGAGTTCTGCCAGAACGCCTCGATCTCGCAGCCCGAGTTCTTCGGTTCCCTCAACACAACCTACATTGGTCCGGAGGAGCTCGCTCGGGAGCTTCGCGAAGGGGGATATCCGATAGCAGCATACACGTACAGTGAGCCCACCGTCTGGCAGGACTACATGCTCGACGCAGCCGCGGAGGTTCACAGAGTCGGCGGCAAGAACGTGATGATCACCAACGGCTGGTTTACCCGAGAGGCCTTAGCGCGCTTTCTGCCGCACATCGACGCCTTCAATATCGACCTGAAAGGGGGCGATGAGTTCTACCGGAAGCTCTGCAAGACTCCGATGAAGCCGGTGTTGCGAAACATTCGGGAGATCGCCGCCATGGAGGACGGTCCGATTCTCGAGGTGACTACGATGCTCTTGGAGGGCGCACACACCGAAGAGGAGATTATGGGGCTCGCCTACGCTCTCGACGAGGCGAAGGTACAGGTGTGGCACTTGAGCTGCTTCCGACCCTCCTACAAGATGCGCGGTTGGAAGTCTACCAGTGAGGAGTTTCTCGAACGCATCTACATGCGAGCCAAGGAGGAGACGAATATTCCGTTCATCTACGGATTTAGCCGCCGACATAGAGAGTATGAGCAGACCTTCTGTCCCAACTGCGGTACACTATGCGTCGACCGCTGGGGCTTCGAGGTAAGCAACAACCGAGTCGACCACGGCCGGTGTCCCTCCTGCGGCACCAAGCTCTACGGTCGCTACGAGTAGTACCAGGAGAGTCCGAGATGAAGCGTTTAACCCGAGTCGGTGCAGCCTTGCTTCTGTTCTGCGCCGTGGCCATCGCCCCTCTGGCGGCTAACCAGTCTTTTTCCGCCCACATCGGCGGCAACTTCTTTCGCTACGATACCTCCTACCTCACCACGGGGGTTAGCTCCCTCACCAATTTGAGAGAGGATCTGGAGCTCGACATCGGTCTCTTTTTCGGGATCGCTACGGAAAAGGACGATGACGGGGAGACGGTACCGAGCTTTCTCATCCCGGTGAATCTCGGGCTCAATTTCCTCTTTCCCACGGAGTCGGCGGTATTTCTGCTCGGCGCGGGAGTGACCCCGGTCTTCAATTTCTCCGACGAGGACACCGGGGGCAACGAGTTTTACATGGGCCCCTACATCGCCGCGGGGGCGCGACTGAAGATCCATCCGGTAATGAGCTGGTTCGTCCGGGCGCAGCAAGATCTGCTTATCGGTGGCGACGATTGGATTAACACCGCAACCCGGCTCACCACGGGCATTAACTTCACCCTTGGCCAATCGACGGAGTAGAGCGCGGGAGCTCGGGATAGACCCAATCTCCTACACCCTGGAGCGTCGGCGCCGTAGGACCATTGCTATCCATGTCTCCAGAGAGGGCTCCGTCCGGGTCCTCGCGCCACGAAGCACCCCGGAGGCGGCAGTAGAGGCGTTCGTCGAGAGCAAGGGGCCCTGGATCGCGCGAAAGCTACAGGAGTTCGCCACGCTTCCGGCGCCGGAGCCGGTCGCCTACACCGACGGAGAGGCGCTTCCCTACCTGGGCGGGACAATCCGGCTGCGCACCCACCGTGGTCGTGGAGCCGCCACCCTCGGCGAGTCCGGAGAGCTTCTCGTTCCGGTTCGCTCGGACGCCACGGAGCGCACGGTCCATCGCAAGGTGAATGAGTGGTATCTCGTCGAGACGCGCCGCCTCTGCAGTGAGCTGGTGGGGGAGCTCACCCCCCGGGCCGCCCGGATCGGCATTCCCGGGGTGAAAGGCGTGGAAGCGCGGCGGATGCGACGGCGCTGGGGTAGCTGCCTGCCGGGCGGTATCATTATGCTCAATAGTGAACTCCTCGGGGCGCCTCGAGGGTGCGTGGAGTACGTGGTAGCCCACGAGCTCTGCCACCTCCGGGAGGCGAATCACGGCAGGCGGTTCTACGCGCTTATGGATCAGCTCATTCCCCACTGGAAGGAGCTCCGGCGCAGGCTCAACCGAGAGGCGCCCCTGGGTTTTCTCGAGCCGCCTGCCACGTAGCGCCTCGCGGACAGCGCGTGGTGCCTAGAGGAGGTTGCATCGTATGCGAGAAGATTTGCGCAAGGAAATTCGGGATTTCGCGGCTGCCGGGGTCTCAGAGGAGCCCTTTGCCGGCACGGGAAATGCTCTTTGGAACAACCTCAAGGATCTCGGAACCGAGCTCTGGCTCGATACGGGGGATATGGAAGCGGCCGAGGCGGAATGGGGCCCGGCGTTTACCGCTCTTACCACCAACAACACCCTCCTAAACAAGGAAGTGCAGAAAGGGATCTACGATGAGCTGATCACCGAGGCGAAGAAGCTCGTCTCGGATCTGCCCAAGGCGGACCAGATTAGGGAGATCGGGTTCATCCTCAACGCCCGCCACGGTCTCAGGTTGGCCCGCCGCTTCGGCGCCCGGGTGAGCGTGGAGCTCCACACCGATCTCTCCCACGACATAGAAGGGATCGTCTCCTACGGCGAGCGATTCGCGGAGATCGAACCGGACCGCTTCATAGTCAAGGTCCCCCTCACTCCGACGGGTCTCATCGGAGCCCGGCGCCTCGGGGACCAGGGTATTCGGGTCAACTTCACCCTCGGCTTTAGCGCCCGGCAGAACGTCTTCGCCGCGGAGATCGCGAGGCCCAACTACGTCAACGTCTTTCTCGGTCGCCTCAACGCCTTCGTCGCCGACAACGAGCTCGGCAGCGGCGAGAACGTGGGCGAGCGCGCCGCCCTGGCGAGCCAGGCGGCGGTCGCCTCGGTATCCGAGGGCCGCGGCGAGGGGGTGCGACAGATCGCGGCGAGCATGCGAAATGGTCGGCAGGTCGCCTCCCTGGCGGGGATGGACGTCTTTACCATGCCCACCAAGGTCGCCTCGGAGGCGCGGGAGAAGCTCTCCCCGCCGCTGCAGAGCATGCGGGAGGCGGAGTACCCCGTCTCCCTCTACGCCAGCGTCGATCCCGAGGAGGTGCGAGTCGAGCGTCTCTGGGGCGTGCGAGCGGAGGAGATGCAGCTCGCCGCGGCCCTCGGAGAGCGTCCCCCGGCCCGGGGAGAAGACATTGTCGCGGCCTGCGAGGGCGCCGGGATCACCGACCTCTTTCCCCGTATGAGCGACGACGAAGTGGGAAGGATAGCCTCGGACGGAAAGATCCCTGACTTCTCCGCCTGGAGAGAACGGATCAGAGAGGGCTCGGCGGCGGTGGACGCCCTGATGAATCTGGCAGGCCTGGCAAGTTTTGCCGCCGACCAGCGGCAGCTCGACGAGCGTATTGCCGGACTTCTCGGATGATGCCGGTGGAAATCAGCCTCACCACTCCGGCCCTCCTCTTTCCGGCGATCTCCCTTCTTCTTCTCGCTTACACCAACCGGTTTCTCACCCTCGCGGGCCTGGTGCGGCGGCTCCACGAGGAATATACCGAGACCCAGCATCCGGTCCTCGCAGGGCAGATACTCAACCTCCGTCGAAGGATCCGCATAATTCAGTGGATGCAGGCCCTGGGCATCGGAAGCTTCCTGCTCTGCGTGGTAACGATGTTTATGCTCTTCGTGGGACAGCTCCTGCCCGGGGAGATCGTCTTCGGGGCTGCCCTTCTGCTGATGATGGGCTCCCTCACACTCTCCGCCTGGGAGATCAAGCTCTCCATCGGAGCCCTGGAGCTGCAGCTCTCCGATATGGAGCGGCCCGGGGAGGAGGATTAGTCGGAATCCGTCCGGAGATTTGGGCAAAAAAAACCCCTCAGGAAAGGAGGTAGAAAACCTGAGGGGAACCCAAAAGTGGAACCACAAGGTGGCTATGTGCAAGTCGTCAGTAACACTGTCGCCTTGCCGTCGGTCGCAAGCGAAACATACTACTTTTCTGAATTTGGGGCAAGATGTAATCGATTAAATTCCAAACTTTTTCACGTTTCTGCAATTGAGTTGCACTTTCGGTAGCAGGAGCCCGCTACTTACGCTCGTGCCGGCGCGGGCGGCCTTCGTACTGGACGTGGACGATTCGATTCTGTTCTTGGCCCGTAATGGTAAAGACACCTGCGGATGTTTCTATCCGTTCTCCCTGCTCAGGGATTCTGCCGATGGCGTGAACGAGATAGCCGCCGAGGGTCTGCACGTGCCGGTCCGTTTCCAAATCTTCCTGGAGAAAGTCGTTGAGAACGTGTATCGGGATGTCCGCCCGAATCATGTACCGGTCGTGGCCGAGGTGTGTGATCTTGGCGCGCTCCCGCACCTCGTTTTCATCGTAGATTTCCCCGAGAATTTCCTCAACGATATCCTCGATCGTGACGATCCCTGCCAGACCGCCGTACTCATCGAGGACGATGGCGAGATTGAGCTTCTCCTGCAGGAGTTGGGTGAGCATCGCCTGGATATTTCGCTGCTCCGGCACGAAAACCGGAGGTATCATGATCTCCTTTAGCTGCATGTCTCGGTTGTCTACCTGCTTCATCATCTCCTTGGCCAGGACAACCCCGACGATCCGCTCCGGATCAACGTCATAGATCGGAATTCGGGCGTACCCCGCCTCGGAAACCGGTTTCAGCGCCTCACCGATGGTCATGCTTTTCTCGAGACTGAAGACCTGGGTGCGGTGGGTCATAATCGCCCCCACCTCGATATCCTTGAAGCGAAAAACGCTCTTGAGCATCCGTGAGCGAAACGCCTCTATAATCCCCGTCGCTTCGGCGCTCCGCAGGAGGTGCAGAATACTCTCCTGGGTGAGCTTTGCCCGCTTTTCCCCGCCGGTGAGCCGGGTAAAGAGATCCGCAATAGAGGCGATAAACCAGACCACGGGCTTGAGAATCACTGAGAGAAAGAGAATGAAGGGGGCGACGGTGGTACAGATCGCCGCATTGTGGGAGATAGCGAGCTGCTTCGGAACCACTTCACCGAAAATGAGCACAATGAGCGTCAGAATACCGGTCGTGTATGCGAGGGCGTGGCTGCCCACGAGCTGAATGGTTACGTTACTCGCCAGGACCGAGGCCCCGATGTTGACGAGGTTGTTTCCGATGAGCACCGTGGTGAGCAGAATCTGCGGTTCCGAGGTGAGCCGGGCAACCTGCTGACCGCTCCGACCATGGGTCGCCTTGAGGTGTTCGATATCCGCGGTGGAAAGGGAGGTGAAGGCAGTCTCCGTTCCGGAGAAGACCCCGGACAGCATGAGACAGACACCAAGAAGGACAAAAGAAGTGACCATGGTCTACCTTCTTTGCCCCCGGGGCGAGTCTATGTCAGGCGAGGCGGGGTCGTCGTTCACAGTACCGCCTACTCTACTCACCGCGGAAGAAAAAAGCAACGGCCGTGAAAAAGGGGCTGTCCACACCGTTTTGGACAGCCCCTGACTCCGTTCCGACAATGCCGTCTTAGTTGGTCTCTACTTTGAGAACTTCCCGCATCGCCTGCAGCATCGCATCCTTGGGTAGGGCGCCCTGGGCCATTTGCGGCTTATCGTCCACCGGGATGAAGAGAAGGGAGGGAATGCTCTGAATGCCGAAGGCCATGGCGAGCTCCTGCTCCTTGTCGGTGTCTATCTTGTATACGCTGAGCTTGTCGCCGTACTCCTGATCGATCTCTTCGAGGATCGGCGCGACCATCTTGCAGGGACCGCACCAGTCGGCGTAGAAGTCGATAATCGCCGGCTTGTCCCCTTCGTACTTCCACTCTTTGTTCTCTTCGTAGTTAAACACCTTCTCGAGGAAGGTCTCTTTAGTCAAATGCTCTGGCATATCAATGCTCCTTCGATATCTATATCAAAAAATCTATATAGTAAAGTAGCAAAAGCCTCGCTCAATGTAAAGCTCCTTCTGTCAAAATCACCCCTATTCGCCGGCTGATTCGAAGAAAATCTCCTCGAATCCCGCCTCTGTTAGGAGAGCAGTGATAAAGGCCCTGGCGTTTTCCTCAGCTTCTTCCAAAATACCTTCGGCGACGGTCCGTCGTCGAGCCTCCTCCGCGACGAAGGAGGAGATGGCGCTCCACTCCTCCGCGTCCACCCGCGCCGCCGGGTAGGGGTAATTCTCTCGGTTCAGATCTTCGATGATGAGCTCGACGACTTTCGCCTCAGGAAGGGTTACAACCACCCGGCTCTTCTCGGGACGTAACTCCTCCGCTCCCGCGGGCTCTAGGCGAAAGAGCGTTTCCGAGCCGGCCAGAGCGTCCAGTTCGTAGCCGCCCCGGACACGCGTCGTGACCACCACGAAGGAGTCTCCCGCGGCGCTTGTGGGCAGGCCGCTCTCGTAGGCGAGGTTATACGCTCGCAGGTAGGCGTGCTCCTCCGGGGTGAGTACCTCCGCCGGCGAACCCTCTTCCTCGGCGAGCCGGTCAAAGACGTACCCGAGGGAGAGATCTTTCGGATAGAAATCATGGGGAAAGACCATTCGGTAGACGTACTCAACCGTGTGGAGCTCAAAGAGGTCTCGAATCTGATCTAGAACCTCCCGGCTCGAAAAGGTACGTTCCCGTTCCCGGAAGAGTCGGCGCGGATCCAACAGCGGCCTACCCAGGATCGGTGCAAAGAGGAAGACCGCCCCCAGGACGGTGAGTACGAGTACGCTTCCGGTGAGCTTCGTGAGGAGCCTCATCCCTTTAGCTCCTCCGGCGGGAGAACCTGGACGGACACCTCCTCAAAACCCGCGACCCCGAGAACTTCCTCGATCAGCTCAACGGCGTTTTTCTCCGCCCGCTGGAGGATCCCTTTCTCGAGGGCGTCCGCCCTGACCCGCTCCTTGACGCTCTCCATTTCCGAGGAGACCTGGTCCCATTCGATGCTCCCGCCCCGCTCTCTCACAAGAAACTGCTCGATGGAACCCTCCTCGGCGTCCACCAGCAGAACTTCCGGAGAAGGAATACGGACCAGCGCCATTCTCGGATTTTCCGGATCTCTGAGCACCTCAACCCCTTTGCTCAGATCGACCCCGGCTTGGACGCGAAGGCGAACCGCGAAGAGAAGCTGCTGATCCCGGGTGCGAAAGATACCGAGAAAGGACTCCTGCTCGCCGAAGTAGACGATATCTCTATAAACGTACTCCACCGTGTGGAGCTCCAGGAGGGAGGAGATACGTCGCTCTAGAGGGAGCTGCGCCGGCGAGTCATTCTGAGCGGTACAGCCGGCTAACGCGAGAAGTGAGAGTGTGACCAAAATGGACGGAACACGCCCCATTGGAAGTAAGTCTAGGGGGGAGGAGGTGAACGTGCAAGTTCCTTCTCGATGTGTTAGAGTTTTTCCTGAGGTTTTTGCAGGTGCGTCGGTCGCTTCACTCCGGGGTCATTCTACTTACGCTACTCGTCGTTGCTCTCTCACCCGTTGCGGCGCAGGACGACGGTGTGCAGCCCCGGCTGATCGTCCATCTGCCGCAAGCGCAGGAGGCTCCCGCAAATATCATCTCCCTCACCGAGCGAATCAACGGCGACCTCCTTCGGAGGCTTAACCGGGGCAATCGCTTCGACCTCACCGTCCGCGATGCTCCGGGAGAGCTGAAGGGCTTTATGGACTCGGTTATGGAGGAGCCTCCGGAGGCGGTGGACGCTCTCATCGCCGGGGTTGTCGATCAGCGTCGGGACGGGAGCTACCGCTTTCTCTTCGATGTCTGGTCCGCCCGACTCAACAGAGTTTTCTTCTCCCAGGAGTTCGATGCCCGTGGACTGCCCGCCATCGGCAACGAGGATGCGATCCTCCTGCTGAGTCGGCAAATCCAGGAAGAAGTCGAAGACGCCGTACTCGACCTTTTCCCCGGCTTCGGGCTCCTCGAGTTCGAAAACCGGGGAGCGGAGGCGGACTACGAGGTTCTTATCAACGACACCTCCTTTGGGGTGAATCTCCAGGAGATATCGCTACTTCCCGGGAGCTATCGCATAGAGGTGCTTCAGGAGATCGAAGAACAGCTCTATACCATGGCGGAGGACGAGCTCCAGGTCGCCGTGGACGACTACGTTCGCCTCCTCTTCGAGCTCAGCGCCACGCCCCCGGAGATTCCGGGGTATCTCCGAGTCGAACGCACCGCCGACGACTGGCGGGTAGGCATGGAACTCGGGTACGACTATCTGTTCCCCGTTTCTCCCGACGCCGAGGAGGTCATAGACAGTGGGCAGGTTGTTCTCGCTCGGGTTGTGGCAAACGACATTCCGCTCCGAAACCTGATCCTCGGCGTCGACGTCGGGCTCGGTGATCTCGATGCGATTGCCGAGGAGAGCGTGGACGCTGAGGCGGAGTTCGTTCCCCTGCTCGGCTTTCTCGGATATCGCTTCGGGCCGCTTGGGGGGTGGGACTTCACCGTTAAGGCCGCCGGAGGCGCTCAGCTTACCCAGGCGGAAGTTGAGTTCGACCCGAGCAGTATCAGTGAAGAGTCCTACGAGGAGGAGACTATCGATCCGGCCATGCGGCTTTCCACGGAGTTCGGCTACAACTGGGGTCGGTACATCCGCCTTCATGCCGGCGCAAGCTTCTGGACCATTTGGCATGATGAGGGCGGCACCTTGAGCTTTATCGGCGTCTTAGGCGGGATCGGCATCAAGTTTTAGAACTCGCCGTCGCGTCCGCTGCCGACGGCTCATCCACTTTTCTAATCGCACCGGTGCGGATAGGATAGCCCCCTAACAGAGGAGCAACGCAATGAAGGCCGGGACGATTCAGGATCAGGTGGACCTCATTCGGGAGGTCTTCACCTACACCCATCGGTTTGCGGGGAAGACTTTCGTCTTTCATATCGACAACAAGGTCATTGATACCCCTCTCTTTGCCCCCCTCGTGAAGGACCTGGTTCTTCTCCACCAGGCGGGGATTCACGTCGTTCTCGTCCCCGGGGCGCGGCAGCGAATCGACCAGGTGCTCACCCAGTACGACCTCGGGTGGGAGCGGATTCGGGGAGTCCGGGTCGCGACTCCGGAGCAGATGCCTTTCATAAAGATGGCAGCCTTCGACGTCGCCAACACGCTTCTTACTACCCTCTCGGAGCACCGGACCAATGCGGTTCTCGGAAACTGGGTTCGAGCCAGGGCTATCGGCGTGGATGGAGGCGTGGACTTTCAGCACGCGGGGCGTGTGGAGCGGGTGCAGCTCGACCTCCTACGCACCGTTCTAGAGGATCGGCTTATTCCCATTTTCCCCTGCATCGGCTGGAGCGGTTCCGGGCAGCCCTACAACATCTCTTCCCGGGAGCTCGCCACCTCTATCAGTATGAGTCTCGCCGCGGACAAGCTCTTCTTTGTCACCAGCACACCGGGGATCGACGCGGGAGCCTACACCCTCCCCGAGGGAGTCGATACGGGCCGGAGCGGTCGGATCAGCCGGATGGACGTAAACCAGGCGAAGAGCTTTCTCGAAGAGAACTTCCCCGCTGACGGGGAGACGGACTACACCGAATATGAGCTCGTGGCGCTCGCGCACAAAGCCGCCGAGCAAAGTGTAAACCGGGTGCATATCCTCGATGGAACCGTGGAAGGGGCGGTGCTTATGGAGATCTTCTCCACCCTCGGCGTGGGAACCATGGTGCACGCCAACGAGTATCAGAGCATCCGTCCCATGCGACCCGGGGACACCGCGGACGTACACCGTCTCATGCTTCCCCTGGCGCACCGCGGAGTCCTGGTTGACCGGAGTCAGGAGCAGATCGCCTCACGGTACGAGGATTACGTGGTGCATGAGACCGACGGAACGATCCACGGCTGCGGCGCCCTCCATCAGTATCACGACGGCTCCGCGGAGATCGCCGGAATTGCGGTAGATCGAGCATTCGAGCACCTCGGCATAGGTCTCAAGATCGTCTCCTACCTCGTGGAGCGCGCCCGAACTCTCGGTGTGAACCGGGTGTTCGTCCTCACAACTCAGACCTCCGACTGGTTCGAGCGCCTCGGGTTCAAGAAGAGCCCCGTTGACCGGCTCCCCGAGGAGAAACGAGCTGTCTACGACTCGACGCGAAACAGCCGGGTCCTCATGCTCGACATCTGACCGCCATGCTTCGCCTCGTGAGCGGCCACCGGAACGGAGGAAAGAGCGGCTACCTCCGGGAGCTCGCCCACCTCACCGGGGCCACGGGCTTTCTCTCCCCCAAGGTCTTGGGAGCCCGGGGCCACCTGGGCTACGACCTGCTCGCTCTTCCCGGCGGCGAACGGCGCCCCTTGGTGCGGCTTTCGCCTCTCGGGCCTGAATGGTTTCGCTTCCGCCGCTTCTTTTTCGATCAGGGCGCCTTCGACTGGGCCCTCGAACGGGCCCGGGAACTGGTCGCGCGGGGCGACGGCCCGCTAATTTTAGATGAGTTCGGCCCCTTGGAGGCGGAGAGGCGGGGATTTTACCCCGTGCTCACGCTCTTTCTCGAAACCGGTCGGAAGCTGACGGTGAGTTGCAGGCCCTCCCTGGCTGCGTACCTCGGGGAGATCGCCCCTCCCGATCGACCGCTCAGGAATCTCGACCTAGCTCCCTGAGCCGCCTGAGCTCCTCTTGGGTATCCGCGTCCCGGCAGACCGAGGGATCCGCGAGAGCGACCTCCACCGGATGGAGGGGTGCGATAACGCGCATCGCCCGGTCCCGTGGCGGGGCTTCCAAGAGGAGCGTTTTCGCCTCCGGGCCGATCAAGACGGGGTGCCCGCGACACTCCCCGAAGACGGGGTAGGCCGCCGGGGCCTCGCCGATCGCCTCCGCCACGCGGATGTAGACTTCCGGGGAGACCAACGGGAGGTCCGCAAGCATAATAAAGACGTACTCGCTCCGGGAAGCCGCCAAGCCCCGCTGAAGGGAGCTGAGCTGGCCGGCGCGATACTCATAGTTGGTTACCAGCCTGACTCGCTCGTACTGCTCCGAGATAAAGGAGAGATTAGCTGCTCCCTGAACCAGCACGACCCGTTCGCACGCCTGTAGAGCGTTGCGCAGGGTAGCCTCCGTGAGGGGTACGCCGTGGAAATCGAGAAGCTGTTTCGACCGCCCCATCCGTTTCGACTCCCCCGCGGCGAGGAGGATGCACTCCCAAGGTAGCGGATTCGCACGCTCCATACGCCCATTTTACACGAAAAGCAACAAGGTTCTTGATACCCGGCGAATTCCTCCAGTAGAGTGAAGACCCTACTGCGTGGAGGTAAACCATGAAGAGGCTCGTTGCCGCCTTCTTTGCTCTTCTTCTGACTCTTGGTCCCGTCTCACTGCTCTATGCTGAAGGGGTACAGGAGACCCCGGCGGAAATCACCGTGGAGGATGCTCTCGGACGACGCGTGGAGCTCTCTGGTGTGCCGGAACGGATCGTCCTCGCGGGTAGAGCGACGATTATGCTCGTGGACGCGCTCTATCTCTTTCCCGGGGTGAGCGAAAGAGTCGTCGCCGTGGGGCAGACGGACCAGGGCATTGGGGACTTTTTCCCCGTTGTGGATGAGAATCCCGAGGAGAAGGCGCGACTCGGCCGGACCGCGGGGCCGGAGGAAGTGTTAGCTCACAATCCCGATCTCGTCATTATGAAGACTCAAATGCGTGACTCCCTCGGTAGCGCTTTGGTGAGCGCCGGCGCAACGGTCCTCTACCTAAACCTGGAAACCCCGGAGCAGTACAACGACGACATTCGGACCCTCGGAGCCGTCCTCGATCAGCCGGGGCGGGCACGGGAGATCGTGGATCACTTCGAGGAGCGGGTGCAAGCGCTCCAATCGGCGACGGAGGAGGCGTCTCGGCCGGAGCTGCTCCTGCTCTCCTTTTCAACCGAGGAGGGAGGGTACAGCTTCAGCGTCGCCCCGGAGGGGTGGATGCAGGCGCGGCAGGTGACCCTCGGCGGAGGAGAGCCGGTCTGGTTCGGGGCGGCTCTCAGTCCCGGCTGGAACCAGGTCGCCTTTGAGCAGATCGCCGCCTGGGACCCGGAGGTGATCGTCTTTCTCGCCTACAGGAGCTCCTCGGAGGCCGCGATCGAGGCGATCGAGGACGATCCCATCTGGAGGGAGCTTCGGGCGGTTCGAAACCGCAGGATCTACGCCATGCCCGCGGATTACTACAGCTGGGGACAGCCGGACACGCGCTGGATTCTCGGAGCGGAGTGGTTCGCCTATCTCCTGCACCCGGAGCTTTTCGATCGCCCCTTCGAGCTGCGGGTTCTCTCCTTCTTCCAAGATTTCTACGGTATTAGGGCGACGGAGTACTACGAGAAGATCGCCCCGCGGCTGACGGGAGATCTCCTTGACTGAGAGGGACAGGGGAGGGAGCCTCCTTCCTCTCCTTCTGCTCTTTGTTATTCTCTTTCTCTTCTCCCTCCTCCTCGGGCGCTATCCGCACCCGGGCCTTCTCGCTCCGAGAACGCTCCTGGAGGACCCTCTCGCCTTTCGGGTCTTTCGCCACCTCCGGCTGCCGAGGGTGCTCACGGCGGCGATCCTCGGGGCGAGCCTCGCCGCCTCGGGCTGCGCTTTTCAGATGCTGTTTAAGAATCCCCTGGTGGAGCCGGGCTTTCTCGGAGTCACGCAGGGGGCGGCCTTCGGCGCCGCCGGAGCGATACTCCTCTTTCCCGGCGTGGCCGGGGCGGTGCAGCTTTCGGCGGTGCTCTTCTCCCTGGTCGGGCTCTTTCTCTCCTACACCGTGGCGCGACGGCTTCCCTTCGGCGGCTGGGTAATTCGCATGGTGATCTCCGGTCTTGCGGTTTCGGCGCTCTTCGCCTCAGGAGTCGGTATTCTCAAGTACCTCGCGGACCCGGTTTCTCAGCTCCAGGAGATGACCTTCTGGATGCTCGGAGGATTGCAGGGCGTCACCTGGGCGAAGACCGCGAGCCTTCTGCCGGTCACGCTTCCCGGATTGCTGCTGCTCCATATCTTTCGCTGGCGCCTCAACCTTCTTTCGCTAGATGATCTCACCGCCTTCTCCATCGGTGCCAATCCCGGAAGAGAACGAATGGTCCTGCTGCTCGCTGCCTCCATGGCCACCGCCGGTGTAACGGCGATTGCCGGCATAGTGGGCTGGGTGGGGCTCCTGGTGCCCCACGTCGCTCGCAGACTCTACGGGGCGGAGGGGAGCCGGGTGCTGCCCGGATCTCTCCTCCTGGGAGCTATAATGGTGCTCATCTGTGACACCGTCGCCCGGGCCGCTCTGGTCTATGAGATTCCGCTGGGTATTCTGACTTCCTTCTTAGGGGCGTCGCTCTTTCTTATTCTCCTCGCCTCCGGCGGCGTGAGGTTCAAGCGATGAGCGTGCTCTCCCTTCGGGATCTCACCTTCGCCTACGATGACCGCGCCCCGGTGCTCGCAGGGGTAAGCGTCGAGATTTCCGAGAAGCAGGCCACGGTGCTTCTCGGTCCCAACGGCTCGGGCAAGAGCACCCTCCTGAGCCTGCTGCTCGGCTACCTCACACCCCGAGCCGGAAGCGTAGAAGTTCTCGGCAGACCCCTAAAGAGCTACCGCCGTCACGAGCTCGGCCGAGTCCTCGCCTTTGTCTCTCCGGCGACACAGCTTCCTTTCAACTACTCAGTCTTCGATTACTGCCTCTTGGGAAGGGCCGCCCGGATGCCGAGCTGGGGCCAGCCCGGCAGTAGAGACTATGCCGCCGCGGAGGTTGCCATCTCCCGGGCCGGCATAGAACACCTCGCCGGGAGAAACGTGCAGGAGCTCTCCTCCGGGGAGCTGCAGCTCGTCTCCATAGCCCGGGGGCTCGCCCAGGAGCCGGAAATCCTTCTCATGGATGAGCCCACCAGTCACCTCGACCCCGCCCACGCCCTGGAGGTGTTCCGCCTCATCAGCGCCCTTACCGCCGGAGGGCTCAC
>JBKHED010000056.1:0-18220 GCA_046540995.1 Spirochaetaceae bacterium | reverse complement strand
ACATGGACGGCTGGGGAGAGTGCGACTGGATCGACGAGATGCTTGCCCCCGGAAGCGGCTGCGGATAAGCTGAGGCGAAAGGGAGATAAGTATGAGCGCTCGTTACTGCGTAGTAGGAAGCATCAATATGGATCTGGTCGCCCAGGTGGATCGATTTCCCAAGCCCGGAGAGACCCGGACCGGCTCGACCTTCGGTACCTACCCCGGCGGCAAGGGAGCGAACCAAGCAGTAGCTCTTGCCAGGCTCGGGGCAGGGATCACCATGGCGGGCAAGATCGGGGATGATGTCTTCGGTGTGAGCTATCAGGATACCTTCGATCGGGAGGGGGTTAACCGTTCGATCGTCGAGGTAGAAAACGGACTCTCCACGGGAGTCGCGGTTATCGAGGTGGACGAGAGCGGGGAGAACCATATTGTCATCGTTCCGGGAGCCAACGGAAAGATGGACCGAGAATACGTGAAGCGGAACATCGAGACTATCGGCTCCGCGGACTATGTGCTCTTTCAGCTCGAGATTCCCTTGGAGGCGATTAGGCAGACGCTTTCGCTTCTCAAGGATCGTGATGCGCGAACGATCCTCGACCCCGCCCCGGCGCCCGCGGAAGGATTGCCCTCGGAGCTTCTTGCGAACGTCGACTTCATAACACCGAACGAGAGTGAGGCCCACTCTCTCACGGGCGTAAGGGTAACCGACGAGGGGAGTGCCGGAAGGGCTGGGGAAGCGCTGATGAAGCAGGGCGCCTCGAGCGTGATTATTAAGGCAGGAGAAAGCGGCGCCTATATCGTCGATAAGCGAGGGGTGCGAAAGGTCGAAGGCTTCTCGGTGGAGGTTGCGGACACTACCGCCGCCGGGGATGCCTTTAACGCCGGTTTCGCCTTTGCCCTGGGAGAGGGCGCCTCCCTGGAAGAAGCCGTCCGGCACGGTAACGCCGTGGGCGCCATGGCGTGCACCGGCTTCGGCGCCCAGAGCGCCATGCCCACCACCGAGGAAGTAGAGACACTCCTGGACCGCTGAGGAGAGGATCGCCGCTGCCCGGCCGCGGATGCACCCGCCCGTAGGTCAGAAGCGCCTCTTCTTTCGCTTCTTCCGGAGCCACTCCTTCTCTTCCTCATCCTTCAGATCGACCTCACCGAGAAGCGTTTCGCCGTCGGCTCGGTCGCCGTCCACAACAAACCGGCCGGAGAGCGTCTGCAGCTCCTCGGCGATTCGCCGGTTTTCCTCGCTCTGCTTGCTGCTCTCATCGATCTGACCGACGATGCGCCGGACGCTTTCGTCGATGGCGCCGATGCGCGAGGTCAGTTCCCGGCTCAACTCCTGGAGAGACTCCATCTTCTCCCGGGCACGCTCGGTGAAGCTCCGCATCTCCGAGGAGGCGGTACGGAGATTGTCGGTGGTCTCGGTGATTTGGGAGATCGCCCGGAAGACCTGCTCGTTTCCGGCGTTTTGCTCCTCCACCGCCGCGGAAACCTCCGTCTGGAGCTGGTCAACCCTGGCGACCTGTTCCTCCACCGCTTGAAAGGAGGCGTCCGCGGCAACGGTAGCCTCGGCTACTTGGGCGATAACGCCTTCTGTCGCTCGGAGCTCGTCGCGAATGGTGATCGACTGGCCCGCGGCGTTTTCCGCGAGGGTTCTGATCTCCTCGGCCACAACCGCAAATCCGCGCCCTGCGTCTCCCGCGTGGGCCGCCTCGATGGCGGCATTCATTGCGAGGAGGTTGGTTCGCGCGGCGATGGTGGAAATGAGCCGGTTAGCCTCCTCGAGAGCCTCCGATCGCTCCCGGAGCTGGACGATTTGCTCGTTCACGCTTCCGATCTTCTTCTTGCCGTCCGCAGCCTGATCCACGAGGGTCTGAAACGCCTCTCCCACGAGACCGACGTTTCGACCGATGGAGCGAACGTTCGCAAGTCCTTCCTCGATCGCTGCGGAGGAGTCATGGACCACCGCGAGCTCACCCTCTATGAGCTGATCAAGAGAGGCGATGCGCTGGGCGACCTCACGGACGGACTCGAGGGTCTCGTTACCGGCGACGTTCTGCTCCTCTACCTCTCCCCGGATCTCCTCGACGGATTCGGCGATTGAGCTCACCGCGGAGTCTATCTCCTCCATCGCTCCCGAGAGCCCCGCTCCGAGGGAGAAGAGTCGCTCCACTGAGCTCTGCAGGGTCCCGATCATCCCGGAAAGGAGCTCGAGAAACCGGTTGAACGCAACCGAGACCGAGGCGATTTCATCGAAGTTAACTACCTGAATCCGTTTGCGCAGGTCGCCCCCGGCCCGGGTAAGCTCTTTGATAGCCCCCTTGAGCATTTGTACTTGAGCGTCCCGCTGCGCCTTGGCCAGGGCGGCGAGGCGGCTAAAGAGGAGAAGAGAGATCAGGAGCACAACCGCGAAAGAGAGTACCGGAACCGCCGGATCCTCTACCGGCGCGATCCAGAATCGTCTTGCTGCGTAAAGGAGAAGGATCCCGGTGACCACAATGGCACCCCAGAGAATGAGCCGTTCCTGGAACTCTATGAACCGGTCCCGCTCCCCCTCCTGAATAGTGATTATACTGAGCTTCCGCTTAACCGGGATAAAGACGCGGTTAACCGCCAGGGCGGTGTAGAGCCCGGTAAGGAGCCCCGCCCCGAAGGCGACCAGCAGCGACCAGAGGTAGCTTACGCCTCCCGGCGCCTCCCACTGGTAGGCAAAGGCGTAAACCAGGGTCGTACCGATGATCCAGAGAATCGGATGAGCCGCCGTGAGAAACCAGGGCACTCCGACGGTGGCGGAGCGCGCGCCGTCGTACTCCGTGCCGTTTGTGAGATATCGAAAGAGGGGGCGCAGCCGCCGCTGTATGAGAAGGGTGAGTATGAGAGAAAAGAGAAGAATGGCGCCAAAGACACTCGGCTGCATGGCGGTGAGCAGCCTCCCGCCGAGGGGAACGGTCAAGTGCGGATTGAAGACGGAAATATGCACCTGTCGGAGTAGCCCGATCAACAATCCGATGAGTATGTTGTAGCCCAACACGGAAAAGAAGAGGCGCCCTTTCTCTTTCATGTCTCTCATTCTACTGGCTGGGAGAGATAAGCGCCATGAACAACTCCGGTACGTTAGGAAAAGAGGAGCTCGTAGGGACGCGCCAACGCTTCGGCGAGCTCCTCGATGCCGAAGACCCGCACTTTGCGAAAGTGCTCCTTACCGTGAAAGAAACCGATGACCGTGGGGACCGAGAAGACCTCCTGCTGCCGTCCCACCTCCGGAAGGAGGTCCATCTCCACGTCGAGAAACTCGACCTTCGGAAAACGGTCGGCGAGGAGCTCACGAACCTTTGGCTTGAGTACCTTGCAGACCGAGCACTCCGTGGTAGTCATGTAGAGCAGAAGCGCTTCGCTCTCGTTAATCCGGCTGTTGAGGGTTTCGCTGTCCATTCCTTCTCCTCAGACGCGTGTTATCCCTGGCCCTGCTACTGAAGCAAGGTGACCGCCCCGCGGACGGAGACCGTGGCGGTGGCTCCGACGGAGGCGAGCTTGAGAATCGTGGCCAGGAGGGTGCCCCGAAACACCCCGAGGGCGGCGCGAATCGGATCGTGGTTCTCCCGGTTGAAGAGCACCTCCCCCGCGAGGGCGCCGACGAAGGCGCCGATTATGGTCCCGAAGGGGGGAAAGAGAAAGGAGCCGAGAAGCATGCCAATAACGCTACCTATCACCCCCGGGCGGCCTGCCCCTGCCTTTGAGGCGCTTCGCGCGGGGAGTATGGAGTCGCCAACGGTGGTGGCGACGGCGACCACGGATAGAATAGTTAGCGTCACCGGGGCGAAGACTTCCCAGCCACCGGCGATGGAAATCGCAAGAGGCGCCGCAAGGGCGATTATCGGGCCAGGAAGCACGGGAACGATACATCCGACGGCGCCGACGAGTATGGCAACAACCGAGAGGAGGAGCGAGAGGATCTCCCAGATCAAGGTTTCGCCTCCTGCAGGTCGGTGATTTCAATCGGGTACTCGTAGACCCACCGACTCGCGTCTACCTCGATCGAAAAGGTATAGAGATCGGAGTGCTCGTCAACGGCAATAATGTCGTATCCGACCGCCTCGCCCTTGGCGGGCAGGAGAAACGAGGTGAGCCGGCCCTTCTCCATTACTCCCGCCCTTGAAAGATAGTCCACACCCCACATTTCCGAGTCTCCGGGAGAGATAAAGAGGTAGAAGAGCTCCAGGGGAAGCTCGTTAACAAGCCGAAGCTCTACGTAGCTCATTTCGGGAGCGGGCCCCTGCAGGTCATCGAGAGTGACCCGGACGTTCGCCCTCCTTCCATCGCAGACCTGGTAATCCCAGATGAGATAAGCGTCGCCGTCGGTGTCCACCGCCATGAAGTCGAAGCTGCCGCACGTCTCGGGATAGTGAACGAAAAACTCCCTGAACTCCCCGTCCCGCAGCGTCTCCTCCGAACCGAGAAGATCTGGACCCCAAAACTCCGAGTCCCCGGGGGAGAAGAAGAGAGAGGCGATTTCAAACCCGGTATTATTGGTAAACCGGACCGTGTTCAGGGCGGATTCCTGGGCGCTCAGCCCACCGAGAACGACGAGGAGAAGCCCCGCCACGATAAGAGTGCGTTTCATTCCTTCAACCTCCCGTATAGAGCTGGTGGTACGCTTCCCGCGCCACCTCCGGAGGGATCTCATGTCCTCCCCGAAAGCCGACAAAGCTCCCTTCCCACCCCGCGGATCGAAGCAGCTCGAAGAGCGCCCTCCCCTCCTCAAAGGGGAGAATTTGATCCGACTTGCCGTGGGACTGAAAGAAGCGGCCCCGCCGACCGCCGGCTCGGGAGAGCTCCTCGGCGGAAACGCTCCATCGCTTCTCGGCGATCAGGGAGCCGGAGAAGAGAAGGAGCCCCTTGGGCGGTGTGGGAGCGCGCAGAGCCACCTCCACGGCGACCATCGCCCCTTGACTAAAGCCACCGAGGAGCGTCTCCTCCCACGCCACGCCGTGCGCTTCGGCAAGTTCGAAAACCTCCCCGGCCGCTTCGGAGAGCCCCGGCGGATCCTGCTCTCGCAGACCGTTGAAGTACGCCCCGGTCATCGCCGCCTCCATCGCCCGCTTCTCCCGGGGAAACCAGGCGCGGCCGTAGAGCATGCCCCCCCACTCGATTTGCCCCGGGGCGTGCGGGAAGAGCCACTGCTCCCGCACCGGGAAGAGTGGCGATAACGGAGCGAGATCGTCGCCGGTCGCGCCGAAACCGTGGAGCATTATTCCGGCGCCGAAAGGCGCGGACGGATCGAACGCCTCGTCGAAGGCGCCGGGGGAGCCAACCGTGGCGTGAATGAGGTCAAGCACCGCTGCCTCCCAGAGGTTCCGGAAAATCCCGACCAACGAGATGCCTTTCCAGTTCAACCGCCGCTTCCTCGAAGGCTGCGTTCACTGCCTCCCGGTCCGTCCCCCTAAAGGTGATCCTGGTGGTATACCGCCTCTCGTCGAGGACCGGATAGGAACCCACGGCCACCCCCGGATAGCGCTCCTGGAGCTCTCCGAGCCACTCCGCGATCTCATCCTCCGTGGAGGAGAGATAGAGCTTCGCGATCCAGGAGCGATCCAGAAGGGGAAGCGTGGCGACGATACGATCGATCTTGTCCCGCAGAGCCCGAGGAAGGCCAGGAAGAATGAAGCAGTTCTCCTTGCGCACCAGGGGCCAGCGCCGGTTGTTACCGGTATCCACCTCGGAGCCCGCGGGAAGCATCGCCATTTTGACGACCGCTTTTCCCATATCCTCGCCGTGGTGCCCGGAGAGAAACGCCTTCATCTTCTCGTTGAGCTCCAGGGGTACGCCAAAGGCGCGGGCCACACCGTCGAGGGTGACATCATCGTGCGTTGGCCCCACGCCGCCGGCGCTTATGACGTACTCGTACTTCCGAGAGAGCTCTCGAAAGGTTTGGGAGATCTGTTCGATATCGTCCCGGATTATCCGAGCTTCCCCGGTCTCGTACCCCGCCTCCGAGAGGCGGTCTATTATATAGAAGAGGTTCTCGTCTCTCACCTGTGCCGAGAGAATTTCGTCCCCGACGAGTACTACTGCGATCATTCACTGGGACTATAGGAAGTAACCGCTCCCGGTGCAACCGGCCCGGAGGTCAGCTATTGTTGACTAATAGTATAAGCTAACATATCTTACCCCCATGGAACTCGAGGTAGTCCTGAGAGAGTCGGAACAGCTAATACGGGAAGGAAACTTCGATGCCGCTATTGAGCTCCTCCAAGAGCTTCTGGCGGAGGAGCCCGAGAACCTCCACGCCCTCCGCCATCTCGGTGTGGCGTTCACGGAGTCCGGTCGAAACAGGGAGGCGATTAGTACCATTCAGTTCTATCTCAAGATGGACACCGAGAACGCCCAAGCCTACGAGGCGATCGGCTGCGCTCATCTTCGACTCGATCACTATGAGGAGGCCGAGCAGTTCCTTCGCCGGGCTCAGGAGCTGGAACCTGAGAACCCGACGGTTCTCCGCAACCTGAGCGTCCTCTACAGCCAGACCGCCAAGCCCGAGGAGAGCCTCGCTCTTCTGGAGCGTTCCTACGAGATCGATCCAAAGGACTATCTGACCCAGTACGCCATCTCTTCCGCCTACCTCTATTACGGTCGGCGGGCGGAGGCGAAGCAGATACTCTGGGATATCCTGCAGAGCGAGGTTCCCGAGGAGATCAGAAGACCCTGCGAGGAACGATACCTCCACCTGTCGGTCGACTGGCTCTAAACCCGCGGGATTCCCGCATATTCTCCCTTCGCGGTTGCGCGAAGCCCTTGGTGCGGCTACTCTGATGGATACGTGAGAAAGCAAAAAGTAGCTACAGGCATCTACTGGATCGAGATCCCTGAACCGGAGCTGCGCATTCTCTGCGGTTCTCCGGCCGACAGTGTAAAGCACCTCATGCAGCGCGGCTTCATTCGCTCGGTCGAGCGGGGTGGTGCGAGCTACGAGACCGGCCCGAACGCGATTCTTCTCTCAGAGGTTCCGATACAAAACGGTGAGTTCGCGAACCTCGCGGAGTTTCCGGTCCTGCAAATGCTCTATCGCCAGGGGATGATGATCCCGGGCCATCCAAACAACAGCGGCCGCAAGCCGTTGATTATCGGCTCTCGGGACCAGGTGAATGCGCAGCGTGAGTACATCTACCGAGGGAATTACGGGCTAGTCAACGAAGCGGAGCTCACCGAGGCGGGGTACTCTCCGGAAATGGCCGAGGAGCTCATGCGGATCAAGAGAGAGTTCGCCTTCGGTACGATCCGGGACCCCGAGGAGTTACTCGACTTCGTGGCGGTGGAAAACGATCCGGTAGAAATCGCGCCGAAGACCTACATCGAACGGGTGGCGGCGAACACCTACCGCATAACCCACCAGGGTGACTACGAGGAAGTGAGCCTCACTCTGCGGGAGGGAGAGCAGTACACCCCGCCGTACTCCCTCGGCTCTCACCGAGTCAAGAACGCCTACTTCTCGGTTATTCACACCGGCGAGGGCAACGGCTGGGATACGAGCCGTCCCTGCATGGCGAGCATGGTTTCCTTTCAGGGGAAGACCTATCTCATAGACGCCGGTCCGAACGTCCTCTACTCACTGCGGGCCCTGGGAATCAGCGTTAACGAAATCGCGGGTATCTTCCACACCCACGCCCATGACGATCACTTTGCTGGCCTCACCTCCCTGGTTCGGGCGGATCATCGCATTCCCTACTACGCAACGAAGCCGGTGCGCCACTCGGTTATGAAGAAGCTCTCAGCTCTCATGTCCTTTCCGGAGGAACGGTTCGAGGAGTTCTTCGTGCCGGTTGACCTCGACGAGGGAGCGTGGAACCGCGTGGACGGCATGGAGGTTCTTCCGGCCTACTCCCCCCATCCGGTGGATACGACGATTCTCTTCTTCCGGGCGCTCTGCAAGGAGGGTTTCAAGACCTACGCCCACTTTGCGGATATCGCATCCTTCGAGGTACTCGACAAGCTGAAGAAAGGCGCAATAAGCTCCCTGGGCAAGGAGATCGACCGACGGATTCGGGAAACCTACCTGAGCCCGGCGACCCTGAAGAAGATCGACGCCGGAGGCGGAATGATCCACGGCGACGCCGCGGACTTTCGCTGGGACGAGTCGGAGAAGATCGTCCTGAGCCATATTGACCGCCCCCTAACCCTCGAGGAGAAGGAGATCGGTTCGAACAGCTCCTTCGGAATGCAGGATATTCTGATCCGTCGGGAGCACTCCCTCTACGATCCGCTCATTCCCCGAGCTGTTGAAGAGCTCTACCCTTCGGTCCCGAAAGAGGAGCGTGAAGTCCTGGAAAACTGTCCGGTTCGCATGTACACGGTGGGCTCCATAATTATCAAGCGCGGGGCGCCGAACAGCACCGTCTATCTCCTGCTCAGGGGGTTGGTGGAGCTCATCGAAGCGGAGCTGGGACTTCGAAACGTTCTCAATCCCGGGGCGCTCTTCGGGGAATACTCCGCCTACTCCGATACCCCGAGCGATCGCACCTATCGAGCGGACAGCTTCGTCCTTACCCTAGAAATCCCGAGCCATCTCTACCGCCTCTTTCTCGAACGGAATGCGCTTGTCGGACGGGCGGAGAAGCATCTCCCCCGAAAGCACTTTCTCCAGAGTACCCAGCTTTTCGGCGATTCCATTTCGGGGGCGTTGCAGGACCGAATGGCGAGCTACCTGATGGAGAAGGAGTTCGGCAAGAGGAAGCAGGTGAAGCGCCCGAAGGAGAGTTGCCTCTTTCTCGTGGAAGAGGGAGTGGTGGAGATCACGTTCAACGGAAGAAAACTGGACACGGTCGTTCGGGGCGGGTATTTCGGGGAGGACCAGCTCCTCGGGAGTCCGCTCTTTGAGTACAATACCGTGGAGGAGACGCGGATCTTCTGCGTCCCCGCCTCCGCCCTGCAGGGAATCCCCATAGTTCGGTGGAAGCTTCTCGAGAGCCTTCATAAACGCATTCGCGCCAAAGATGCTATCTTCCCCGTATGAGCACCAACGTAACCATACTGCCCTACGACGGTAATCGTCCCACGATTGATCAAACGGTATTTCTCGCCGACGGCGTACGAATCGTCGGGGACGTGACGATCGGCGGTGATAGCTCGGTCTGGTACAACGCGGTTATTCGAGGCGATATTCACTACGTCCGAATCGGCCGAGAAACGAACATCCAAGACCTCTCGGTGCTCCACGTCACCCACGAGACCCATCCGCTGGAGATCGGAGATCAGGTCACCGTGGGGCACAGGGCGACGCTCCACGGCTGCACCCTCCGGGACCGGTGCCTCGTCGGCATGGGGGCGATCGTCCTCGACGGCGCTCTCGTGGACGAGCAGGCGATGGTCGCGGCGGGGGCGGTGGTACCGCCGCGCATGACCGTGCCATCCGGGAGCCTCGTCGCCGGAGTCCCCGCCCGGGTCATTCGGGAGCTAACCGAAAAGGAGCTCGCCGAGTTTGCCGCCTCCGCGGACCGATACGTCAACTACGCCAGGAAACAGAGGCAGACGAGTTAGCCCAATCCGCGGCCGAGAATCACTTGGCTCCCTGAATCCGAGGTGAGCGGCGATCTGTCGTACCGGCCCGGCTCATCGTAGATGGCGCTCATGAGAGGGTCGCCACAAAATCCTCGTACGGCACCGGCCGGGAAAAGAGGTATCCCTGGAAGGCGTCACAGCGGCTCTCCCTGACCGATGTAAAGTGGGCGTCGGTTTCAACTCCTTCGGCGACTACTCTGAGACCGAGGCCCGCGGCGAGACTAGAAATGGACTCGATAATCGACCGGTCTTCGGCGCTCTCGAGGATTCCGAGGATAAAGGAGCGGTCTATTTTGAGCACTTCCACGGGCAGGTGACGTAAATAGGAGAGCGACGAGTACCCCTTACCAAAATCGTCAATGGCAAGGGTTATCCCGAGATCTCTTAGCTTTTCGAGGACGTCCATCGCGATACCGTCGGTGGCCATGAGAGAGGTTTCGGTCAGCTCGAAGTGCATCCATCCTGGTTCTATCCGGTGACGGTTAATGACATCTTTTACGAGGTCGATAAAGACCGGATTTCGGAGCTGATAGGCGGAGATGTTAACGGAGAGAAAGCCGGCAAAGCCGCGGGAGGCGAGCTCAGCCCGCTTGCCGGCGGCTTCTTCAAGCACCCAAGCTCCGAGCTCCTGAATGAATCCGGAGCTCTCGGCCACCGGAATGAACTGCTCAGGAGAGATGGAGTCGAACTCCCTGGTGTGCCAACGAAGAAGCGCCTCCGCCCCGATAACCTGCCGCTCCCCTCCCATAATCGCCTGAAAGGCGAGGCTGAACTCCCCCGCCTCGAGCCCGGCGCGAAGGGCATTAACTATCGCGACGTGGTGAGAGGCGGTGGATTGGATCTCATCGGTGTAGAAACGGTAGGTGTTGCGATCCTTCTTCGCCTCCGAGAGCGCCTCGTCGCTCTTGCGAATCAGCTCTCCCGGCTCGGTTGCGTCCCCGGGATACCAGGCGATGCCGACGGTAAGTCCGACGTAGAGCTCATGGCCCCGAACCCGAAACCGCTCCCGCATGCCCGCGACGAGCTTCTCCGCCACGATCGCCGCTCCGGTAACATCGTCCACCCCCTGTACAACCAGGGCAAACTCGTCCCCTCCCATGCGAAAGAGCTGGTCCCCTTTGCGCAGGAGTTCTTTGAACCGCGCCGTGGCTTCGGCAATAATGAGGTCGCCCACCCGGTGCCCGTAGGTTTCATTCACCTCTTTGAAGTGATCCAGGTCGATGTAGAGCAGGCCGAGACCGAACTGCTCCCGGGCGGCCACGGCGAGGGAGGTGTCCAGGTACCGGTAGAACTCCTGCCGATTAGGCAGGCCCGTGAGGGTATCCCTCGCCTCCTCCACGGAGCCTCCGAGAAAACTCGGGGCGAGAAGGGCCCGGGCGCGAAAGAGAAAGAAAGGAAGGAGAAGAACCCCGATTATGGCGGCGGCCATGGCCGGGGGACCCTCAGGGAGGAAAAGCCCGGTGATTGTCAGCAACAGGGCAACAATGCCGGTAAAGAAGAGTCTCCGAGAGGCTCTGCTCACCCGTTGAGCAACGAGAAAGAGCGGAATCGTGGCCAACTCCACGCCGAGAACGAGAAAGAGGATTGGTTTCGTTGCCGCGATCGCGGCGCTGAGCAGATCAGCTTCTCCCATGTTGTGCACTGTCGGTTACGTTCCCGGAAGTCGCAGTAGCCTATGAAACGAGCGCCGCTCCGTGGTAGCCTCCTATTCGATGATCGGCTACGAACCCATGGACCTTGACTCTCCGCCGCCCCGGATTGCCGCCTTCCTGGAGGAACACCTCAAGGAAACCGGCCTTTTGGAGCGGGCAGACCATACGGGAGTCCCCACGTCGATCGCCGAGGCCAAAGAGCGGCGCTTCCAGGGCATGACGCTGCTGTTCGAGAAGGAGCTCTGCGGCTACCTTCTCTACAAAGTCGTTCACGATCACATCTTTCTCGCCCACTACTACGTGGACCCTTCCTTCCAGAAGGAGGGCGTGGGAAAGCAAGCTTTCGAGCTGCTGCTCCAGGGACCCTGGAAGACGATTCCCCTGGTGCGCCTCTTTGTTCCCTACGAGAACGACGCCGTTCGGGAGTTCTGGGAGGAAATCGGTTTCGACGGCACCTTTCTCGGCATGGAGCTCGACCGCATCCGCCGGAGCAAACACGCGAAGTCCTGCGGTTTCGTCGTCTACAGCAGAAGGTGGGGCAAGACCTCCTACCTCCTGGTGCAGCATGAAGACGATCTACACTGGGGCTTTCCCAAGGGGCATGTGGAGGTGGGAGAGAGTGAAGAAGAGACCGCCTTTCGGGAGACCGAAGAAGAGGTGGGCTTGCGGCCGAGCTTGATCAACGGTTTCTGTCACCGCATACACTACCTCACGCCAAAAGGGAAACGGAAGGAGGTTGTGCTCTTCCTCGGGCGACTGCGGAGAATGCGCCTTCCTCATCCAAAGGAGGGAGAAATCCGACAGGCGGCCTGGCTACCCTACGAGGAGGCGAGAACGACGATCACCTACGACAACTCCCGGCTCATTCTCGATCAGGCGGAGCGCTTTCTCAACGGTAAGAGTGAGTCCCTCCACTGGTAACCGGGGCCGCTGAGCACCACCGAGTTTTCCCCTTCCCAGCATTCGTTGTATCCTCTCCCCTATGAAGGGTGAAAAACCAACGACCATCGTCATTGTCGGCGCCTCCGGCGATCTCACTCGCAAGAAGCTCATTCCCGCCCTTTTCTCGCTCTACTGCAATGAGCTTCTTCCGGCGGAGTTCACCATAATCGGCTTCGCCCGCTCCAAAAAGGACGACAAAGAGTTTCGACACGATATTAGCAGCAACCTAACCTCCCGGTACGAGCCGGAACCGGAGGTGTGTGACATCAGGATCGGCGGCTTCCTCAAGCGTGCCCACTACTTTTCCGGGCGGTACGGTGATGTCGAGGCGTTTAACAGGCTTGCCGATCGGTTTCCGAGGATCCGGGAGCCCGATCACAACCTCCTGGTCTACCTCGCCATTCCGCCGAGCGTCTTTGCTGAGACGGTCCATTCTCTCGGACGCAGTGGAATCGCCGACGAGAAGAGCGACGCCTGGTCCCGAGTCGTTGTGGAGAAGCCCTTCGGCAGAGACAGCGAGAGCTCACAGGAGCTCACGGAGACCCTGGCGAAGGTGTTTGAAGAAGACCGGACCTACCGCATCGATCACTACCTCGGAAAGGAGGTAATCCAGAACCTCCTCATACTCCGGTTTGCCAACCTCATTTTCGAGCCGATTTGGAACAGAAACTACATCGATCGGGTAACTATCACCTTCAGCGAGGAGATCGGCGTCGAGGGACGAGCGGGGTACTTCGACAGCTTCGGCATTATCAGGGACGTGATGCAGAACCACCTTCTCCAAATGGTGGCTCTGACCGCTATGGAACCGCCGAATACCTTGGACGCCTACGAGATCGCCCAGGAGAAGGCGAAGGTACTGAGGGCTATTAAACCCCTGGAAATCGAAGACGTGGTCACCGGACGGTACGAAGGGTATCTCGACGACCCGGACGTTCCGGATGACTCGAACACCGAAACGTACGCCCGCGCAACCTTCCGAATTCGCAACGCCCGATGGTCCGGAGTCCCCTTCGAGCTTATCGCCGGCAAGGCGATGTCCGGCAGAAAGACGGAAATCGAGATCGAGTTTCGATACCTTCCCTACTCGATCTTTCGGGAGGTCGGTTTCGAAAACAACACGCTGCGCATTCGAGTGCAACCGAACGAGTCTATTGAGCTCCTGGTCAACAACAAGCGTCCCGGGCTCGGCCTCGACATTAGCCAGGTCTCCCTGAATATGCTCTACCATCGGGAGTTCGCCGAGCAGCTCCCGGAGGCGTACGAGCGGCTCCTCCTCGACGTGCTTCGTGGAGACCGTGCGCTCTTTATTCAACATGAGGAGCTGGCGGCGGCCTGGGAGCTGGTTACGCCGTTGCTCCGCCGCCTCGATGCGGGAGAGCTCAAACCGGTGAGCTATCCCCGGGGCAGCGACGGTCCCTCAGCGGAGGACGAGGAACGGCTCGGCGCACGTGTCAATTCTTAGTAGTTCGGAGTAAGTGAGGCATATATGCAGCGTCCCTTTATCTACAAGAAGTTCGAAACGCGGGAGAGCTTGGAGCACACCCTTCTCGATACCCTGGGTTCCCTGTTTCGTGGTGCCACCGAGGCCGAGCCCTACGCGGTGATGCTCTCCGGAGGTTCCACACCGGCGGCGCTCTATCGCAGAATCGCAGAATCCGATGTTCATGCCGGCTCGGGGCTCTATCTCCTTTTGAGTGATGAACGAGTCGTTCCGGAGGGCTCCTCAGATGCGAACCGGACCATTGTGGAACCGATGGCGGAGGCTATCGCCCTTCCGCAGGAGCGGCTCATTCTCGTAGACCACGCGCTCCCGGCGGAGGAGGCAGCATCCGGTTACAACGAAAAGCTCACCGAGCTCAACGCGAAGGGGATCTCCCGACGAGTTGCCCTTCTCGGGATCGGCGCCGACGGCCACACCGCCTCCCTTTTCGCGGTAGCAGCGGCAAGCGGCGCTCACACAACCCTGGCGGAACCGGTGGCCGAGCACGCCGGTTTCGAGCGCGTCACAACCACTCCCGAGGAGATTCTCACCTACCGGCGGCTTATCTTCTTTGCAGCCGGAGAAGAGAAAACGGAAATCCTCAGCGAGCTCTACCGAAACCCCGCGGCGTATCCCGCCGGAGTCATCGCCACCCGTCACGGTCACGCGGAGCTCTGGACCGACGTCGAGGTACCGGAGGCAGAACATGAGCGACGCTGAGAGACTAAAGGCCGCGGGCAAGGCAGGCAGAATCGCCGAGGCGTACCACCGCTTCTATCGCGGCAAGATGGAAACCGTTCCGAAGTGCGTGGTACGGTCGATGGAGGACTTCTCGGTCTGGTACTCCCCGGGAGTGGCGGAGCCGTGCAAGGCGATCAATGCGGACCCGGAGCTGAGCTTCAGCTATACGAATCGGTGGAACACGGTGGCGGTGGTATCCGACGGGAGCCGTGTCCTCGGGCTCGGGGATATCGGTCCCGAGGCGGGATACCCGGTAATGGAGGGAAAGGCGCTTCTCTACAAGTACCTCGGCGGCGTGGACAGCGTTCCCATTATGCTCGACACCAAGGACCCGGATGAGATCATTCGCACGGTCCTTCTCCTGCAGCCGAGCTTCGGGGGCATCAATCTAGAGGACATCGCTCAGCCCAAGTGCTTTCGTATTCTCGAGACCCTGCGGAAACAAGCCTCCATCCCGGTGTGGCACGATGATCAGCAGGGTACGGCCACGGTGACCCTGGCGGGACTTCTCAACGCTCTGGAGCTCACCGGCCGCTCCATCGAGAGCGCGCGGATCGTCTTCGTCGGTGCCGGCGCGGCTAACGTAGCAACCGCACGCCTCGTCTTCGGCCGGGGCGGTGATCCGCGGCGGGCCCTCGTTCTCGACTCCAAGGGGATTCTCGGGACTCACCGGAACGACTTGGAAAAGAGAAAGAACGAGTACTACGAGAAGTGGCAGCTCTGTGAAATGACAAACGGCGAGGGCAGAGAGGGCGGTATTCCTGAGGCGCTGGAAGGGGCCGACGCGGTAATTTCGCTCTCCGAGCCGGGCCCGGGGACGATTCTCCCTACGTGGATCGGTGCCATGGCCAAGGATCCAATTGTCTTTGCCTGCGCGAACCCCGTGCCTGAGATCTGGCCTTGGGAGGCGGAGGAAGCCGGGGCCGCGGTGGTTGCCACCGGCCGCAGCGACTTTCCCAACCAGGTAAACAACTCTCTCTGCTTTCCCGGGATTTTTCGGGGAGCTATAGACAGTCGGGCGACGACGATAACCGACGAGATGTGCTTTGCCGCCGCCGAAGCGATCGCCTCCTACGCCAAGGAGCACGAAGGATACGGCCCTGGACACATCGTTCCCACTATGGAGGAAAGCGGCGTTTTCCCAAGGGTCGCCGCAGCCGTAGGGACTCAGGCGGTAGAGGAAGGGAGCGCCCGGAACCGAATCAGCTACGAGGAGCTCTTTCACTCCGCTCAGACAATAATCAATCGGTCCCAGACGCTTACAAAGCGAATGATGGAAGAAAACTTCATCCCCGAGCCACCGGAGGTGAGCGACGATGTATGATCTCGGCATAATCGGCGCCGGTCCAGCGGGACTGGCCGCGGCAAACTACGCCTTGAGAAAGGGACTCGACGCGATTGTCGTGAGCGAGGAGCTCGGGGGCAAGGCGAACTACGATGTGCGCTTTCCGGAGATTCAGGAGTACCACGTCATCCGGGCAAAAGAGCAGGTCGCCAGTTTCAGGGGAACCCTGGAGTACATCGACCACCTCTACCGCCTCGGCCGGGTTGTCAGGGTTCGGCCCTTGGAGACCGGCGTCGCCCTTCACGTTATTCCCGGCGCCTCCAACGAGGAGGAGGTGCTGGAGTGCCGAAAGATCCTCGTTGCCACGGGAACCCGAGTCTCCCGGTACAACGTCCCGGGAGAGAAGGAGCTCCTCGGGCGGGGCTTAGGCTACTCCTCGATCAGCTACAGCCACGCTCTGCACGACCGCTCGGTCTTTCTCGCGGGGAATTCCGACCGGGTACTTCAATCCGCCTTGGAGATGAGCCTTCAGGCGGAGCATGTAACCCTGCTCCTCGAGCCCCAGAGCAGCTACTCCAAGCAGCACTTCGCGGTAATCGAGAACCAGGAGAACATCTCGATCCTCAACGGCTACCATGTGGAAGCCTTCGAGGGGGACCAGTTCTGCGAGCAGGTACGGGTGCAGCATATGGACAAGCCCGCCAAGATCATCAGCGCCGATGCCTTCTTTCTCGAACGGGATGTACAGCCGAACAGTGAGATCGTCCGGGAACTCCTGACCCTCGACTCTTCCGGCCGAATTAGCGTCGACGCCCACTGCCGAACCTCCCATCCGAGCATCTTCGCCGCCGGAGACGTCACTACCGTCGGCATCGAGCAAATCCTCGTGGCCATCGGGGAAGGTGTGAAGGCGGTGCTCACGGCGTACCGTGAGATTATGATGGAGTAGAACTACTTCGCAATATCCGCCTCCCAGGCCATCGCCTCGGCGATCTCCCGGAGCAGGGCCTCATCGATAGTGTCGATATCTTCATTCTGCTTGACCATCTTGGTAATGATGAGCTTGTGAAAGAAGGTGAGCTTCTCGATCTTCAGGCGGCCGCCGATTACCCAGCCGTTAAAGGCGTGGGCCCGCAGCTCCGGGGGAAAGGCGCTCTCCAGTTGGCGCTTGCCCTCCTCATCCCGGTAGAGGCAGGAGATAAAGAGCCCGATCTTCACGCTCAGCAGATCCTGCAGGTGGCGCTCACAGAACTCCCGCACCGGCCGCATAACCGTACCGGCGTAGATAGGGCCTCCCACGAGGACGGGCCCACGAGGGTCCATATGCTTCGGCATGCCCTGCCGGCCGAGGTCGATGAGCTCCGCCCTTCCCCCGAGGTACCCGTTGATTTTCTCCACCGCGTCAGAGACGGCTCCGTACTTCGATGCGTAGTAGATAGTCATGCTCCGCCCCCCTGTACACTCTCTTTGACCTCGAGATAGCGGTTTCGGAAGTATAGCACGATGTCTATGGCGACCATCGTTCCGTTTAGGGCGTAGAGAACAATCACAAAATCGTAGAGGTAGAAGATCTTGTGCAACACCCCGGCGACATACCCGATAAAGAGGGCGAAGAGAAAGATCACGCTCTTCGAACCGACCCGGCGCGTCTTCCAGGATTTGTAGATCGAAAAGGGCCAGGCCGAACCGAAGCAGACCAGCATTAGAATTTCAAAGGGACTCATTTCCAGCATAGGGACTCCTCGTAATCCCGGAGTACTCTCCGGGGGTGAAGTACTCTTTCCAAGTATGGCACATTCCGGCGAGGATGAAAGTGAGATTCCTGCGAACCCAAAGAACGCTACAGCCTATTCTAAAAATCACGCACCGAGAAGCGCCGCGGGAATCACGCCGATGCCATCCGGTCGACGATAGGCGTACGGTCCCGTATTCACCACAATAGCATCCAGCAGATCCCCTCCTATCTGCTCTCGCAACCAGAGCAAGTTGTCCACGTCCCCATCATGGACAGTACCGCTCAGCTTTACTTCCATGGCAACAACCTTTCGGTCGCTGCGCTCTATGATGAGGTCTATTTCTCGACGCCCGCCGTGCAGCCTAAAATGACGAAGATGTGCCTCCGATGCCTGCGCATAAACCCGGACACACAACGAAACAAGAGACTCGAAGAGGTTGCCGAGAAGCGTCCCGTCTTTCGGCACCCGGGAGGCCGGTTCGTTGCCGGTGAGCAAAGCTTCCTCCTCCAAACCCAGAGCACGCACTGCCAGCGCCGGATCGGCCAGATGGTGCTTAGGTGAGTGGCCAAGTCGCTTCAGCATGTTTCGAGAGGGTAACCACGGAAAGAGTGGATCAAGAATCCACAGCTTCCGTAGTACATCCCGATACGGCTGCGTTGTCGTCTTCGCCGGTTTCTCTCCCTGCCCGCCTGTCGCAGCATCTCTGATGGTCTCGAACGACGCCGTTGTCGCCGTGGCCGCCGCGTACGCCGTAATCCAGGCCGAGAGAATCTCCGGTCGACGAACTGGATGGCCCTGTTCTTCAAAATCGGTATCGATAATCCTGGTGACATAACCGTCCAACTGTCGTCGC
>JBKHED010000055.1:0-18450 GCA_046540995.1 Spirochaetaceae bacterium | reverse complement strand
ACCTCCAGCGTCGCTCTCAAATGGTCAAATCCTCTTGTTTATCCCGCTCCACCGGGCGTAGTATCAGACAGTATGAGCGGTGAGCGCGTCCTTATGAGTTTTGTTGGCAACCGAGACCCCCATCGCGAGGACGGGGAGCCGGGGCCGGTGCTCTCTCTACTGGAAGCGAGGGAGTACGATGCGGTGGTGCTCCTCTGCACGGGGCCGGAGTATCTCGATCGCGCAAAGCGGGTAAAAAGGGAGAGTGAAGAGGAAATAGGTCCGCGACGGTTCGAGTTTGTGATGTTGGAGCTCGAGTCGGTGGTCGACTACCGGGAGTTACTGCTCAAGCTGACCGAGACTGTCCGGCGCGTCCACTCCGACCACGCCCATCGGAAGCCGGAGTTCGAGGTGCTCCTCGACCCGGGAACGCCGCAAATGCAGACGGTCTGGTTCATTCTGGTGCAGAGGAAGGTGCTCGAGGCGAAGCTGCTCCAGGGCGTACCGCCCCACCTCGCCGGAGGCCGGTATCGGGTCAAGGAGATCGACGTCGCTCCTCTGCTTCAGGAGGCGTACCAGACCGCGGAGGTGCAAGAGCCCGAGGCTCGGGATGCGTACCCGGGAGAGCCGCCCGCTTCGGGACCGCCGCAGGCGGCTCCCGGAAGAAGTGCCCCGCGAGCGGAGCCTCCCCGGGCGAAGCTCCACTCCTTCGCCATCGGAACCTCACCGATTCTCGGCGAGAGCGAGAGCTTTCGGCGGGCCCTCGATATGGCGGAGAACGCCGCGAGCTACGACGTTCCGGTGCTAATCCGCGGAGAGACCGGCACCGGAAAGGAGCTTCTCGCTCGGCTGGTCCACGAGAAGAGCAGCCGCCGCGAGGGGGTGTTCTTCACCCTCAACTGCGCCAACATCAACGCCTCTCTCGCCGAGAGCGCACTTTTCGGACATGAGAAAGGAGCTTTTACCGGCGCCGAGAACGAACGAATGGGCGCCTTTCGCGCCGCCGACGGTGGAACCCTCTTTCTCGACGAGATCGGAGACCTCCCGGTGGAAATTCAGCCGAAGTTCCTCCGGGTTCTCGAGGAGCAGACGGTGACTCCCGTCGGAAGCGACACCCCGGTACGGGTAGATGTGCGGATCGTAGCCGCGACGAACCGGCCGCTTTACGAGCTGGTGGACGAGGGCGAGTTTCGACAGGACCTCATGAGCCGTCTCACGCAGGCGGAAATCGAGCTCCCTCCCCTTCGGGAGCGGCAGGCGGACATCCCGATCCTTCTCAAGCACTTTCTCACTGAGTGGAACGAGCAGTACCGGGAGAACCGCGGTCTTTCTCCGGAGCTCTTCGATCTCCTTCTCGACTATCCCTGGCCGGGAAACGTCCGGGAGCTTCAGAACGTGGTGCGAAACATGTGCGCCACTCAGCGGACTGAACAGCTTACGCCGAATCATCTCCCTCCGGCTCTGCGTCGCCACTTCGAGGCTTTGCAGGAGACACCGGGCAAGTTCTCATGGGAGCTTCCGAAGGAGGGAATAGACCTGAAGGCGTACCTCTTTCAGATCGAAAAGCACTTTTACGACGAGGCGCTCCGCCGGGCCCGAGGAAATAGGGAACAGGCCGCCCGGCTCCTCGGTCTCAACGGGCCCGCCTTCCGCAAGGCGCTCAAGGAGCGTTTCGGGGAGGAGTGAGAGTGGATTCCAGGGAGAGCGGATTCACCTACGCGGACTACAAGAGCTGGCCCCCTGAGGAACGGTGGGAGATCATTCACGGAGTTCCCTACAGCGTGAGCCCTTCGCCGTGAGTTCTTCACCTTTTCTCTAAAGCATTTGACGCCACAGTAAACCCGTGTAATACTGAGACCGTATTCTCCGAGCCCCCCTACCTACGGCTTCGCCTCGGTGAGCGCGAAGCTACGGTACTCGGCCGTTAGGGTGTGGAAGGAAACTTCCTTGCCTCCCGTACTTGGAAAGGAGAGCGACTCAATCCACTGTATTGGAGGTATCGTTATGTCCTACATGGGCAAAATGATCCGCGTCAATCTGTCCACGGGGAAGATCGGCTACGAAGAGACCCCTATGGACCTTGCCAGAAAGTACATCGGCGGCCGAGGTCTCGGTACCCGAATCCTGATCAACGAAATCGACCCGAAGGTCGACGCTTTCTCTCCCGAGAACAAGCTCATTTTTATGAGCGGGCCCCTTACCAACACCCAGGCTCCCACCGGTGGCCGCTACATGGTCATCACCAAGAGTCCTCTCACCGGGACGGCCGCGTCGAGCAACTCCGGCGGCGTCTGGGGCGCCTACCTCAAGAAGGCGGGCTATGACGGCATCATCTTCGAGGGCAAGAGCGAGAAGCCGGTTTACCTCTCCGTGAGCGAGGATGGCGTGGAGCTCAAGGATGCATCCCACGTCTGGGGCAAGCGGGTCGAGGAGACTACCAACATTCTGTCTGCCGAGAGCGGCCAGAAAAAGGTTTCCGTATCCTGCATCGGTCCCGCCGGCGAGAATAAGGTGCTCTTTGCCTCCATTATGAACGAGGTGCACCGAGCAGCCGGCCGAAGTGGCGTCGGCGCGGTTATGGGAAGCAAGAACCTCAAGGCCGTGGTTGCCTGGGGTAAGGCTGAGTCCCCCATCGCCCAGAAGGACGACTTCAAGGAAGCGGTCCGGGAGAAGGTCGCCAAGCTCAAGGAAGGCGCCATTACCGGTCAGGGGCTCCCGGCCCTGGGAACCAAGGTGCTCGACAACATTATCAACCAGAACGGCATGTACCCTACCCGAAACGCCCAGGACGTAATGTTCGAAGGCACCGAGAACATGTCCGGCGAAGCTCTGGTGGAAAAGGGCTACCTCAAGCAGAACACCGGCTGCTACATGTGTCCCATTCGGTGCGCCCGAGACGTGGAAACTCCCAGCGGCCGCCGCGGTGAGGGACCTGAGTACGAGACCGGCTGGGCCTTCGGTCCGATGATGGGTATCGACGATCTCAACGCCATATGCGACGCCAACTTCACCTGTAACGACCTCGGCATGGATACGATCTCCGCCGGGGTAACCCTCGCATGCATGATGGAAATGTACGAAAAGGGTCTCGTCCCCGATGACGACATCGGCAAGGGGCCGAAACCGAACTTCGGCAGCACCGAGAGCCTTCTCTACTACCTGAAGAAGGCCGCCTACCGGGACGGAATCGGTGACAAGCTCGCCAACGGCTCCTACCGCTTCGCGGAGAGCTACGGTCACCCGGAGTACTCCATGACGGTCAAGAAGCAGGAGCTAGCCGCCTACGATCCCCGAGGGGTCCAGGGACACGGCCTGCAGTACGCCGTCGGTAACCGCGGCGCTGATCACGTCCGAGCGTACCTGATCTCACCGGAGATCCTCGGAGTACCGGAGAAGCTCGACCCTCAGGAGCTCGATAGCAAGCCGCAGTGGGCCAAGATCTTTCAGGACCTCACCGGTGTAATCGACTCCTCCGGGCTCTGCCTCTTTACCTCCTTCTCCCTGGGAGCCGAGGACTACGCGGACCTCATTAACGGCGCTACTGGCTTGAACATGAGCGTTGAGGAGATGATGCAGTGCGGCGAGCGGATTTGGAACATGGAGCGCAAGTTCAATCAGGACGCCGGCATCGAACCGAAAGAGGACACTCTGCCGAAGCGGTTCTTCGAAGAGCCCGCGAAGGAAGGGCCCAACAAAGGCAAGGTGCACATGCTGCCGGAGATGCTTCCGAAGTACTACGAGCTTCGCGGCTGGACCAAGGATGGTAGACCGACTCCTGAGAAACTCAAGGAGCTCAGTCTCGCGTGAAAATCGATGTAAAACTCTTCGCCACGCTCAGGCTCCAGCTTGGGCGTGGCGCCCTTTCCATTGAGCGTGAAGAGCCTCTCACCGTCCGGGAGTTGATCGACGCGCTCGGCAGGCAGACGGGTACGGACATCGGCCGCTTTCTACTCACCGAGGAGGGGGAGCTGCAGGTGGGCACGATGATCCTCGTCGATGGCAAGAATATTCACCACCTAAACGGTCTGGAGACCACCGTCACATCCGCGGATGTCTCGATCTTTCCCCCCGCCGGGGGCGGTTGAGCCCCGCTGAACCGGTACCGTCTCGAACGACTCCTGCGACTTCGAACCGACTGGACGTAAACGAATTGCGTAAGGAAGAATAAAAAAAGCCTGCGCGCGAGGCACCGGCTTCCTGCTTTCATCGAATAGCGAGCGATGGGAATCGAACCCACATCTCCAGCTTGGAAGGCTGGGGTAATAGCCATTATACGACGCTCGCGAAATGTGATGAGAGAGTACCAACTACGGCCGCCTCTGTCAACAGTTGGCGGCCGACGGAAGCCGCGCCGGGGGCCGGGCCGAGGAGTGCTCGGTTAGCGGCGCCCGCCCTCTTCTTCGATCCCCGCAGAGTTCTCGGTGACACGGAGCTCGGCACTGTTGTCTATGAGCACCGGAAGTCCGAGAACCGAGTACTTGGAAATGTAGTCGAAGGCGGGGGCGGGAGTCTCACCGAGGGATGCGTGGTAGCGCTGAATGCGGCGGTACTGCTCCATGGTCATAACCACCGATCGCGGGGTGCCTCCCGCTTCCTGGAGCTCCTTAAACTGCCGATAGATCTCCGCGATGATCGCTTCCGCTCGGGGTTCCTCTACTTCACTCATTGGTAAGACTCCGATTTGTGATACCATGATTCCGTGCAGGAAGGAAAGGGAATTTACACTACCGGCTCCACGGCTCTCGACGGCTGGATATCGGGACTTGCGCCGGGGGACAACGTAGTATGGAGAGTCGACGATGTGGACGAATACGCGCCGTACGCCGAGACCCTCGCGGAAAGCTGCGACGATCCGGGCTGTCGCGTTACCTACTTCCGCTTCGCCGATCACAAGCCGCTACTCAGCCGCGGCTCCAGGGCAACCTGGGTGGAGCTCTTTCCGGCGAACGGTTTCGAGAGCTTCATAACCCATATACACGCCCACATACGCAGCTCCCGGCCCGGGGATATCTTTATATTCGACGCCCTTTCGGGTCTTACGGACACCCGATACAGCGACCGGATGATCGGCAACTTCTTCCGCCTCACCTGCCCCTACGTCCTCCGAAAAGGCGCCCTCGCCTACTTCGGCATCTATCGACATCTGCACTCCCATCATGCGGTGGTTCCGGTAGAAGAGACGACGCAGCTGCTAATCGATGTCTTTGTGGAGCACGAACGGCGGTATCTCCAGCTCTACAAGTATGAGCGAAGCGGTAAAACCGAGTTCTCCAGCCGACTCTTTCGGGAAGAAGAGGGAGAGCTCTCGCCGGTGGAGGAGAGCGGCGAAATCAGTCGGGTCCTCCACTCCGCTCGATGGGAGGGGCTGAGATCGGCGAGCTACCGCATGGTCGGTCTCTGGGATCGTGTCTTTCTCAAGGCGGAGTCGATTATGGAGCGGGTCGCTCGGGGGGAGCTGCCGGTGGAAGAGCTCCGGGACTCTTTCGAGCATCTGTTGACCTTGCTCGCCCCGAAAGACGAACGGATGCTCGAGTTGGCCCGGGAGTACCTTTCCCTGGAAGATCTCCTCTGGATCTGGCGGAGAATGATCGGCACCGGAATGATCGGCGGGAAGGCGATGGGTATGCTCGTCGCCCGGGCGATTATCAGGCGGGATGACCCGGAGGTGGCAGCGCTCCTGGAGCCTCACGACTCCTTCTTTATCGGTTCCGACGTCTTCTACACCTATATGGTGGAAAACGACTGCTGGTGGGAGTGGCAGGCGCAGAAGGAACGACTCGAGACGCCCCGGAACAATGAGACTCTGCGGGAGAGGATCCTCCACGGTACCTTTCCGCAGTATATTGTTCAGCGCTTCTCGGAGCTGCTCTCCTATTACGGAGACTCACCCGTAATAATTCGCTCCAGCAGTCTCCTCGAAGATAGCTACGGCAACGCCTTTTCAGGTAAGTACGACTCGGTCTTCTCGGTAAATCAAGGCGCCGGCTCCAAGCGGCTCGCGGACTTCATGGAGGCTATCCGGCACATCTACGCCGGGGCCATAAGCTCCGATGCCCTGGAGTACCGAAAACGACGGGGGGTCTTGGACAAGGACGAACAGATGGCGATTCTGGTGCAGCGTGTCTCCGGAAAACGCCAGGGGCCCTACTTCCTTCCCCACTTGGCGGGAGTGGGCTACTCATTTAACCCCTTCCGCTGGAGCACGGATATCGACCCCAACGCCGGAGTCCTCAGAGTCGTTCTCGGACTCGGCACCCGGGCGGTCGATCGCCACGACGACGATTACACCCGGATCGTGGCGCTCAACGTCCCTGACAGAAGGCCTGAGTCCGGGTTCAGCGAAGTGACCAGGGTCGCTCAACGAAAGGCGGACATTCTCGATCTGAGGAGGGACAGCGTCTCCTCGGTGCACACTCTGGACCTCGTTCCACACATCGATGAGGAGGCGCGACGCCTCCTCTGCATCCGGGACCGGCGAAAGGAGAGTCAGCTCTCGGAGAGCTCGATCCCCGCGGGCCCGCAGTGGGTCGTCACCTTTGACGGAGTTGTGCGCAACACCTCGGTGATGGCTACCATGCGATCGCTCCTCTCGACCTTGAGAAAGGCGTACCGCTCCCAGGTGGACGTTGAGTTTACCGTGAACCTCCTCGACGGCAACCGGTTCGAGATCAACCTGGTCCAGTGTCGAACCTTCCAAATTCAGAACCTCCGTGGCACCGACGAAGCGAGCTCCCTGGCAAGGGTACTGGAAGAGGAGGATATCGAAGGGATTGGCAACGGCGCCGACGCCGGGAAAGGCGCCCGGTCCGGACCGGAGAGGGGAACAGCAGAATCATCGGGCACCCTCACCCCAAAGGCGCTTCTTATCGACACTTCCGGGCCACTTATCGGCCACGGTCGTTTTATGGAGATAGAACTGCTCCTCTATGTCTCCCCAGAGGAGTACGGCGCCCTGGCCGAACGGGATCGATACGCCCTGGCGCGACGGATCGGCGCATTTATACACCACGCTCCGGACCGGGGAGAGCGCATGCTGCTTATCGGCCCGGGGCGCTGGGGAACAAGCACCCCGAGTCTCGGAATCCCGGTCACCTTTAACGAAATCGATCGTGCTCACATCATCTGTGAGGTCGAAGCGACCCACAACGGCCTCACTCCGGATCTCTCCCTGGGGACCCACTTCTTCAATGATCTGGTCGAGACGAACATTCTCTACGTCGCCTGCCGAAGAGGCCCCGAGGGAGGCTTCGTCAATCACGCCCTCCTAAAGGCGCTCACGAGCCGCCGCGAGGGCCTCCTGCGGGTGCTCGAGTCCGGTCTCCTCGGAGGCGCCGATTCCGCGGCGCGAGACTCCGGGGCCCCGGAGGCGGCGGCGCTCTTCGGAGGCAGGATACTCGCCGTGGGGAGTGCGGAGGAGCAGCGATTCAGGCTCTACGCACTCAACCCCGACAAGAAGCGTGCTGCGCGTTAGACAAGCCCCTGATCGAGCATCGCCTCGGCTACTTTCGTGAAGCCCGCGATGTTCGCCCCGGCGCTGAAGTCGTGGCCGAGGTTGTACTCCTCCATGGCGCCGGAGATGGTGGAGTAGATGTTCTTCATAATCTCTTGGAGCTTGCCGTCCACCTCTTCGGCGCTCCAGCCGAGGCGCATGGCGTTTTGACTCATTTCCAGGCCCGAAACGGCCACGCCTCCGGCGTTCGCCGCCTTCCCGGGAGCAAAGAGGATCTCCTTCTCCCTAAGGTAGTCAACCGCCTCCGGTGTGGTAGGCATGTTCGCCCCCTCGGCGACGATGCGGCAGCCGTTCGCCACTAGGGTCTTTGCGTCCTCCAGGTCGAGCTCGTTCTGCGTCGCGCTCGGGAACGCCGCATCCCCCACGACCGACCAGGGACGTTTTCCTTCGTAGTATTCCGCCCTCGGGAAGCTGTCGAGGTACTCGCTTATTCGGCCGCGGCGAACGTTCTTGAGTTCCATCACGAAGCGGAGCTTCGCCTCGTCGATCCCGTCGGGGTCGTAGAGGGATCCGCTGGAGTCGGAGAAGGTTAGAGGGACTCCACCGAGATGGAGAAGCTTCTGAGCCGTGAACTGCGCAACGTTTCCGGAGCCCGAAATGATGCATCGCTTCCCCTCGAGACTATCCCCGACGCCGCGCAGCATCTCCTCGGCAAAGTAGACGGCGCCGTATCCGGTCGCCTCGGGGCGGATCTTCGAGCCGCCCCATCCGAGTCCCTTACCGGTGAGCACTCCGGAGAACTGATTGGCGAGACGCTTATACTGCCCGAATAGAAAGCCTATTTCCCTTCCTCCCACGCCGATATCTCCGGCGGGAACGTCGGTGTAATTGCCGATATGCCGGAAGAGCTCGGTCATAAAGGACTGACAGAATCGCATCACTTCATTGTCCGACTTCCCCTTAGGATCGAAGTCGGAGCCGCCCTTCCCTCCTCCCATGGAGAGGGTGGTGAGGGAGTTCTTGAAGATCTGCTCAAAGGCGAGAAACTTTAGAATGCTCGCGTTCACCGTGGGGTGGAATCGCAAGCCGCCCTTGTAGGGCCCCAGAGCGCTGTTGAACTGAATCCGGAAGCCACGGTTAACCTGATAGCGCCCGGCGTCGTCGATCCAAGGAACCCGGAATATCACTACCCGCTCGGGCTCGGTAATGCGCTCCAGCAGCGCCGCCTCCCGGAACTCGGGACGCTGCTCCACCACGGGCCGCAACGACTCGAGAACCTCATGTACCGCCTGTCGAAACTCCGGCTCTCCGGGGTTTCGCTTCTCCACCTGCGCCAGTACGGCTGCTACGTAATCCAAAACTTCTCTCCTTCCGAGGCAAAAAGGGCCGTCGGATCATGCATCCGGCGGCCCTGAATAAGTCACACTACTACTGCTGAACCCTACCTAGAAGATCAGGTCCAAGAGGTTGTACTCCTGGAAGATCGAAACCATGAGAAGCGAAACGACCGCCATAATCTTAATTAGGATATCCAGCGAGGGACCAACGGTGTCCTTCAGGGGGTCACCGACGGTGTCACCAACAACCCCCGCGTCGTGGGCTTCGGAGCCCTTTCCGCCGTGGTGCCCCATTTCGATCCACTTCTTGGCGTTATCCCAGGCACCACCTGAGTTCGCCGTAAAGAGGGCGAGCATTAGGGCGCTCAAGGTTACACCAATGAGCAGTCCACCAACGAATTGCGCGCCGAAGAGGAATCCCGTTACAAGGGGGGTAAGGACCGCGATAAGGGCGGGGCGCTTCATCTCCTTCAGAGAACCTGCGGAGCTGATCTCGATACAGAGCTTGTAGTCCGGGCGAGACTCTCCGGTGAGAATCTTCGGATCCGCCTTGAACTGCCGGCGAACCTCCTCGACCATCTTACCCGCCGCCTTCGCAACGGCATCGATAAGAATACCGGAGAAGAGGTAGGGAAGTGCCGCTCCGACCAGGGCGCCCGCCAGGGTGAGGGTGTTAATCATGTCGAGAACGAGCTCATACTGACCCTGGGTGTTGGTGGGACCGGCCTGGCTGTAGAGGTAGGAGGCGAACAGCGAGAGAGCCGCGAGAGCCGCGGAACCGATCGCAAACCCCTTACCGATCGCCGCCGTGGTGTTACCGACGGAATCGAGGTGGTCGGTGATCTCGCGAACCTTCGGATCCAGGGCGGACATTTCGGAAATACCCCCTGCGTTGTCGGCGATCGGTCCGTAGGTGTCAACCGATACGGTTGCCGCGACAAAGGAGAGCATACCGAGGGCGGCCATGGCCACACCGTAGAGACCGGCAAAAGCCTCGGCTCCAATGACCGCAATGGCGAGTACAACCAACGGGAAGAATACGGACTTCATACCAACCGCCATACCGGTGGTAATGTTGAGCGCGTATCCCTGCTTACAAGCCTCGGAGATCTTCCGAGTAGGGGCGTAATCGAAGCTGGTGAAGTACTCGGCCAACTGTCCGATCGCGATACCGGCGATAATACCGAGAACCGAGGCGAACCAGGGCGAGAGAGGCCCGACGGCGAAACCGACGATCTCGTAGTTCTCACCGTTAAAGAGGAAGTAAGAGAGAAAACCGGTGCCGACGAGGGTAATGAACGCCGAGGACCAGGTTGAAACGTTGAGCTCCCGGTGCGGGTTGTCCGCGGCCTTCTTGACCACCAGGCTGAGAATACCGATGACCGAGGCGACGATACCGATAGCGGCGAACATCATTGGGAAGTTGATCAGCTTCGTCATAAGCTCACCGGAGACCGAAACGTCCGCCTCAGTCCTGGTGAAGTACATATACGCCGCGAGGACCACCGCTGAAATGATGGAGCCAACGTAGCTTTCCAGGAGGTCCGCACCGAGTCCCGCCACGTCACCGACGTTGTCACCAACGTTGTCCGCGATTGTCGCGGGGTTCCGGGGGTCATCCTCGGGAATGTGCGCCTCCGTCTTGCCGACGAGGTCCGCGCCCATGTCCGCGGCCTTGGTGTAAATGCCACCACCGACACGGTCGAACATAGCGATTACCGAACAACCGAGGGCGTAGCCACTGACGGTCATGGTAAAGGGTATGAAGTTAACGCCCATCCAGTTGCTTATGATGACCATCTGCTCCGGAGTGGTCTGACCCATAAGCCATCCGAAGATGAGATAGACTATGCCGAGCCCGAGGAGAGCGAATCCGCCGACGCTCAGACCCATGACGCTACCGCCCTGAAAGGCGACCTTGAGAGTCGCGCCGAGACTGTTTGTCTCCCGCGCCTTGTTGGAGACCCGCACGTTCGCCAAGGTCGCGATCTTCATCCCGATCCACCCCGCGGAGGCGCTCATGGTCGCTCCGAAGACGAAAGCCACTCCGGTGTACCAGGTGATAACCACTCCGAGAATAATCGCAATGACGACTACCAGGGAAAAGATGAGTTTGTACTCATGCCTGATAAAGGCATCAGCACCTTCCTGAATGGCACCGGCGATCTCGCCCATAAGCGCTGTTCCGGTGTCCATTCGTTTAACCGCGTAATAGTTTATCGACGCAAAGCTAAGGGCGGCGACAACTGCAACAGCAACGAATCCTAACATGTGTGCAACATCCTTATATTAGGGATTTTTTTCAGACGAGACCTACCCACCTTACGTCTGTCTGATTTGACGCCTATCCTATCATTAATGTAACCTCGCTTCAATAACGAAAAAGTATACCCTTTTTGTGAAAGATCATTCCGGGAGCAGCAGGTGCGGGTACATGAAATCGACTGGAAGAATTGGAAAGCCACCGATCAGGCGGTTATCTGCTTCCTTCTCAAGGATAATGAAGTTCTTCTGATCAACAAAAAGCGCGGGTTAGGCGCGGGAAAGGTGAACGGTCCCGGGGGAAAGTGTGAGCCCGGAGAAACGCATGACGCCGCGGCGATTCGTGAGACCAAGGAGGAAATCGGTCTCACGCCCCGGTCGGTAACCGAGCGGGGGCGTCTCTTCTTCCAGTTTCTCGACGGCTACGCCCTAGAGGTCGCCCTTTTCACCGCGGAGGAGTTCGACGGTGAGCTTCGGGAAACTCCGGAGGCCGCGCCCTTCTGGGTCTCCACCGACGCTATTCCCTACGAACGGATGTGGGCGGACGATGTACTCTGGCTCCCGAGACTTCTGGAAGGCAGTAACGTCTACGGAAGGTTTCTCTTCGATGGTGATGCTATGGTGGACTACGCCGTTAGCTTCGACGGGTAACGCCGGTTCACACGCCCCTCTTCCCCTCAGAGCGATCCTCCTCGCCGAGGTCTTCGTGAAAGACGAAGCCGCCGCGATGCCCTTTCTTTACCGTGTACATAGCCTGGTCCGCCAGGGTGATCATCTTGCGAGGATCGCCGGTATCCACCGAGAGCCGGGCGATGCCGATGCTCGCCCCGAGGTTAAAGGCGCGACCGTCGACCACGATTCGATTACCGAGGGAGTCGAGCACCTTCCGGGCGATACTCGAAAGCGTCTCCCTGTCCGCCACGCCTTCGATAATCGCGAGAAACTCGTCTCCTCCGATTCGGGCCACGGTGTCCGTCGATCGCAGACTCTTGCGTATCCGCTTGGCTGCGGCGGCGAGGACTCGGTCACCGACGAGATGCCCTTCGCTGTCGTTTATCGGCTTAAACTGGTCCAGGTCGATATAAAACGCCGCAGCCGCGCCGCCTTGCTTCGCCTCGAGGACGAGCAGGTCCAGCCGCTCCTCGAGGTGTCTTCGGTTCGGCAGTCCCGTGAGGTTGTCGTGGTTCGCCAGGTAGCTGATGTTCTCGTACGCCTGCTCCAGCTCGTCCCGTTCCGCCTCGATATGTCGATGCGCCACCCGAAGGCGCTCCATGATCAGCGAATTATCCACCGCGATAGCGAGATAGCTCGCCAGGGCGCTCAGGGTTTCCAGGTCCTCCTCGGTGTAGGCGTTCTTGTTGTAGCTCTGAATCGTCGTCACCCCGACGGTGCGATCCTTCACCAGGAGAGGAACGTAGATAATGGATCGAGGGTCATCGTCGCCGCCGCGAAATCCGCGAGTTCGCAAATACTTCTGCCACTCCGCCTCCGCATCTCCCAACAGGAGCGGTCTGCGGTTTTCCACACACCAGCCGGCGAAGCTCCCCCCGCCGTCAAGGGGAAGGGTGAACGGCGGCACTCGTTGGTCCCGGTCCATAAAGAGACGATACTCGATTTCCCTTCCTCGCTCGTCATAGAGTGCGATACCGAAAACCGGCGCGTCGATGAGCTCACCGAGACGGTCATAGATGTGATGCATCACCTCCTCGAGATTTAGGGTCGCGGTTATCTCCCGTCCGATTTCGTTTACGATCTTGAGCCGACGGTTCGCCAGCTCTAGAGCTCTCGACTGCTCCCGAAGCTCGATCGTACGAATCCGGTTCAGCTCGTGCTGGGCAGCCTCGAGCTCTTCCCGGGTGCTCGCCGAAAGGGCGCGGATCTGCCGCTGCATCGACTCGTCGAGAAGCCTCTCCTTTCTCAGCTGATACTCCCGCAACAGTCCCAACGCTTTGGAGAGCTCTCCCTCGGCCTCGTAGATCGCGCTGGCCCGCGGGAAGGCTTTCAGTGTGTCGGCGGAAAAACCAATCTCCCTGCCCAACTCTATAACCTGCAGGAGAAAGGGGATCGCGTTCGCGTCATTCTCCATGGAGCTGAAAAGCTCACTCAGATGGTGAAGCGCCAGAAGCCGGCCGTAGGCGTACTCACTCTTGGCACAGAGGCGCAAACTCTCGGTTTGGAGCCGTTCCGCCTCCGGACAGTTTCCCTCATCGAGGGCGATCAGGCCGAGGTGAGAGAGCGCCGTCGCCTCGCTGATGACGTCGCCCACCGCCCGGGCCGCTTCGATTGCCGCTCGACACTGCGTTTTCGCCTCTTCTCTCCGTCCCACCTTCCGGTAGAGCCCGCCGAGGTTCGCGAGGACCACCCCCATAGCCTCGCTCGATGCCGCCGGGTTTAGGAGCTCGCGAGCCTGAAGATAGTACTCCAGCGCCTCCTCCTCCCGGCCGGCCTCATCGAGGAGCTCACCGATATTGTTGAGTGCGGCAACTTCTCGATCGGATAGATCGTGCTCCCGCGCTTCCTGCAGCGCGAGTTGCAAGTAGTCGAGGGCCGTGTCGTACTCCCCCACGTCGGTCTCCACGCTCCCGAGGCCGTTATAGGCGTAGGAGACGCCCTCCGAGTCTCCCACCGCTTTGTACTCGGTTAGACTCCGTTTGAGGTACTGTCTTGCCGCCTCGTTCTCGCCGAGGTAGCGATGTATCCAGCCAAGGTTCAAGAGGGAGGCACCCCGACCACGAGGATAGTCGATCTTTCGGGAACGTTCGTAGGCTAGCTCCGCGTCCGGAATCGCTCCCCGGGGGTTGGAGAGCATCGCTATCCAGACACGGCGATTGAGCTCGTCAACTCCCTCCGGGCTCTCAGTACTTCCCACGGTAATCCTGAATAATATCAGAATTCCGTAGTTTTTGAAGGGCCTTTTCTTGTATCTGCCGCACTCGCTCTCGGGTTATTCCGAGAAACCGCCCGGTTTCCTCGAGGGTATACGGCCCTTCCCCGGCGAGGCCGAAGCGGAGTTGAATAATTCGCATCTCCCGCTCATTGAGCTGCTTCAGCACCGCCTCGATCGTGTCCTGGAGAGTTACATTGAAGACGAGCTCGAAGGGCTGCTCCAGATTCTCGTCCTCGATCAGGTCTGCGAGCTTCGTGTAGTTATCGTCGTCAACAGTGACATCGAGAGAGGTCGTCTCCTGAGACATGGAGAGAATCTGCTCTACCTTCTGCTTCGGCAGGTTTAGGTACCCCGCCAGCTCATCGCTGTCCGGATCGCGGCCGAGCTCCTGGGTGAGCTGCTTGGAGACAAAGAAGCATTTCTTAATCGTATTGAGCATGTGCACCGGGATGCGAATCACCCTTCCCTTGTCGGCCAAGGACTTGATAATCGCCTGTCGAATCCACCAGGTACCGTAGGTCGAAAAGCGGCACCCTTTTCGGTAGTCGAACCGTTCAACCGCTTCGATAAGGCCGATGTTGCCCTCATCGATCAGATCGAGAAGCGAGAGCCCCCGGTGCTGATACTTTTTGGCGATGGAGACGACCAGTCGCAGGTTCGCGTTGATCATCTTCCCTTTCTCCCAGCGAAGCTCGTTTTCCAGCCGCAGGAGCTCGTTCTTCCTAAGGCTCAGCTCGCCGGGAGCGCCCTCCTCTTCGATGTCCCGCTCCGCCTTCTGAATGTGGGCGCGCAGCGCCTGAATGCGGCTTCCAATGTGCTGTTCTTCCTCGACGCTCAGCAACGGGTAGGCAGATATCTGTTTGAGGTACACCGCCAAAGGATCGGTCTCGTGGGGAGGAGATTCACCATTCTGACGCTGCCCAACTGACTGGGTTCGGATCATCGCTACTTTTTGTTTCATGCGTGTCTCCAGTGCCGAGCCTGCGAATGCCAAAAATGCACGCCACGGTCATTATATCTCGACTATGCATAAATATCCAAGTTTTTGTCAGGTTTTCGTTAATCACGTAAGAAACTGCACCGTGGGGTGCAAGTACTCTACAACGGTGGCCATCTGCCCTCCCGCCTCAGCCTCTCGGCGCCTTCTCCGGGCTGACAAAGCTGTTCTCTTTCCAGACGGAGAAGTAGAGAAGCGCCCGCTGTTCCGCCGGAGAGCGTCCGAGAGTGCCGATGGGCGACCCCGCGGAGACCTCTTCGCCTACCGATACAACTACCTCCTCATTGCCACCGTAGACGTAAATGTATCCCTGCGCGGACTGCACGAAGACGACGTTGCCGAAGCTTGTGTGTGGCCCCGCATAGATTACCCGCCCCGATGAGACCGAGTTGACCGCATCTCCGAAGTCCCCCTGGATCATCACGCCCGGGAGTTTTCCCTCCATGGCGTACCGCTCTCCCGCGACGGGCCAGCTTCCCCCTTCGGTAAAACCGAGGGGACGGTTCATCGTCTCCGCCACCACCTGCTGCCGGAAGACACGCGGCGGAGCTTCGTTCTCCCGCGACTCCCCCTCGGATGAGCCGGCTCCCTCGGCCGCTTCTCGCGACTCCTCCCGGTCACCGGCGGCAACGCCTCTCTCTTCGTCGTGCCGAGCCTCCTCGGGAAGGGTTAGTCGTTGTCCGATAACGATGGTGTCCGAAGAGAGCTCATTGAGCTGCCGCAGCTTCTCGACGTCAACCTCATACCGCCGTGCTATGGAGTAGAGCGTATCTCCCGGTGAGACGACGTAGGTCAGCGGTATGTGCAGCTCCTTCCCGACCAGGAGGTACCGGGGATCGTCAATCCCGTTCTCCTCGAGAATGCGCTCGACCGGAACGCCGTAACTACGAGCAATGGAGTAGAGCGTGTCGCCGGGCTTCACTCGATGAACGACTTGCTGCGCGGAAAGGATACCGGCAGGGAGAAGAACGAGGAGGAGGGCAAAGCGGTAGCGTCTCATATGCATACTATCCTACTTTACTTGTCGGCAGGTGTTAGCGAAACGCTGAACGGCAAATGTCGGGTATCGAGAAGAAGAAGAAGGGGCGACGGAATCACTCGTTCCGCCGCCCCCTATTGTCGGGCTGAGAGGATTTGAACCTCCGACCTCACCGTCCCGAACGGCGCGCGCTAGCCCCTGCGCTACAGCCCGAAAGCGGTTTAACCCTACCCGACCTACGGCGGCTCTGTCAACACGGGGGCGAGCTCCCGCTGAGCTTGGGCCCTCGCGCCCTCGCCTCGGCGAATTGACATTACCCATACCCCGTGCTACCGTCAGAGGCCGCAACGCAACCCGTAGCAATAGAAGCAGATAGGAAGACTTAGATGGCCGCAAAGAAACAACGTGACGTGGAAGAGAAGAAACCAAAGGCTTCGCAGTTCAATAGACACCCCGCCCTCTACATAGGAAGCGTGATTATCCTTGTTATTATCGTGGTGACCTTCGTGGGTGGCCCCATCGCCGGGGGAGGTACCCAGCAGGGAAAGATAGTCTTCGGCGAGTACGACGGGGAGGAGATCGCGTACGTCCCCGGCAATTACTTCGCGCGACAGTATGAGGCGATAGCGAATCAGGTTCGCTCCTCCGGCGACAATACCAACCTGGAGCTTCAGCTGCGAATGATCTGGCGAGAGGCTTTCAATAGGACGGTGTTTCACACCGCCGTCACCCAGCGAGCTGAGCGGGCAGGCATGAAGATCTCCGAAAGCCGGGTCGATCGCGAAATCGCGCAGATGCCGCAGTTTCGGGAGAACGGCCGATTCAGCGCTGAGCGGTATCAGAACACCCCGAGCCAGGAGCGTTTCGCCCTTCGCCGCTTTGTTCAGGAGAGCCTGATGTACGAACAGGTGATCCGGGACGTGGTGCAGCAAACGAAGGTTGCGGATCCGGAGATCGATTTCTTCCGAAGCATGGCGGGACCTGAACGGCGCTTTTCATTCGTTAGCATCCCGTTCTCCGAGTTTCCTGAGGAGGAACTCATCTCCTACGCTGAGGAGAATCCAGAGCTCTTTCGCAGCGCCGAGCTGTCGGTAATTACCACTCGTGGAACCAGAGAGGAGGCTGAAGAGATTCGCCGTCAAGCAGTGGAGCGCCAGAGCACCTTCGAGGATCTTGCCCGAGAACACTCCGCCGGCGGGTTGGCCGAGCAGGGGGGCGACATGGGCCGCGTCTTTGCCTACGAGCTCGAGCGGGACCTCACGGAGCCGGAGGACGTTGAAGCAGTGCTTTCGACGACGGAAGAGGAGATTTCTCCCGTCGTCGAAACCCCAGCGGGCTGGGCGTTCTATCGGGCCAACGCTTCCGTCCGAGACTTCGATTCCTCGGATGAGCAGGCACTGGAGGCGGTTCGCTCTTACATGGATACTTTTCAGCGTGGCTACGTCGAGGATTTTGTCCGAGAGCGGGCAGCGAGCCTTGCAGAAGCAGCTCGGCAGAGTAGTTTTGAACAGGCCGCGTCCCAAGAAGGGCTGGAAATTGCGGAAACACCCTTCTTTCCGATCAACTATGGTGATTCTCCCTACTTCTCCCAGCTGAATCAGGAAGAAGGCGAACAAATTGCCGAGGCTAGCCGGACGGAGCGTTTCTACGTGGAGGGCTTCTCGCTTCGGGAGGGCGAAGTATCGGAGCCGATTGTGCTCCGACAGTCAGTCGTCGTTATGCGCATGGATGAACAACGAGACGTACCCGAGGAAGAGACGGAGTCTCTCACGGATTACTATCCCTATCTGGTTCAGCAAAATCAGTCCCAGCAGGTGCGTCTCTCCTTTGTGCAGGATGAGAAGCTCGAAGATAACTTCGCGGAAACCTTCGGACGGTACGTCCAGGGTGCGGCCGCGGAGTAGCCGTCTCTCGTGGGCACTCTCGAGTTCAGAGGGTCACGTCGGGGAACGCGGCTTTACGACGGCTCGAGAGCTCTCACCGCCCCGGATCCGGAAGAGTCCGCCCGTCGGCGCCTCCAAGCGGTCGGAAAGACGCACTCTGCGCTCTATCTGCTTTTCTCGCCGGTCTTCCCTTTCGGTATCGATGAGTTCCTTCGCGACCTGCCCGAGGGGACCCGGGTGGCGGCTATCGAGGCGGAACGGGAAGCGTTTTTCTCCGACACCGCCGCCTGGAACGAGCTCGCCAGGGACTCCGCCGTTACCATTCTCGCCGGTCTCCCGGTAGAAGAGGCTCGTCACGCTCTCGAGAAAACCATCGAAACCAGCCGTGTCCGTTCGGTTCGACCGGTCTGGATGACCGGCGCCGCTCGTCGAAATCGGCACTACTATGAGGCGCTTCTCACCGCAGCCGAAGAGAAGTTAGCACTGGTCTGGCAGAATAGAGCGACAATTATCTCCTTCGGCAGGCTCTGGATTAGAAACCTCTTTTTGAACCTCAAGGAGCTCGCCTTCTCAATAGATCATCTGGATTCGCTTGCGCAGAAACCGATCTTTCTCGCCGGGGCCGGCCCTTCTCTGGAGGCGCTCAGCTCCTTTATCCTCAAACAGCGATCTCGAG
>JBKHED010000054.1:0-18721 GCA_046540995.1 Spirochaetaceae bacterium | reverse complement strand
GCCGGCCCTTCTCTGGAGGCGCTCAGCTCCTTTATCCTCAAACAGCGATCTCGAGTCTCTCTCATCGCCGTCGATACTGCTCTTCCCTTCCTGCTGCATATTGGCGCCGTCCCAGACGCCGTTGTGAGCGTGGACGCTCAGCATCTCAACGTGAAGGATCTGCTGCCCCCTCCTCCGGAGAACGTTAAGCTACTCTACGACGCAACCGCCGCCCCCGCCTTTGTCCGAAAATTCCGGCGGACAAACCGTTTCGCGTTCTTCTCGGAGTTCGCGGACACTGCTCTCTGGGAGCTCTTGAAAGAAGCACGAGTCCCGGTTCCCCGGATCGAAGCCGGCGGCTCGGTGGGCACGACTGCCTTACTGCTCGCCGACCGGCTGCGCAGAAGGGCAGGATCTCCGGCTCTTCCCATCTTGCTCGGGGGCGTAGATTTTGCATTCCCTCCAGGTCAACCCCACGCACGAATGACCTACACCCATATACTCACCCTCACTCAGATCTCTCGTCTCCAGCCCCTTCCTTTCCTCGCGGCTCATCTTCGGCGCAAGCGGCTCCATACCGCCGCGAAAGGCGGCGGCCGCGTCGCCACCGATTACGTTCTCGCAGGTTACGGAGCCCAGCTCCGATCCGCCGCGAGCCGGTTTCCAACTGTCTTCGATATGTCCAGCAGCGGAGTGGACCTCGGCCTGCCGGTGATCGGTGAGAGCGAAGCAGAGGAAATCCTCTCGGAACAGAGAGCCGAACCCCGGCCCGTCACGGCGGATATGAGTGGAACTGCCCCCGGTCCGAGCCCGGTGGACCCCTTTTTGATTCGTCGCTTCCTCACCCAGGAGGAAGCAGCACTCCGTGAAATCGCCTCAGCCATACGAGAGCGCACCGAATCCGAGGAGGCGATCCTTCACCGCCTGCGAAGGCGCGATTACGTCTACTACTACTTCCCTGATCCCGAGCCGAAATTGGAGGAGTCCTACCTGAGACGGATCATAGCCTCAATCAGTTATCTGTTACGAAGCATCAACAAGCCTGTTGCCTGAAGCAGCGGGACTTGGAGGCGGCATACCAACACGCTCATTGATACTCAGGAGTCGTCGCTGGTTTTGAGGACTGCCAAGAATGCACCCTGGGGCAACTCCACGTTGCCGACCATCTTCATCCGCTTCTTGCCTTCCTTCTGCTTCTCCAGGAGCTTTCGCTTTCGGGTTATATCGCCCCCGTAACACTTCGCCGTTACATCCTTCCGAAGCGCGGAGACCGTTTCCCGGGCGATAATCGTTCGGCCGATGGCTCCCTGGATCGGGATCTTGAACTGCTGTCGCGGGATCTCCTCTCGCAGTTTCTTGCAGATCTGCCGCGCCCGATACTCCGCGTTCTCCCGATTTACGAGCTGCGAAAGGGCGTCCACGGCCTTGCCATTGAGCAGAATGTCGAGGCGCACGAGGTTGACCGGACGATAGTCGGAAATCTCATAGTCGAAGGAGGCGTAGCCGCGGCTCACGGATTTGAGTCGGTCATAGAACTCGAAGAGCACCTCCGCGAGGGGCATCTCGTACACGAGCTCTACCCGCTTCTCATCGAGATAGGTCATCTCCTTCTGAATTCCCCGCTTCTCCGCGCAGAGTGTCATCAGGTTACCGAGGTACTCATCCGGGGTAATGATGGAAGCACGAATGTAGGGCTCTCTGGACTCCTCGATGGTTCCGGGGTCCGGGAACTCCTGCGGCGACTCGACGGCGACGGTAGTGCCGTTGTTCAGGAGGATTTCGTAGTGGACCGAGGGAGCGGTAAAGACGACGGAGAGGTCGAACTCCCGCTCGAGCCGCGCCTGAACGACTTCGAGGTGGAGAAGGCCGAGAAAGCCGCAGCGAAAACCGAAGCCGAGGGCGATGGAGGAGGATTTTTCGTAGATGAGGGAGGCGTCGTTGAGGCGGAGTTTCTCCATCGCCTTTACGAGCTCCTCGTACTCGTTTGCGTCGATGGGATAGATCGAAGAGAAGACGACGGGCTTGATTTCTCGAAAGCCCGGCAGCGCCTCGGCGCAGGGCCGCTCGCTGTGCGTTACCGTATCTCCCACCCGTACCTCGGAAATGTCCCTAATGCCGGCAATGAGGTAGCCGACCTCCCCGGTACCGAGACCGCTGGTCTTGTCGAGCTTTATCCGGAACTTGCCGCAGTCCTCTACGTCGTACTCCTCCTCACTGGACCAGACCCGAATAGTCTCCCCTTCGTTGAGAGTTCCGTCGAAAACACGGAGATGGACAATGACTCCCCTGTACGGATCGTAGTGGCTGTCAAAGATTAGCGCCTTTAGTGGCGCTTTCGGCTCTCCGCCGGGAGGGGGTATTCGCTTTACCAACGCCTCCATGAGCTTCTCAACCCCTTGCCCGGTCTTGGCGCTCAGGGCAACGACCTCCTCCGCCGGTAGTCCTAAGTCGTGCTCGATCTGATGGGTCACCCCTTCAATGTCCGCCCCGGGAAGATCAATCTTGTTTATGACAGGGATGATCGCGAGGTCGTGGTCGAGGGCGAGATAGAGGTTCGAAAGGGTCTGCGCTTCCACTCCCTGGGTGGCGTCAATGAGAAGGACCGCTCCCTCGCAGGAAGAGATCGCCCGGGAGACCTCATAGGAGAAGTCGGCGTGACCTGGCGTGTCTACGAGGTTGAGCTCGTACGCCACGCCGTCGGTATCAACGTAGGGGAGTGCGACTGCTTGAGACTTAATGGTTATGCCGCGCTCACGCTCGATCTCCATGGTATCGAGCAGTTGTTCCTTGAACTCCCGCTCGGAGATAATCTTCGACTTTTCGATGAGTCGATCCGCGAGGGTAGACTTACCGTGGTCTATATGGGCGATGATGCAGAAGTTCCGAATGTGGGATTGATCCATAGGTGCAGTCGTTCTACTACGGTATGGCTCGCCTATTCAAGCAGTGCTTTCTCTACGAGCTGGAGGATTCGTTGCGGGCCGAAGGGCTTGTTCAGCGGTGTACAGTGGCTAAGCTCCTCGAGTTCCGCTTCTTCCAGGGGGTCCGACTGGTCCACCAGAAGGATACTCGGTTTCTCGGGAGCGACCCGCTCAAACCGTCTGAGCAGACGTGCGCCGTTAATCAGCGGTGTGGAGAAGTCACAGATCGTGAGATCGAAGCTCTCAGTGAGCTCTTCGAGAACGATAAGCGCCTCCCCGGGATTGCTCGTGCCGAACGCGGTGTAGCCGTGACTGCTCAACAGCTGCGTGAGCATCTGCCGTATCTCCTGATCCGGAACGATGACGAGGATCCTTCCCTCGCCCCCCACGCTTTTCTCCACCTCCACGCCGCTCTCTTGCTGGCCTTCCACATCCTCACCCGGCATCGCGGGCAGGTATATAGTGAAGACCGTACCCCCCTCGGCTTCACTAATGACGTCGAGGTATCCTTTTGCCTGCTCAACCGTTGAATAGACCGCTGCCAGGCCGAGGCCGGTGCCGGAGCCGCGCTCTTTGGTGGTAAAAAAAGGCTCGAAAATCCTGGAAAGGGTGCCCCGCTCGATTCCCTCTCCCGTATCGGCAACGGAGAGGGAGACGTAGCTGCCGGGAGGAATCTCTCCGGAGACCACGGTTGTACTCTCCTCAAACAGAACTGAGCGCGTGGATATGGTGAGAACGCCGCCATCGGGCATGGCGTCTCGGGCGTTTAGCACGAGGTTCAGGAGGCTCTGCTCGATCCGCCCGGGGTCGACCATAACGGAGTTCGTCTCGCTGCTCAGAGAAAAGTTCACGGCGATCCGCTCGCCCATAAGACGGGTAAGAATCTTGTCCAAACTCCCGATAATGCCGTTTAGATCGACCCGCCTCGGCTGCCGCTCCTCGTATCGCCCGAAGGAGAGGAGCTGCCGTATCATGCTGGTAGAGCCGCTGGCCGCGTTGAGTATCCCTTCCGCGTTTCGCCGAATCCAGCCCGCATCTACCGGCTCCTCCCCCTCCGCCTCCTTGGCTGCATCCGCCAGGAGGCGAGCGTACCCCATAATCACCGTGAGCAGGTTGTTGAACTCGTGCGCAATCCCCCCGGCGAGGCGGCCGATCGCCTCCATTTTTCGGGCGTGGCTGAGTTGCTCCTCCTTGTTGAGCAGCTCCCGTTCGTGGGCGATGTGCTCCCGAACGTCCTGAAGCACGTAGACCTTGTGCTGCTCCGGGACCTCCGCCACTCTGAGATCCACGGGGATTTCCTCCTCTCTGCCTCCGAGAAGGCTCTTATATCCCCGGGCCCGGAGCGCTTCTTCCACCGAGTCGCCGTCGCTAAAGGTCAAGACTTCCGAAAGCTTCCGGTCGTAGAGCTCTTCCGGGGCGACGCCGAGCATACTCGCGGCGATCCCATTGACGTAGCGGACGGTGCCCGACTGATCACAGAGAAATATCCCTTCACCAACGTTTTCGACTACCGTGTTCAGGAGCAGCTGCCGCTCCCTAACGGCGCGCTCGAGATTGTGCCGCTCGATTGAAATGACGATGCTCGTTCTCAGTTCCCGGCTGTTGAACGGCTTGATCAGATAGGCGAAAGGGCGCGAGGTGCGGGCTCGCTCGATGGTCGCTTCGTCGGCGTAGGCGGTAAGCAGAATCACGGGGATGTCAAAGTCCCGGCGGATTCGCTCAGCCGCGGTAATACCGTCGAGCTCCCCTTCGAGATGGATGTCCATGAGAACGAGCTCCGGTGGCTCGTTCGCTATGTAGGCGAGCAGGTCCTCGGCGCGTGTAAAGGTCCGGGGGACTACATATCCGAACCGCTCGAGATGATTCTTAATGTCCAGCGCGACGAGACGCTCATCTTCTACGACCGCAATCCGTTCTCCGGACACCTACCGCTCCTCTTTGCTCCTGCTTCGTCCCCAGATCCGCCTCTCAGATGAGGCCGAGATTGTCCAGCTCTTCCATAAGTCGGCTTCGTTCTATCGGCTTGACCAGATAAGAGGTTGCCGCCCCTTGATGATACGCCTCGACGACGTTACGAGGGTCCCCCAGCGCCGTGGTCATAATGACCTTGACCTGGTCCTTCTCCCGTATGCCGATTGATCCCTCGATCTCACGAATTCGCTTCAGCGCCTCCTGGCCATCGACGTTGGGCATCATAATATCGAGAAAAATGACGTCGTAGGGATCGTTCTCCTCCCAGGCGAGGCGAAACGCCTCGATCGCCTCCTCGCCGTCCACCACAACGTCCGTTGGCCCTAGTTCCTGTACGTAGGTTTGAAGGAGCCTCCGGCTCCCAAAGTCGTCCTCCACAATGAGTGACTTCACCTCACTAACCTCCTGAAATCATCCGGTCTACTCTCATCCGAGCTGCCTCCGCATCCCGTCTTCTGCAGGCGAGCACCGCTTTGAAGAGCGCGTCCCGCATCCTTCGGTCCTCACACTGTTCGCGGTACGCCGCAAGCCGCTCTTCCGCCTGGGCACACTCCCCGGAGTCCAACAGCTCCATTGCTTCCCGCAAAAGAGTCGCTGAAGCGGGCCGGGACGCGCGGGAGCGGGGATGCCCTTCGGCATCGGCGGCGATCCGCAGGGAGTGCCGCTTTCGGGCGTAGGTGGAACGGATCGCCTTTTCGAGCTCCTCGCCGTGTACCGGCTTGGAGACGAACTCGTCCATCCCGACGACCCGTGCCCGCTCCTGCTCCTCTTCTCTGCTGTGTCCGGTCATGGCGATAACGGTGCAATTCCGGCCCCCGGGAATCTCGCTGCGTATTCTAGAGCTCGTTTCCCAGCCGTCGAGGCCGGGCATTTCGAGATCCATTAACACGACGTCCCGCATACGCCTTCGAAGCGCTTCCAGCGCCTTCTCGCCGCCGGAGGCACTCTCCACATCGAACCCTCTGCTTTCGAGCAGCTTCGCGGTTGCCACTCGGCTCAATCCCTGGTCATCCACGACGAGGACCGAAAGAGCTCCCGGAGCTTCGGGACCGACATCCCCCTTGTTGCTCCGGGGAATCTCCTCCAGGAGTCTTTTGAGGTGTCGAAGCCGCGGCGGCTCCCCGAGGAGATGAATCCCCGGACGGGAGCGAAGCGCTTCAACCTCTCCGATAACGATCGCCCCCTCGAGCCTCCCTGACTCGACCGCTTCAACCAGCTGCTTCGAGCCGTCTCCTGCCGTCCTCCGTTCCGACAGCACTATCCCGGGCTTCTCCCGGGAACGACTCAAAAGGGAATCGACGGTAACACCCTTCTCGATATGCACGCCCCATCGACTAAACCACGGCTCCAGAACTTTCAGTTGCAGATCACCGCCTCCCCAGAGCAGAAGCTCCGGAGGCTCTGCGATTCTCTCTCGGAGGGGGGATCCTGCCGCCTCGGGATTCCGCCTCACGGGAAGCCGTACTCGGATCGTAGTCCCCTCTCCGGGAGCGCTCGAAACCGTGATCTCCCCGTGCAGCCGGTCGACAAGCTTTCGAACCAGCGCGAGTCCGATGCCCGTACCGCCGTGGTCCCGGGTCGCCGAGGAGTCGAGCTGGGTAAACGGGTCGAAAACGGTTGCCCACGCCTCCTCCGGTATGCCGATACCGGTGTCTCTTACTTCCAGAAGAAGCGTAACCTCGCCCTCCTCACTGCCGGACGGGTTCGGCTCCGCCGAGGCGGAGAGGGTTACGCCCCCTTCCTTGGTGAACTTCAACGCGTTACTGAGGAGGTTCACCAGAACAGACGCAATGGACTTCCGTTCTCCTAAGAGCTCCAGAGGGGTTTCCGGATCGATATCACAGAGCAGATAGAGCCCCCTCCGTTCGGCTCTCGGCATCTGACGCTGGGCGAGTTCCTCCAGAAGCTCGTCCAGATCGAAAGGGACCTCCTTTTCGGAGCGCTCCCCGGAGTCGATCATAGAAAAGTCGAGCACATTGGAAATGAGGCCGAAGAGCTCCTCGGCGGATCGACGCAGAATCGTGAGATACTCCCGCTGCTCGGCCTGGTTCGACAGCTCCAGAGCGAGCTCGGACATGCCGAGAATGCTGTTCATCGGAGTTCGGAGCTCGTGGCTCATGTTTGCAATAAACTCCGACTTCGCTCTCGACGCCTCTTCCGCAGCCTCCCGGGCCTGTTTCATTCGCTCCTCATAGGCGAGCACATGGGAGATATCTCTCAGAATCAGAACGGCGGCGCTATCTCCGCCGGGCTCCTCGAGAGAGCGGCGTCGCAGTTCCAAATACCTGGTCTCCCCGTCGGAGCGTTGAAGGGCGACCCGTGATCCGGCCTCCCCCGAGCCGCGGTCAACGCCCGGAATCTCGGAAAGCGGCACAGCCTCTCCGAAGGGAGTACCGAGGAGCTCATCCCTCCCCGAACCGAGGAGCTCGAAGGCCGCCTCATTCGCGAAGACGATTCCTTCCTTCTCGTTTAGAGTGAATACGGCGTCCGGTATACTTTCCAGGGTAGTGTCCAGGAGCTCCTGCTGGCGACGGAGCCGCTTTTCCGTCTCATGCTTGTAGATCGCCATGTCGATGGCGATTTCGATCTCCCGTTCCTGAAACGGTTTCAGAAGATAGCCGTACGCCTGGGAACTCTTTGCCCGCTCCACGGTCCGCCGGTCGGCATAGGCGGTGAGAAAAATGACCGGACTATCAATCTCTTCCCGAATCGCCTCGGCACTGCTAATGCCGTCCATCTCTCCGGCGAGATGAATATCCATGATAATCAGATCGGGACGATCGCGCCTCGCCGCCTCCACGGCGCCCTCGCCGGTAGCCTCTCGTCCGGACACTTCGTAGCCGAGGCGGTGCAGGAGAGACTGGAGGTCGAGAGCAACAACGCTCTCGTCCTCCACAATAAGAACTCGCGTTGCGGCCTCGCTCATTTGATGAGGCTCAGCATGTGCCCCGCTATTCGATCCAGGGCAAGAACCTTGTCCACGGCCTTCCGCCTTATCGCTTCGTTCGGCATTCCGAAAACCACGGAGGTCGCTTCGTCCTGCGCGATATTGTACGCTCCGGCCTCTTTCATCTCTTCCATCCCTCGAGCGCCGTCATCACCCATGCCGGTTAGAATCACTCCAATGGCGTTCTTTCCCGCGTACCTAGCGGCGGAACGAAAGAGGACGTCCACCGACGGCCGGTGCCGACTCACCAACGGACCGTCCCGAACCTCCACGAAGTACCGGGCTCCGGAACGCTTGAGGAGGGTGTGCTTGTTTCCCGGGGCGATAAGAACGTGCCCGCGAATGACGCTGTCGTTGCTCTGCGCCTCCTTTACCGTGACCTCGCAGATCGAGTTCAGCCGTTCGGCGAAGGCTCGGGTGAAGTTTTCGGGCATATGCTGAACCACCACCATGCCCGGGGCGTCGAGGGGAAGCGCCTCGAGAAAGACGCGCAGCGCCTCGGTTCCCCCGGTCGAGGCGCCGACAACGATAATTCGGTCGGTGGTCTCGATGGAGTAATCCCGGCCCCTCGACCGAGAGAGGACGGCGTCGGCGGTGAGCTTCGGCTGCGCCTGGCGAATCTCTTTCGCCCGTCTCGGAAGCTCGGCGCCGCCGGAACCCCCCTCTTTTCGGGCAACACCGGGCAGCTTCTGCACGTTCGCGACCTTGGCGGCGCGTATAGCATCACCGAGTCGAACCTTCGATTCCTCGATCCACGCCTTCGTCCCGGCCTTTGGTTTTTCGATAATATCCACGGCGCCGTAGTCGAGGGCCTTGAGCGCGTTACCGCTCCCCTTCTCCGCCATGGAGGAACAGACCACAACCGGGAGCGGATGCTGTTGCATCAGCCGCCGCAGAAAGCTGAGCCCATCCATTCGGGGCATTTCGATGTCCAGGGTGATCACGTCCGGGACTATGCTCTGCAGTTTCTTGGCGGCTACCAGGGGATCCGCGGCGGTGGCGACGACCTCGAAGCTACCCTCTTCCTCGAGGATCTGCTTCATGGTTTCTCGGACCACGGCGGAGTCATCTATGATCATTACCTTAATCTTCTCACTCATCTCAACTCATCTCTCAAAAAGGTTTGCGGTAGACCGTGGGGGCCATCGAGCTAAGGGATAGGCTCATCCCCGCTAAGGTCTCCGAATGGCCGAGGAAGAGGTACCCACCGGGGCGCAAATGCCTAACGAGCCGGGTTAGAATTCTCTCCTGATTAGGCCGTTCGAAGTAGATAATCACGTTTCTACAAAAGACGATATCAAAGGATTGATCGATTTCGTACCGATCATCCATCAGGTTCTGACGCTTGAACGTCACATGGCGTCTGAGCTCCGGACGAATGCGAACGAGTCGCTTCTCCTTCTCCTTCGAGCGCAGCAGGTACCGTTTGCGAAGCTCCTCGGAAATCGGCGCGACCCGTTCCTCCGGATAGATCGCCTTCCGCCCCGCCTCCAATACCCGGGTGGAGATGTCGGTGCCGAGAACATGGAAGCTGAAGCTCCCGTGCTCCCGCCCGAACTCCGCGAGCACCATGGCAAGGGTATACGGTTCCTCCCCGGTAGAAGAGGCGGCGGACCACACCTGTAGGGGCTTCTCCTTACCGATTCCGTGGTTGAGGTACATATCCGGCAGGAGCCGGCGGCTCATGATGTCGAAGTGGTCGGGCTCTCGAAAGAAGTCGGTCTTGTTCGTCGTCACGACATCGATGAGATGAATGAGCTCCCCCGCCCGTTCCTGATCCGAGAAGGCAAGGTCCAAATAGGTCTTGAAGTCGGCGATGCGCAGAAGCCGTAACCGTTTCTGAAGCCGGGATTCGAGCATCACCTTCTTAACCGGAGGCATACGAATTCCGAGCTCTCCCTCGATAAACCGCTGAAGTCGGGTGAACTGCTCCTCCGTAAGCTTCGGTGGAGTGCTCAGGGGCCTTGCTATCTCGGAGTCGCTCAACGCTGCTCAACCTCTCTGCTCTCGTTTGTGATTTGCACAAGTCTGGGGACATCCAAAATAAGCGCAACCGTTCCGTCCCCGAGAATCGTTGCCCCTGATACGCCCTGGACGTTTCGATAGAGCTTGCCGAGGTTCTTGATGACCGTCTGATACCCGCCGATCACCTCGTCCACCACAAAGCCTATCTTCTTCTCTCCCACCTCCGACACCACCACCTGCACCACCTGCGGGCGCTCTCCTTCGGCGTGAAATAGCTCCCCTAGGGAAATGATCGGAAGAAGGCTTCCTCGGTAGCTGATGGTGTCCGACTTTGTGTTCGCCTCCCCGACGCCGATGTCGACGCACTCGTCGACGCTTGAGAGAGGAAAGACGTAGTGATCCCCCCCTATCACCACAAGGAGCCCATCGATAATCGCCAGAGTCAGAGGAAGGGAGAGAATCATCTCCGTTCCTTTTCCCGGGGTTGATTCTATCCTAATCGTTCCGCCGAGATTCTCGATCTCTCGCTTCACCACATCCATGCCGACCCCGCGACCGGAGACCTGGGTCACGTTCGTGGCGGTGGAAAAGCCGGGAGCGAAAACGAGCTCGTACACCTGCTCATCGCTGAGGTCCGCGACATTCGTTCCGATGATACCGCGATCTTGGGCCTTCTTGAGAATGGCGGAACGATCGAGTCCGGCCCCGTCATCGCGTACGGAGACCTGCACCGTCGCGCCGGCGTGATAGGCTGAGAGATGGACCGTTCCGGCTCGGCTCTTGCCATTCTTCTCTCGCACCGCGGGAGGCTCGATACCGTGATCGATACTGTTGCGAATTATGTGAACCAATGGGTCCCCGAGACGATCGATAACGGTCTTGTCGAGCTCCGTTTCGGCGCCTTCCATCTCGATCTCCACTTCCTTGCCGAGATCCTGGGATAGATCCCGTACGAGTCTCCGGAATTTACTGAAGGTAGTTCCGATCGGCAGCATTCGAATGCTCATCGTCGAGTCCCGAAGCTCCGAGACGAGCCGCTCGAGTTGCTCCGAGATTGTCTGGAGCTCTCCATTCCCTTGGGAGAGCACGGACTGTGAGAGCCGCGCCTGCAGGGTAACGAGCTCCCCCACGAGATCTATCTGGCTGTCGAGCTTCTCAGAGGAGACGCGAATACTACTGCTGGAGAGCTCCTGCTGGGTTCGCTCTCGGGTTGAGCGAATGTGCTCCTGCTCCTTGAGGGCGCTGACCACTTCCTCGCGGCTCACCCCCTGCTCCACCAGGACTTCACCGATCCGTTTCTGTAACGATACCGCCTTCTCTATTGTCTCCCGGTCGGCAGCGCCCCGTTCGATGAGTATCTCACCGAGACGCTTTTCTTCCTGCTCCTCGGTTTCCGGCTCGAGCTCCTCGATAAGCTGTACCTCGATATGTGCCCGGTCCTCCACGAAAATAAAGACGTCGTAAATGTCGTTTACCGTGCAGCGGCTGGTGAGAAAGATCTCCCAGCTGATTACCGACTTCTCCGGATCGAACCGCTCCAGAGAGGGGATTTCCCCGATGCGCGGGAGGGCGGTGAACTCACCGAGTTCCTCGAGCTCCTCTAGTAGCAGGAGGGGATTCGTTCCGGAGAAGTAGATCTCCTCGTGAGGCTCGAATACCACCCGGTAGATCCGGGGAAAGTCATGTTCTGCCCGGGTCTCCTCTATCGGCGCCAGGCCCGTGGCCCCACCTTCAACCTCCTCGGTGCCGATACCGCTGGTAGGCGGCTCCTCCGCGAAGCTGTGACTCCGAGGAGTCGGAGTATGCTTCTCTCTATACGAGTCGAGCCCGGAAATCACCTCCCGCTGCAGGGCCGGGTCCCCCTCCTCGACCAGGAGGCTCCGGATCTGATCTCGCGCCTTGAGGGTGAGGTTAATGAGCTCCGAAGTGACCGGGAGGCTGCCGTTCCGAACCTCGTCGAGAATGTTCTCCACGCTGTGTGCAAAGGAGGAGATCTCGTCGAAGCCGAACATTGCCGCGGAGCCTTTGATCGTGTGCATCGCTCGAAACACCGCGGAGATCTCCTCGGGGTTCTCAGGATTCGTCTCGAGCTCTAGAAGAGACTCTTCGAGGCTGTTGAGAAGCTCGTACGCCTCCTCACGAAAGTTCTGCTTAAAATCGTCTTGCATGCTCTTACTCCGGTAACGGCAGGAGCGCCTCGTCAACATCTCTAGCGGCGGCGGAGATGTTTCCCGCTAGAAAACCACCGGTTTGCAGCCGTCTCACTACCGTTTCCTGGAAAGTTCCGGTGAGACGAAAGGTCCGGTTCTTCTTCTTGGCAAAACGCCTTGCGGCGTAGAGGAGATGAACAAAGGACAAGTCGATATCACTGACGTGCGAGACATTGAGAAAGACCTGCTCGTGGGTCGTTAGCGCATCCTGTAGCTCAGCGCGGATTTCTTCTGCCCTCTGGACCCGAATTTCACCCTCCAGGCTAACCACGTACATCGACTCGGCCAAAACACGTTCCTTACTGTGAGTTTTGGGTATTATAGACTAGAGAGCCCGGTAAGGATAGGGGCTCGAAGTTCCGGAAGCTCCGCAACGTCTCGATGCGCCTCGGATTTGCGCGCCCTAAATGAAGTTGTCCGTCTCTAGGTAGGCACCGAGTTGTAGGCCCGTCTCCAGAAACCCCGCCTTCCGCTTCTTTACGATAATCTGGATTAGAAGCGCACGAGCATCTCTGTTCACCCGCCAATTTCGGAGGGAGAAAGGGTCATTTACCGAGAGACCGGACTCATCGGCGACACTACCGGGATAGACCTCGGTAACTACAAACTCTTCCTGCCACGGTAACGATCGTATCTCCCGTACTGCCATGCCAAAGACCGCGGGAAAGAGCTCCTCCACATCTTCCGCCTCGAGAGCCTCCTCCGCCGGGGAGAAGGGACGCTCATCCACGTAGACGAGGGACTCCTGCTCTTCTTCGGTTTGCTCTTCCACCGGACGGCTGTAGCTCACCTTGACCAGATTTCCCTCGTACATGCTGAGAAAAAAGTCGTTGGCGTCGGCGATACTTCCGAGCTCCTGGTCGTTCACGGCGGTAATAACGTCGCCCCTTCGAAGGCCCGCCTCCTCCGCCGGAGAGTCCGGGGCGACGTAAATCACCTCCAACCCCTCTCGATCCTCTCGCACGGCGACGCCGATCCAGGCATGCTTGACCTCCCCTCCATCGTAAAACTTCTCGAGAAAGTGCCGGATCCAGAAGCTGGGTATGGCGAAGTTGACCCCCTCGAACTGCTCTATCCCCGCGAAGACCACTCCAATCAGATCTCCCTCTTTGGTAATGAGGGGGCCGCCGGAGTTTCCCGGATTGACCGGAACGTCAATCTGCAGGGCGTCACCCATTTGGAGAAACCGTCTCCCTTGGGCGGAAATGATTCCTGAGGAAATTGAGTTCTCCAAGCCACCGGGGGATCCGATGGCTCGGATATCGGCTCCCGACTCGAGCTTTCGGATGTTGGTGAAGGCGAAGACGTAATCAGGATCGATTTCCACCTTCAACAGAGCGAGGTCGAAGACCCGATCGTATCCCACCACCCTCGCCGGTGTCCGCTCGTTCGAACTCCCCGGCAGCTTGACGAAGAGCCGGGAGTACCCCTCATACTCCGGGTCCACCTCACTGGCAATGACGTGATAGTTCGTCATGAGGTAGCCGCGGCGGTCGATAAAGAAGCCGCTCCCGATAACCCGGTCCGGCACGCCCACGCCCTGGTTGATTCGCATGCCGCGGTTCACCCAGACCGTAACGGTACCGTTAATCATCTCGGAAGTGTCGGCACTCTTCTCCAGGGCGGCCTCGAACTCCTCCGGGGGATCCTCGCCGGCGCTCGCCAGAGCCTCCATGATTCGTCGCAGAGCGAACCGGTTGTTGCTCTCCTGAGCGACGCGACCGTACCGGACCAGCTCCGCCGGGGAGAGTTCCGCGAGATCGGGGTGGCGCAGGAGCACAGCGAGAGCCCCTACGTTGTTATTTCGCTCCAAATAGCTGTCTGCGAGCTCCCTCATAAGCTCCCCGCGACTCGGAGAAGGTTCCTCCGGGAGCCGGCCGAGGAGCTCCAGATTCTGTCGGCGAACGAGGGCATCCACCACCCTGTTCTCCTCCAGCGCCGCGCGAAAGAGCCGTTCGGTCTCCCGGACCGCTGCGCTCCTCAGTTCCTCCCCTCGGGTAGGTTCGATTAGCCCCTGCTCCTGCAAACGGGGCAGCATGGTGAGCGCCCGTTCCGGCCGGCTTTCCTCTTCTATGAGGGTGCGTATACGCTCTTCCGCCCGCTCCGGGCGCCCCGCTGTTACCACCCCTCCCTCGTCGGAGGCGCAGCCTACAATGAGCAGGGCCACCAGGGCGAAGGGAACAAACCTCGTAACACCACCTGTCATCGCGCAGTCCTATCGCCAAAGAGCTCTAACTGGTACTCAAGATTGTTCCGCATACGTCCCTCTATTTCCATGAACGCCCTTAGTTCGTCAGTTACCACACCGAAATCGAGCGACCCATCCTCGTCGCTGTCCCAGCGCGCCATTTCGTCGAGAGCGGTGTTGAACACTTCGGATCTCCCGGTGCCATCCTCATCAACTCCTTGGATACGAACACCGTCCCCATCGAAGCGCTCGTAGAGCTCAAAGTTCCCGTCACCATCGGGATCGAGCAGCGCGTGACTCATCCGTCCCTCGGAAAAGAGACGGAGCTCCTCGATCACCCCCTCTCCCTGGGCGTCACGATAGGCGAGGAGGGGAACTCCTCCGAGGAGCTGTCGGTAGGTACGACCACCGGACTCCTCCTCGACCACCTCCAAGGCGGCATAGCGACGCAGCAGTTCTAGATCCGGGGGGCTTCCTCCGATCTCGTAGCGGTGAAAGAGGTCTCGACGCTCGGCGTACCAGGAGATTTCCTCGGTAACGGCGTGGTGCGCGAGGCGGTCTTCCATAAGAAAAAGCGTCCGAGTAGCCCGCTCCTCCTGGAGTTCCGCGCTACCGAGATAGGGGTATACGCCGTATGAGAGGCGCGCCCCCGTCGGGTAAGCCACCTCTTCCGGCGCGCCGGCGCCGCCGAAGTGGACCACGACCTCGTATCTCCCGTCTTGATCCTCGTCGCGCTCCCATCGAGCGATGCGCGAGCCTTCCCAGTAGAAGGCGCCGTTCTCGTACCCGTCTCTGTCGGGATCGTAGCCGAGACGTACGGGGGGATCGAGGTCCTCCAACGCCTCCCGGGCAGCCCGGAGAAGCTCCCGTGAACTCTCCGGGGAGAGTGACTCCGCGGCAACTTCCAAGGCGTATTTGTCTCTAGGGCCCTCTAACTCGAGAAAGCGTTCGACACCGTCATCGAGGAGATCCGCGTAGCGTGCCGCCACGGCAGCATCCGATCCACCGAGGGAGAAGTACTCCTCCCCCAAGTCGCGAAACTCCCCACGCTCTTCCACGGTGAGTAGAAATCGGGCGAGGAGCCGCAGATACGCGGGGTCCTCACTCCGGTTTTCCTCGATCCATCCCTCTATGGAGACGGGAGTTAGGGGATCTACTCTGTAGCTGAGATCGACGAAGCGGGGATCTTCCGGATAGAGGGCCCGGCCTCGATCGGCAGCGGTCCTCGCCTCGGAGAGCTCGTCCGCCTCCAGCGCCGCCAACCCACGCAGGTAGAGCGCCTCTCGGCTCGGCAGCCTCACCCGACCGAGTGTCTCCAGCGCCTCCTCGGCCCGGCGCACCCTGACATAGAGCCGGGCGAGATCGATACGAGCACGATCCTCCGAAGCCCGGAGAAAGCGACCCTCGGCGAGCGCCGTCTCCAGGAGGTCGATCGCCTCCGTGACCGCACCGCGCTCCCCGCGAAACGCAGCGAGGGCGATCATAGCATCCGCCAGCTCCGGCGTGAGGGAGAGAGCGGTTTCGAGATACCGTTCGGCCTCCCCTTCCGCCCCGTCGGAGAGCGCCTGTTCAGCTTGTTCCAGGTAGGCAAGGCTCAGCTCTCCCAACTCCTGCCCGCCGGCGAGGGCGAGAGGCAAGAGGAGAAAGAGAAGCGACAGTTTACTCCGGAGGCGCCACCGTATCGGGATTCTCATTATCCTCCTCGTCAGCCTTTCTGGGAGGAAAGCCCAGAAGCTCCCGGACCTCAACATCGGTCAGAGTCTCCTTCTCAGTGAGACTCTGGGCAAGCTTTTCCAGCTCGTCCTTGTGCTCAGTAAGGATGTCCTGCGCGTCTCTAAAACAGGCGTCCAGGAGTTGGCGTACCGCTTCGTCTATCATGCGGGCGGTCTGCTCAGAGTAATCCTTGTGGGTCGCAATTTCCTTACCGAGAAAAATCGGCTCATCTTCCTGCCCAAAGGAGACGGGACCGAGCTCGCTCATTCCCCACTCAGTGACCATTCGACGGGCCAACTCGCTCGCTTGCTTTAGGTCGTTCTGTACTCCCGTTGTGGTCTCTTCATAGAAGAGACTCTCCGCTATATAGCCCCCATACGCAATCCGGATTCGATCCAGGAGGTAATTCTTGCTCTTACTGTAGCTGTCCTTCTCTGGAAGAGAGAATGCCACGCCGAGCGCTCGCCCTCTCGGTACGACGGTCACCTTGTGCAACGGATCGGCGTCCTTCAAATAATAGTGCAAAAGGGCGTGTCCCGCCTCATGACGGGCGGTCTTGAGCTTGTCCTCCGGCGAAATGATCCGGGAGGTCTTGGCAACGCCCATGAGAATCTTGTCCCGCGCCTCCTCGAAGTCCTCCATTTCCACCACTTCCTTGTCCTTCCGCGCGGCGTAGAGGGCGGCCTCATTGACAAGGTTCGCAAGATCCGCGCCGGCGGAACCTGGGGTGGCCCGGGCGACTCGTTTGAGGTCGACGTCGGGAGAGAGGCGGATTTTCGCGCTGTGAATACGGAGAATCTGCTCCCGCTCATCCACATCGGGCATATCAACCACGACCTGTCGGTCAAAGCGGCCCGGTCTGAGAAGCGCCGGATCGAGGACGTCGGGACGGTTGGTTGCCGCAAGGACGATGACGCCGTCCTTGGTATCAAATCCGTCCATTTCCACGAGCATCTGGTTGAGCGTCTGCTCCCGTTCGTCATGGCCACCGCCGTAACCGGCGCCTCGGGTTCGTCCCACCGCGTCGAGCTCGTCGATAAAGAGTATGCACGGAGCGTTCTTCCGCCCCTGATCGAAGAGATCACGAACCCGACTCGCGCCGACACCGACAAACATCTCCACAAAATCGGAGCCGCTCATATGAAAAAAGGAAACCCCCGCCTCTCCGGCGCACGCCTTGGCAAGCAAGGTCTTTCCGGTTCCCGGCATGCCGACGAGGAGCACCCCCTTGGGAATCTTTGCCCCCATCTTGGTGAACTTCGCGGGGTTCTTGAGAAACTCCACCACCTCTTCGAGCTCGTACTTCGCCTCTTTCTGTCCGGCGACGTCGGCAAAGGTGATCTTCTTTCCTTCGTCGAGGTACTTTTTGGCCTTGCTCTTTCCAAAGGAGAAGGCTCGGTTGCCGCTGCCTTGGACCTGCCGGAACATAAACCAGATAAAGAAGAATCCGATGAACCAGGGCAAAAACTCCAGGAGCACCCTGAAGGGAGAGACCGGCTGCGGCTGTCCGGAGAATCGCACCCCCTGATCCCGAAGCATTGGAATCAGCTGATCGTCGAAATAGGGAATGTTGGTGCTAAAGGTGCTCCGATCTCCGGAGACCCCTTTGAGGGTGCCCTGGATCTCGTACTGATCCATTATTCGAACCGATTCCACCTCACCGCTGCTCAGGTAACCGAGAAACTGGGAGTAGGGAATTTGGTTTGTCGCCTGCTGGCTATTACCGAAAAGCATAACCAGGAACATGCCGAGAATAGCGACCAGGAAAATGAGAGCGAATCGGTTGTTTCGAAAGTTGAAATTCGGGTTCGGCCCCTGGTTGTTACCGTTACGCCCCCCGTTGTTATCATTATTGTCCATACTCAAACAAAATCTCCGTGTACGAGAAACTCGATTTCTAAAGCCTCATTGCCCGACGGTAGTCCCTCCCGCATTAGTCGCGGAAAACCAAATATGTCAGAAGGAAGCGCGAGTATCCCGCCCTTGTCTTCTATAATCGGGATATTCTCCCGTACGACCCGAGGAACAGCGTACCGGTCGTAGAGGCTTTTGAGAAGCCGCGGTGCCCCCTCCAGGAAGAGACGATCTCCCGGTCTCTTGGACCGAACCACCACCGGCGGTTTCAGGGAGTCCTTTGGAAGCGAAACTACCGTCTTACGTAGAGCTTCGCAGCGTTTCGTGATGGGCCACACTCCCCCCATCCATCGGACTTCTAGAGGAGATGAATCCACCACGTGAAGATACCCAAAATAGCGGGAAGGGACAATATCGTGCTGCCAGATGAGCCGACCGCGATGCACCGTAAACCGGTGGGAGCCCCCTTGCGCGATTACCCTGCTTTGGGATCGATCGAAGAGCCACTCCGGCGGCGGCTCCCGCAGCAGCGGCTCGAGGAAGCGGCGGGAGCGGCCGGGAAAGCTCACCTCCCGGCGTCGCCCATGGATCTCCAACGCCGCCGCCCGGACCGCGGGAGGGGCGCTGAAAAAGGCCGCCCCGTCGGCAACGAGTCTCCCCGCAGCTCGACGGAAGGGGATCTCTCCCGCCCGTCGCTCGATATCGGCGGCCACGCTGCGGAGCCTGGCGGCCGAGAGGAGCAGCCCCTCATCACTTCGGCGCCGCATCTGCCGAAGGAGAGGAATCACCTCATGCCGAAGAAAACTGCGCTCGTAGGCCGAATCCTGATTCGAGGGGTCCCGGATCGGCTCCAACCCGGCGGCACGAACCACCTGCTCCAGATCCCCTCTGGAAACCGAAAGAAGGGGACGCAGCAGTGGGACCACACCCCCCGAGGGGAGGGAGATGCTCCGTCTCCGGGAGATCCCGCCGA
>JBKHED010000053.1:0-18876 GCA_046540995.1 Spirochaetaceae bacterium | reverse complement strand
TCCGGAATTGCGCAGAGAATTCGAGACACTGTTCAAGGCGCTCGAGGAGAGCGCCGGAATGGAATAGGGACCGTCCCGGCGTTACCGAGAGAGCCTCGAAGCTTCTATCCGCCCTTTTCTAGGATACGCCCTCTTTTCCCATGGTGAGAGAGGAGATGAGACTCACGCCGGTTCCGCGAAAATCGTTGAGAATCACTTGGCCGCGCTTTGCCGGAAGCTTGACCGTGGTGCTGTACGCCTCCTCGAGTAGCTCGTTGATGAGCTCCTTCGGGAGGGGTTTGTCGGTCCGAACCGGGATTCGCGGGAAAACCTCGGAGTTTGTCGGGCAGGTGCAGGTGACAACCCGCTTTGGCGCGAGGTACTCTTCTTTACCGTATTCCTCACCCCGGGGGCAGCGATTTCCCTTCACAACGATCTCGTCTTCTGTGGGGCCTTGATAGAGCTCCAGTTGACAGCCTATGGGACAGCTAATACAGGTCAACTCTCGTAGGAGGGTTCCTTCGGCTTTCATTGTACGCTTACCTCCATTACCGAGTCCGGGGTTGCGTTCATCTGCTGCGCATCCTTCTTGGAGAGCTTGAGGCTAACCATCTCAGAGGGTTGGACATGATTCATCTTTTTCTCTTTGATGGTTCTGTGATCCACCTTAACAACGACCTTGGCGTTGTTCTTAACGATGAGGGTCCGGAAGTAAATCTTGTCCGGGTTGGAGGTGCTTACCTTTCCGGGGGCGACGTAGCGGACGTTCGAGCCCGCCTTGACCCTGATCTGCCCGTCGGGCTTGCGCTCATTCAGATAGTTGACCACGTATCCCCCTGTCCGTTGAGCCTCCTCTGCTACGTAATCCGCGAGGTCATGCACGTGGAGGACGTTGCCGCAGGAGAAGACGCCGGGGACGGAGGTCATCATTGTCGCATCCACTTCCGCGCCGTTGGTCTGGGGATTGATCGTTACCCCTGCCTCCTTGGAGAGTTCGTTTTCGGGAATCAGGCCTACCGAAAGGAGGAGCGTATCGCAGGCGATTTCGAAGGCGTTGTCGGGGTTCGGTATGCCATCCTCCAGAGGGGTTATTTCAACCTTTTCGACACGGTTCTTACCTTCTATCCGGGAGACCACGTGGGACAGATAGAGGGGTATGTTGAAATCGTTGAGGCATTGGACGATGTTTCTGGTCAGGCCGGAAGGGTAGGGTTGAATCTCCACAACCGCGTGTACCTTGGAACCCACCCAGGTCATGCGGCGGGCCATGATGAGCCCGATATCTCCGGATCCGACGATGACTACGTCTTTGCCCGGTATGTACCCTTCCACATTGACCAGCCGCTGGGCGAGTCCGGCGGTAAAGACCCCGGAGGGGCGTGTCCCGGGGGTGCGAATAGCTCCTCGGTTGCGCTCCCGGCACCCCATGGCAAGGACCACTGACCGTGCGGTGATCTTGCTCACCCCGTAGGTTGCGGAGTAGCAGTACGCAACCTTGCCCTCCTCTTCGTCGGAGAGGTGGGCCACGGTGGTGTCCAGGTATACCGCAACGTCACTCTCTCTGATTTGTTTGATTAGCTCGTCCGAGAACTCTGGTCCCGTGAGCTCCCGCTTGAAAAGCTGCAGCCCGAAACCGTTGTGGATGCACTGGAGTAGGATGCCTCCCAGGTGCTCCTCGCGCTCGACGATCGCCACGGAGAAGCCGTTCTTGGCGACCTCCAGGGCGGCAGACATCCCCGCCGCACCGCCGCCTATGACCAGGGTGTCGTAGTATAGCTCTTTCATTCTCGTCTCCTCACAGTTTTCCCATGAGCACCGGACTCGAAGGACCGCGCTTGGTGATCTCCTCGTAGCTCATGCCGGTTTCTCGCATGAGGAGCTTCATGGTCTTGTAGGTGCAGAAGCCGCCCTGGCACCGTCCCATTCCCGCACGAGTGAGGTACTTGATTCCGTCCAGGGTAGTGTGTCCGTTGCGAACCGCCGCGAGAATCTCAGCTTCGGATATCTCCTCGCATCGACAGACGACGTTGCCGTAGGCGGGATCCTTTGCAACCAACTGGTCCGCCTCGAAGGGACTCGCATCTCGGATTCTCGGTAGTTCTGTGACCATTGGGTCGTAGTCCGGTTTTTCCACGAGCTCCGCCCCCGCCTTCTTGAGGAGATCCTTGACGTACTCCCCGATTGCGGGCGAGGCGGTGAGCCCCGGAGACTGGATGCCGGCGACCTGTATGAAGTTCTCCTGCTTGTGGGAGATGTCGATGTAGAAGTCTCCCTCTTTCATGGTAGGACGGTTCCCCGCAAAAAGAGAGATCACGTCGTTCTGAGAGACAACCGGGACCATTTTTCGCGCTTGCTCAAAGATCTTCTGCAGGTTCTCCTGGTTTACCGAGAGGTCCTCCTTGTCCTCAATCTCATCCGCCGTAGGCCCGATGAGGACTGTTCCTTCCGCAGTGGGAATAACAAGCATACCCTTCGAGACTTTGGTCGGTACCGGAAAGAGCACCTTCTCCGGCGCAGCCTGGGTGGTTCGGTCGAGAAGGTAGTACTCTCCTTTGCGCGGAGTAATCTCGAACTCCTCGGCACCGAAGATCTTGGAGACCTTGTCCGCGAAGAGTCCCGCGGCGTTGACGACGTAGCGTGCCTTGAGTTTTCTGCCGTCTGAGGCGGTCACGGTATGCCGGGAGCCATCCCACTCAGCGTCGGCTACCTCGAAGCTCGTGAGCACCTGCACGCCGTTCGTCTTGGCCGACTCTATGACAGAGAATACAAAGCGGTATGGTTCGATAACGCCGCCCCCCGGAGCGTGAAGGCCACCTACTGTATCCGGACTGAGCTTTGGCTCGAGCTCGAACATTCGCTCCCGCGAGCACATCTCGATGCCGATTACGCCGTTTTCCAACCCCTGATTGTAGAGGTGGTCAATGTACTTCATCTCCTCTTCGCTCAGGGCGACCACAAGAATTCCCGAGCGCTTAAAGGGGAAGTCGAGCTCCCGGGACATCCGGTCGAAGAGAAGATTGCCGCGGAGCTCCAACCGCGCCTTGAGGTACTTCTGATTATGATGAAATCCGCCGTGGATTATGCCGCTGTTTGCCTTGGAAGTGCCGAAGGAGACATCCGCCTCCTTGTCTACCAGTGCTACGTCCAACTTGTACGCCGAGAGCTGTCGCGCGATGCACGCTCCGCTCACGCCGGCGCCCACAATCAGAACGTCGAGAGATTGTTGATCTGCCAACGTGTTCCTCCCGTTGCCGATGCCGTAGGTGAGTTTCGGTCCAACGAGAGTCTTGAAGGCCGGAGCTTACAGTGCGTAGCAGGGAGCATGACCTTCAAGGAATCGAGGTTGAATCGAACATCTGCTCGCCTGATGATGCTACCTTCTATGGTAACACAGGGTGGAATAGAGAGAAAGGTTGGTTTGGTTCGTTGCGCAGGCGGTTACGTTGCCCCGTGCCTGGGGCTGTCTCTACAAAAGGGGCGGCACCGCCGCAGCGCCGCCGCCCCTGAGAGTTGAGGAAGGTAGAGATTACTCCTTGTCCTCCCAATCCTTAGCCTTCTCGACAGCCTTTTGCCAACCGGCGTAGAGCTTGTCGCGCTGACCCTTTTCGAGGGTGGGCTCGAACTTCTTGTCAAGCTCGAAGGCGTTCTCCAGATCCTTTTGGTTCTTCCAGAAGCCGACCGCCAGACCCGCGAGGAAGCCGGAGCCCCGTGCGGTGGTCTCGACGATCTTGGGCCGCATGACCGGCACGCCGAGGATATCGGACTGGAACTGCATGAGGAAGTCGTTCATGGAAGCACCACCGTCAACCTTGAGCTCCTTGGCCGTAATGCCGGAGTCCTCGTCCATACACTCAACGACGTCTCTGGTCTGGTAGGCGATAGACTCGAGGGTTGCACGAACGATGTGGTCGCGGTTTGCTCCACGGGTCAGGCCGACAATCGCGCCGCGGGCGTACTGATCCCAGTAGGGGGCGCCGAGTCCCACAAAGGCGGGAACCATGTAGACGCCGTTGGTGTCGGGCACCTTGGAGGCGAAGTAGTTGGTGTCAGCCGCGTCGGCAACGATCTTAAGCTCGTCCCGGAGCCACTGAACCGCGGCGCCGGTGACGAATATCGCGCCTTCGAGGGCGTACTCGACCTTGCCTTCCAAGCCCCAGGCGATAGTGGTTAGCAGACCGGTCTTGGAGGGGATCCGCTCGGTGCCGGTGTTCATAAGAACGAAGCTTCCGGTACCGTAGGTGTTCTTGGCCATTCCCTTCTCAAAACACGCCTGACCGAAGAGAGCGCCCTGCTGGTCGCCGATGGCCGCGGCCACGGGAATCTTGGCGCCGCCGAAGGTCTTGGGATCGGTGTAGCCGTAGACCTCGCTGGAGGGCTTGACTTCGGGGAGCATGGAGCGGGGTACGGTGAGCTCTTCGAGGAGCTTATCGTCCCAGTCCAGGGTCTTAATGTTAAACATCAAGGTCCGGGAAGCGTTGGAGTAGTCGGTTACATGGGCCTGGCCGCCGGTAAGATTCCAGATGAGCCAGGTGTCGACCGTACCGAAGAGGAGCTCGCCCTTTTCGGCCTTCTCCCGGGCACCGGGGACGTTGTCGAGCATCCACTTTACCTTGGTTCCGGAGAAGTAGGCGTCAATAACCAGACCGGTGTTCTCCCGGACGTAGTCGGTAAAACCGTCGGCCTTCATCTTGTCGCAGATGCCCGCGGTTCGGCGGTCCTGCCAGACGATGCCGTTCATAACCGGCTTGCCCGTCGCCTTCTCCCACACAATGGCGGTTTCACGCTGGTTGGTGATACCGATAGCCGCGACCTCCTCGGGGTCGACGCCGGCCTTGTTAATCACCTCCCGAGCGACACCACTCTGGGAGCCCCAGATGTCCATCGGATTGTGCTCGACCCAGCCCGGCTTGGGATAGATCTGCGGAAACTCCTGCTGCGCCACGCTTACGATTTCGCCCTTGTGGTCGAAGAGGATCGCGCGGCTGCTGGTTGTACCAGCGTCGAATGCCATTACGTACTTCTTAGCCATAAAAGACCTCCATTTTTTTGGGGATGTCTAGACGCGGAGAAGACGGCGCGAGGTATCGACCCGCACCGCCGTCCTCCGGCGAGAGTTACACGCCTGTTCCGCTGAGAACCAGGACCCAGAGAAGCGAGCCGAGAACACCACCGACGATGGGGCCGATGATCGGAGCGGTGAGCCCGTAGCCCCAGTCGCTCGAGCCCTTCCCCTTGATCGGAAGCAGTGCGTGAGCGATTCGAGGTCCGAGGTCCCGAGCGGGGTTGATGGCGTATCCGGTCGGGCCACCGAGGGAGAGACCGATCGAGAAGATCAGAAAACCGGTAACGAAGGGACCCATACCGGCGTCGACGGTCTCAACGAGGCCCTGGGCGCCGCCCATGGTGTGTCCAATGGCAAGAATACCGAAGAGGAGCATCGCCGTGCCGATAATCTCGGTTACGGTGTTTTTGCCGATGTTGCGAATCTCAGGACCGGTAGAGAAGACCGCTAGCTTCAGAGCCGCCTCGTCGGTGGCGTCGAAGTGGTCCTTGTACGCCAAGAACACCAAGACCGCACCGATGAACGCGCCGATGATCTGGGAAATGATGTAGCCGGGGACAAGGGCCCACTCTAACTCGCCGATGGACGCGAGTCCGACCGTTACCGCCGGGTTGATGTGCGCACCGGAGACCCAGCCGACGGCGTAGACCGCGAAGGCTACCGCGAGGCCCCATCCGGTGGTGATCACAATCCACCCGCCGGCGTGGCCCTTGTTCTTGTTGAGAACGACGTTGGCGACAACGCCGTCTCCAAGAAGGACGAGGACCATTGTGCCGACGACTTCGGCAAAGTACATTTGGATCGGAGTAAAATCCATTTCCTACCTCCACTAAAGGGATTTATATACGACCGGAATACCATTCCGGCTTCATTCCCGACCGATTGTGTAATATGTGCTCGCGGCGAAGTGCGACCGACGCCTTGCATACGCCCCGGAGTCTAACCAAATATGAACATTTGTGTATGACTCAGGAACGTTTGATATGATCTCTTACTCATTGATGCTAAACCCAGTTGTATCATCCGTCAATCGAAAATTCACGTATGCTCAGGATTTCAGTCGCAATCCGCTCTCCCCGGGGGATCCTAAAGCTACAGAGCTGATTTGGCAGAGGTGGCACCACTTGTTTCCGAGTAGCCTGAGTGGGTGAACTAATGTTAATTCTTTGTTGACATGTGTCCAGACTGCGGCTACCCTTGAAAGGCAGGAAACCCCTGCACAACCCATAGGAGTGGTATCATGGAGACCAGAAACTACGACGTGGTTATCATTGGCGCCGGCATTGTCGGTTCCATGGTGGCCCGGACGTTATCAAAGTACAAGCTGTCCATCGCCGTGCTCGACCGGGAGGCGGATGTCGGCATGGGGCAGAGCACCGCGAACAGTGCTATCCTTCACTCCGGACACGATCCGGTCCCGGGAACCATGAAAGCCATTATGAACAAGCGCGGCAACGAACTCTGGAGAGAGTGGGCGAAGGAGCTCAACGTGCCCATTACCGAGTCCGGAGCGATGGTGGTCGCAATCGGTCCCGAGGAGCAAAAGGGAATCAAGAAGCTCTACGATCGCGCCCAGGAAAACGGAATTCCCGGCGTAGAGGTATGGTCCCGGGAACAGGCGCTGGAGCGGGAGCCCCATCTCTCTCCCGATGTTACCGAAGCGCTCTGGACACCCACGGCGGGGGTTGTTGATCCCTTCGAGGGGGTCCTGGCGGCGGCGGAGAACGCGGCGATGAACGGCGCCGAGTTCCATCTAAACACGGAAGTGCAGGAGATGATTGTCGAGGAGGGGCGACTCCTCGGTGTTCGAACGAACAACGGTGAGTTCCGCGCCAGGTGGGTGGTCAACGCCGCCGGCGTTCACTCAGATGAGATTATGCATATGGCCGGGGACCGTCCGGAGTTCAAGATCACCGCTCGGCGGGGAGAGTACTTCATCTTCGACAAGGCGAAGGTTCGCATCAGTAACGTGCTCTTTCCGATGCCCACGGAGAAGGGAAAGGGTATCCTCGTCTCGGTTACCGCCCACGGCAACACCCTTATCGGTCCCAACGCTCTCGAAATCCCGGAAAAGGACGACACCTCGGTAACGAAGGAGGGGCTCCACGAGGTTCTCACCAACTCGACGAAGCTCGTCCCCTCCCTGACTCCTCGGGACGTCATCGCGACCTTCGCGGGGGTTCGTGCCACGGGCAACAATAAGCCGGACGGAAAGAATAAGGACTTTCTCATCGAAATCTCAAAGAACGTGGAGGGGCTCATAAACCTCGCCGGGATCGAGTCTCCCGGTTACGTCTCCGCTCCGGCCATAGCCGAGGAGGTGGAACGTCTCCTCAGCGAAGAGGCGGGGGAGAAGCTCGAGGAAAAGACGGACTACAACCCGGTAAGACCGGGACGGGTGCACTTTGCAAAGATGGATCACGAGCAGCGGGCCAAGCTCATCGCCAAGAATCCCGCCTACGGACGCATCGTCTGTCGCTGTGAGGAGGTGACCGAGGGCGAAATCGTGGATGCGATCCACGCACCGGTGCCGGCGATCACCTACGACGCGATCAAACGACGCACTTGGCTCGGTACCGGTCGCTGTCAAGGAAGCTTCGACTATCCCCGGACGATGGAGATTCTCGCCCGGGAGCTCGATATGCCGATGACCGAAATCACCAAACGCGGCCCCGGTTCGGTCTTTCTCTATCGCCGAACCAAGGAAGTGGTCTGAGGAGGGGAGATCGATGGAAACGAAACAGTACGATGTAATCGTCATCGGTGGAGGGCCGGCGGGAATGGCCGCGGCTATCAAGGCGTACGAGGAAAACCGGGGACGGGTACTCGTCATCGAGAGAAACGATGCTCTCGGGGGCATACTTCCCCAGTGCATTCACAACGGATTTGGGGCGGTTAACTTCGACCGGGACTATCCGGGACCGCAGTACTCCCAGAAGTACGAAGAAGTGTTGCGCTCCTACGATATCGACGTGCTTCTGGACACCATGGTTATGGATCTCACCGCCGAAAAAGATGTCTACGCCATGAACTCCACCGACGGGTACCTGCACTTCCAGGCGAAGGCAATCGTCCTCGCCATGGGATGCCGAGAGCGAACCCGGGCGCAGATCAGGCTGCCGGGAACCCGAGCGGCGGGAATTTACACCGCCGGCACCGCCCAGCGACTGGTTAACATCGAAGGATTCATGCCGGGTCACAAGGTGGTCATTCTCGGCTCCGGCGACATCGGAATGATTATGGCGCGACGCCTCACGGTGGAGGGTGCGAAAGTCCTTGCCGTCCTCGAGCTCCTTCCATTCATCACGGGACTGCGAAGGAACTACGTTCAGTGTCTGCTGGACTATGACATCCCCCTGCACCTCTCCACGACGGTCAATAAGATTATGGGCGAGGACCGGGTCGAGGCGATCGAGACCATACAGGTCGATGAGCAACTCAACCCGATCGAGGGAACCGAGGAAACGATCGAGTGTGACACCCTCGTGCTCTCGGTAGGGTTGATCCCGGAGAACGAGCTTTCCCGAAAGGCGGGTATCGAGATAGACCGCCGGACCAACGGACCGATCGTGGACAGCCACATGATGACCAACGTTCCAGGCATTTATGCGGCGGGCAACGTGACAAGCATTTACGACCTCGTCGACTACGTAAGCCAGGCGGGAGAGGTAGCGGGACGGAACGCCGCCCGATACGCCGAGAGCCGGGAACACGATACCCAGCCGGGGATCGAAATCAAGCCCGGGGCGAACGTGGGAAACGTGATCCCACAGAAGATACGGCTCAACGGTGAGAAGGAAGGGGACATCTTTATTACGCTTCGACCAAACTCACTTCTGGAGCGGATGGTCAAGGTGGAGCTCAAGAACGGTGACGAGACTGTTGTCTCCTTTAGAGAGCAGTACGCACGGCCGGCGGAGATGATGGTCCACCGGCTAAAGGCAAAGGAGATCGCCCGGCTCCGGGAACTCAGAGAAGGTGAACTGACGGCGGTGATATCATGAGCGAAAGAGCGAACGTAAAGCGAAGAATGGACATATGCCTCCGGTGCCCCAGGGGTTGCGAGATTCACACGGTGCTCGATGAGAACGACGAGATTCTCAGCATGGAGGGCAACAAATGCAAGCTCGGACCGGAGTACGTGAAACAGGAGATTACGGATCCCCGACGGGTGCTTCCGACTTCCGTACGAGTCAGCAACGGCGTACGCCCGCTGGCTCCGGTTTGGACGCCGCAGCCCATTCCGAAGGCGATGCTATTGGAGCTCGCGGCGGCGAGTCGGGAGGTCGAGCTCGAGGCTCCGGTGCACATTGGTGACATTGTGATCAAGAACTGGAAAGGACTTGGAATCGATCTAGTCGTAAGTGGAGAGGTTCCCCGAGCGAATGGATCGTAGGATGCTTCCTGGCGGAGGGCGGTGGCCCTCCGCCTTTCTTTTAACTGAACTCTCACATTAGTCCAGGGGGCGTGGACTTTTGTAATGTTCTTCTTGCGCTCCCGAGAATTCGGGCGTACCATTGGTAGGTAGAAGAAACCGTTACTTCTGAGAGGTGATCAATTATGAAAAAACTCATCAACAAGGCCGATGATGTTGTCGTTGAGGCCCTCCGTGGCATGGAGCAGGCGCATCCTGACCTGCTGAAGGTTCACTACGATCCGAATTTCGTGGTTCGGGCGGACGCTCCGGTAAAGGACAAGGTTGGTATCGTCTCAGGTGGTGGAAGCGGTCACGAGCCTCTCCACGGCGGATTCGTTGGAAAGGGCATGCTCGACGCCGCTTGCCCCGGGGAGGTGTTTACCTCGCCGACGCCGGATCAGATGGAGGAGGCAACCAAGGCTGTCTCCGGTGGAAAGGGCGTACTCCATATTGTCAAGAACTACTCCGGCGACGTCATGAACTTCGAGATGGCCGCCGACATCGCCGAGGGCGCGGGGATCGAGGTCGCCTCGGTCGTAATCGATGACGACGTGGCGGTAAAGGACAGCCTCTACACCGAGGGTCGCCGAGGCGTGGGCTCGACGGTCTTCGCGGAGAAGCTCTGCGGTGCCGCTGCCGAGAAGGGCATGAGCCTCGAGGAGGTCACGGACGTCGCGAACTGGGTGAAGAACAACGGCCGTTCCATGGGCATGGCTGTCACGAGCTGCACCGTTCCCTCCGCCGGAAAGCCGACCTTCGAGCTCGGCCCGGATGAGATCGAGGTTGGTATCGGCATCCACGGTGAGCCGGGTCGGGAGCGAATGAAGCAGAAGAGTGCCAAGGAGCTCGTTGAGATGATGGGCGAGGCGGTGGTCTCGGACATACCGTTTAAGAGTGGCGACGACCTCATCGTTATGGTAAACGGCATGGGAGGAACTCCGCTTATCGAGCTCTACCTCCTCTACAATGAAGTTGCGGCCTTCGCGAAGGCGAAAGGGTTTAAGATCGCCCGCAACCTGGTGGGTAACTACATTACCTCCCTGGAGATGCAGGGTTTCTCCCTCACTATGATGAAGGCTGACAGTCGCATGGTCGAGCTCTGGGACGCTCCGGTCCTCACGCCTGGCCTCAAGTGGGGTTGAGCCGATGGTAGGACTCGATGCCGTTCTCGCCTGGCTTAGGACGGTGCGACAACGGATGGAGGAGAACAAGGAGTACCTAACGCAGCTCGACTCCGCCATCGGCGATGCGGACCACGGCATAAACATGAGTCGCGGTTTCAACGCCGCGCTGGCGGAAATAGACGGGAAGGAGCCGGAGGATATCGCCGGCGCTCTCAAGGCCGTCTCCATGGCACTCATCAAGAAGGTGGGTGGTGCCGCCGGTCCCCTCTACGGGACGTTCTTCCTCAAGGCGAGCGCCGCCGCTTCCGGAAAGGAGGAGCTCGACGCGGACGGGGTGCTGGAGCTGTTCAAGGAGGGAGTCGAGGGACTCAAGCAGCGGGGCAAGGCGCAGCAGGGCGACAAGACGATGCTCGATGCGTGGATTCCCGCTATCGAGGCGATGGAGGGGGCAAAGAGCGACGGCGTTGCGGCAATGCTCGAAGCGGGCGCCGCCGCCGCCGAAAGCGGCATGAAGGCCACCATACCCCTGGTCGCCCGGAAGGGTCGAGCGAGCTACATGGGCGAGCGCAGCAAGGGTCATCAGGACCCGGGCGCAACCTCGACCCATCTCATACTGCGGGCAGCCGCGGAACACTGGAACTAATCCCACCGCGCCCCGGCCTGAGCCGGGGCGCTTCTTATGAGGCTCACCATGGTCGGACTCGTTCTCGTATCTCATAGTTACCCCCTCGCGCAGGCAGCCCGGGAACTGGCGCTGCAGGTTGCCGAGGCATCGGAGCTTCCCATCGCGGCTTGCGGCGGCGTCGGAGATGAGCACGAGGAGCTCGGTACCGACGCCACGGAGATTATGGAAGCGGTGGAGTCGGTCCGCTCCGAGGAGGGGGTGCTCCTGCTCATGGATCTCGGAAGCGCCATCCTCAGCGCGGAGATGGCTCTCGAGCTCCTCGACGAGGAGACGCCGGTGCGGCTCTCTCCTGCTCCGCTGGTGGAGGGGGCGGTAGCCGCGGCGGTGCAGATCTCCCTTGGCAGCGATCTGGAAACCGTATACCGGGAGGCGCTCAGCGCTCTGGAGCCGAAGCGGGAGCAGATCGGCGCGGAGGCCGCCGAGGCCGCGACGCCCGGGACCGCGACGCCCGGGACCGCGACGCCCGGGGCGGCGGGCACACCCGCTACCGAGGACCAGTCTCCCGGGGATGATAACTACGTTCAGAGAAGTTACCGGATTATGACGCCTCACGGGCTCCACGCCCGCCCGGCGGCGCAGTTTGTCCAAGCCGTCGCTGCTTCGGGAGCGGAGGCGGAGGCGGCCCACGAAGCGCGGCCGGAGCGTTGGGTAAACGCTCGGAGTCTCAATCGGATTGCGACACTGGCGGTGCGATCCGGGGAACGGGTGCTGGTTCGAGCGCCCGCCGGCGAGGAAGCGGAGGATCTGTTCTCTCGAATGGAGACGTTGGTCGCGGAGAACTTCGGGGAGGAGTTCTCGCCCTCTCCCGGCGGGGCTGCGGAGGGAGAAAGCGAGGCGAGGCCCCCGGAGAAGGGCGCCGAACAATTCCGAGAAGAAGGCCCGGACGAGCTCCTGGCGGTCTCCCCGGGTATCGCCGTTGGCCCTGTGCACCTTCTGAGCCGTCGAGAGCCGAGGGTGTCTCGGGCGCCCGCGGAGGATCCGAAGAAGGAGCGCGAGCGCCTGCGGAAGGCCCTGGAGCAGGTTGAAAATGAAATAGAGGCAGCCCGGGAGGAAATGAATCGTCGCGGAGCGAGAGCGGAGGCGGGGATATTCGACGCCCACCTTCTCATACTGAAAGATCCGGAGTTCCTAGGTGCGGTGGAAAACCGGATCGAGAGCGAAGGAAAGAACGCCTCCCTGGCGGTTCAGGAGTCCGGAGAGGAGAGCGCTGCGACCTACCGCGCTCTGGAGGATCCGTACATGAAGGCGAGGGCGGCGGACGTGGAAGACGTCGCTCGTCGTCTCCTTTTCGCCCTGGAGGGCGAGGCTGCCGCCCAGTCGGAGAGGCCTCGGGAGCCGGTTATCGTAGCGGCGGAGGAACTCGGCCCTTCGGAGACCGTGGCGCTTTCGCCGGACTGGGTCCTCGGCATCGTCACCCGGGTCGGAGACCTGACATCCCACGCGGCCGTCCTATCCCGAGCCCTGGGCGTACCAGCGGTGACCGGTTACGCCCGGGTTGGTGAGCTTTCCGAGGGGGATCTGATCGTCCTGGACGCGGGGAGACCGAGCATCATTGAAAAGCCGACGAACGAGGAGCTCGGAGAGTACCGAGCCGCGGAGGCGGCGTGGAAGGAGAGGGTAGCGGCGCTCAAGGAGGTTGCCCAGGCACCGGGACGCACCGCCGATGGCGCTTCGCTACCGGTGTACGCCAACATCGCTCGCCCCTCGGAGAGTGAGAACGCCCTGGAGAACGGCGCCGACGGGGTGGGGCTCTTTCGCTCGGAGTTTCTCTTTCTCCAGCGCGAAGCGGCCCCGGAGGAGAAGGAGCAGGCGGAGAGCTTTGCCGCCGTGGCCCAGAGCTTCGGCGATCGTCCCGTCGTTCTGCGCCTCCTCGACATCGGCGGGGATAAGCAGATTTCCTACCTCTCGCTGCCGACTGAGGCGAATCCGTTTCTCGGGGTCCGCGGGGTGCGTCTCTACCGCCACATGCCCGAACTGTTTATGAGCCATCTCAGAGCGGCCCTCCGGGGCGGTGCCGGGGGAGACCTGCGGCTCATGATACCGATGGTCGTGGCGCCGGAGGAGGTGGAAGAGGTCCGGGAACGGCTCTCCGAAGCCCAGGAATCTCTCGCGCGAGAGGGGGTGGAGCACAGGTGGCCGGTAAAGCTGGGCATTATGATCGAAACTCCCGGTTCCGTGGAGATGAGCGGAGAGCTTGCGAAGGTGAGCGACTTCTTCAGTATTGGTACCAACGATCTCACGCAGTACGTCCTCGCCGCGGAACGGGGAAACCAGAGCCTCGCCTACCTCTCCGACGCCCTCCATCCCGGAGTGTTGCGAACCATAGCTAGGGTTGTCGAGAGCGCCAAATCGGAAGGTATCCCCTGCGGCGTCTGCGGCGAGCTCGGCGGGGATCCCGCGGGGGCGATCGTGCTCTCGGGTCTCGGCGTCACCTCCTTGAGCGCTTCCGGAGCCTCTATCCCGAGAGTAAAGGATGCGATACGGCGGTTCAGCGTCGGGGACGCCCGGGAGCTCGCCCAGAGGGCGCTCTCCGCGAAGAGCGCCGAAGAGGTGCGGCGTCTCTGCAACGCCGCACTGCAGGAGGCCGGGGTTACGCTGTAGCCCCGGCGCCGGCTGACCCGAACCGGCTCCCCTTCCCGATTACCCTCCGCATCCGTTCATTCGAATTACCCTCTCAAAAGAGCGACTCTGAACTCTCATTCGTGGTGACACCTGTTCGCCTCAGTCGGGTTACAGATGAGAAGAGCAGCATCTGCTCGCACTTAGGAGCGAACATGAGATTTAGAGCCATTTCCGCAACTCTTGTTGCAATAGTTGCACCCGTTTTCTTCCTCGGGTGCTCCGGAAGCCAGGAGGAAACTGCCGGCGCCACTGAGGCTGACCTCTCGGTGCCGGTGGAAGTTGTACGTCTCGACGGCAGGCCATTTACGGTTTACGGCGAGTACTACGGCGAGGTATCCGGCCTCGAGGAGGTTGAGCTCATTACCGTTTCCGGTGGCCGGGTAAGCGAGATCAACGTCTCCGTGGGCGATGCGGTGGAGGCGGGGGACTCCCTGGCTCGCATCGAGGCGGAGAAGGCGGTTCGGCAGTATGAGACCGCGATCTACAACGAGCGCCTCGCTCGGGAGAGCTTCGAGCGACAGAAGCGTTTCTTAGACGAAGGCAACAGCTACCAGCTCGCCGTGGATCAGGCGGAACTCGCTCTCCTGCAGAGCAGGACGGCTCTCCTGGACGCCGAAAAGGTGCGGGACGGTGCTCTCGCGATCACCCCGATATCCGGTATCGTGGTGGCTCGGTATATCGACCTCTACGAAGAAGTCCCCCCGGGGGAGGCTACATTCGTTGTAAGCAATCTCTCCAGGATGAAGGTGCGTCTCGGAGTGCCTGAGGCGGACATCGCAGGGGTACGAACAATTGGGGGAAGCGCGGAGGTTACCCTCGGCTCTCTCCCCGGACGGGTCTGGGAGGGGGAGGTTGTCTCTTTCTCCCGCCGCCGCTCCGAGCGAAACCTCACCTTTCAGGTAGAGCTGCATATCGATAACCAGGATCAGGCGATCCTCTCGGGAACCACCGCGAAGGTACGTCTTCCCCTGCGCACTATCGACGAGGCGGTCGTGGTGCCCTCGAGCACTATCGTTACCCGAGGTGAGAACAGCTATCTCGTCGTGGCTGAGGGCGCCGTGGCGCACCTCCGGCAGGTTGTTCTCGGCCCTTCGAATGAGCGGGAGACGGTGATTCTCGATGGCGTTTCGCCGGGAGAGGAGATCGTCGTCCGCGGCATTAACCAGGTCGACGAGGGAAGTGTGATTCGAATTATCGATCGACAGGACGTGTAACCAATGATCAAGCTCTTTATCCAGAAACAGATGGCGGTATTCAGCTTCGCCGTTCTGATCGTCATTATGGGGATTATCGCCTACGTCCAACTCCCCCGGGAGTCGAGCCCGGAGATTAAGCAGCCCTATATCTTCATCAACACAACCTACGTCGGTGTCTCCGCGGAGGATATCGAAAGCCTCGTAACTCAACCGATCGAGCAGGAACTCGACGGCATGGACGGGGTGAAGGAGATAACCTCCGAAAGCCGCCAAAGCGTTTCCTTTATCTTCGTGGAGTTCACCTCCGACGTCACCGTGGAGACCGCTCTGCGCCGAGTCAAGGATCGGGTCGATCTTGCCAAGCCTCGACTGCCGGATGACGCGGAAGAGCCGTTTGTGCGGGAGTTCAACGTCTCAGACTGGCCCGTCTTCGTGGTGGTTCTCTCCCATCCCGATGGTGTAGAGATCATAGACAACTCCGCCGAGCTCTTTCAGGAGGATCTTAAGCGGGTTAACGGCGTGCTTGATGTGGATGTCGCCGGCCGCCCCTCGAAGGAACTCGCCATTGAGCTCGATCCGCTCAAGCTGCAGCATTACGGTCTCACCATTAGGGACGTGATCACCGCGATACAGGCGGAGAATGTCTCCATTCCCGGAGGGGTTCTTCGAAACGAGCAACGGAACTACACCCTTTCGGTGACCGGTGAGATCCAGGACCCCCGGGAGTTCAACGAAATCTTCGTGGGCAATGGGGAAGTGCAGGTGCGCCTCAAGGAGGTTGGAACCGCCCGGTTCAAGAACGCCGAATCCGAGACCTATTCTCGCCTAAACGGCACCCCCGCCATCACCCTCTCTATTAAGAAGCGGATGGGGGCGAACATTCTCGAGGTGGTGGACGCCGTGGAGGCGCGAGTGGCAGCGCTCGAACCCACCCTGCCTCCGCGGACGGAGGTCGTCGTCTCCTACGATGAATCTCGCTATATCAGGGACATGCTTGCGGACCTGGAGAACAACATGGCCACCGGTTTTCTCCTGGTTCTCCTGGTGACGGTCTTCTTTCTCGGCGGGCGTAACTCCCTCTTCGTCTCCCTGGCGATACCGTTTTCCATGCTCATGTCCTTCTTCATTCTCCAAATCATGGGGGTGACGCTGAACATGATAGTCCTGTTCAGCCTGATCCTCGCTCTGGGGATGCTCGTAGACAACGGCATCGTAATCGTGGAGAACATCTTTCGCCACGGAAGCATGGGCAAGTCCCGAACCCAGGCGGCCGTCGACGGTGCCCGGGAGGTCTCAGGACCGATAATCGCCTCGACCCTGACCACCTGTCTCGCCTTCTTTCCAATCATCTTTATGCCGGGGATTATGGGCGACTTTATGAAGTACCTGCCGATCACGGTCATTGTGGTTCTCGGTTCCTCCCTGGTGGTGGCGCTTGCCATTAATCCGACCTTCTGCGCCTCTTTTCTCGAGGTCTCTGAGAAGCAGATGAAGAAGATGAACGAGGGAAGCGGCTTTTTCGTTAAGATCCAGCGCTCCTATGAGTGGCTCATCCGAAGAGCCACGCACAAGCCCGGTCTGACGATCGGTGCGGCCTTCGTTGTGGTGGTAGCGGGATTCATTCTCTTCGGCAACTACGGCCGTGATATGCTCTTCTTTCCCGCCCTCGACCCCGGTCGAGCCCGGGTTAGCATTGAGGCGCCCCAAGGCACTCCCTTAGAGCGAACCGACGAGGTGGTCCGGGAGCTGGAGCAGGTGGTCGGCGCGACTCCGGCCTCCCTCGAGAACTTCGAGAGCGTATCCGGCCGCGATGGCGCGGATACGGAGCCCCATCGCGGACAGATCGATCTCACCTTCGAGCCCTATGCAAAACGGGAGGTCTCGGGGCGCGAGGCGGTGCGAGAACTGGCTCAGCGGGTGCGCCAGGTCACCGGTGCGGTGGTAAAGGTCTCCGAGGCGGAGGAGGGGCCGCCGGACGGGGACGACGTCTCTTACGAGGTTCGGGGGCAGGATTACACGATCCTCGGTGAGATCAGCTCCTCGATCTACGCAATCCTTCGAGAGTATCCTCAGTTCAAAGAGATCAACAACGACTTCGAAGCGTCTCGGCCGGAGTTTCAGGTCTCCATCGATCGAGGTAAGGCCGCACATTTTGGTCTGAGCACCTCTCAGATTGCCGACACCGTCCGAACCGCAATGAACGGCGCCACGATCGGCGCCTACCGGGAAGGCGAGGAGGAGTACGACATCGTCGTCCGATACCGCGAGGAGGCACGAAACTCCCTCGCCATGCTTCGAAACCTCGAGGTGGTTGCCTACGACGGTACGAGAATTCCACTCTCCGCGGTAGCGGAGATCGAGCCCAAGTCGACGGTGGGCGTTGTAAAGCGGCGCAACCTCAATCGCGCGGTAACGGTTTCGGCGAACTTCGATACGGAAATCGAAAACCGGGAAGCTATCATCGCGGAGATTTCGGACCGGGTCGGCACCGTTACGAGCGATTTGCCCCCGGGATACGCCATCGGTACCGGCGCCGGCCTGGACGTGCGCAATGAGTCCACTACCTTCCTGGTGCAGGCGTTCGTGGTGGCGCTATTTCTGATTTTCATTATCCTGGTTGCGCAGTTCAACTCCGTGGCGGACCCCTTCATCATTCTCTTCTCAGTCTTTTTGTCTCTCGGAGGGGTCTTCTGGGGGTTCTTTGCGGGACAGCAGAACTTCGTCATTATCATGTCAGGCATCGGCTGCATCGCCCTCGCCGGAGTGGCGGTGAACAACAGCATCGTTCTTGTGGATTACACCCACAACCTCGTACGGGACGGTATGCACTGGCGGGACGCGATTATCGAAGCGGGAAAGACGCGGCTCCGCCCGGTACTCCTGACCGCTCTCACTACGGTTCTCGCCCTGGTTCCCATGGCGGTGGGCGTGAGCTTCGACGTGCATAGCTTCCGAGTCGTCCTCGGCTCCGAGTCCTCGGAGTACTGGAGGGCCTTTGCCTGGACCATGCTCTACGGTCTCAGCTTTGCCACGGTGATGACTCTCGTCGTGGTTCCAACTCTCCTGAATGTGAAGTACAGCTTCCTGCAGCGGCACCGGGATCGTATGAGAATCCAATAGACCCGCCTCGTCTCGGCCTGCGGGAGGGGTAGGTTGATACGAGCTCGCAGGGCAATCATAATAGCTCTATGACCATGCGGATCGTCCTCATCACGTTGCTTCTGGTTCTTCTGGCGTCTCCTCTCACCGCTCAGGAAGAGGATCGGATTCCGGAGGATATGTTCAACACTCGACTGATCGAGCACCGAATAGGGGCGGAATTCGGGGGCATCGCCGGCGGCGGCATCGGCGCCATTTACACCTTCACGCCGATAATAGGTCCGGTACTGCGCTTGCACCTTCGCGGAGGCTTCGCCCTCTCGATTCCGGCGATAGAGGGTCCGGGGTTTTCCATTCCAATAACCGTCATGGGGAGCGCGGGGAGCCGCGTCCATCGGGTCGATCTCGGTCTCGGCGTGAGCCTTGCGCCGAATGCGGTGGATGAGAAGGGGAAGGATCTCGGCTCGAGGAGCTATCTGCACGGTATTCTCGCCTATCGTCTCGTGCTCCAGGAGGATCGGACAGTGGCGCGACTCGGTGTTGTAACCTGGTCCACGCCGGGGGAGTTAGGGGACGGTGATATACGCCCCCTCCCTGCCTTTAGCCTGGAGACAGCGGTTCGCTAGCCTAAACCAATGTGAAGTATCAACAAGCGTGTTGCCTGAAGCAGCAGAACTGTTTGCCCGTACTGG
>JBKHED010000052.1:0-19006 GCA_046540995.1 Spirochaetaceae bacterium | reverse complement strand
AGAACTTCTGCATCTCCGGGATCCTCGCCACGGCGACACCACCGTCCATCGGGAAGGGGTCGTCGGTAAACTCCCCCTCTCCAACGTAGGAGTGGATCCTACCGTTAATGTCGTCGGTGGACATACGGAAGTAGGTCATTTCACCGGGCGCTACCCGTCCCTTTATCGCACCGAAACAGCGTTCTTGCCCGAGGGTCATGCCGAGAACGTCGAGGTTGGAAATTTCGATCTGTGCGTTCTCACCGAAGAAGCTCTTGGGATAGTTGCTGCAGTGTGTACAGGCTACGAGGTCGGGATCGTCTCCAACGTTATTGTTCCAGTCGAGGAAGGCCGCGGATCGCTTGGTTGCCAGAGCAAGGGTGTACATCGAAACCACCCCCGCTGCGTCCACCTCACAGGCGCTGGGCATGAGCCTCTCACCCATCATGCTCATGGAGAGACAGGTCGCGCATCCGTAGTTGTCCTGAATGGAGCTCCAGCACTGGATGGTGCTCGCGTCGAGCTCGTTGACGTCCATCCACTCATTGATCTCCGCGGAGAGGCACGCCTGCTTGACGATGTTCTTTTCCATAATCTTGTTGGGGATCTTGCCGTACTCCCGAATCTGTCCGAGGAGCTCCTTGACGGCGGCGTCGTTTTCGTCCCGCTTATCGGCACCGGCGATTATCTCCGAGAGGTCCACGGTAACCATCTTGATGCCGTTCGCCTGCATAAGACGCTCGCTGAAACGAACGGTGTGGAACGGCTCCGGACGAGCGCCGATAACACCGATTCGAGCCTGTTTGATGCCGCCGACAATGCGACAGACGCTGGCGAAGTGCTCGAGGTCCTCGAGAAACTCCTTGCTGGAAAGAGACTCAGTGAACATCTTGGTGCTCGTGAAATCGATACCGTATTGGTAGAAGTTGTTGCTAATGGAGATCTTTCCACAGAAGGCGTCCCGTCGTTCCTTGACTCCAACCTTCTTGGGATCGTCCGGAAGAGCGACCACCATGACCGGTACCTTGAGGCCCGAGCGGTCGATCGCCTCTACGACCCCCTGCTCGTCTCCGAAGTTTGGATTAATGACGAGAATGCCGTCGATCTTCTCCGAGTTCTCCCTGAAGAGGGCGGCACACTTCTTTGCATCCTCTAAGGTTTCCACGGCGGAGTGCTTGGTGGCGCTCTCGGGCAGTATGACGTAAGGATATCCGAGCTCCTCTAACTTGGTGACGATATCCTTTCGTCCTTGCTTCGCATGCTCCGGATTGAAAAATCCCCTGGTTGCGACGATCACGCCGAAGGTGATCTCCTTCTCGATGTACCGCTTGTACATACCGCTCTCCTTATTCCTTATTGATTTCTAGTTACATTTATCCGTCTATACCGATCCGGGTATGGCGTACCCGTTCGGGAAGGCCGGATCCAGCTGAAAGTCCACGATTCGTTCCATAAGTTTGAGGTAGGTGATGCCTACCTCCGCCGCGGTGTCCGCATCCGGCACCATCGGCGCGCTCTCTACGGTGCAGAATCCCTGATAGTCGGTCTTTTTGAGAGCTCGAATGACCGAGCGAAAGTCGGTCTTGCCATAGCCTGGGGAGAGGGAGTTGGAGTCCCTGAAGTGGAGATGCCGGAGATAGGGCTGCGCATCCATAACCGCCTCGTAGGGATCGAGCTCCTCCATATTGACGTGGAACCAGTCGAGTTGAATCCCGATATTGTCTCGGCCGGTGAGCTCGATGACCCGCTTGTGATTTGCCGCGGTATTCACGAACTTACCCATCTCGAGGTGATTGGTTGCCTCGAAGACGAGCAGCACCCCCTTCTCCTTGGCGTAGTCCGACATGCGCCTCAGAGCATCCACCGCCACCCTCGTCGCGTCCCCCACGTTGTCCGCGGTTATCGCGTCGTGGATCGCGACGGCGATGGTCACCGACAACGCCCCGAGCTCCGCGGCAAAGTCGAGGGTACTCTTGGTCTCCGCCACCGCGAGGTCGGCGGTCTTCGGCTCCGTGAGAGTCTTGTATGTCGGCGAGTACGGGTCCCACATTTCTCCCCAGCACTCGTTAACGTTTGAGACCTCGAGACCGTACTCCCCCTTGAGCTCCTTGTGCCGGGCAAGGTACTCCTCCATGGAGACTCCGAGGCCGTACCGCCCTTTCGGCGGACAAATCTCGATGGCGTCGTAACCGAAGCGCTTGAGACGTTTATAGGTCTCTTCGGGTCGCTTGTACGCCTCCTCCTGCCCAAAGGTGAGCTGAAAGAAACTAAATCGCAGCTTGTTGTTCACCGTTTTGCCTCTCCTTTCGCCCTCTATCTCAGTGAGGACGATCACTCTTCCGGATAGATCCTCTCCGGTGGTTTGCGCCGCTTCGGCCGCTGAATGAGCTCGAAGATGGCTCCGAAGGCGTCTTCCGTATCGAGATAGGCGTAATGCCCATCGTTATCGGGGCCGAAGCCCGCACCGTCCATAGTCATTTCGAAGCCCGCCGCCCTCGCCTCCGCCAGGGCCGCTTCCATCTCTTCTACTAAGAACCCGAGGTGCTGCACCCCGTAGCCGTGGCGCTCTATAAACTCCTCGTAGATCGAGGGCCCCCGGATCGACTGAATAAACTCCACCCTGGTCGGTCCGAAGTAGGAGAGGGCGACCCGCATGGCGTAATCCGCATCGGCGCCGCGGTAGCTCATTCGCGGAACGAACGGTTTCTCGTAGGTGTAGAAGTGCCAGGGGCCGATGCCGAAGGTGCGGTAGTAGTTTTCCACCGCCAAGTCGAGGTCCTCCACCAGAAATGCAACCTGGGCGACGCCGCCCTCGAGAAAACTCAGTCGACCCCCGGCAGGTACAAATGACTTCATCCTCCACCCCTTACGGCTCATAGACCACTTTGAGGGCTTCGCCGTTCATGGCGAGCTTTACGCCCTTGTCGAACTCCGACAGCGGCAACACGTGGGTTACGAGCTTATCTCCCGGGATTCGACCGGAAGCGAGCATTTGCAGGGAACGGCGGAAATGCCGAGGCGCAAACTTGGAAATCCCGATGAGCGTGAGGTTCTTGTAGTGGACGAGGTTCATATCTACGCCGGGCTTGCTGTCGTCATGCGGCAGCCCTCCGAAAAGCACGACCCGGCCTCCCTTGGCGGCGAGCTCGACGGCAGTCACTTGGGAGGAGGGAGCGGGATTGGCGGTAATAACCAGATCCGCGCCCGCGCCGTCTGTCAGGCGTCTGACCTCCTCGGCGAGATCCTTCTTCTTCATGTTTATCAGAGCGTCGGGCTCAAAGGCCACGGCCAGCTCCAGTCGCTCCTCCACCAAGTCCGCGAGAAAAACCTTCTCCGCGCCGCTCGCCCGGGCGATGGCAACATGGAGACAACCGATCGGTCCGGCGCCCATGACGAGGACCGTGTCGCCCATTCTGGTCTCCGCCTTCTCGTGGGAATGAATCACCGATGAGCCGGGTTCCGCCATAGCTGCGTAGATCGACTCGAGCTGTTCCGGAGCAGGCAAAAGGTTCCCGAGACGGACACTCTCCCTGGGGATGATCATCTTCTCCGCGAAGCCGCCCTTCCACGCCTGTCCGATCTCCCGAATCTCCTCGCTCAGCTCGTGACGCCCTTCGACGCAGTAGGGGTCTGCGGGGTCGTAGGTGTTGGGTCCCACCGAGAGCCTCTCGCCCACCTTCCAGGGGCCTTCAAAGTCCGGGCCGAGCTTCTCCACGGTGCCGCAAATCTCGTGACCCAACGTCCAAGGAAACTGAACATGCTTGTGACCGCTGCGTATAGTGCGCAGATCAGAGCCGCAGAGGCCTACGGCCTCTACCTTGAGCCGGAGTTCTCCGCTCGCCGGCTCCGGCACCGGCAGGTCGGTGATCTCGTATTGCATGGGCGCATGGATTACCATCGCTTTCATCGTTTCGCTCAATGGTCTCTCCTTCGTAGCTGTGCTAGGGTTTCGTAATCTTCCTTGACGTGCTCATAGAGGCTCTTGTAAAGCCCGAAGTACTCCATGTAGATCTCGTTTCGTTCGGGGTCGGGCTCGAGGTGGCTCACATACTCCGCCCACTCCTTTGTGACGGCGAAGCTTTTAAAGACCCCAGTGGCTACCCCGGCGAGCACGGCGTCCCCGAAAGGAGCGCCGGTGCGCCGCTTAACCATCGCCGTGGGCACATTGAAGACATCGGTAATAATCTGTCGCCAGAGCCGGCTCACCGCGCCTCCCTCATTGAGGATCATCGGAAAATTCACCTTGATCCCCGCCTCCCGTACGAGGCGAAAGGAGTCATACATCGCAAAGGCAACCCCTTCCATCATTGACCGCACAAGGTGTCCCTTGCCATGGTTGAGCGAGAGTCCGAAGACGACAGCGCGGGCCTGGGTGTTCCAGATGGGGGTGCGCTCTCCCATGAGATAGGGAAGGACCACCAGGCCCTCGCAGCCCGGGGGCACCTTTTCGGCGTACATGTTCAGGAGGTCGTAGGAGGAGACTCCGAGGGATGACTCAACCCCCACTTCCGCCTGGGAGAAAGCGTCCCGAATATAGCGGATCGTCTGACCGCCGGTGGTTGTGGTCGGAACGGTTACGTAGGTTCCCTTGGTGGTGTAGGGAAAGCTCATGAGAAGCCGGCCGATATCGGTAAACATGAACTCGATATCCTTATAGATGATACCGAAGTTGCCCACTGTGCCGAGGTTGGACTGAATATCTCCGGGCTCGGTGGCGCCGGCTCCGATCCAGCTTGCGTTGCAGTCCACCTGCCCCGCCGCTACGGGTGTCCCGGACGCGAGGCCGGTCTCTTGCGCCGCCCGGGAGGTAACCTCGCCGATCACCTCCTCGCAGTGGAAGAGCTCCGGCATCATGCCGATCTCCAACCCGACATCGTTCATCATCCGTTCATCGAAACGGCCGTTTCGCATGTCGTAGGCGACCCCGTAAAAGGCGGCACCGGAGTAGTGCGTGGTCGCCTTGCCGGTAAGCTTCAGATTGATGAACCCGTCAATGGTAAGCACCTTCCATATACGCTTGTAGGAGTCCGGCCTGTTCCTCTTCTCCCAGAGGAGGTTGACCAGATTCGGATGATCCTCCAGACGGTACGCGGAGAGCTGAAAGATCCGATCGTCTCCGATCTCTTCTTTGAGCCACTTCACCTCCTCGGTCGCCCGCTTGTCCATCAGGTTATACGCGCGATTGACCGGGTTGTGATCCTTGTCGACCATGACCATGGAGGGCAGTGCCGAAGAGACGGCAACACCTCCTATCTCCCTCCCACTCACCCCTGCATCGGCCGTGGCACGCCGAATGAGGCGACAGGCAATCTCCCAATAGAGCACCGCCTCGTGCTCGGACCATCCGGGGTGCTCGTGGATGAGCGGGTATTCTTCAAAGGCGAAGCCCAGGTCGTTGCCTTGATCATCGATAACGACGCACTTGGCGCCTCCGGTCCCATAATCAAGACCGAGTAGGTGTCTTTCCATAGCTCATCTCTCCTTCATTACACTTCCCTCCGGCTGCTCCGCTTGTTTCGCCGAACCACCTCGTTCGAAGCCCTGAGCTCCTGAACCGATTTCTCGGTGTCCCGCAAGAGGTAGTTTGCGTGGAGGGACTCGATTATGCAGAGCTGCGCCAACCGCTTGGCCATAATCTCGCCGGTCCAGTTTCTAGTGAATACAGCGGTTTGGAGGACGTAGGTAGCGAGCCTCGCCAGCCGCGATGAGGGGAAATTGGTAATCGCGATGACAGTGGCGCCGGCGGCGGCGGCCACTTCGGCAACATCGATAATGGTACTGCTCTCGCCGGAGTGAGAAATGCCGATAAAGACATCCCCGCTTCGCAGTTTCGAGGCGTGCATAAGCTGCATGTCCGGATCCGTCGGGGCGTGACACTGCTTGCCGATGCGATTGAATCGGTAGCTCGTCTCGGTAGCCACTACCCCGGCATCTCCGAGGCCGCAGACCAACAGTTGCCCTGACCCGAGAAGCGCCTCCAGAGTGGCCTGGTACTGCACCGGGTCGAGAAGGTGCAAGGTGTCCTCCAGGGCGGTAATCGCGGAGTCGAAGACCTTCTTAACAACCGTAAGAGCAGGGTCCCCGGGATCGATTTCCTGGTATCCGGTGTCCGATCCTTCCCGGTTTTCCTCAAAGGCCGCTTTTAGCTGCGGATAGCCGTCGTAGCCGAGCCGTTTCGAGAGGCGAACGATAGTCGCCTCCGAGCAGCCTGCCCGATCCGCATAGTCGACGATATTGAGACCCGGTAGCTCCTCGGGACTCTTCAGAATGAAGTCGGCGGCCTTTCGTTCCGCGTTCTTCAGGTCGCCATAGATCGCCTGGATGCGCAGGCCCAACTCATGGGGCACGCGAGAGAGATTCTCATGGTTCATTTCGACGTTCTCCTCATGAGAAAGAAGCGTATCCGCTGCCTCTGAGTGCCGCAACTCATCCCTCCCGGTAGAGCTTATCCTGGAGCCGTCGTAGGTTCATCAGAACCGACTCCCCGGAAGCGTCAACCATATCGTAGGTGATGACGGTATCCTTCGGAATATCTTGCGTCGCGATGCAACCCTTGGCGATCCCGAGGGGGAGACGGCGCTTTTCGGCGGCGCTATTTGCCTCTTCCACGCTTCCCCGATAAGACCACTCCCCTATCCCGTCGAGGGTCTCACCCTTCTTGATACTCCGCTTACTCACCGCGATACACTCCGTGTAGAGCCGCTTCAGTGGGTGACCAGAGGACTCACCGTAGAAGACCGCCTGGCAGACGGTCATGGGCACTTCGATACTGGTCAGATGGAAGGGACGGTAGAGGGTGTAGTAGGGACCGGGCCCCATGTCCCGCTGGACGAGGCCCGCTCGGAGCCGGGGGCTGTCGGTCGTGACCACCAGGAAAACCCCGGGATGGACTCCTATGGCGAAGTCCACCACACCAACCCGATTCTTGAGTACCCCGCCCTCGGCCTCGGGTATAAAGACCTTGTTTAGGGTTTCCACGGTGGACTTCGCACCGTGCATGCCGGGAATGTCCGGGAGAAGCCCGGTGGCGTTGGATACCGCGGTCATCTCAATGGCGGTCTTCGAGCCGTCCACGAACTCCGCAAGCATTCGGGCGCTCATTTCGCGCTTCTCCGCCTTCTCCTTCTCCGTGTCGGGGTTGGCATAGAGGTTCAGGGGATTATTCTTTCCCTTCCCCGCCGCGATCACCTCAAAACCGAGGGCGTCGGCAAAGCGGTAGAGCTCACAGATCGCCGCCGGCTCATCTCCGGCGGCCAAGCTGTAGACAACCCCGGCGTTGTCCGCCATCTGCCTGAGAATGGGACCGATTGTGACGTCACACTCGACGCTCATCATGACGATATGCTTGCCGTAGTTCATGCAGTCCAGGGAGACTATCGCCCCCATTTCGGTCGAACCGGTCGCGTCGATAACTGCTTCCACTTGCTCCATCCGGGTGGCAACTCGATAGTCGGTCGTCGCTACGTACTTTCCTTCCGCCCACGCCTTGGTGGCTGCGTCTGGATCATCGGTAACAACGACAGCTCGTTTCTTCTTCGTGTCCGCAAATCCCTTCTTCGCGAGATCGACCGAGAGGTCGCAGATGCAGCAGACTTCCATGCCTCGCATCTGTCCGACTTGTGCGACGATCTCCACGCCCATCTGCCCGGCGCCGATCAGACTTACCGCCACCGGATGCCCCGCAGCCTCCCGCTCCGCCAGTCTCCTGTTAACCTCGTTCACTACGTTTCTCCTTGCCTTACTCGCGGCCTTCCAGGAGCCGCTCCCCCACGGCACCGCCGGGATGAATCACCCCGAATTGCTCTCGGGTAAAACCAATCCGTTCCATGGTCACAATTGCGAGGGCGTCAAAGGTCGCTATCACCGCCGCAGTGCTGCTCGTTGCGAGCATGTTGAAAGGATCCGGCTCCCCGGAGACGTAGACCCGCAGCACCGCCGTGGCCCGCTTCGCCAGAAGGGAGTCCCTGTTCTCGGTCACCGCGAGGATCGTGCATCCCTTTGTCTCCAGAGAAGGAACGAGAGCGGCGAGCTCCCGGGTCTTTCCGCCCTTTGAAATGAGGATCACCAGGTCCTCCGGCTGCACCACCCCTAGACCCCCGTGCACCGCGTCCGCGGGAGAGAGGAAGAGGGCCGGCCTTTCCACGCAGGAGAGTGTGTGAGCCACCTTCTTAGCTGCAGCACCGGATGTACCTGTACCAGAGGTGATTATCTTTCCCTTGCAGGTTGCCAGGAGCTCCGCCGCGAAAGCGAACTCTTTCGGATCGATTCTTTCGGATAGAGCGGCTATCTCTTTCGATGTGTGCGCCCATACGGACCGAGCCTTTTTCCATGCAGTCTCAGACATCAAGAAAACATCCTCCCGTACCGTTTCGGCAAGCATACACTATCAGGAGCGGCTTGGGAACCGTGATTTTCTTTACATTTAGTCGATTTTGAAAACCTATGTCTGAACTCTTTGCCATTTAACTCTAAAAGTCCTATTAAAACGGCCAATTTTGGGAAAACACTTCCTGAAAAACCAATACTTACAGTATTGTTTTTCGTATTTGAGTATGATAAAAGAAATTGCCTTCAAGGACTGTCTCCCACTATCTGCACGTACGTTTCATATAGAGGGCTCCTAAAAGAACATCCTAAAAGAACAGTAGTGCCACCGCGAAGGTACCAAAGAGAAGCGCCGAGGCGAACCTGACGGAAGGGAGGCTCGAGAGAAAGAGTCGCCGTATCCGGTTTGTGGAGACCCCGCTAACCACCGCCACAAAGAGCGCCACTAACGGAAGAACAAAGGCCAAATTGTACGCCGCCAGGAGTGAGACCGCCCGGATCGATGTCCTTGCGTAGTACGCCAGAGTCGGAAGGTAGACTTGCCCTGTACAGCCGAGCTCCAGGACCGTGATCAACACGGCTACCGCGATCGTGCCTCCAACCATGGCGCCTCGACTGCGATACACTCGTATTCCCGTGTGGACTCGTTCCTGAATCTGTTTGGGCAGGCGGAGCGCCATGCTCTCCGTGCGTCCCCGACGGGCGTACCAGGCGTCCCGGAGGCTCAAGAGCGCGAGAACCAAAAGAGCTGCCGCGAGTAGGTAACGGAAGGCGCGGGTAATCGTCGGAAAACCGGCGAAGAGCCGGACCCCTGCGAACATACCGAGCCCCAGGAGAAAGTAGGTACTGTATACAGTGGTGATAAAGGTCACTCCCAGGAGGATCAACTCACTCCGCTCCTTCCTCAGAAGGAGGAGAGAGGAGGCGAGAAATATGAGAGCGGTGAAAACGCAGGGATTGACGCCATCCAAAAGTCCCGCGGCAACCACCGGTAGAAGAGAGAAGCTCACCTCCCCGGATGCCTTACTCTCGGCGAGCAGGGGTCTCCCGACGGGAGGCACTTTTCCCTCTCCTGTAGCAACTATCAGCTCCTCCATCTGAGCTTCGATCTCCTCACTCCCCTGCAAGGTCCAGTCACCAACCAGGAGCAGCGGAAACTCGTCGCTTTGTCTCCCGCTTCGCCGGCGAAGCGCCTCGAACTCTTCATAAACCGCAGGGTTGACGATGTTACGCCGCCGTAGCTCAACGGGAAACGGAAGGCTCGAAAGGATACGCGGCGCGCTCTCCGTAAGAAACTCTCGACACTCCTTGCATCCCGGAGAGTAGTAGTAGAGCACTTCAACGGACTCATCCGCACCGGAGGTAGGAGTAACCTCCTCGGTCACCTCGGCGATTTGCGCCCGGCGAGTCGCTTCGTAGGCGGCGATCCGATCTCGCACGGCAGGGTCGTCCGGGTCCTCGAAGTAATCGAAAAAGATGAATCTGTTCGAGCCACCCAGCTTCACCCGGGTCCCGCCGAAGAGGGCTCGGCGGCTTCGCAGGGTGAGTCGCCCCACACGGTTGCCGTGCTCTCCAGGAGAGAGCAGTCGCGTTCCGTTGGGAAGCACAACGTCGGTGAGCTCCTCGTCATGTCCGTAAATCACCGCGTCCGCGCCAGAAACCGACGATGCGAGTCGCTCCGCACCCTTTCGGCTGCCGTGATAGAGCAGCAAGAGGTGATCCGGAGGATCCAGACCTTCGAGAGCCCGATTTGCCGCCACCACCGGATCCTGCAGGCGGAGTTTCTCCCGCAACTCCGACGGGTACCACTGAAAACTCTCCTCTCCGGTGAGGGAGACCACCCCAACCGTGACAGCACCGACCTCTCGCACGAACGCCTGCCCCATAGAGGGTGCTCCCGATACCGAGAGATTGTGGCTTCCGAGCGGATACTCCCGCAAATACTCCTCGAGTGCCGCGGCTCCGTCGGAGAGCTCCTGGTCGCCCATGGCGACGAGGTCGTAGCCGAGCTCCCGGTAGCTCTCGAGGATGTGTCGGGAGAGCTCCGGGTCCTCTCCGGGAGAGAGGATGTTTCCCGTGTCCAGGAGTAAGTGGGGTAGCCCCGGTCTTCCGAAGCCGGAGCCATCCCGGTACCGGACGGCGCGCTTCACTACGCCCGCAATCGGATCTCCCCAGCACTCGCAGCCGTCGAGATTGCCGTCCAGGGAGGCGGTGTACTCCACCACAACCGTCTCGTAGTTAAGAAACAGCAGAAGCGAGACAAGGAGCGCCGCCGGAAGAAGGAGTATGCCGACTGCCCGAGATAGTCGAACCCGTTTCATTCCATCTTCATAATGTGCCGGCGCTCGAGCCGAGCGATCTCCCTGCTGCGTACACTGTCCAGAAAGACGGCGAAGAAGATAATCGCCGCCAGAACGATCGGCTGCAGGTAGATGTCTACGTCCGCAAAAACGAGTCCCGCGTCTATCATCTCGATCATAAGGGTCCCGACCACCGTCCCCGGAAGAACGGTACCGATGCCGCCAAAGAGGCTGGCGCCGCCAAGCACCGCCGCGGCTATTGCGTCGAGCTCGTAGGCTTCCCCGAAGTTGGGCTGAATTCGACCGATCTGGGTGAGGGAAACGAGTCCGGCGATTGCAGCGAGGACGCCGGAGATCGTGTATATCTGGGTAAGGAGCCGGCGGTCGTCAATGCCCGCCTTCTGCGCCGCCTCTTCGTTGTTTCCGAGAGCGTACACCTGCCTACCGAACTGACTCCTGGAGAGGACCAGGTGAGAAATCAAGACCACCAGGGCAAAGACAAAAATCGGAGCCGGTATGAACCCGATAACATCGGTGGTGCTCAAGGCGTTAACGAGGGGAGGAAGGTCCACGGACTTGGACCGGGTAATCAATAGCCCAATACCCCGTCCGGCGATGAGGGTGCTCAGGGTTACAATGAAAGGAACGATCCTCAGCCTGGTTATGAAGAAGGCGTTTATGAAGCCGTAGACCGCGCCCACCCCCATGGCCGCGAGAAAGGCGAGCCAGATCGGCGCTCCGAGATTGTTAATGAGAAGCCCCGCAGTGATCCCGGAAAGGTACATATTGCTGCCGACGGAGAGGTCGATACCTCCCGCCAGGAGCACGAAGGTCATGCCCGTGGCCAATATACCAATGTAGGAGGCGCTGAAGAGTATGTTCTCCAGATTCTTACCGGTGAAGAAGCGTGGGGCTATAATGCCGAACACCGCGAAAAGCAGTACGAAAAGAATGATCGAGGTGTTGTTGAGACCCAATCTGAAAAGCTTGTTCCGTTCCATCGTTTACTCCGCCGCTATTACTTCGCTCTGCCGGAACGCTGCCGCCAGAAGCACTTCCCGGTCGAACTCGCCGCGTTCAAAGGCGCCGGTCATTTCTCCTCGACTCATTACGAGAATGCGGTCGCACATAGCTTCGAGCTCTTCCAATTCCGAGGAGATTACTAGGACCGCCGTCCCTTCTGAGGCGAGGCGATTGACAATGGTAAAGACCTCGTACTTTGCCCCCACATCGATACCACGAGTAGGTTCATCGAGAATGAGAATCTTCGGATTTGCCATGAGCCACTTCCCGAGAACGACCTTCTGCTGGTTTCCGCCGGAGAGGCTCTTCGCGGGCGCCTCGGTTATATCGCCGGACTTGATAGAAAGGGTTGTCTTGATCTCTCTCGCGGCGTCGTGCAGCTCCGACTCCCGGACAAACTTCCCGACGTTGGTAACGAAGGCGGGCAGAGAGACGAGCCCGAGATTCTCGGCGATGGTGTGGTCCATTAGAAGCCCCTCCTCCCGCCGGTTCTCGGTGACGAAGGCCATTCTTCTGTTGATACACCCCCGGGGGTTTTCCGCCGACAGGGGCGCACCCTCCACAAGCACCTCCCCTTCCTTGTGCGGGTCGATTCCAAAAATGATACGGGCGAGCTCGCTCCGGCCGGACCCCATGAGACCGAACAGACCCAGGATCTCCCCTTTGTGGAGATCGAAGCTTATGTCTCGGACGATCCCCGGCTGAGATATGCCGCGAAGAGAGAGCATGGGCTCGCTGCCGGGGGTGGCGCTCTTCTCCGGATAGAGGTTTTCGATCTCTCGTCCCACCATGAGGGAGATCATCCGACGGATCGGAATCTCCTCTTTTGGGCCGGTGGCCATCAGCTTCCCGTCTCGCAGAACCGCCACGTCATCTACCAGGGCGAGTACGTCCTCGAGAATGTGGGAGATGTAGATGATACTAGTCCCCGCCTCCTTCAACTGCCGAATGATGTCGAAAAGCTTCCGCGTCTCCTTGGCGGTGAGAGAGGTGGTGGGTTCGTCAAAGATGATAATCTTGGCGTCCGCGGCGAGGGCCTTGGTTATTTCCACTAGCTGCCGCTCTCCCGGGGAGAGCGTCTCCACCTTCGTTCCAGGAGACACTTCCAGATTGATCGTCTGCAGAAGAGGCTTCGCCTCGCTGTTCATCCGCTTCTTGTCCACCAGGGGCAACGCCTTGTACCGGGGAAAGCCTCCGATAAAGATGTTCTCGGCCACGGTTAGATTGGTAAAGAGGTTGAGTTCCTGGTGGATGAATGCGACGCCCCGATCGATCGCCTCCGCGGGACCATCGGGTTGGTACACTTCTCCGGAGAGGCGCATCTGCCCCGAATCCGCGGGCAGGACTCCTCCGAGAATGTTCATAAGGGTCGTCTTGCCGGCGCCGTTCTCACCGACGAGGCCGAGGATCGTCCCGGCTTGCATCGCCAGCGTAACATCTCTGAGGGCATTTATTCCAAAGAAACTCTTCGATATACCTTCGAACTCAAGAATTTTCTCCGCCATGCTTTCCTCCTCAGGCGTTCTGTCGGCCGGTGAGACGGTTTCGGGTAACGTCTATAACCGCCGCCGCCAGAATGACCGCACCCTTCACCACGTTGATGGAAAAGGAGTCGAGATTCATCTGATTGAGCGAGTTGGAAAGGACCACAAAAAAGAGAACACCGAAAAGCGTCCAGGTGACCTTACCCTTGCCTCCCTGGAGGCTCATTCCGCCAATGATGTTGGCTCCGACTATGTCGAGAATTAGAGGGAGACCCCCGAGCACCGGGCGCCCAGCCTGGAGCCGGGAAGAGTAGAGAATGGAGGCCACGGCGGCGGCAAACCCGCTAAACGCGTAGGCGAATATGGTAATTTTGACCGTGGGTACGCCTGAAATCCGGGCTGCTTTCTCGTTCATTCCGGTGGCGTACATCCAACGTCCGAGAATCGTCTTGCTCAAGATGATATACGCGAGTATGGCGAGCCCTACCGAAACTGCCATCGACAGGCTGAAGATTCCGCCGTACTCCTTGGATATACTCACGTAGCTTTCAGGGAGGTTCATAATGTTCTCGCTCTTGGTGAGATAGATCGCCACGGCTCCGAAGAACATAAACGAGACCAGGGTTACAATAAATGGCGGCATCTTGAAGACCGCCACGGAGGTGCCGTTGAGGGCGCCGATGGCTACGCCGATAACAAGAACCAGGAGAATAGCGAAGGGAATCGCCATCGGGTCGCCGGCCATGAGCCCCCCCTCTTCCGTTAGCACCGTGCCCCAGAGGGGGCTCTTGGAAAAGAGAATCGGGTCCACCGCCCGGGTTATGATCGACGCGCTCGCTACGCTGCCGACCGCCATAATGGAGACCTGAGAGAGGTCTATACCCGCCACGATAAGAACAAAAGTCTCGCCAATCGCGACTGCCAGGAGTGGCCAGGTATTGGATAGAATGTTCGAGAGATTCCGGGAATTTCCGAGCCAGGGAACAAAGATCCAGATGATCAGGAAGTAGACCACGGTCAGCATCAGCACGAAGTACTCGGAAAGAAAGATACGCGTGAATATGCCGTAAAGCCCCGGCCGCTGCTTTAGAGTGTCATTCAACTGCTCAGACACGCCACTGTCTCCTTTACTCTTCTTAAGCTCAAAGGGCGGACCCGCCTTCGGGTCCGCCGGAGAAAGTATTGAATGCGTTAGCTCCTACTGCTCGGCGAGCAGGATGCAGCCCCACATGTCCATCTCCCGCTCATCCAGATTGTCCTGCGTGAGGGCGAATCCGGGATCGTAGAGCCACTCGTCGGGGTTGGTCTCCCCCTTCTCGATCGCCTCGAGCATCCTGTCGAGAATGAGTTCTGCCTCGTAGAAGACATCCTGCACACCGGTGGAGTCGAGGTAGCCTTCCTTGATCATCTGACACGCCGTGACGTCACCGTCGAGACCGCCGAGGATCACATGATCTTCGTTTCCGATCTTCTGCCATTTGCCGAGGGGCTGAAGTACCGATCTGATAACCGGAAGGAGAAAGTCGGAAGAGGTGAAGAGAAAGTCGATCTCGGGATTCGCCTGGAAGGCGCTCTGCAGATTGGCGAGAGCCACGTTGGCGTCCCACTTACTCGGAATCTCGATCGGGTCCCGCGTCCAGAGGTCCTCATTTGCCTCGATCGCGTTGTAGAAACCCTTCCGTCGACCAACAGCATTGGGATCACCCAGGTCACCGACAAGGATTGCCGGAGTAACCTTGCGGTCGAGCTTGCGTGCCTGGTCGGCCATGTGCTGCACCGCCGCTTCGGCTATGGTCTCGTTATCCGCAACCGCCACAATCGCGTCGCCCTCTTCGCTGGAAGGAGGTCGGTTGAAGACACCGATCGGAATACCAGCCTCGTTAGCGGTCTTCACGATGGTCACCGCACTCTCACCGTCCTGGGGTATAATGATGATGCCGTCCACGTCCTGAGCGATGACGTCACGAGTCTGTTCGAGCTGTCGATTGGCATCCTCGTTGGCGTTCTTCTCGATAACACGGACGCCCGCCTCCTCGAGAGTGTCGATAATGGCGCGATGTCCTGCTACCCAGAATTCGGTCTCCAGGTCCTGAAAGAGAAAGGCGACAGTCTTCTGTCCACCTTCGCCCTGGCCGCCGGCCATTAGGAACGCAGGCAGAAGCATCAGGGCAACCAAAACAACCAGAAGTCGTTTCATAGCTCCTCTCCTTTTGGGAAGTTTTCATTAGGGTACCACGACACTGAAAAGACACAAGTCGAAGTTTTTGCCATTATGTAAACAAATTTTACCAGTTGGCCAGCTTAATCATAATTTATGACCGTCCTCGGACAAATCAGGCGAAAAACTCCCACATGGCGTGAAGGTGAGCTCAGCGTGGGCAGAAATGTCGCTCATGATCGTCCGAAGGCGAGAAGCGATCGCGGTGCGTCAGAAAACCGAGAGGGGAAAAAGTTTTCTTCTATTCTCTTCAGAAACGAAAAACGATGCCGGTTCACTGGACAGGACCGGCAAGTGGAAGGTAACTGAAGTTCCCTTCCAGGCTCTCGAGTCAACGAAGAGCCCAAACTCTTCGCCGAAATGGAGCCGTATACGGGCGCAGACGTTGGGCAACCCCACGCTGCCCGCTTCGCTCTTACCCTGCAGTTGGCTCCGAAGGCGCTCTAGCTGCGCTCGGCCCATTCCGCAACCGTTATCGGCCACCTCGAGAATTAGTTTTCTACTCTCGATCCTTCCGGATATTTCGATGAGCCCTCCCCGTTCAACCGACTCGAACCCGTGGTGTATAGCGTTCTCCACCACCGGCTGCAAGAGAAACTTGGGAGTATAGAGCTCCAGCAGCGCATCGCTCAGGTCGTAGCGCACCACGAAACGATCCGGATACCGGATCTCCTGGATGGCGATATAGAGGTTTATGTGTTCCAACTCCTCTCTCAGGCGGACGTAGCGTTCCCCTTTGCCGATACTAATGCGTAGAAGGTCAGCCAGGTACTTGAGCATCACCTGACTCCGACTATCCTGCATAGCTATCATAAAGCGAATCGTTTCAAGGGTATTGTAGAGAAAGTGCGGGTTGATCTGCGCCTGCAGGGCACTCATCTGCGCGTCCCGGAGTTGGAGCTCCACCTCCCGGTGCTCTACCTCGCTCAGATTACGCAGCTTCTGCATAAAGGTGTTGAAGTACCGGGCAAGCTCTCCCACCTCATCTTCCGATGGGATGTCTAGGTGCTTTTCCAGGTCCGCTTCCCCCTCGGAAATCTCCTTTATTTTTTCCCTGATCTGCCCGATGGGCTCGGTTATGCGACCGGCGATAAAGACGCTGAGCAAAAAGACGGCGATGGTCGCCAGAAAAAAGGTGAGTAGGAGAGCGGAGTTCAGGACTTCCACATTACCGTAAAACTCCCGCTCCGCTGAACCGGTCACGACAATCCAGTTCATCGCCGGAATCGTCTTGAAGGTAGCGATATGGCGCTCAGGCCGGCGGTTCGAATTGGAATCGTCGACGTAGATAATCTCCCCATTCGTACGCTGAGCCATGTGGCGAACGTATGTGAGTCCCCGGAGATTCTGTCCGTGCAAGGTCGGATGAACCACCACGTTCCCGACGATGTCGAGGATGTAAGGAGTTCCGGTGTCTCCCACGGTAATGGAGAGAATGTCCTCCTCCAGAGCGGCCATGTTGACCTGCTTAATCGCCACGTAGAGCGCTCCGGCAATCTCACCCTCTTCGGTATGGAGCGTCTTATGTGCGGTGAGATACCAGTCCCGGTTGAAGTAGTCCCTGCTCAGGAGCGGATCGTTTCGCATCACCAGATCGTAGACTGGAGATGCCCGGGGGATTGTGCTCCCTACCCCTCTGCGCCAAGACGGCTGCCTGAGGGTGCTGGCAACCGACACGAGCCCTCGATCGCTCATTTGGTAGATCGCAACGATTCCGCCGGTTCTATTCGCTATTCGGTTAACCAGATCATTCCGCCCAGAAATGACCTCTCCGCCGATTCGCAACTCCGGGAGCTCGACGCGTCCGAACTTGTCACGTATTTCGTCAAAGGTGTCATAGGCGTGAACTGCAGAGTCATCGAGGGTGACGGGCCCCTCCACCATCAGTTCCGCCAGCGCGAGGTTCTTCAAAATCTGTCCCTGGTTGTTGTCTATACTCACCTCGACGATCCGTTTAATGAGATCGGAGGTGTTGTCGAGTCCGTTACGTATAGTCTCGTCCATCTCTCGACGCACGGTGGTGTAGACAAAAACTCCCGTGAGGGCAAGAACCAGCGCAAAGAGGGCGCTGAAGAAGACTGTCATTCTCCACCTGATTGGAAGTCTCATTGGAGACGTCCCACCGCCCGATTCCGGTACTCCATGGGAGAGAGGCCCGTCTCCTTCCGGAAGACCTCGCTGAAGTAGTGCTGATCGTTGTAGCCGACGGCTTCGGCGATTTCGTAAATCTTGCTACCGCTCTCCGAGAGCAGTCGCTTCGCTTCTTGCATCCGGATCCGGGTGAGATACCCCTTGAAAGTCTCCCCCGTCACCTGTTTGAAGAGGCGGCTGAGATAGCCTGCGCTAACCTCCACCTCCCTAGCCACATCGTCCAGGGAAAGATCCGTGGCGTAGTTACCCTGAATAAGACGTACCGCGGAGGTGATTACGGCGCTTCTCAACCCACTTCCGTCTCCGGCCGTCCGGAGAGCCGAATCAAGCATAGTGGAGATTCGACTATGAAACTCATCGAGACAACAGCTATCCTCGAGCTCCCGCTGAAGGTGGGCGTCCTCTGGAAGCGCCGCGGCCACCGCCGGGGCCGAGGAGAGGAGGCGCTCCTTCAAGCGAACCATCAGCGAAAGCAACACCGTCCTCACCGTCTCGGGGCTAATGATCCTCGCCTCCCGGAGCTGGGAAAAGGCTTCCCGGAGCGTCTCGGCGATACGGTTTCGGGAGCCCGTAACCAGAGCATCCGCCATCCCTTCCACCGAGAGCTGAATCGGCCGCTCCACCTCAGAGTGATCTCCCTCCTCCGGATGTATGAGGCGACCGAGTCCGAGGTACATGCGGCGAGCGAGGGTTCTCTCTGCCCCGAGAAAGGAAAGCGGTACCTTCTCTTCCTCCTCTACCGACGGTCCTATCGCCGCCGATAGGGTAAGACCAGGATAGGTGGACGCCTCCTCCTGAGCAATCTCAAAGAGCTCCTCAGCGAGATCTTGCGGATTCCCGGCCAGTACGACCACCAGGCGTACCCCGTTTCGGAGGATGAAAGTCCGGAGCTCACTTTCGGGAACAGAGTCCGCAAACACGCGCCGAAGGGTAGCACAGAACCCTAGAAGATCTGGCTGTTCTTCCTGCGCAGCCCCGTTTGCCCGGGGCTCGAGGAGAAGCACGCTCCGACCGCCGGCCTGAAGACCCTCCAGGCTTCCATTCACGGAGGGCGGCAATGGGCTTCGAATGCCTGACGAAATCCACTGCTCCATCGCCTGCTCCCGAAGCGCCTCCAGGCGATGTCCGGTATCAGCCCGGGGATCTCGATTGTCCAGGGTATCCTTGAGCTTTGTGAACACCTCGGTGAGCTGTGCTTCCTTGATTGGCTTGAGCAGGTACTTAAAGACGTTGAGGTCGATCGCTTCCTGGGCGTAGTGAAACTCGTCATAGCCGCTCAGAATCACCACAAGGGTCTCGGGCATGTCGACCATCACTATTCGAGCCAGATCCAGGCCCGATAACCTCGGCATGCGAATGTCGGCGAGGACAACGTCTATCTTCTGTTTTCGGAGATAGCCGAGGGCGGCGTTGCCGTTGGGAAAGGTTCCGACGACCGTGAAGCCAAGGGCCTCCCAGTCAACGACGCTTCTCAGACCGTTCCGAATTACCTCTTCGTCATCGACGATTATGAGACGGTACATAGA
>JBKHED010000051.1:0-19060 GCA_046540995.1 Spirochaetaceae bacterium | reverse complement strand
GGCCGCCGGTGACGGAGGACGGAATCATCGAGTACTCTCGTTTCAAGAGAGGGTGTTGCAGTGAGCAAGAAAGAGCAGGCGGTTCTGATAACCGGTGCCAGCAGCGGTATCGGCGAGGCGACGGTACGGTTTATGGCGGAGCGGGGGTACACGGTATTTGCGGGATACCGAAAAGACAAAGACGCTGAGCGGCTCCGGCGGTACCAGGGAGACGTTCGTCCGGTAGAGCTGGACGTCGCAGAGGACGCGAGTGTCATGGCCGCCCGCCGTGCCGTGGAGGAGCAGCTGCAGGGGGCCGGCCTCAGAGGTCTCGTCAACAACGCAGGCCTGGCGGTCCCTTCATTCTTCGAGCTTGTTCCTCTCGATGAGCTTCGGTTCCAGTTCGAGGTGAACTTCTTCGGAGCGGTTAGCGTGATTCAGCGCTTCCTGCCCCTTCTCCGGCACGCTCCCGAGCCGAGGATTGTCAACATCAGCAGCATCGTCGGCCGCTTCGCCGCCCCGCTCCTCGGCCCCTATTCGAGCTCCAAGTTCGCCCTGGAGGCGCTCTCGGACACCCTCCGGGTGGAGCTGAGGGATTGGGGCATCCGAGTGGTTACCATCGAGCCCGGGAAGATTGCCACCAACTTTTCCCGAGCGGCGGAGACAAAGATCCCTCACCTCCCGGAAGGAGTAGAGCTCGCCGCTCCATACCGCAGAATGGCGGACAAAGCGCGCTCCGCGGCCAGCGAGAAGGAGCGAGGAACAGCGCCGGAACGGGTAGCCGAAGTTGTTGAGAGCGCGTTCCGGAAGAGACGGCCGAGGCCGCGCTATCTCGTCGGTGCCGACGCCCGGATGATGGCTTTGATCCGCCGAGCTCTGCCGGACTCACTCTTTGACCGAGTCGTCGCCAGGGCAAGGGGATGAGGAGACGCTCGTTGATACCGCCCAAAGCTCTAATCTTTCTGCTCCACGCCTTTGCTAAGCCTCCGGCGAAGTGGTATAGTTCACCTTGGAATGAGTGAGTCCTTCGATAACATCTTCGTCGACTCCGGTGAGGAAGCCACCGACGAGGGAGCGCCGGATTTTACCGAGCTCTTCGAGGAAGGTGGTGAAGGAGAAGGAGAGGGACTAAGCGCTCCCGAGGATAAGTTCGAGAAGATCGAACAGACCCTGGAGGATCCGAAGCCGTACTTTACGGACCCTAACTTCTACAAGATTATCCTCAAAGGCGAAGGCGATGTCTCCAAGCGAATGCACGCCAATCTCGCCCAGTTCCTCAAGGCCGAGGATCCCCAGGACCGGTCGCTCTACCGTGGCCGAATCATCCCCGTTTTCTGGGAGCTCGCGAAACAGATCGCCACGAAAATTAACCATCGCGACCTGCCGCAGCCGAAGCGGCTGTTCTTGCGTTTCGCGGTGCTGCTCCCGACGATGCTCGACAAGTCGCACCGCATGCTCTTGGCGAAGCTCCCGCAGGAGAACAGGACCGGCGAGCCGGTTCACTACGTGGACGAGTGGGTCGATCAGGTGGCACGAGGCCGCTTAAGCGTCTCCGCCACGGACGAGACGAAACCGAAAAAGCAGTCCCAGGAGAACAAGATTTCCTCCCAGCTCGAGAAAGCGCGGGGACGTCTGGATGCGCAGGTCGATCTCATTCGAAGCCACAACCGGGACATGTCGAGTCTGGAGGAGCAGCTGCAGCAGGAAGTCGAAGTTCTCACCCAACACGATCCTCACCCCACGCGACCGGATCTCCAGATGCCCTACACCGAGGAGCAGCGGGCTCGCTTCTCCGAGATCAACAGCATTCTCAGAAAGCTGGGCAACCTCAATCGGCAGCTTGCGACCGAACATAACGAGCTCGAAAAGATCGAGGATCAGTACGAGGAGGTAAGCGGCCACGCCGATGCCCTGGAGGATGAGTTCGACGACTTCGACGCAACCGCCGTGGGTGAAGAGATGAACACCGTCCGGCAGATGGTGAAAATGTGCGTTGGCCGGCAGGGCAATCACTTTCCCATTCTGCACAAGCAGTACTTCAGGGCTTCACCCTATGACATCGGCAGTCGGGAAAACGTGATCAACATTCTCGCTGACGTCGAGTATCTCGACCCCGGTATCTTCCTTCGCACCTTTAAGCAGAAGACCAACCGTATCGTTCCGAACATCGTCCTTGTGCCCTGCTACGGCGATAGCGGCATCTGCTGGGAGCCCTTCGAGCGTTTCAACCGCGCCACCAGCCGGGGTCGTTTGGCAGTACCGATGTATCCGAAAGAGCTTAAGAGTGCGGTTATTTCCGCCCTGGGCGACCTTCGCTGGCAGGTTGCGAAGGAAAAGGCGGCTCACTACTGGATGGAAGAGGGACTCACCGGCTGGTACTACCAGTGGTTCACCGAGGAGAAGCTAAAGGGCGATGTGAAGGACAGCTTTATCGAGCACTACGTTCTCTGGATTACCAAGGAGAGCGAAGGGACCCAGAAGCTCCCCCGGGAGGTGCGGGGCGTCTTCTGGCGCTACATGCCCTTCCCGCAGGAATTGAAGGACGACCTCAGAAACCGGGGCTACGTCTACAACGAGCTCTATAAGAAAGATCAGAACCGCGCCATGAGCGACGGCTATTAAGCCGCCCGATCCCGGAACCTCTGATCCGTCGACCCGGAGCGGCGCCGCTACTTCTTCTTTCCGAAAATCGGATCGAAGTACTTGTCCATATCGACCTTCGTCGAAAGCCAGCGCACCAGACGGTGGTAGATGAAATAGGTAACGCCGATGGAAACGACGAATATCAGCACCATAATGAGCTGGTTCGCCCCAGCGGAAAGGGAGGGCGCCAGGAACCGGGCAAAGACGACGAAGAGCGCAAGAAAAAGGACGAGCATAATGATGACGTTCACCACACTCGCTCCTAAGACGAAGAGTACCGTGTTAACCCGCTTGTTCATGTTTCAGACCTCTCGATAAACATAGAAAGAACCAGGAGAATTCCGCAGACCACCACGCTCGAGTCCGCAACGTTGAATGTCGGCCACCGCTCGAGACCGAAGAGGCCGTAGAACTTCACATCGATGAAATCCACCACCCCCGCGGGCCGAAAGATCCGGTCGATGATGTTGCCGATTCCACCGCCCAGAACACCTGCGACGAACCAGCGCTGAAGCCCGGTGAACTCATCACTCTTCCAGGCATAGATGGCGATTCCCGCCATGGCCACAATTGGGATAATGACGAAGAGGAAACCCCGCAGGGGCCCCGGAAGCGTGTCTCCGATGGAAAAGGCGATCCCGGGATTTCGAGCATGGATTATCCGTACCACCTCACCGAAGACCTCGATAACCCTCCCCCCGTCATAGATCGGTTCCAAAGTCCGAACGATCACTGCCTTAGTAAGCTGATCGACCAGGACGATGAGCGAAGTGAGTAGGAACGGGGCAAGTCGCTTCCGACGCAACTCAGAGCCCCGTCGGTATATCGATAAAGCGGGTTTCAACGCCTTTTTCCTGTCGCACCCTTTGAGAGAGCTTCCATACTCCCCAGGTTTCCGTCGCGTAATGCCCTGCGAACATAACATTGATCCCGCTTTCCCGGCAATCGTGATAGACCGTGTGGGCCGCGTCCCCGGTAACAAAGAGGTCCAACCCTTCGGCTACGGCGCTCATCGCCTCCCGAGGGGCGCCTCCCGAGATGAGCCCGACCCTACGTACCTTCTCTTTTCCGAAGGGGAGAATGCGAAGCGGAACTTCGGCGCTACCGAAAAGCGCCACCGCCACCTCCTCCGGCGAGAGCGGCTTAGGCAGTTCTCCCTTTACACCGATCGTAAGCCCCTTGTACTCGCCGAAGGGCTCGACCTCCCGCATCCCGAGCCTTTCGGCCATGACGGCGTTGTTACCCACTTCCAGGTGCGCGTCCAGAGGCAGATGACAGGCGTAGAGCCCCATATCGTGTTCGAGCAGGAACTTCAGGCGACGGTAGTGCGTTCCGGTAACCGTCTGCTCATGTCCCCAGAAGAGACCGTGGTGGACCACCAGCGCCTGGGCTCCCCACTCCGAAGCGGCCTCGAAGGGTTCCAGAGCGGCATCGACGGCAAAGGCGACCCGAGTGATCGCCGTCTCAGACCGTTCCACCTGTATGCCATTCTTAGACGGGTCGATGCGAGCAAACTCCTCGAAGGGAAGGAAGCTCCGGAAATAGCTGTCGAGCTCCTTAAAGTTCATCTGCCTTCAAATCCATTGTGTTTAGAAGAGTTCGAGCCGTGGGCTCATCGACAATCAACTCGCGCATCAAACCCGCCCGGAGCGCCGCGTAGAGACCCGGCACCTTCGCGCGGCCGGAGACCACGCAGATCCCCCGGGGGACTTTCTTGTAGAGACTCAAAGGTGGGCCACTGGCGCGCTGATTAATGGGAATATCCTCGTAGCTCCCGTCCTCTCGGAAGAAGACGGTTGCCAGGTCCCCGACCACACCCTCCTCCTCGAGCATCTTCTCGTCTTCCGGCTCCAAGTAACCGCTCGAATAGACGTGACTCGGAACACCGGCGTTAACCGCGCCGATGCTGTAGAGTAGAATATCCGCCTCTTCCTGGAGCTCGATAATCTTCCGGATGCTCCGCTCCCGCCAGAGCGCCTCTTTTGTCCCCTTATAGTCGAAGAAAGTTGGTACCGGAAAGAGCATGAAACTCGCCTGATAGTTCTCGGCGAACTTTTGCAAGATGTTGGCGGCGTACCGGTTGTCCGGAGTGTAGGTATTCCCGGAACCGTTCATCTGAACGATAGTAACACCGGGAATCCGTTTGGGGATCAGGTGGTTGCCTATGGCGCTAATGGTGGTACCCCAGGCAAGGGCCATGGTGTTCCCGGGCTCGAGGATGGCGTTGAGATAGTTCGCCGCGTACCGAGCTACCCGCTCGAGCCAGGCAACCTCGCCCATGAGCTCAGGGACCGCGACGATATGGACCGAGTCCAAGTCAAAGCGTTCCTTAATCGCTTGTTCCAGGGGGCCGAGGGAGTTCTGAACGTTGACGATTCGGATTTCCACCATGCCGGTTTGGCGGGCGTGGTTGAGCAAGCGAGAAACTTTGGGTCGGGAGAACTGCATCTCTCGGGCGATCGCCTCGGTCGTCATCCCCTGGTAGTAATACATCGTGGCGACCTGCAGCGCCTCCTGGTAGATTCGTTCTTCCGTATTCATTGCCGCTCCCTAGTGTAGTGACTGATAGACGTCATATCAACCTCATGAACCACTGTTACGCTAAAGAGTAACGGGTGTCAGGGGATGAGAGCGTAGGCGATTCGGAACAAGGGGGAAAAAGGTCCTAAGTGCGGTCATAAAATTGACTAATTTACTAAGAAATTATGCGCTCAACCCATCCCAGCAGATTTGCACCCCCAGGAGGGTGGAAACATAAGAGGAGTTACCATGAGTATATCGAAAGCGGCGCGATCAGTCATCTTTTTCGGGGACCACTTCGAGGTTGAGCTGGCGAGCGACTCCCTGGCGGCTCCGGTGACGGTGCTCCTCAAAGGGGGTGCGGCGGTACGAAGGGGAGAGGAGCTCTACGTCTACGCCCCGCTTCCCTGGTGACAGCCGGCTTCGATCCGGGTATCATACGACTATGCAAGAAGATAATGGCAGCCATCTCACTCCCGAGGCTGTCCGTTTCGCCATTCCCGAAGAGGAAGTAGAAGAAGCGGCCCGGCTCACCGGGCCCTTCGATATTATAGGCCAACCCCGGGCCGTTCGAGCCCTGGAGCTCGCCGTAGCCCTCCGGGCCAAGGGGTACAACGTTTTTGCCACCGGCATGCCCGGTACCGGCAAACGGAGCACTATAACAAAACTCCTGAAGGCGCTCCCTTTCGAGAAAGAGCGGCTCCGGGATATCGCCTTCGTCCACAACTTTCTCCAGCCCGACCAGCCCGTGGCGCTCTATTTCGGGCCGGGCGAGGCACGCGGCTTTCGCGAACAGCTCAGGCGGCTGGTGGAGCTCCTGCAGGAGGAGAGCTCGGTGCTCTTCGAGCAGAAGCCCTTTAAAGAGGCGCGAGACAAACTCATGGTTGAAACCGAGGAGCGAGAGAACAAGAAGCTCGCCGAGTTCGACAAGCGCCTGGAGGACGAGGGCTTTGCAATCGTTCAGGTCAACGACGAGGAAGAGCAAGAGCACACCGATATCGCCCCGGTGGTGGACGGCGAGGCGACGAGTTTCGACGATCTCCAACGGCGGGTCAATACCGGAGAGCTCCACGCCGCGGATTGGAGTCGCATCCGCGAGAAGTACTACCACTTTATGGACGAACTCGACCGCATCTTCCAGGAGCTCCGGATGGGGCGCATGGAGGTGGAGAAGAAGCTCTACGAGCTCCAGCTCGAGACGATGGAACCGGTGGTGCAAAAGGCTCTCGAACAGATCCGAAACGCCTTTCCGGAGGAAAAGACCGATGAGTGGCTAAACCAACTGGAAGACGATATCCTCGGAAACCTCGATCTCTTTATGCCCGCGGACGAGGAGTCCAGCGAAGAGGCGGAGAAGCAGCTGGAACGGTACGGGGTGAACATCGTGGTCGATCACACCAACACCACGGAGAATCCTCTGATCGTGGAGAGCCACCCGGACTACCAGAAGCTCTTTGGGGCCCAGGAGTATCGGGGAGAGCAAGACACACGCCTCGGCTACCAGACGCTGCGAGCGGGCAGCCTCATTCACGCCTCAGGAGGCTATCTGGTGCTCCGAGCGGAGGATGTTCTCTCGCAGGAGGACGCCTGGAACGGTCTCAGGCGTGCGCTGCAGGACGGCTGTACGGAGATTCGAAACACCCCTTCACCCTTTACTCCGCCGGGACAGGCTGTGAAGCCGGAGCCCGTGGCTATCGACGTGAAGGTGATCATCATGGGCAGCGAGCACATTTACGACTTCCTCTACATGCAGGATGAGGAGTTCGGAAAGCTCTTCAAGGTCCCCGCGGAGTTCGACTCCGTGATGGATCGCACACCGGAGACGACGCGGCAGTACATCGCCTTTATGGAGATGATCTGCGGGGAGGAGAAGCTTCTATCCCTGACCACCGACGGTAAGGCGGCGGTCCTCGAGTACGGGGTCCGGCTGAGCGAGTTCCGGGGCAAGCTCTCCACGCGATTCTCAATGGTCGCCGACCTCATTCGGGAAAGCAACCACTGGGCCAAGAAGGATAAGAAAGAGGCTATCGACCGCGCCGCCGTCGAGCGCGCCCAGCTGGAACGGCAACACCTCTACAATCTCCCGGAGGAGAAGTTCGACGAGCAGGTCACCTCAGGCGAGATGATTCTCTCGGTGCAGGGACGTCGCGTCGGCTGCATAAACGGTCTCTCGGTTCTCGACCGCGGTTACTACGCCTTTGGCCGTCCCATGCTAATTACCGCCAGAGTCGCTCCGGGGAACGATGGCATTATCAATATCGAGCGAGAGTCGGGTCTCTCCGGGGAGATCCATGATAAGGGGATGTACATTCTCCAGGGGTTTCTGCAGGCGACCTACGCCCACGACTTTCCTCTCTCCATAAACGCCAGTATAGCGTTCGAGCAGAGCTACGTGGAGGTAGACGGAGACTCCGCCTCAGCTGGTGAGGCAATGGCGCTTCTCTCGGCGATCGGCGAAATCCCGGTGCGGCAGGATATCGCCATGACCGGCTCGGTTAACCAGCTGGGACAGATGCAGCCGGTGGGCGGGATCAGTGAGAAAATCGAGGGGTTTTACGCCACCTGCAAGATTTCGGGCCTCACCGGGGAGCAGGGCGTTATTATCCCGAGGTCGAACGTTCAAAACCTTATCCTCTCCCGAGAAGTCCAAGACGCGGTAGATGCGGGAACCTTCCACATATACGTGGCGGAGTCCATAGACGAGGGATTGCATATCCTTACGGGTATGAAGGCGGAGCAGGTAATGCGCCGCATCGGTAAACGGTTGCGTGAGATGGCGCAACAGGTTAAGGAGTTTAACTAAGGGAGAGGGCCGGGGCATTTTGAACCCAAAGCGCCCCGGTAAAGATTGATAATCCCCGCAGCTCCACATATACTACGAGATATGTCCAAAACTATCGACTTCGAGAAAGTACGAAACGCCGCTCGCAAACAAGAGCCGTACGCCGTAAAGACGTACACAATGCCGCATGAGACGGAACTGCTCATGGAGCAGATTCTCGAGGTCTTCCTGCAGGAGATGGGACAGGACGATCTGAAGGATGCCCTCGCCTACTGTCTCCGGGAGCTCGCTGTAAACGCCAAAAAGGCGAACACCAAACGGGTCTACTTCGATGAGAAGGGACTCTCCATCGACAAGGAAAGCGACTACAAGGCGGGGATGGCCAACTTCAAGACGGACACCTTGGACAACATAGACCACTTTCTAAAGAAACAGAAAGAAGCGGGTCTCTTCGTTCGGGTGGTCTATCACGTTCGGGGCACGGACCTCCACATTTACGTCATTAACAACGCCCCGATGACCCGGAAGGAACAGATCCGGGTGTTCGATCGAATCGCTCGGTCAAGAGCGTTCAACTCCCTGGAGGAGGCGCTGACCACGGTCCTCGACGACTCAGAAGGCGCGGGCCTCGGTATCGTCATTCTCGTCCTTATGCTCAAGAAGATCGGCCTCGACGAGGACCGCTTCGATATCGAAGTGAGAAACAATGAGACCGTCGCCCACCTCAACGTTCCCATGGCCTCGGTCAAGAAGGAGAGCCTCAAGGCGATTTCCGAGAAGCTCGCCCACGAGATCGACTCCCTGCCGAAGTTTCCAGAAAGCGTGCTTCGCCTCCAGAAGATGATCGAAGACCCGGATAGCGAGATTACCGATATCGCCCGGGCAATCAGCACCGACCCCTCCCTTACCGCGGGGCTGCTGAAGACGGTCAACTCAGCGCAGTTCATGCTGCCCAAGCGGGTCGACAATATCGTCGAGGCGGTAAAGCTCGTCGGCTTGCGAGGCTTGCGGAACATGCTCTTCTCCTACGGGACCCGAGAGGTCTTGGGAGAGGACTACTCCGCTGACACTCAGGCACTCTGGGAACACAGCCGCACCACCGGATTCTACGCCTACACCCTAGCTCGAAACATTAGCAAGAAGAAGGACATACTCGACGACGTCTACGTCGGCGGCGTTCTCCACGACATGGGAAAAATCGTCATGAGCCATGTCAATCCCGAGATGCTCGACACGATCAGGAGCTTCTGTCATTCCAAGGACATTGAGCCGGAGATCCTCGAGGATCTGGTGAGCGGCGTAAACCACGCTGAGATCGGCGGCCTCCTGGCGGAACGGTGGAACTTCCCCGAAGCGCTGGTGGACGCCATTCGGTATCATCACGCCCCTACGGCGGCACCGGAGGAGTTCCGGGACGTCGTCTATACCGTCTATCTGGCGAACTATCTGGCAAACCATTTCGAGGACGAGCATGTCGAAATGAGCGACCTCGATAACGAGGTCCTCGACAGCTTCGGCATTTCCTCCTCGGATCAGCTCAGCCTGATTCGTGAAAAGCTCCGGAAGGCGTATAAGAGCGAGTTCCAGAGGAACAGAGATCAGGCCTCGACCGCCTGACCCGCCGCCTGCGAGAAAAGCGGTCTGTGTAGTGTCATTTCGGTACGCTTGACCGGATTCATCTCTATATAGTATTTTTCTGATATCAATCACTGAGTTAAGGAGATGGTCATGGCGGTTAAGATCTATACGACCCCTTCATGTACCTACTGCACCAAGGCGAAGAAGTACCTAAAAGAAAACCGAGTTACCTTTACTGAATACAACGTTGCGAAGGACTTGCGTCGCGCCGATGAAATGGTAAAGAAGTCCGGGCAAATGGGGGTTCCCGTCCTCGACGTTCACGGTAAGATAATCGTCGGCTTCAATCAACCGGAAATCGACAAGGCGCTGAGGAGGTAGCATGTCTCACAAGACCAAAGCGGTCTGGCGCGGCGACATGTCGTTCGACATAGAGCTGCAGGGCTTCAATATTCGAGTGGATGCGGATGAAAGCGTAGGCGGAAAGAACCAGGGCCCCACGCCGAAGCCGCTTATGCTCGCTTCGCTGGCGGGATGTACCGGCATGGATGTAGTGGCGATCCTCGGAAAGATGCAAATGCCCTATGACCGCTTTGAGCTCGACATCAGTGGGGAGACCACCGAGGAACACCCAAAGGTGTACCGGGAGATTCACATCGACTACAAGTTCTGGGGATCAGAGCTCGACGAGCCGAAGATTCAGAAGGCTGTAAAACTGTCCCAGGAGAAGTATTGCGGCGTCTCCGCGACACTGAGTGAAGTGGGAGAGGTGCGCTACACCATTCACCTAAATCCGTGACGGAACGAATCAGCTAATCGCTCAAAGAGGCCCTGTCGGTTGTCGGCGGGGCCTTTTCTTTGCTCCCCCGGGGGATCCATCGCGCCGGCCCGTTCCCGTTCTAGAATCGCCCGGGTCCAGTGGGAGAGCAGAATCCCAGCAGCAACAGCTACGTTGAGAGAGCCCTTGCCGCCGAAGAGCGGGATTGTGCATCGGCCGGCGGATCCGTCCGCCAGGGTGAGCGCCGCCGGTGAGAGTCCGAGCTCCTCGGAGCCGAGGAGGCAGACTCCCCGATCGGGAAACTCGAACTCTCCTATCGGAGTTCCTCCGAACTCCAGGGCGAAAACCGGTGGAGGCTCCACCAAGCGCGGCGTGCGAGCTCCGGGGGGCTGGCAGCCCTCCGGGACCGACAGCCCCCCGCATCGCAGCAGGGGAAGCCGTTCAAAGGCACCCATGGCGGCTCGAGCGGCCCGGGGATGCTCCAGGGAGGGAACCCCCGGGGAGAGGATGAGCCCGGCGGCGCCGAAGGCCTCGGCTGAGCGGGCGATACTGCCGAGGTTAAAGGGCGAGCGTATCTCTTCCAGGTAGAGAGCAATCTCAAAAAGCCGCCATGGCCGCCTCTCCCCGGAGGGAGCTGCCTCCGGCTCCAAGAGGTCCCACTCTCCGGGCTCCATTGCGAGCAGTGAACGCAGGGAGTGGCGCACCGCGTTGATCGACCGCAGCAGGTCGCCCCCCTCTCCGCTCTCCCTGAGAAGCCCTTGGAGCACCCCGACTTCCCCGCTAAGGCGCGCCGCCTCCTCCCGGAGGGCCTCCTCCGATTTCCGGCGGCCGCGCCGATTCCCCCGCTCTCCACCCGCGGCCACCCGAACCGCCTCCCCGGAGCGGAGGTCTTGCCGAAGGCTCTCTAGAAGCCCGAGGAGATACGTGGTATCGACCTGTTCTCCCCCCCGGAGCCGCTGCTCGAACCCCTCGATGAGGCGGAGGGTTTTGCGGATTCGGGTAGCCGGAGGAAGGCTCTTGAGTTTTCGAACGGTTATCATCGGCTCTGATTGTCCCGCCCCGTCCGGAGAGCACCCTCTTAGAAGGCGGTCTTCAGAAGCTGCGCAATTCGCTCGGTGGAAAAGGAGAGCGCCGCTTTTCGGGCCATATCCGTATCCGCCACGATTCCCGAGAGCTCGGCGAGGTCATCCATTGACAGATCCAGATCCCGCAGACGCGAGGGCAGCTCTATCATACCGAGCATTCGGCGCACCGCCCGAACCGATCGCTGGGCGTCCTCTTCGGGCATAATGCCATCCACCGTCTCTCCCAGGGCAGCGGATATGTCGCTGAGCTTCTCAGCGCGGTGAGAGACGTGGGTCTCCAGTACGTGCGGAAGGAGCACCGTGGCAACCCAGGACTTGGGCACCTCGAATCGGCTGTTTACGGCGTAGGATATCGCCCCTCCCACGCCCTGCTCACTCTGAGAGAGCCCCATCGCCGTAAGCAACCCTGCCTCGGAGGCGCGGCGACGGTAGCGCATGTCCGTGGGGCTCCGAACGGAGCCGAGAATCGCCTCTTTCAACAGCCGTACGGCCCTAATGAGCACGGTGTCCGAGAGCACGTTGGCCGCGTTGCTCAGATATCCCTCCACCGCTGCGAGGAGGGTGTCCATCATCGCCGAGACGGCGTACTTCTGCGAGAGGGTGTGCGTCAAGTTGGTGTCTACCACGACGGCCTTGGTGGTGCTGTTCGGAACCTTCAGAATTCGGAAATCCTTGCTCACCCCGTCTTTGAGTATCACCGCGTCCCGAAGCATAAAGTGGTTTCGGTAGGAAGAGGGGACCTCCACATAGGGCAGAGGGGCCTCGAACCGCACCCCGCCGTTCAGCAACTCGTTGACCGAGTGTTTTCCGGAGGCGATGGCCGCGGCGGTCTTGGCCATTGAGAGCACACGCATGCCACCCATGCCGACGATCGCCTTCGCCTTGCTCGCCCTGGCGAGAGAAAGTACCTCGTCCACCGCCGCCGCGGTGGAACCGGGCATGAGCTCGTCGAAGAGAAGGACGTCGATCCCTTCCCTAACCATGAGATCTTGAGCGTTGCCAATGTGGTTGCCCTCGTGGAGCACCGACTCGCTCACCAGGAGAACCCGATCGCCGTACTGTCGAACGGTGGAGCCGAGTTTTTGGAGCGTCTCAGACCCAAAAAGTATAGTTTCAGGAAATTGGACTTTTAAACTATCCATTGATTACATCTGCTTTCAACAAAAAAGGGGCAGTGATAGGATTATATCACCGCCCCCAGGGCCTTACAATTCGAAACATACCGGCATCAGAGCTCGAACATGTCCATTATTCGATCTGCTACTCGACCCAGCACTTCGTCGCTAATGTAGGAAGGATCCTCGAGCTTCTTCTTCACTTCTTCAACCCGATCCATACGGACATCTTCGGCAGCCTTGACGGTTTCCGTCGCCTTCATGAGCTCAGCGCGCAGCTTTGCTTCGTCGGAAAAGGATATGGAATCCGACTGCTGCTTCTGCTCGGGACGGGCGTTCTTTTCGACGCGATTAGGCTTTTGAACGGGGTCGATGGGACCTAAGCGTTCAATGGTCATCCGTACTCCTTCCTTTCAATCTACTTATCGACATGCTCACCGTATATGTTAACCCTTTTTGCGCGGTGAAACAAGCAGTGAGATCTCTCCGCGGATCCGTTCCCGATCGCCGAGGGTTTCAATTAGCTCCGCCGGGGTTCCCTGAACTATCTCTTCGTGCAGCTTGGTGAGCTCCCGTCCGACGGTTACCGTCGCCTTCGGCGCCAGCGCATGAAGGTCCCGCAGCAGTTTCACCAGTCGATGCGGGGATTCGTAGAGAATGAAGCTCTCATTGCGATCGAGAAGCTCCTGCAGCCGGTTCCGCCGCCGCCCCGACTTGGGGGAGAGAAAGCCGTCGAAGCTAAAGGAACCGCCCACCAGTCCGGCCACGCTAATGAGAGCGGTAAGCGCGGAGACGCCGGGAATAGGCACTACCGGAAAGCCCGCCTCCCGGACGAGGTGGACAAGCCGAGCCCCGGGGTCGCTGATTCCCGGGGTCCCGGCGTCGGTGAGGTACGCTACCGAACGCCCTTCCGTGAGGGCCTCGATTACCGGAGCGGCGCACGCTTCCTCGTTCTGGGAGCGGCAGCTTATGAGTTTCGGGGTTGCGCCAATGTGGTTGAGAAGCTTCCTGCTCTGTCGGGTGTCCTCGCAGGCGCAGAGACTCACCTCCGTGAGCACCCGCTCCGCCCGGCGGGTGATGTCTTCGAGGTTTCCGATCGGTGTTCCCACCATGTATAGGGCCGCCCCGCCGGCGGCTTTTTCCTTCTTCATCTGCGTTGCAAAGGGGCTTGCCAACGGCTACTCTCAAGGTGAGTACTACCGTCTAGGAGGGTGATATCGACATCTGGCTCCTACTGGCCCTGCTGCTCATTATTATCGGGCTGCTAACCACAATGATAAAGCTTCGCAAGAGCGACTACTCCTCCCTGGCCAACGCGATGGCCCGGAAGAGCAGGGACCAGCTCCAGCTCATGAAGCCGTGCCCCATTTGCAGTACCATGCTCGGCCCCGGGGAGCGGGTCAAGACCACCGTATTCTCAGGTGACGGAAAGAGGGCGATGGACCCCGAGGCAGGGAGCTTCGGCAGCCGGCGGATCGAGGACGCCATGGTGCACATGTACGGCTGCCCCTACTGCTATCCCCCGAACCGCGACCACCGGCGAATCTGCCCGGTCTGCCAGAACGAGATCCCCGACTCCGGTTACGTCATAGCCCGAATGTTCATGCGAAAGGATCGAAAGCACGTCCATGTCCTCGGCTGCACCGAGTGCCGCTCCCAGGGCGCCCGGTACCAGTTCAGGCAGCACCGCGGATAACGGCGGGCGCCCGGTGTCGTCCCTTTTGCGAGGAGGTTGCGTATGACGGAGAAAGGCGAAAAGCTCAGCCTCGGCACCAAGCTCGGCTTCGGCGTGGGAGACCTCGGGGGGAACCTCTTTTTCACCATAATGGGCTTCTACCTCCTCTTCTATCTCACCGAGGTCGCCGGTCTCACCGCGAGTCTGGCCGGCATTGCCCTGATGATTGGGAAGATCTGGGACGCCGTGAGCGATCCTCTGGTAGGCTATATTTCCGACCGCACCCACACCCGCCTCGGACGCCGCAGACCCTACATGCTCTGGGGCTCTATCGCCCTGCTTCTTCTCATGGTGGTCACATTCTCGGTGCCTCAACTGCCGGGTATCTGGAAGTTCGTCTACGTAGTGGTCGCCTACTGCCTGGTGAACACCGCCTGGACCTTGGTTAATATCCCTTACGGGGCGCTCACCCCGGAGCTCACGAAAGACTTCCATGAGCGCACGACTCTCAACGGTTACCGGATGAGCTTTGCGGTGGTTGGAACCTTTATCGGAGCCGGCGCGGTGCTCCCCCTGGTGGGGATCTTCGGCACGAGCAACCAGGATCCCCGGGGGTGGAGCGTAATGGCGCTCGCAATGGGAACGGTGATGCTCCTCTCCGGGCTCATTACCGTAATCGTCGTCCGGGAGCGGTACCAGCAGACCACGAGCGTTCCAGAGAATGTATTCCACTCCTACCGGGAGGTTCTCGGGCTCCACCCCTTTCGCACGATCCTTTTCCCCTGGTCCCTCCACGTAACCGGGATAAACATTCTTCAGGCCTCCCTGCTCTACTACTTTGCCGTGATTTTCGGCTCCCAGGAGGGATTTCAGGTCGCCCTGCCGATTCTCTTAGCGGCGGCGATCCTCTGTATCCCGGTCTGGGTGCTCATTTCACGGCGGATCGGAAAGAAGATCAGCTACAACAGCGGCATGCTCATCTTTGGGGTGGCGGTTATCGTCTTTTTCTTTCTCGGTCACCGAATGCCGATCGAGTTCTCCTACGTTCTCATGGGTGTGGCAGGAGCGGGTTTCGCCACGCACTACGTGATGCCCTTCGCGATGATCCCCGACGTAGTGGAGTACGACGCGATTAAGAACGGCAAGCGTCGGGAGGGGGTCTTCTACGGCCTCTGGACGTTTATGAGCAAGATCGGCCAAGCCCTGGGCATCGGACTGAACGGGCTGCTCTTGAGCCTGGCGGGCTACCGGCAGGGGGCGGCGACCCAGAGCGAGGAGGCGGTCTTCGTGATACGCCTTCTCGTCGGTCCGATCCCGGGGGTCTTCTTCTTCGCGGCGATTCTGGTGCTCCTGGGCTATCCGATCACCCAGAAGGTGTATGAGGAACTCATTAACCGCAGGGACCCGAATGTGGTAGATTAGTCGCATGGAGACGATTTTCGACAAGATACTTGCGGGAGAAATCGAGAGTGAGTTTGTCTACGAGGACGACCACGTTGCCGCCTTTAAGGACATTAATCCCCAGGCGCCGGTCCACGTCCTGGTACTACCGAAGAAGAAGTTCACCAGTCTCATCGACGCCAAGGAGCTCGAAGCGGAGGAGCTCGGCCGCTTTGTGCAGGGGATCTCAAAGTGTGCCGAGAAACTCGGTCTGGAAGAAGAGGGCTACCGAGTCGTCATAAATAGCGGTAAGCACGCCCAGCAGAGCGTGGAGTACGTCCACGCTCACATTATTGGAGGTCGTCAGCTCCAGTGGCCTCCGGGCTAACGGCGCTACCCGGCGTCCAGGAGCAGTGAGTATATTCCCCACCGTATGTTGACCTTCCACTGGCACGACTCCATGGCGGAGATCCCGAAGGATGCGTGGGATCGGCTCGCGACACTGCTTCCAACGCCCCTCATGGAGTGGGAGTGGCTCCGAGCCCTGGAGGAGTCCGGTTCCATAACGCCTCGCCACGGCTGGAACCCGACGCATCTTACCTGCTACCGCGGTGAGACGCTCGTGGGAGCGACGCCGCTTTATGTGCGCAACCAGAGTATGGGGGAGTTTGTCTTCGACTTTGCTCTGGCGGACGTGGCGGAGCAGATCGGCGTGCCCTACTACCCGAAACTCGTCGGCATGAGCCCCGCCACCCCTTCCACGGGATACAGCTTTCTTATCGATCCGGAGGAATCCCGGGAAGAGATAACCTCCTCCATGCTGAATGAGATCTTCGGCTTCGCCCGAAAGGAGGGGTGCAGGGCGGTACAGTTCAACTACGTCGAGCCCTCCTTTCGACAACCACTGAAGGACTACGGCTTTATCGAGTGGGAGCACCAGGGGTTTCTCTGGGAGAACGAAGGGTTCTCCGGCTTCGACGACTACCTCAAACGATTTCGAAAGAACCAGCGCCGTAATATCCGGAGGGAGCGGAGCTCCATGGGGGAGCAGCATCTGGAGGTTCGGATCCTCCGGGGGGAGGAGGTTCCCGCCTCCTTCTTTCCTCTTATGGCGGAGTACTACCACCTCACGAACGATCAGTTCGGTCCCTGGGCCGCCCGCTTTCTCACCAGCCGCTTCTTCGATCTCCTGGAGGAGCGTTTTCGCCACCGGATAGCGATGGTGGCCGCCCAACCCGCCGGCGTACCGGTGGAAGAGGAGCCGATCGCCCTCGCCTTGCTGCTGGTTAAAGATGAAATGATGCTGGGCAGGTACTGGGGCACCCGGGAGTACCGGGACAACCTCCACTTCAACGCCTGTTACTATGAGCCGATTCAGTGGGCGATCGATCACGGGGTGCGGCGCTTCGATCCGGGGATGGGCTCATCTCACAAGATCCGTCGCGGGTTTCGTGCGGTGGCGAACTACAGCCACCACTACTTTTTGGATGAGCGAATGCAGACAATCTTTCAGGCAAACATAGATCGCATTAACAGCTACGAAGAGGAGAATATCAGGCTCTTGAACGAGAACCTCCCGCTCAAGGAGAGTTAGTAGCCGGCGTTTTCGATGTTGTCCGTAATGAACTGAATCGAATGGTGGAGCATCCTCGTCTCGTCCTCGGCGAGCTCGTAGTGGAGCTCCTGGGCCACCCCTTCCTTGCCGACAATCCGGGGATAGCTGAAAGCGGTTTCCCGAAATCCGTCGAACTCTTTGGCAACCGCGGTTATGGGTAGAATGCGTCGCTCATCCCGGAGCACCGCCTGGGTGATCGTCGCCACCGCCTGGGCCACGGCGTAGAAGGTCGATCCCTTCGCCTGGATTATGGTCTGCGCCGCCTCTCGAACGTACTTGGTCGCCTCCTCCCGGAGCTCTTCATCGGAGCAGCCGCCGGCACAGATCTCGCAGAAGTCGTCCGCCCGTACGCCGCCGAAGCTGGCGTTGGACCAGGCGGGGAAGGAGGTGTCCCCGTGCTCGCCGATCACGTAGCCGTGTACGTTCTGCGGATTGATGTTGCAGCGGCGGGCGAGGAAGGTGCGCAGCCGAGCGGAGTCGAGGACCGTACCGGAGCCGATAACCTGACGAGAGGGGAGCCCGCTCTCCCGGTAGGCGACGTAGGTGAGTACGTCCACGGGATTGGTCACCACGAGAACAACCCCGCGAAAGCCGGACTCCATGAGTGAGCGAACCATGGATTTCATAATGCCCACGTTGCGATCCATGAGCTCGACACGGCTCTCGTCGGGGCGCTGCTTCGCTCCGGCGGTAATAATGGCGAGCTCCGCATCGCTGCAGGCGTCGTAGTCCGCAGCGTAGATGCTGCTGCTGTTGCTCAGAGACATGCCCTGGGTGATGTCGAGGACCTCTGCCTCCGCCTTTTCGGTGTTGAGGTCCACCAGCACCATTTCGTTGGCGAGCCCTCGGATCGATATGTTGTAGGCGATCGTGGCCCCGACGGAGCCGGCGCCGATAATTGCGATCTTGTTCTTTCGCATGGACTATCTCCAACCCCCCTTCTCATCCGGGTGAGGACCCAGCCGACCATCGTTGTCGAGCTGATCCATCTTGCGCATCTCATCCTGAGAGAGCTCGAAATCGAAGATCTTCATATTTTCCTCGATTCGCTCCTTGTGCACGGATTTCGGAATCACTACTACCCCGTGCTGATGCTCCCAGCGGAGGGTGACGTGGACCGGCGACTTTCCGTGGGCCTCGGCGATCTCGGTAATCACCGGGTCTCCGAGGACCTTCCCCTTCGCAATGGGGCTCCACGCCTCCGCGACAATATCGTTCTCATTGCAGTACTCCCGCACGGCGGCCTGATTGAGATAGGGGTGGAGCTCCACCTGGTTGAGAACGGGCTGGACTTCCGCTTCTTTCTTCAACCTGTCGATGTGATGGGGCTCGAAGTTGGAGAGGCCGATCGCTCGGACCTTACCCTCGGCGTAGAGCTTTTCCATCGCCTTCCAGGTCTCAAAGAGCGTTTCCTTTATCGGCCAGTGAATGAGATAGAGGTCGAGGATATCAACGTCGAGCTTCTTGCGACTCCGATCGAAGGCGTCGAGGGTGTTCTCAAAACCCATCTCGCTGGTCCAGATCTTGGTGGTGACAAAGATCTCATCCCTGGAGACGCCGGACGCCTTGATTCCCTTGCCAACACCCTCCTCATTATCGTAGAAGCTCGCGGTATCTATTTTTCGATACCCCGCCTCCAGAGCCCAGCGGACGGAGTTTTCGGTGCTCTCCCCCGGGGGTGTCTTGAAGGTGCCGAGACCGAACATCGGCATGGAGAGTCCGTTATTGAAGGTCACGTTGGGGATCGATTGATTAATTCCGTTGTTCATGAATATAGGCTACTGCCGCTTACAACGGAGTATCAAGCGACTTCTTCCGCACTGCTTCGTCCCTCGATTAAGCTCCAAGAAGGCGTCTGGTGTATGCGCCATGTTATGTGGCGCTCGATATCAGGCTCGCTATCTGAAGCA
>JBKHED010000050.1:0-19552 GCA_046540995.1 Spirochaetaceae bacterium | reverse complement strand
TTACCACGGAAGGTCCGGGAGGACGACTCCCAGCAAATACTCCACCTCGATCAACGCCTCCACGTGAGCAAGGCGCTGCTCGATAACCGCCACCCGGGCTCGGGTGCGTTCCACCTCCGTATTCTGGAGCTCCAGCGCCTCGATCGCGCCCGCCTCGAAGCGCCGTTGGGCAATCTCGTAGACGCGCTCCGCGAGCCTCGCGTTCTCCTCCACCACCGCAATCTGCTCGGCCGTCAACCGTGCCCCGTCAACCGCGTTCCGAAGGCTGGTGGCGAGCTCCTTCCGGGCCGTCTCGAGACGGCTATCCGCTTGGTCGACAGCCAGGGCGCTCGCCGCCCGACCCACATCGCCCTCGGAGCCCGGGACGAAGGGGTCGATCGGCAACGAGAGGGAGAGCGAGGCCGACCCGGTTCGGCGCCACTGCTCGAACGGCTCATCCGCACCGTATCCCACCGAGGCGGATGCGGAGAGGGAAGGAAGGAGGGCGCGCCGATCGCCCCGAGCCTCGAGCATGGCACCGCTCCGACTCAGCTGCGCCGCTCGAACCGAAGGCGCCCCCGCCCCGTGGCGATCCAGTAGGGTCGAGGCGCCGGGCTCGAGACTCAGGTAGGGAATCTCCGTCACCAGCTCGATCTCCCGGCTCTCCCGGACTCCCAGGAGCTCCTTGAACTCTCTTTGGGCCCTGCTCAGCCGCTGTTCCGCTCCGGTGAGCTCCGGTAGAGAGTTTTGATAGGAGAGCCGCGCCTCTAAGAAAGCGTACTCCGAGACCACCCCGTTCTCGAAGCGCGTGCGGGTCTGCTCCAGGCGGCTCCGGGCCGCGGCGACGCGCTGCTCCTGGAGCTCCACGCTCGCTTCTTGGCTTACCAGGGAGAAGTAGCTCAACAACACCTCCCGCCGGAGATCCCACTCCTCCCGCTCTAGGGCGAGGCTCGAAACGCGCACCTCCTGCTCCCGCCGCTCTCCGTCCCTGAGAGCGGCTCCCGACAGAGTAAGCCGCCCGCTGAGCTGGCTCGAGAGACTCAACCGGTTCCGCGCCTCCTCGGCGAGGGAGTATGAGGAGCCTCCGGAGAGATCGAGATCCGGCAGAAAGCGGTTCCAGCTGTTATCATCGCTCTTCCGGGCGAGGGAGAGATCTATTCGGGCGTTTCGAACAGCACCGCTTTCGGTTAGGGCGAGTTCCACGGCTTCGGTGGGGGTTAGGGCGAGGGGGCCGTGAGTCCGACTCTCCGAGCCCGTGATACCCCCAATCCCCGAGCCCGTAGACTCAACTCCCGAGCCCGGCCCCCCATCCTGCGCGAACCCGGCCCCCGTCCCGACCACGAGGGCGCCCGAGACGAGCAGACCGAACAGCAGAGACCGAATCATCTATGGTACCCCCCTTCCGGCACCTTCTCCGGATGCATAAGCATCAGAATTCCCGGGATCATAAAGAGGGTGAAGAGCGTCGAGACCAGGAGTCCGCCGGCCACCGCGATGCCCAGAGGTTGGAGCACCTTCGTCCCCTCGGTGAGGGCGAGAGCAATGGGGACCATGCCGAGAACCGTGGTGGCCATAGTGATCAGAATCGGGGCAAATCGGAGCCGGGCGGCGTGCATGAGAGCCTCCCGGGTCGTTTCGAAACCGGAACGGTGTTGAAAGTAGAAGTCTATGAGCAGGATGGCGTTGTTCACGACAATTCCGCCTAACAGGATCGTGCCGAGCATTGAGTTGAGAGAGATCGTCGAGTCCATGAGGTGGAGACTCCCGATTACACCGATAAAGCCGAGGGGTATAGTGACCAGAATTACCAGCGGAATCCGAATCGAGTTGAACTGGACGCCGAGGGCGAGAAAGATGAGGATCACGCTCGCCAGGAGGGCGAGAATGAGCGACTCGATCGCCGCGGTCACCTCTTTCTGGGTGTCCTGCGCAAGGAGGGTGTATCCGTCGGGAAGCTCCATCCGCTCGTCGAGAATCGCCATCGCCTCCTCGCCGAGGGAGGCCATTTCCAAGGTAGGAGAGCTCCTCCACTGAAAGCCGACAATCTGAAACTGGAGCTCCCCGTCCACCGTGGCAATCTCCTCGAGCCCTCGCTCCTCGCGGCTGTCAAAGAAGTGGCGCAGCGGTATAGCGCCGCCTCTGTAGGGAACGAGCATGTTCTCGATCCCCCCGAGACGCTCGAGCTCATCCCGTGAGAGAAACATCTCGATCTCCACATCCCGCCCCTGATGCGGCATTTCGATCGAACGCCCCCCGCTGAGGGCGATTCGGGCGCTCGAGGAGAGCCTATCGAGGCTGAGGCCCTCGAAGCCGTCGAGTACCTGCCTCCGGGGCGTGAGAATAAGCTCCGTCGTCTCTCCTCCGCCGGGGCGGGTAAAGATGTTCGGGTAGATTTCCGCCTCCCTGAGATGCGCCGCCGCATCCTCGGCGAGTTGAGCGCTGGTGACCGGGTCCGGTCCCTGTACCCGAATTTCCAGAGCGTAGCTTCTCGGCAGCGGGAGCTGCGCGGGATCCCAGGAGGAGACCTCGAACTGCCAAACATCATCACTCTGGAAGTTCTCCTGCATGTAGGAGGCGATGTCTTCCGCCTCCTTCGGGGAGGTGGCAGTGATAATGAGTACCGCCCGGTTTTCGCCGAAGACCTGGGTAAAGGTGTTGCGAATCGACTCCGGGAACTCCGTGCGGATCTGCTCCACCAGAGGTTCCGAAACGTAGAGCATCTCCTCCTGGTCCGCGCTCTCGCTGTTTCGTAGGAAGAGCTGCACGCGGTCCGCTTCCGGAGTGGCGAGGATCTCCTGGGGTATGCCCGGTAGAACGAAGTAAGCGAGAGCGGCGAGGGCGGCTAGCGAAAGGAGTAGAAACGCCCATACCCGGCGCGCCCGGCCCAACAGCCAGCTCAAGACGCGCAAGTAGAGTCCGCGAATGGCGCCGAGCGTGCGCTCCGAGAGGCGCAAGACCGCGCTGCCGGCGCCCGATTCTTCCTTTCCCAACTCCCCTCGAAAGAGGTAATAGGCGGCGACCGGCACCACCGTCAGGGCCACCGCCAGAGACCAGAGGAGGGCGAAGATTACCGTCCGAGCCAGATTGCCGAGGATCGCGTTAGTCAGGGGAGAGGTGAATGAGAGGGGTAGAAAGACGAGGACGCTCGTAATGACCGCCCCGGTTATCGCTCCTCGAACCTCCCGAACGGCCGTGTTAATGACAACCCGGTACTCCGCGGTGCTTCGGGGCCGGGACTCCCGGCGGTGGCGGTGGATGTTCTCCATAACGACCACCGTGGCGTCGATAATCATGCCCACCGAGAGGGTCATCCCCCCTAGGGAGATCAGGTTAATGGAGATGTCGAAGAGGTACATCAGGATAAAGGAGAGGACGATCGAGAGCGGTATGGAAAGAAAAATGACGAAGACGTTCCGTGCCTCCCCCAAGAAAATGACAATCGCAAGAAGGGCAAAGAGCGCACCCAGGATGGCGGATTGGATTACCCCCCGAATCGCGTTGTCGATAAACTCCGAGGGATCAATGAGAAACTCGAAGGATACGTGCTCCGGAAAGCTCGCCTCCTCCATCACTTCCCGAACATCATCTACCATCTGGTTGACGTTGCCCCCCTGCCGTGGCGTAACAACGAGCAGGACGGCGCGTTCGCCGTTCGCCCGAAAAAGACGGCGCGGCAACTCCAGGTTGATCGAGACATCCGCAACGTCATCGACAACGATGGCGCTTTCCGCATCGGAGGAGACGGGAATCTTCCCGACGTCGTAGATCGTCGGGACCCCTCTGGTGATTCGGACGTTTACCGACTCTCCTTCCTCTCTGATGCTTCCGAGAGGGATAGCCTGGTGCCCCGATTCCACCGCCCGTATTACGTCCGAGAGATGGAGACCCTGGGCCGCCAGAGCCTGAGGTTCGAATTCGATGCTCGCCCGCAGCTCGGTGACTCTGATGATATCCGCGGACTCCGCATCCTCCACCGCGCTCAACCTCGGCGCTAATACCGGCTCAATGAGCTCGTAGAGCTCCTGGGAGGAGAGCTCCGATGAGTGGGACGCCACGGCGAGGTAGCCGGTCTCCTCGGACCCGAAAGTGGAGACCCAGTAGTCGTCCAACTCCGAGGGAAGAATGGAGCGGGTCTCGCTCATAGCGCCTTCCACGTCTCGCCTCGCCTCCTCGGAGTCCGTCTCCCAGTCGAACTCGACGGTGTAGAAGACCCGATTGGTCTGGTACCGCCCTTCGACCTGCTCCACACCTTCGAGAGAGGAGAGGCGCGACTCGATCTGCTCTCCGTACTGCTCCCGAAAGTCCTGGGGCGTGTATCCGGGGTAGGAGAGGCCCACGGCGATTCGAGCTTTCGTCGTATTCGGGTAGAGCGTCACCGGTATCTGAGCGAGTAGAAAGAGCCCCGCCACCACCCCGGCTACGGCGACAATAAGAATGCCCCGGTGTCGGGAAAAGAGACCCTTATCCATTGGGGCGTGAGCCTCCCCTGTCGGGGTCGGGGGTAACCGCACGCCCGTCCCGCAGCCCCGGAACTTGGGATGCCACGTACTCTTCGCCGGGCTCGAGACCACCGGAGAGAGCTATCCGCTCCCCGTACTCCCCCGCAACGGTAACCTGCCGCCGCCGCGCCACGCCGTCCTCCACGGCGTAGAGAAAGGCGCCGCCCTCCCGCTCGGTCACCGCCGTCGCCGGTACAAGCACTCCGGTAAAGGGGCGCACCCGAAAAGTCACCTCGGCGTAGGCGCCGATCCTTCTCCCGTTTCCGGCGAGATCCACCTCCACGGTAAAGAGACCCCGCTCGAAGTCCGCCTCCGGGTATACCCGGGAAACCGCACCGGCGATCTCCTCCCCGGTTGAGGGCACCACCACCGCCGAGCGGTCTCCTTCGTTGATGTCAGCGATATCCCGATCGCTCACCCGCACCAGGAGCCTCCTGCTCCCGGTATCCGCGAGGCGGAGGAGCTCCTGCCCGGAGCCGACGTACTCCCCCGGACGTACCTGCAGGGAGACTACGGTTCCGGAAAAACGCGCCTGCACCGTCGCAGGGCGAAACTCCTCTCCAGGACTGCTCCGCTGAATCGTGGCGATCTCTTCCCCAACCCGCACCGTGTCACCGATCCGGGGTGCTACGCTTTCCAGAAAGCCGCTAATCGGCGCGCCCACACTGTACTCCTCTCCCGGGCGAATCCGAGCGCCGTAGGTTGCCGGCGCGGAGACCTGCTCGCTCTCGGCGGTGGCGATCCGCAGCTGCAGCGGCTCGTCCGACTGCCGTTGCGCAAAAGTTGAAAGGGGGATGGCGAAAGACCAGAGGAGACATACAATTGCGGAGATTTCCGTCGAAATCGAGAGACGCTTCTTCATGTAGGAGTAGCAGCGTATCCCGTCAGGGCCGTTCATCGCAAGTGAGCGGACGCCTCTTCGACCACGGGAGTTCGTCGCTGCTCCTGCGACTCCAATTGAAGCGGCAGCTCCTTTCTTCTACAATTCCCCAACGATGTATCGTGAGCTACAGGAGGCGATAGCTTCCCTCAACCCTCAGCAGCGGGAGGCGGTGCTCTATCAGGAGTCGCCGCTTCTTATTCTCGCCGGTGCGGGCTCCGGAAAGACCAGGGTGATCACGGTCAAGATCGCCTATCTCATAGAGCAGCTCGGTGTGGACCCTCGTTCCATTCTCGCCGTCACCTTTACCAACAAGGCCGCCGGGGAGATGCGGGAGCGCGCCTCTCTTCTCGCGCCCCAGGCGCATAGCTCGATGATTCGCACCTTTCACAGCTTTGGCGCCTGGATGCTTCGACGCAACAGCCACCTCCTCGACATGCCCTCGGGCTTTAGCATTTACGACGACGATGACATGGTGACCTTGCTGAAAGCACTCTTTCCGGAGCACAACAGGAACGTCCTCAACGGCCTGGCGCACCGCATTAGCCGGGCGAAGGACTACGCCCTCTCTCCGCGGGACGACCTTTCGCTAATCTCCCACGATCCCGAGTTCGCCCGCTTTTACGGGCGCTACCAGCAGCGACTCCGAGAGATCGGCAACGCCGACTTCGGCGATCTCATCCTCCGACCCGTGGAGCTTCTGCGAACCAGCGAGGAGGTTCGCCGGCGCATGCAGGACCGTTTTCGCTACATTCTCGTGGACGAGTATCAGGACTCCAACATTGCCCAGTTTCAGCTCCTGCAGCTCATGGCGGGACCGGACTCTTTTGTCTGCGTCGTCGGCGATGACGACCAGTCGATCTATCGCTTCCGGGGTGCGGAGGTGCGTAACATTCTCACCTTTCCCGAGAGCTTTCCCGACACCAAGGTAGTCCGCTTGGAGCAGAACTACCGCTCCACCGAGCCGATTCTCGAGCTCGCCTCGGCGGTGGTTGAGCGAAACGAAGGGCGCCTCGGCAAGAAGCTCTTTACCGACAAGGAGGGCGGCAGCAGGCCGAAGCTTCTCTTTCTCAACGACCATGACGAAGAGGTGGCGTTCGTCCTCGACCGGGTCCGCTCGGCGGAACGGGAGGGACGAGAAGGGGAGATCGCCGTTCTCTACCGTACCAACGCTCAGTCCCGGTTGTTCGAAACGGCGCTCCTGCGGGCGGGTATCTCCTACAAGATCATCGGGACCGTGCGTTTCTACGAGCGGGAGGAGGTAAAGGACGCCATCGCCTTTCTGAAGTTCTTCGCCAATCGGAAGGATGAAGTGAGTTTTCGGCGCATCGTAAACAAGCCCTCCCGGGGAATCGGTCCGGCAAGCGTCGACAAGATTCTCGCCCGAGCCGATGCCGCCGGAGGCGATCTGGCGAAGGGCGCGGAGTTTGCCCTGCGTGATCTCTCCGCCAAGGCGAGGGGTTCCCTCAAGGGATTCCTCACGACCCTCGAAGAGCTCTCGGCGGCCCTGGAGGGGAAGGATCTCTCCCACTTTACCGAACGGGTAATCACCGACTCCGGCCTCAAGGGATACCACGAGGAGCAGGACGAGGTCGCAGGAAGTCAGAAGCTGCAGAACCTGGAGGAGCTGGTCAACGCCGCGAGTCTCTACCAGGGGAGCATGAACGGGCTTATCGAGTTTCTAGAAGCCGTGGAGCTCGACAGCCAGCGAGAGCAGGGGGAGGACCCGAACGCCCGGGTCATTCTCATTACCATGCACAACACCAAGGGGCTCGAGTTCGACCAGGTGATCATTACCGGCCTGGAGGACGGCATCTTTCCCCGGGACGGCGAGGACCCGGAGGAGCTCGAGGAGGAGCGACGGCTCTTTTACGTCGCCTGCACTCGGGCGGAGAACGAGCTCTATCTCACTACCTGTCGTTACCGCAGACTCCACGGCCGGCTCCTCGATTTCCTTCCCTCTCGCTTCTTGAGTGAGATTCCCGAAGAGCTCATAGAAAGGGAGGATCGGGGCTACGGCCGTTCGAGCTGGAACCCCGCGGGCTTGACCTACGGTCGGCGCGGCTTTGGCGGTAACGGCGCCGGGGCGATCCCCCCGGAGGAGGAGTTTCCGGAGCTCGACGTCGGAACGGCGGTCTTTCACGATGAGTACGGTCGTGGTTACATAACCAAGAAGTGGTACAACGGCCGGGAGGTTATCGTGCTGGTGCACTTCGAGAGCGGTATGAACGGCCAGTTCCTGCCAAAGTACACACCCCTGGACCGGGTGGCGGGAGAGTAGAGATGAGCAAACGCGATCGCAGCTCGGAGGCCTCCGGTACCGAGAGAGAATCCGAGTCCACTCTCCTCAAGAGCTTTTCCCCTGACGGCGGCTACCCCGACTCCTTACGTTTCTCCCGGGCTCGGGAGTATCACCTCTACACCCCGGAGGGCGAGCGCTATCTCGACTGTGTTCTCGGCGGAGGCGCCGCCGTTCTCGGTCACAATCCGAAAGGAGTCACGCAGGCGGTACGGAACCGCCTCTCCGCGGGTCCCCTCGTCCCCGCCCCGGGTAAGGAGGAGGGCAAGCTGCGGCAGGCGGTGCGCCGCCTCTTTCCCTCGGTGCGATGGGTAGTTCCGGTCTACGCCGCGGAGCTGCCCGCCCTCCTTCTATCGCACACGCCGATCTGGCGCCCCTTTGAGAGAGAGCTTCCCGGCGGGAGCGGCGACCGGCCACCCAAGAGCTGGCCCCAACCACCGGCGGAGCGATTTCTGCTGGTACCCTCCTTTCCTCTCGAACCGTCGTTGCTTCTCTTCTGCGGCACCTCGCACTGGCAGGGTGAGCTGCCCGATCGTGATGGAGCCGGCGGGCGACCGGATCGTGAAACCAACGCCCGGGTAGCCGAGAACGCCTCGAGGGCGGCGGCGGCTCCGGGGCCGAACCCGGCGGGGGTGGAGTCCGCGGGTATGGGCGAGGCCGCCGCGACGGCGGCCTCGGTTGTGGCGAAAGCGGCCCGGAATGAGGAGCCACCGAGCTCGGGAAAAGCTTCCCCGGAGCCCGGCGTTCATGCCCGCTTCATCTCCCCGGTCTTTCTCGCGGGGGTGACCAAGTCGCTCCACCTACTTGCCTCGGCATACGCCGGCGAGCCTGTGCCCCGGAAACTCACGAGGCAGGAGCGGGACGGATGGCGGCACCCCTTGGCGGAAGCGGGGGTCTGGGAGCGGCGGGGAATCTACTTCCGCTACACGCGCCCCCCGACGGAGTACGATACCCTGCGCCGTGTTCTGCAGGAGCGCGGTATACTGATCCCGCGGGACCCGCTGCAGCCGATGGTGTGCCCGAGGATTATCACCTCCCATGAGCGTAGCCTCTGGGAGGGAGTTCATAGTACTCTTTAGGGGGAAGAACTGGTGCAAGAGGAAACGATACTACGGCTTGCGGAGTTGATCGCCGGTGGTGTCGCCACGTTTCTGGCGGTAACCCTCTGGGCTCACACGAGGGATACCGCGTGGCTCCTGGTGATTATCGCGGTCATAGTTCGGTACGCCGACCTAGTCTTCGAGACCCTCGAGGCTTTCGGAATGGTTACTCTTCCCGAGGCGGCGCTCTGGGGAGTCCCGCTCTTTCGGCTCGTCCTCGTGGTGCTTTGGCCCCTGCTTCTCGGAGCGGCTTTTCTGGTGGTCCTCCGGCGTAAGAGGGGGTTTTAGCGGGCCGTTGTGAGTTGACACTTTCAGGAATTTTGCTATTGTGTTTGCAGCTTTTATGCAACTGAAGACGCTTTACGCGGAGGAAACGAAATGACAGCGCTACTAGTTGGAATAGTCTTTGTTCTTTTTGCCATCTACTCTGTACTTCCCGTCGCCTGGTCCCTGCAGTGGTGGGATGAGGTTCTGCTCTTTCTCCAGGGCGGGATTCCGATTCTTGCTGTCTTTATCGGCTTGATCGCGGTCTTTATCGGTATTGCGGACATCAAGGACAAGATCGAGGCAAAGAAAGAGGAAGAAGAAGAGGCGAAAGCTGCGGCCGCGGAGGCGCAGGCTTCAAACGAGGAGAAGAAGGAAGAGTAGCTCTCACCCGGGGCATGGTGCGCGTCTATTGACATTTTGTGCTTCTCGTGAGACTATTCGCCCCTACTCTTGGGGAACAGGTTACCATGAAAACGATATTCGTAAATCCGAAAGATGTTGAGCGCAAGTGGTACGTCATTGACGCTCAGGACCAGGTCCTTGGACGGGTCGCCACCAAGGCAGCCACCCTTCTTCGGGGAAAGCACAAGCCGGAGTACGCTCCGAATCAGGAAATCGGCGACTACGTCATCATTGTCAACGCCGACAAGGTCCGGGTAACCGGTGCCAAACGGTGGCAGAAGATGTATTACCGCCACAGCGGATACATTGGCTCCCTCAAGGCGGAGTCTTTTCAGAAGCTCATCAGCCGACGACCGGAAGCTCCGATGGAACAGGCGGTGAAGGGGATGCTCCCGAAGAATCGTCTTGGGCGCAAGCTGTTCACGAATCTGAAGGTGTACGGCGGCGCAGAGCATCCGCACGCGGCGCAGAAGCCCGAGAGCATTAGCGTAGAGTAAGGAGCAGCAGTAGTGGCAGTCGAACAGTGGAACGGTACGGGTCGACGAAAAACCTCCCGGGCCCGGGTCTATCTTCGCCCCGGAACGGGGAGCTTCACCATTAACGGTCAGGACGTAAACACCTACTTCGGTAGTAAGGAACACGTCATTGTCGTTCAGCAACCTCTGGACGTTACCGACACGATGAGCAGTTTCGACGTGGTCTGCCGGGTGGACGGCGGCGGAAAGTCCGGCCAGGCTGGAGCGATTCTGCTCGGTCTCTCTCGGGCACTGATAAACCAGGACGAGGATAATCAGCCGGTGCTGAAGAAGAACGGCTTTCTAACCCGGGATTCTCGGATGGTTGAGCGGAAGAAATATGGACAACGCGGAGCACGACGGAAGTTCCAGTTCTCCAAGCGATAATCTGCTCGAAGTCGAGTCAGTAGGAGGAGCCGTTGGCGGGCACCGTGTGGTGCTCGAAGATGGTTCCTCTTTTTTTGTATCGGCTTCTCACTTCAAGGAGCTCTCTCTGTCCGAGGGGGATCGTCTTACTGGCGAGGAGCAGGCTGAGCTCGCCTCGCGCTCCTACCGCAGTCAGCTTCAAATCGCCCGGGAGAAGGCGCTCTCCTTTCTCGCTCGTCGGGAGCATACGGGCCTCGAAATCGAGCAAAAGCTTCACAAGCGGGGTTTCCCTCGGGAAGTTATCACCGACGTCGTGGCGCAGCTCGAGGAGAGAAACGAGCTCGACGAGCATCGCTACGCCGAGGAGTGGCTGCGGGTGCGCCTGCGTCGAACCCCCCTTGGTCCGGCGAAGGCGAGGGCAACGTTGCTGGAACGCGGGGTGCCGGAAGGGATTGCGCTTCGGGTGTTGGAGGAGCTCGAGAAGGAGTATCCCGATTGCTGGCGAGAGGCCGCGGAGCGGGCGGTGCGCAAGATGCCGGATCGCGGTCGTATCCGCAAGGAAAAGTGCGTGCAACGGTTGATGAGACGCGGTTTCTCTGGTTCCCACCTGGAGGGAATAGACTTTGACGCACTATTAGGTTGACATATTGTATATTTTGTAATTACACTGAGAAAAAGAGTTGAGGAGATTCGCACGTGGCACGAACGAATAAGAAGGAACGAACGTTCTCAGCCTTAGAAGTTGCCAACATTTGCGGCGTTGTGAACCAGACCGCCATTAACTGGATCAAGGATGGACATCTCAAGGCGTTTCGCACCCCCGGGCGACAGTACCGGGTTTATGCGGAAGAGCTCGCGCGCTTTTTGCACTCCCGGGGCATGAAAATGCCGGAGGAACTGCAGAAGGTGCTTGCAGACCAGGTCGCTATCGAGAATGTACTGATTGTGGATGACGACCGTGACCTCAATGACCTGATCAAGCAGTTTTTGGAGAAGCGGTTTCCCGATTACTCGGTATCTCAGGCCTTTGACGGCTTCGAAGCAGGCAAATCGCTTGCGGAGGCGAAGCCGGACATTGTTCTACTCGATATCGACTTGCCGGGAGTGGATGGCAACAAGCTCTGCCGGAGCATCAAAGAGGACGAGGGACTCGCGGCGCCGATCGTGGTAGCGATTTCCGGTCTCGACGATCCGAACGTCCAGGAGCGCATCATGGGAGAGGGCGCGGACGCCTTTCTTGCAAAGCCCCTGGACCTCGAGAAGCTCCCGCAGCTCTTTGATGAGCTGGCCGAGAAGCGCAAACGTCCGGTCTGAGAGGAGCGTTCTAGTTGAAACGTGAAGATTTCACGGTTCTTGTCGTTGAGGACGAGGACGCCATACGCCTCACCCTCCGGGACTATCTTCAGAAGAAGGGATACTCCGTAGAAGTCGCCTCGGATGGGGTGGGCGCGATTAAGATTCTCCTCGACTATGACGTGGATCTCATTGTTACCGACTACCGAATGGAAATCTTCGGCGGAGACTACTGGATCCGATTTCTCGAGCGGTTCTGCCGGGACCGCAAGATTTTTGTCACGAGCGGGTTTCTCCGCCCGGAGTTTCCCATTCCCTTTCCGGTTATCTATAAGCCCTTCGACTACGGCGAACTGGATCGCCAGTTGAGCGAAGCGGTCGGCATCGAAGGCTAACTCCCATGGCGGAAAAGAGAGCAGTGAAGGCCAACGTCAAGGGACGGGTCCAGGGCGTTGGCTTTCGGTATTCCACCCAGCGCCAGGCACGACGGCTCGGAGTCAACGGATGGGTGCGCAACGAGCGAGACGGGACCGTCACCGTCGTCGCCGAAGGACCGAAGCCCGCGGTGGACGAGATGCTCCGCTGGCTCAACGAAGGGCCGGGCTTCGCGAAGGTGGCGGAGGTCACCGTCAACGACTACCCCTACGAGGCTAGGTACTCCTCCTTTACCATAGAGCCGTAAAAGAAAGGGCCGGCCCGCATTCGCGGAACGGCCCTTCTTTCATAGTAAGAGATAGTAAGATACAGCTCTTCTGGCGGCCGGTCGTCCGGCCTGCGGCCCGGAGGCACTACTTCTTTTTTATGGAGTAGAACGCCTTCTTTCCGGGATAGTCGGCGGACGTTTCGAGGAGGTCCTCGATGCGCATGAGCTGGTTGTATTTGGCCAGCCGATCGCTTCGGGACATGCTTCCGGTCTTGATCTGCCCGGTTTCGAGGGCAACGACGAGGTCCGCGATAAAGGCGTCCTCGGTCTCACCGGATCGGTGGCTCACAACGGCGGTGTAGCCCGCGCGCTTGGCCATCTCAACGGCTTCGAAGGTCTCGGTAAGGGTGCCGATCTGGTTGACCTTCACCAGGATCGAGTTGGCGACGCCCATCTCGATTCCCTTGGCGAGGAACTTGGTGTTGGTCACGAAGAGGTCGTCACCGACGAGCTGCACCTTGCTTCCGACTTTGTCAGTGAGAAGCTTCCAGCCCTCCCAGTCGTTTTCGGCCATTCCGTCTTCCAGGGAGATAATCGGGTACTTATCGATCCACTCCGCCCAGTAGGAGGCCATTTCCTCGGAGGAGAGCTCCCTGCCGTCGCTCTTCTTGAATACGTACTTGCCCTTGGCGCCGTCGTAGAACTCGCTGGAGGCCGGGTCCAGGGCGATCATAATCTCGTCGCCGGCTTTGTAGCCCGCGGCGTCGATAGCCTGGAGAATAACGTCTATAGCCTCCTCGTTGCTCTTCAGATTCGGGGCGAATCCACCCTCGTCGCCAACGGCGGTGGAGTACCCCTTCTTCTTGAGGATGCTCTTGAGGTTGTGAAAGACCTCGGCGGTCATCCGTACGGCGGAGCGAATCGAATCGGCCCCTACGGGCATGACCATAAACTCCTGAAAATCCACGTTGTTGTCGGCGTGGGAACCTCCGTTAATGATGTTTGCCATCGGAACGGGGAGTGTGTTTGCGTGGTAAGCGCCGAGGTACTTGAAGAGCGGTAGACCGAGGGAATCAGCGGCGGCGCGAGCCACGGCCATGGAAACACCGAGGATCGCGTTTGCGCCGAGCTTGCTCTTGTTATCGGTGCCGTCGAGCTCGACCATGGTGCGGTCGACCTCGACCTGGTCCAGGGCGTCCATCCCCTCGACCTCCGGCGCGATCTTGTCGTTCACGTTCTCAACGGCCTTGAGCACGCCCTTACCCATAAAGCGACTCTTGTCGCCATCTCGAAGCTCGACCGCCTCGTTCTCGCCGGTCGACGCTCCCGAGGGGACCGCGGCCCGGCCCATGGCGCCGTCCTCGAGATAGACTTCTACTTCAACAGTGGGATTCCCGCGAGAATCGAGGATCTCCCGTGCCTCAACGGTATCAATGTAACTCATTATCGACTCCTGTCTGGATTGGTGGTCTCTAGACTATGAGAACTATGCTTTCTTGTGTCAAGAAGAGTAAGCCCGTACAATGAGCCCATGCTCTATAGCCGGCTCTTCCCGAAGACACTGCGGGAGGTACCGAAAGAAATACAGTCCGCCAGCTACCGTCTCTTGCTCAAGGCGGGGTACGTTCGAAACCTCGGCCAGGGGCTTTTCTCGTTTTTGCCTCTGGGCCGAAAGGTTGTACGTCACCTCAAGCGGATTATTCACCAGGAGATGATTGCTCTCGACGGCCAGGAGGTGATGGTCCCGGTGGTCAATCCCTTCGAGCTCTGGCATCGAAGCGGTAGAGATGAGCTCGTGGCGGCAAGCCTCGTGCGCTTTACCGATCGCGCCGGGCGGGAGATGGTCCTCGCCCCCACCCACGAGGAGGCGCTGGTCGAACTCGTCCGGATGGGATTGAACTCCTACCGGGACCTGCCCGCCTTCTTCTACCAGTTTCAGACCAAGTTTCGGGATGAGGCAAAGACGCGCTGCGGCCTGGTCCGAACCCGGGAGTTCCTAATGAAGGACGGATACTCCTTTCACCGCTCCTTCGCGGAGCTCAATAACTTTTTCCCCCGGGTTTTCGCCGCCTATGAGCGCATTTTCGAGCGGTGCGGCCTCGAGGTAATTCCCGCGGAGGCGGGCGTCGGCTACATGGGGGGCGATAAATCCTACGAGTTTCTCATGCCCTCGGAGTGCGGAGATGACCTGCTTATCCGCTGTCCTAACTGCGGCTACAGCGCCAACAGCGATGTGGCCGTCGGTACGAAGGAGATTCCCCGGGAAGTTCCAGAGTCGATGGAGGAGGTGCACACCCCAGGGGCGACGAATATGCGCCGCCTCTCCAAGGCGCTGGCGCTGCCGACCTCCAAGCTCGCTAAGGCGATGCTCTTTCGAACCGGCGAGGGATACGCCATGCTGATCGTTCGCGGCGACTACGAGATCTCCCTGGAGAAGGCGAGCCGAGTGCTAGGTACACCGGTGCACCGTCTCGCCTACCGCGGAGAGGTGGAGGCTCTCGGCTTTCCCCTGGGGTATCTCTCCCCCCTGGATCTCCCCGGCGTATCGGAGTCCGCCGCGAAGATAGCCGTCGTGGCGGACACGGCGATAGCGGACACCCCTAACCTCGTCTTTGGCTCCAACCGAGAGGAGTATCACTACCTGAACGTCAACTTCGGCCGGGACTTCGAAGCGGAGCAGGTTGCGGACATCGCCATGGTCGGCGAGGGGGCGCGCTGCGTCTACTGCGACACCGAACTGGAGCGCCATCGCTCCATGGAGCTCGGCAACATCTTCCGCCTCGGCGACTTCTACAGTCGCCGTATGGAACTCCACTTTCGCACCGAGAGCGGCAAGCTGGTCTACCCCTTTATGGGCTCTTACGGCATCGGCGTCGGCCGCCTCCTCGCCGCGGTGGCGGAGAAATACCACGATGAGAAGGGGCTGAACTGGCCGCTCCGGCTCGCTCCCTTTCACGTCTTTCTCATGCCCATCGGCAAGAGCCCCAAGGTGCAGCAGCTTACCGAGAGGATTTACGAGGAGCTCGGGGAACAGTGCCTCTACGACGACCGGCAGGACTCCATCAGCAAGAAGTTCAAGGACGGGGATCTCCTAGGGATCCCCTATCGCGTCGTTGTCTCCGCCCGGAGCGTCGTCAACGGCGAGGTAGAAGTGACCCACCGTGCCACCGGAGAGAGGGAGGCGGTAGCGGTGGAGGAGCTGTCGGAGTACTTTGGATCTCTTATCGAGGGGTGTTAGCGTGTTCGACCTCACCGAAGAGATAGTGAGCCAGATCATCTTCAGCATGGAGAACCAGAACCGCGCCTTTCTGGTGCGCCTGAGGGATGGACTGGTGATACCGGCGGAACGGAAGGGTGAGGAGTCCGGAGCGGCCCCCTCGGACCGGTACGATGAGCCACCATCCTGGCGGAGCAGCGACGGGTACCAGATGATGGAGCGCTTCGTGGTGACGATCCGGAATCCCTTGGTTCGGGAGCAACTGCGGACGATTCTCGCCTCCGGGAGGGGAGTATTCCGGCAGTTTAAGGACACCCTGCAGGAGTGGCCGGAGATCCAGCGTCGCTGGTTCAGCTTCAAACGGCAGGAAATGCGCAGCCGGATCGTCACCTGGTATAACGCCCTCCGGGAGAGGGAGGGGCTTCCTCGCATTCCCGTAGAGATCGCCACCGAGGAGGCCGACGAGCTGGTTCAGTCGGACTTCTCGATTCGCCGGATTTCTCCGACGCCGGCGGAGCTCCTCGAACGGGTGGATCGTGAGGCTTTTCTCGAGGCGTACGCCGATGTGGATGCCGGAGTGGTGGAGTACCTCTATTCCCGCCGCCGGGCGGCAACGCCGAGCTTCGACGCGGAAGGGAACGTGCTCTTCGGCGCGTACGCCGTAGATGAAGAGCTTGCGGGGCTGCTCTGGGCGACGAGTCGGAGTCTCGACGACGGAAAACGCCTGGAGCAGATCGAGCAGCTCTACGTTTTCGAGGAGTACCGAGGGCTCGGAATCGCCGAAACCCTGACAAACTACTATCTCACCGATGCGGACCATCGAGATGTCGAGGTTGTGCTTCTCGAAGGCCCCTCCCCATCGGACCCGGTAGGGCGGATTCTCGAACAAGCCGGAGCGCGCCGGCTCTACGTGGGATCGATGTTCGAGCTAGGCGCTGCTGACGCTTCCTCCGAGGAGACGCGGGGATCGAACCCCCCGGCGGATGAGAGCGAGGACTACCCCCCGGACGGCTATCTTTAGAGCACTCGGAGCCGTTGAGCCTATTGGTGCAGCGCTGACAGACAGCGCTTTCGCTCCTCCTCCGCCTCCGCGTGGAGCTCATCGAGGCGCTCCATAACCCGATCCACCACCCTCTGCTTCGCCTCGGGGCCGGAGGCGTGCTCATCGAAGCCCGCCTCACGCCGCGTCTTCTCACGGAACCCACGGCAGTCGATAATCTCTCCCATGGTGTAGACAACGACGTCTCGCCGCGGAACGTCCGCCTCCATGTTGCCCGTGGGGTCCACCTGGAGGACGTTGCCCGCGATGCCGATGAGGAGCATGTGATCGAAGCTCTTAATGTAGGAGTCTATTTCCGGCAATCCCTGTTTGCTCTCCGGCACGCCGGGACGATATCTCGTCCCGGCGGGGAAGACCAGGATCGGGTGCCCCGCGTGCTTGGCGCGGATCATCTCCCGGAGAGCTGAGCGGTTAATCGCGCGGCTCAGCTTTCGCTCTTCTTCGAACTCCTCGCTCCCTTCGACCTTCTGCAAGTCCCGCGACGGATAGATGACGATCCGGGTGTACGCCTCCGTAAAGGCGAGGACGAAGCGACTCTCGGCGTTGAGCTTTCTTCCCGCCATCGGAATGATCGAGTTTACGATCCTGTCTCCCTCCTCCCCGTAGTCATGGGCGAGATAGAAGAGATTGGGTATGTCGAAGTTGCTGTAGTGCTCGCTCAGGATGAGGCAGGACTCCCCCTCCTGAGAGCGTCGGTGGAGCTCCTTCAACCGGTCGAAGTGAAGAATCTTGCTTCCCGGCTGGTGGAGTGCCTCGAGGATCTTCTCTATTATCGGCCTATTCTTGAGGTTTGCGGGCTGAAAGACGGCGTTCGGATCCACGTCCTGCCGTTCTCGGGAGTTACGAACCAGCTGCTCACCGTATTTCTGCATAAATTCCGTAATTGCTTTCTTATCCATCGGTTGGTTTCCCGTAGTGTCGAACACGATACGCCCGTGGGATAGAGTCTGTCAACGAACTATGTGATCGATCAACTTGCGAGAGCCGGTGAAATCAGGTACCCTGCTTCCAATATGCTAACCGCTCATCTTTTCACAAGGAGGAACTGATGAAACGAGCACTAATCGTCTTTATGATGGTACTTTTCGCACTGGGTACCCTGTGGGCCGGTGGTCAAGGCGAGGCGGCCGGAGCCGCTGCCGAGGGCGCCGAGTTCATGATCGCCAACGGAACGGAGCCTGAGTCTCTCGATCCCCATCTGATTTCCGGTGTCCCTGAGCACCGCATCTACATGGGAATTTTCGAGGGTCTCGTGAGACCGGACCCGGAAACCTCGGAGGCTCTCCCCGGTATCGCCGAGAGTTGGGAGATCAGCGAGGACAGCACCGTCTACACCTTCACCCTTCGAGAGGATCTTGTGTGGAGCGACGGCACGCCGATCACCGCGGAGACCGTTCGGGACAGCTGGCTCCGAATTCTCGATCCCGAAACCGCCGCCCCCTACGCCTGGTTTCCGAGCATGTTTATCGAGGGTGCCTCGGAGTACAACGCCGGCGAGGCGGACGCGGAGGACGTAGCGGTTGAGGCCGTGGACGAGCGAACCTTCCGGTTCGAGACCGTCGGGCCTCTCCCCTACACCCTGGATGCCCTCTCCCACTACTCCTTTGGCGTCGTCCCTCTGCACGTCATCGAGGAGCACGGAGACGAGTGGACCTTGCCCGAAAACTTCGTCAGCAACGGGCCTTTCACCCTGGAGGATTGGAGACCCCAGGAGGAGCTCTCCATCGTTCCGAATGAGAACTACTGGGACTTCCCGAACCGGCCGAATCTCAGTCGAGTCGTCTACATCCCCGTGGATGACACCAACACCATGTACAACATGTACCTCAATGGCGAGGTCGACTGGAGTACGGACATTCCTCAGGGCCAGATCGACCAGGCAAAGCTTCGGGAAGACTACCACGCCACTCCCCAGCTCGGCACCTACTACTACGTCTTCCAGACGGAGAAGGGACCGCTCGAGGACGCTCGGGTCCGCCGCGCTCTCGGCATGGCCATCGATCGGCAGGAGCTGATCGATACCGTTGCCCGAGGCGGACAGATTCCCGCTACCGCGATGGTCCCGGAGATGCCGAACTATCCCGGCATAGACGGCCTCGAACAAAACGTTTCCCGGGCTCAGGAGCTTCTTGCCGACGCCGGCTATCCTGACGGAGAGGACTTCCCGGAAATGACGATTCTCTACAACACGCACCAGAACCACCAGGCAATTGCCGAGTACATTCAGCAGGCGTGGCTCGACAACCTCGGCATCGATGTCGAGTTGACCAACCAGGAGTGGGGTACCTACCTCGCTACCCGTCGAGAGGGCGCTTTTGAGATCGCCCGGGCCGGCTGGATCGGTGACTATCAGGACCCGAACACCTTCCTCGACATGTTCGTCACCGGCGGCGCTATGAACGGTGGTCGCTACAGCAACTCCGAGTATGACGAGCTCATCGAGCAGGCGGCGCAGATGCCCGCCGGAGAGGAGCGCATGGAGGTTCTCGTGGAGGCCGAACGTCTTCTGATCGAAGAGGATGCAGCGATTATGCCGATCTACTACTACACCTCCACGCAGATGATCGATCTGAGTAAGTGGGACGGTTGGTACGAAAACCTCATGGATCAGCATCCGGTAGGACACATTCAGGCCAACTAAAGCTTCCCAGAGGCGACCGGGCAGTTTCGTCCGGTCCAACTGACAATCTCATGGGGCCGCCCATACGCAGGGCGGCCCCCTTTGTACTCCCTTGCCCCCAGGCCGCTTTGCCGGCTATACTACCGGCCTATTGATTCCACGATCCCAGCGAAAAGCTTACCAATAATGATGAGGAAACGATGACACGCTATATCATTAGGCGATTTCTCGGACTCTTTCCGACGCTGCTCGTGATCATAACCATAAGCTTCTTTATGATCCGAGTCGCTCCGGGAGGACCCTTCGCCCGGGAAAAGGAGCTGCCTCCTCAAATCCGAGCGAACATCGAGCAGAAGTACAACATGGACAAGCCGCTGGTTGTCCAGTACGGCATGTACCTCTACGACATCGT
>JBKHED010000049.1:0-19918 GCA_046540995.1 Spirochaetaceae bacterium | reverse complement strand
GCGATTACCGCGCCCACCTTGACGTCCTCCCCTTCGGAGACGAGGATTTCTTTAACCGTTCCGGCGGTGGTCGAGGGAACCTCCACCGAAGCTTTGTCGGTCTCGATCTCGAGAAGGGGCTGATCCTCGGAGACTCTCTCTCCCTCAGAGACGAGAACGCTTATGACGTTTCCCGACTCAACGTTTTCCGAAATCTCCGGAAGTGTTACTTCTTCAATCATAGTCTCATAACCTCCTTAGAGCGCCAAGGGATCGGGCCGGTCGGCGCCGATGTCGAGCTTCTTCTGCGCCTCGGTGACGGTTTTCTTGTCCACTTCCCCTTCCTGATAGAGTGTGTAAAGCGCAGCCAGGGCAATGTGCCGAGCGTTAACTTCGAAGTAGTCCCGAAGGGCACCGCGGTTGTCCGAACGTCCGTAGCCGTCGGTGCCGAGGACACGCATCGGCAGAGGTACCCAGGGGCTCACCGATAGCGGAAGCGCCTTCATATAGTCGGAGGCGGCAACCACGACTCCCTCTTCCTTCTCCATGAGTTGCGTCACGTAGGGAGTCTTCGGCTTCTTCCCCGGATTGATTCGATTCCACCGGTCCGTCTCGGTCGCGTCCTGATAGAGTTGCTTGTAACCAGGGACGCTCCAGACATCCGCAGGTATGTCAAACTGCTCTTCGAGGATCGAGGCTGCCTCTATCGCTTCATTGAGAATCGCTCCGCTTCCCCAGAGATGCGCCTTCGCCTTCTTCTTGCCCTTCTGGAACCGGTATAGCCCCTTGAGGATGCCCTCTTCCACGCCCTCGGGCATCGGAGGCTGCTTGTAGGTGTCGTTCATAACCGTTACGTAGTAGATCAGGTCCTCCTCTTCCACAAACATGCGGCGGAACCCCTCCTTGAGCACCACCGCCACCTCATAGGCGAACGCGGGGTCGTAGGCACGCAGGCTCGGCACGGACATGGCGAGAAGGTGGCTGTGGCCGTCGGCGTGCTGCAACCCCTCCCCCGGCAGGCTGGTGCGGCCGGATGTACCGCCCACCATAAAGCCCCGGGCTCGGGCGTCCCCGGCGGCCCAGATGAAGTCCCCTACCCGCTGAAAACCGAACATAGAGTAATAGATGAAGAAGGGAATCATCGTCGTGCCGTAGGTGGAATAGGATGTGCCGGCGGCGATAAAGGAGGACATACAGCCGGCCTCGGTGATTCCTTCCTCCAGAATCGCCCCGTCCGTCGCCTCCTTGTAGTAGAGGAGGCTCTCCTTGTCCACGGCCTCATACTTCTGTCCGACGTGAGAGTAGATCCCCACCTGCCGAAAGAGCGCTTCCATGCCGAAGGTTCTCGACTCGTCCGGAACTATGGGGACCATGCGTTCGCCCACGTTCTTGTCCTTCAGTAGGTTGCCGAGCATTTGGACGATCGCCATAGTGGTGGCGACCTCCCTCTCTCCGGAGCCTTTGTAGAAATCGCGGAAGATCTTCTCCTCCGGCTCCTTGAGCGGTTCACCCTCTTCGCCCCGATAGGGAAGATAGCCGCCGAGTTCCTCGCGACGCGCCTGGAGGTAGTTGTGCTCCTCGCTCTCCTCAGGAAAGGAGTAAAAGGGAGCCTCCTTGAGCTCCTCGTCGGAAATCGGTATACCGAAGCGGCTTCGAAAATGGCGCAGCTCCTCCTCATTGAGCTTCTTCTGGGAGTGGGTGACGTTTCTTCCCTCTCCCGCCTCTCCAAGCCCGTACCCTTTGATTGTCTGGGCGAGAATTACCGTTGGTTTCTCCGCGTTGTTCGCTGCCTCGTAATAGGCGTTGTACACTTTTACCGGATCGTGACCACCCCGACGCATCCGCTGGAGCTGCTCGTCGGAGTAGTTTTCCACCATCTTTAGCAGTCGTTCGTCGGTTCCAAAGAAATCTTTCCGGATGTAGTCTCCGGGAGAGACTGAGTACTTCTGGAACTGCCCGTCAACAAGCTCACCCATCCGACGAACCAGAACTCCTTCCTCATCCTTCGCAAGAAGCGAATCCCAGTCGGAGCCCCAGATTACCTTGATCACGTTCCATCCAGCCCCGCGGAACGCCGCTTCTAGCTCCTGGATCACCTTGTTGTTGCCCCGCACGGGACCATCGAGGCGCTGGAGGTTACAGTTGACTACGAAGATGAGATTGTTCAGCTCTTCCCGGGCGGCCACGGTGAGCGCGCCCATGGACTCCGGCTCGTCGAACTCGCCATCCCCGAGAAACGCCCAGACCTTCTGGCTCGTCGGCTTCCGAAGCCCCTTGTCCTCGAGGTAGCGCATAAACCGCGCCTGATAGATCGCCTGCATCGGACCGAGGCCCATGGAGACCGTGGGGAACTGCCAGTACTGCGGCATCGGCCGAGGGTGTGGGTAGGAGGCGAGGCCGCCGTCGGGCCTCAGCTCCTGGCGGAAGTTCTCGATGTCTCGCTGGGAGAAGCGTCCCTCCACAAAGGAGCGGGAGTAGATCCCCGGAGAGGCGTGTCCCTGAAAGTAAACAATATCCGGCCCCTCCTCGTGGTTCGGGCCTTTGAAGAAGTGGTTGAATCCGACCTCGTAGAGAGTCGCCGCGGAGGCGTACGTCGAGATATGCCCGCCGATACCGCTGGAGCCTCGGTTCGCCCGAACCACCATCGCCATGGCGTTCCATCGCACCACGCTCTTAATTCGCCGTTCGAGCTCCCGACTCCCCGGGAAGGGGCGCTCCTTGTCCGCGGGGATTGTATTGATGTACGGCGTGTTCCCGGGACAGGAGAAGCCGAGACCGTGTTGCTGCGCCTTGATCTGAAGGAGCGAGAGGATCTCGTGAACTCGCTCAGGCGGCTCGTTGTCTATTACGTACTGGAGTGAGTCACTCCACTCCTGGTTTTCCAACTCATACACTGCTTTTTGTTCATTCTTCTGATCACTCACGGAATTCCTCCTTAGTCCGGCTCCGCTCACATAGACTCTCCAGGGATTCACGGAAGAGAAAACAAGAGCCGGGCAGACTTCCCACATCGAGAAAGTCCGCCGCGGTGTTACACCGAACATACTTCCCCACTCTCCCGATCGCCAAATCAGCGGTCCATTAGCCGTCTCCGCAGTAGCATGAGCCCGACAGCGTCGTAAAGGCTGTGGGCGATAATCGGAGCGACCAGGGAACCGGAGAGGTGATAGAGAAGACCGAGAAAGCAGCCGAGGAGGGCGGCGTAGAGAGCGTAGAAGGGAGTCAGGGAATGGAGAAGTCCGAAGATCACCGCACTGAGGAGAATGCCCGGCGTGAGGCCGACAAGCCGAACGAGTCCCTCCTGTAGAAAGCCGCGAAAGAGAAGCTCCTCCCCGACACCCGCCGCGAGCCCGAGAAAAAGCGCAACCACCGGCGTCAGCTCCGGAACGACCGGCGTGAGAAGCCGATAGAGAAGCCGTCGGATACGAACGACCGGCGTGATCTGGAGTCGCAGGAAGAGAAGGAAAAGCAGAAGCAGCGGGACCGTCGCAAGGAGGCCCGCGCGAATTGCGGCTCCATGAAAACGGAGTCTCTCGGCGGGAAAGAGACCGACTATCGCCCCGAGGACGAAAGCAAGGACACCGAGGGAGAGCTCAAAGGCTCCGGCCAGCGCGAGCAATCGCCCGGGGCGCTGCATTAGAGAGAGGCCTCGTTGAAGGAGTAGAGCTTGCAGAGCAACGTTTCCGTCTCGCCGGCTCTCCGACTAACGCCCACGGCCCACCGTGACGCAGATCGTCTCATAGTACCAATCTACTACAGAGCCGGCCTTCGCAGCGTCAGAAGGGCGATCACCATTCCGAGGAGGGCGAGGCCAATAACCGGAATGAAGGTGTAGAGGTAGCTTCCGAAGAGCTCATTGATTTGCCCGGACAGCAAGGTTCCGAGAACCGCCCCCACGCCGTAGGCCGTGTACATAACTCCGTAGTTAGCAGGGTAGTGCTTCGGACCGAAGAGAATGGTTGTACCAGCCGGAGCGATCGCAAGCCAGCCCCCGAGAAGCATCCAGAACATGGCGAAGGAGATCGCAAAGAGCAGCACAGACTCACCCCCGCCAAGGAGCAGGAGTCCCGAAGCAAGGACGATCGCTCCAAAGGCTATCAAGACCGCCGACACCACACCGAGACGATCAGTTACGTAACCGAATAGGGGCCGGCCAAGGCCGTTGCAGATCGCAAAGACCGAAACGCTCACTGCTGCCTGCCCCGCGGTGAGTCCGACACTCTGCTGCGCGAAGGAGCCGGTTATCCCGATAGCAGTCAGACCAACCAGGGCGCCGATCACGTAGGTCGTCCAGAGACCGTAGAACTGCCGATTCCTCAACATCGCCCGAGTATCCCGATCCACCGCCGCAGTGGCAGCGCCTGCGGGGGGAGCCGGAATTGACGCCTCCTCGGACTCATCGGGGTAGCGCATCACCAGGGAAAGGAAGAGGAGAAAAAGAAAGAGCGCCGTCCCCATGACCCGAAACGCCGGAAGGACGGAAACCGCGGAGATTACCGCAGCCGCCAGGGGTGCCGTAATCAGCGGCGAGAGGCCGAAGCCCATAAGGGTTAGGCCGAGAGCAATGCCGCGTCGGTCCGAGTACCACCGCCCCGCCACGGCGAGGGGAACACCGTAGGCGAGACCGACACCTATCCCGCCGAGAACGCCGTAGGCCAGGGCAAGGAGCGCGATGGATCCACTGTAGCCGGCCAGGAGCCACCCCATTCCCACGAGGGAGCTTCCGGCCATGGCCGTGTATCGGGGGCCGATCTTGCGAATGAGGGCGCCGCCGAGAGGCATAGAGAGGGCGAAAAAGAGTAGGAAGAGCATATAGGGAAGGCCGCTTTCGGTCGAGGAAGCCCCAAAACTCTCTTCCAAGGGCGTACGGAAGATGCTCCAGGAGTAGATCGTTCCGAGGGCGAGATTCATTAAGAATCCGACGACGATAAATCGGCTGCGGCCGCGTACTTTTGTTGCCTCACTCACTGGGTAGTCTCCACTTCCCTGTACTCCGGATGGCGGTCGATAAACTCCGCCACGAAGGGACAGGTCGGTTTGACCTTGTATCCGTTCTTACGGGCGTACTCCATCGCCTCCCGTACGAGCCGACCCCCCAGCCCACCGCCCCTGAGCTCCGGGGGGACGTAGGTGTGGTTGTACTCGAGTGTGGACTCACCAAGCCTTCTGTAGGTCAGCTCCGCCTCGGCCCCCTCTCGGAGCGCGACAAATCGGTATTCTTCGGGTCGATGTTCAATGCTCATAGCGGTACGAACATAAACCGGTCGTCGCACCTCCGGCAACCAACTCGCCGAATGACACTTTGGGCAACGTTGAGGAGAGTAATGGAACACTGCTATAGTCTTGTTAAGGGAGGAGACAGATCGTGGGGCTCGATTCCTACATAACGTCAAAACGGTGCCGATTTCTCCGGGGGTCATCCATGCAGGAGGCCCTGGACGAACTGGTAGAGTTGATCTGTCGGGACGACCCGGGCCTCGAGAAGGGAACCGTTCTCGACCGAGTCTTGCGCCGGGAAGAGGCTGTCACTTCTCTTGTGGCGGAAGGTATCGCCTTTCCCCATGCGATACTGGAAGGCGATATTGAAACCAGCCTGGCCATAGGGGTCTCAAAGGACGGGGTTTTCTGGGAGGGTCAGCAGGGAACGACGAGAGTCCACGTTGTGGCGCTTCTCATCGGTTCCAGGGCCCATCATCTCGGAGCCCTTGCGGAGCTCGCAACGAGACTTCGCAACAGGAAGCTCTACGAGCGTCTCCTGAACGCTGGGACCACCGAGGACATTTACGACGATCTTCTCTACTTCGAGCCACCCTTGATGGCGGCCACTACGCCCCTCGGGCCCGACGTCTCCCGACTCACCTTCGAGCACGCGGTCCGCCTAGCCGAAGAGCTTCCGAACGCCCAGTTGGTCCTTCACGCCGACGCCCTTACCGACGTTGGCTATCTCCAGAAGCTGGTCGGAAATAGCGACACTATCGTCGTCTCCTCCCTCTCGAGCTGGGTGAACGAACCCGCCTTGCCGGAACCGATCAAGACGGTAACGATTCCCTTTCAGAGTAATAGACGGTCCACCCACGTTCAATTCGCACTTCTGTTTCTCCTTTCGCAGGGGTACCTCGAGCAAGCGGAAGTGGTAGTCAATATTTTCGGTGTTCCTGACTCCGGCTACCTCGACTCGATTCGGATTACCGACGTCGCCGGCGAGTTCGACAGCCCGGGGGATCTTCACGGACTACAGCTTCCGGCGGACCTGCAGCGCCCGGTTCTCACCCGGGTTCTTCAAATCGCCGGAGATCTGGCTACCGAAGGGCGAGAGGGCAAGGCGGTGGGAGCCCTTTTCGTTGTGGGAGACTATGCATCGGTTCGCGAACACTGCCGGCAACTGATCGTCAACCCCTTTCGCGGATACCCGGAAAGCGAGCGCAATATTCTCGATCCGAGCTTAGAGGAGACGGTAAAGGAGTTCGCCAAGATCGATGGCGCGTTTCTTGTGAGAGGGGACGGCGTAATCGCTTCCGCGGGGACGTTTCTCGCGGGACAACCGAAGCAGGCCGAGCACGACAGCGGTCTCGGCGCGCGACACGCTGCCGCTCAGGGGATTACCGCCGTCACCGACGCCCTTTCCATTGCGGTCTCCGAGTCAACCAGAAAAGTGAGCGTCTTTCACCACGGAACGCGGCTCATTCTCACCTGAGCGGCGGCTCAGCCGGACCAGAGCTTCTCGTCGACCGGCGCAACTACGGTGCAGCTTACAGAGCTTCTGTCCCCGGCCATGTACTCCGCTACCTGCCGTTTCCAGGTATGGTAGTGCTCGGTCTCCTTATGGGCCTTTGTGGCGGCCTCGTCTCGGTAAACCTCGTAAAGGTAGTACCGCCCGGGGGTTTCCGCGTCCTTTAGAACGTCAAACCTGAGCACTCCCGGCTCGTTGAGGGACTCTCGGTGATTTCCCTTCGTAGCCTCTTCGAACGCTTCTTCGTTACCCGGACGCACTTCCACGGTGATGAATCGGACGATCATGTTGCCTCCTCCCCTAATGGTGGTCCCGCCTGACGGCGAGGTCAAGCGTGTGGGCGGTAGAACTACGTAGACCGGTGTTGGGCTGGTGCTGTATGCTGGCAAGCGCTATGACAACCAACGAGAAGCACTTCGATCTCCCCGTTGAACTCCGGTTTCGAGACCTGGACGCTTACGGACACGTCAATAACGCTTCCTACTTCACAATCATCGAGACCGCCCGAGTGAAGTTTCTCCAACGGTTCTACCCCCAGGGCCTCGAGTCGGGACCGCTCTTTCTCGTTGCCCGCGCGAGTTGCGACTTTAAGCGTCCCCTCGGCTTAACGGACGGCGTGACGGTTCGCCTCTGGGCGAGTCGATTCGGAAGAAGCAGCTTCTACCTGACGTATGAAATTGTATCCAAGGATGGGACGGTACACGCGCAAGCGGAAACGAGAATGGTCTGCGTGGATCGAACGTCGCATCGCCCCACGGCCGTTCCCGGTGATTTTCGTTCCCTGCTGACAAATGCAGAGTAGCGAGTTCTCTTGTTGATACGTCAGGTGCACCACCTGCTCCTCTAAAGTAGCTCCAGAAGCGCCAGGGGAAACTCCGACAGCAGCTCTCGAACCACAAGCGCTCCGTCCCGTGCCTCCACCGTTCGTCCGGTGAAGATCTCCCGATAGCGCTCGCCACCGCCTGGGACCTCAATTCGGGTCTCTTCCCACCCCCGAGGAAGCGGCGTCTCGGCGTCACTGAGAAGCGGCGCTACCAACCGGGGGACAACCACGAGGCACTCCTCCCCCCGGCGAAAGGCCACAAGCCGCTCCGCCTCGGTCCCGGTGGCTTCCAGTGGCTCATACGCCCCGGAAGCGAACATATCCGGATGAGCCTTTCGGTAGCTCAACGCCTTGTAGATCACATACTCCTTAATGGCGCCGCTCCGCCAGTCGGCGAGAAGCTCTCCGGGCTCGAATCGACCGGATTGAATATCGTTCAAGTACTTACGCCGGCGATCGAAGTCGACCGGCCGTCTGTTATCGGGATCAACAAGGGTGAAATCCCAGAGCTCCGTGCCGCGATAGATGTCCGGCACGCCGGGAACGGTCAGTTTTAGAAGCGTCTGGGTGAGGGAGTTCACGACACCCGGGAGGAACAGGGTCTCCGCTCCCTCGCGAAACGTGCGAAGGATGACGGTACTTCCCTTCGGATTCAGAAGACCGCGAAGGTAATGCTCAGCGGCACGTTCATACTCCTCGTCCACGTTGGTCCAGCTGGTGTGAACCTTCGACTCCCGTAACGCCTTGGTCAGGTAGCCGACGAGACGTTCGGTGTACTCACCTAGGCCTTGGTAGTCCGGAGGGCCGAGCTCGAGAGGCCAGGTACCGAGAATCGTCTGATAGATGAGGTAACGGTCGTTCTTCGAAGGAGCGGGCTCCTCCTCAGTTTCGGTAAGGTAGAGCTCGGCAAGCTCCTCGATACGCCGTATTAGCTGCTCCCACTCTCCCGGGAGCTCACTGATTACGTTGAGCCGGGCTCGAACGTCCTCCCCCCGCTTGTGATCGTGCGTCGCCGAGGCAATCATCGAAAAGGGGAATCTCGAAAGACGGTGTCGGTTGGCGATATGAAACGCCTGGGGCGAGGCGTAGAGTCGCTCGGGATCGCCCCCTACCTCGTTCCGACTCACCAGCCGGTGGTAGCGATAGAACGCGGTATCCTCCACGGACTTGGCGGTTACCGGAGCGGTGAACTGCTGGAACCGCATCGCCAGACTCGTCACGTCGCTTCGTCGAAAGGAGCGAGGAAGCTCATCCACTATTTCCGTGGTCAGCACCGAGTGAACGAAGTCGAAAACAGTCCGATCCGCCATGGTTGACGCCTTTTTTGCCTGGGCTACCGCCCAGTCGATATAGCGCCGGTCCTCCTCAGAGCAGCCGGCCTCATCCACATAGGTGCGATAGACCGGAAATCGGGCGGCGATCTCGTAGAGTGCTCGACGTAGCCCGCCCCGGGAGAAATCACGAGTCTTTCGACTCTTCTTGGCGAGACGGTTGAACTGGTTGCCCAAGACGTTGAGCTCACTCAAGAGGGTCTCATTCATCACCCGGTACTTGCACTCCAGGACGAGGGTTCCGAACTCCTCCGCCTCTCCGAGAAACTCCCGGTAGATACGATCGAGACTCTCTTCACTCGTCGGGGAAGTGAGGAGCTCTCCGACTTGAGCGAGGAACTCATATCCCGTCGTTCCGCTTACCGGCCAATCCTCCCGGAGCTGCTCGTGGTGAGCGAGAATCTTCTCCACCACCACGTAGAAGGGCTGATCCAGGGGCGTCTCATAGCCAGGAGCCCCTTGGACTCGACCCGCTCCCAAAGTGCGGAATCCCGCGGCCTCCTGGAGACGCTCGAGGTACCCCTTGGGGTCTCTGAGTCCGTCGATGTGGTCGAGCCTGAGTCCCTGAATCACCCGATCCTGCATAAGTTGATAGATTAGGTGGTGGGTTATGCTCATTACCTCCGGTTCTTCGACGCGAATTCCCGCGAGGTCGTTTATGTCGAAGAAACGGCGGTAGTTGATTTCGTTCGCCGCGAGGCGCCAGTAGGAGGCGCGGTACGCCTGGGCGTCCAGGAGGCGGTGGAGCTCATCGAAGCTCCTCGGCTCACCGGGCTCGCCGTTGTAGTGGCTGCAGGCCGCCTCACACGCCGCGGCTACATCCGCCTCGCTCGCCGCGAGTCGGCTCAGGGCGCCCTTGAGCTCTTCCGCCCGTTTGAGGGCGCCGCTTCGGTGCTTTCGTCCCCGGGGCTTCTTGCTCAGATTGCCGAACTCCCTGATCAGCGGCCGGAGGGAAGGCTCCGCCCGGGGCACGAGCTCCGCCCCTTTGCGGAGGAGCTCCGCGTAATGGTGCGGAGAGATCGGAAACCGGTGCTCGTAGTAAAAGACGCTAAACGTCCCTTCCCGGGGAAGAAAGCGGAGCAGCAGCTCTCCGCTCTCCAGGACCGCGCCGTAGCGCTCTCCGAGCACCGGCAGGAGTACCTTCCCCCGGAGGCTCTCTTCCGCCGGGCGCCAGTCGATGTCGAAGAATTGGGCGTAGGGGGACGCCTCGCCCCACTCGAGGACGTGGAGCCACCAGTCGTTGTCGGCGTACCCCACACCCATGTGATTCGGCACGAAGTCGAGAATCAGTCCCATGCCCCGGGCGTGCAGAGCGTCGACGAACTCCTGAAGGGATGTCCGGTCTCCGATTTCCCGGTTAATGGTGTTATGATCGACGATATCGTACCCGTGAGTCGAACCCGGGCGCGCCTGGAGCAGAGGAGAAGCGTAGACGTGGCTAATACCGAGGTCGGCCATATAGGGGACAAGGGTTTTCGCCTCTTCGAACGTGAACCCCTCGTGGAACTGAAGCCGCATGGTCGCCCGGGGGTAGGGGGGCGGGCCCGCGGACTCGACGATCTCATTCTCACTGCTCACGAATCACTCCTCTTCGAACGCTGCGATTACACTCCACGGCGCCACGCCTGCTCCCGGGGAGAGGGCGCTTTCCTCGGTACCCTCGGGGTAGAGAACGTCGCAACGCCGGGGAGAACGGAACCGCGGCAAGGAGCGCTCGGAGTCGGTAAGGTTGACGTAGAGCGTCCAGTACCGGCCGGGACCGAGGGGCCAGCGCACTCTCACCGCCTCCTCTGCGGCGCCCTCGTAGGTTCCGGAACGAACCGCGGGGAGATAGGGGGTAAGCCGCTCCCGCCGCAGCGTGAGAAGCCGTCGCAGCAGTGCGTGTCGGGCGAGCTGACCCGAGGCTCCGTCGCCCTCTTCGAGCCACTCCCAGTCGAGCCGTGAAGACTCGAAGGTCTCCGGAGCGTTGGGGTCCGGGATGAGGCGGCGCGACGCCTCATCCTCGAAGGCGCGAAAGGCGGCAAACTCCCTTCTTCTCCCCTCCCGCACCGCTTCGGCAAGCTCCCCGTGATAGTCGCAGAAGAAGAGAAACGGCTTCTCACTGCCCCACTCTTCGCCCATAAAGAGCATCGGCGTCTGCGGGGAGAGGAGTACCAGCGCCTCCGCCGCCTCGAGAGCTTCCCCGGTCGCGGCGAGCACCGTCGGACGTTCTCCGAGGGCGCGATTGCCGATCTGGTCGTGGTTATGGGTAAAGGCTACGAGGAAAGTCGGGCTGAGTGCGCGAGACGGTGTCCCCCGGGGCCTTCCGTTTCGATGGATGGATGGCTCTCCCTGAAAGTAGAACCCCTCCGCCAGAGTCCTCGCAAGGGAGAGGTGCGGCTCCTCCTGGTAGTCGCAGTAGTATCCCTCGGTCTCGCCGGTCAGCAGCACGTGGATGAGATGGTGAACATCGTCGTTCCACTGAGCGGTAGAGTTTTGGAGACGGTACGCTTCATTCTCCTCATTCTCCAGAACGATGTGGAGGTTCCGTTCCGGATTACCGCGCCGGGCGGCACTCTTGACTCGTCGCGCCATCTCATCCACGAAGTGCTCCCGGGAGTCATCTCGGATCGCGTGGACCGCGTCGACCCGAAGGCCGTCAAACCCGTAGAGGAGCGTCCAGTAGAGAGCGTTTTCCAGGAAGAAGCGCCGCACCTCGGGAGTCGCAAAGTCGATTGCCGCGCCCCAGGGTGTGGTGAATCGGTCGGTGAAGAAGGGATCCGCGTAGAGGTGAAGGTAATTGCCGTCCGGGCCAAAGTGGTTGTACACCACATCCAGAATAAGCTGGATCCCTCTCTCGTGGGCTGAGCGGATGAGCGTCGCAAGCTCCTCCGGACTCCCGTAGGGCGCCGCGGGAGCGTAGGGAAGCACGCCGTCGTACCCCCAGTTTCTCTCTCCGGGAAAGGCGGATAGCGGCATAAGCTCCACGGCGGTGACGCCGAGATCCACCAGGTAGTCGAGTCGGTCGGTGATGCCGGCGTACCCACCTTGGTGGGTGAAGGTGCCCGGATGCAGCTCGTAGAGCACCGTCTCCTCCCAGGGACGACCGAGAATCCTCGGTCCCGTCACTCCAGGCAGGGTGCGCAGGTCCACGACTTCGCTCGGTCCGTGCACCCCTTCGGGCTGAAACCGCGAAGCGGGATCAGGCACTTCCAGGTCGCCGTCGATTCTGAAGCGGTATCGGCTACCCGCACCGAGGGGAAGGCGCTCACTACTGCACCACCCCTCTCGGTCTCTCGGAAGCTCCAGGAGCGTCCCCTCCTCTAGGCTATCCGCCGCCGCCGGAGGAGGTGCGGCCCGGTGAATCACTAGCTCCACCCGCCGGGCCGAGGGAGCCCAGAGGCGGAACACCGTCCCCCGATCGTCCGTTTCCGGTCCAAAGGTGAGCTGTAGAGGGAACCCCTTCTCTCCCACGGAAACTCCTTCGGAGCTCACATTACCTCGCCGTTGAGTATGAACAGCTGCGCCGAGCGACCGAGGAGGCGCACCTTTCGCCCCGCCTCGACCCCGGAGCCGTGCTCGCCCCCCTCTGCCGCGCCCTCGGCCAGGGTACCCGGAAGCTCCGCCGTATCCAGTATCAGCTGCCAACAGCAGCTTTCCCCGTCCGCCGGCAGGGTCCAGGGTACCTCCTCTGGGCCGGCGTTGAGCAGCAGAAGAAAGCTGTTGTCCGTCTCCGGCTCGCCCCGCTCGGTAAGAAAACGAGAGCCCGCCTCACCGCTCAGGAGCATGCCGAGGCTCTTTCGTTCCGCCTCGTGCCAGTCCTCGGTCTCCAGTTCCTTCCCTTCCGGGGTGAGCCAGGTTACATCCTTTACCGCCGTCCCCGGAATGAGATCTCCGTGAAAGAAACGGGAACGCCTAAAGACGATGTGATCCCGCCGAATTCTCACCAGGGACCGGAAGAAATCGAGCAATTCCCGGCCATCCTCGTCCACATCGGGCCAGGGCATATAGCTGAGCTCGTTGTCCTGGCAGTAGGCGTTATTGTTGCCCTCCTGGGAACGTCCGATCTCGTCCCCGGCGGTCACCATCGGCACACCCTGCGAGAGAAGCAGGGTTACCATAAAATTGCGCATCTGCCTGAGCCTGAGACCGCGGATCTTCTCATCCCGGGTCTCCCCTTCGGCGCCGCCGTTCCAACTGTAGTTGTTGTCGGAGCCGTCGGCGTTGTCTTCCTGGTTCGCCTCGTTGTGCTTCTGGTTGAAGCTAACCAGATCCCTGAGGGTGAAACCGTCATGAGCGGTCACAAAGTTGACGCTCGCCCAGGGCCTTCGTCCCCGGCGGTGAAAGATGTCGCTGGAGCCGGCGATGCGTGAGGCGAGTTCGGGTACCTGCCCCGGGTCGCCACGCCAGAAACGGCGAACCGTATCCCGATACCGATCGTTCCACTCCGACCAACCGGGAGGAAAAGCGCCGAGCTGATACCCCTCGGGCCCCGTGTCCCAGGGCTCCGCTATGAGCTTTACGGTGGAGAGCACCGGATCCTGGGCGACAACGTCGAGAAAGCCCGCGTGCTGGTCGTAGTCTCCTTTGACTCGGGCGAGGGTGGTGGCGAGGTCGAAACGAAAGCCGTCCACCCGCATCTCCTCAACCCAGTAACGCAGGGAGTCGGTCACCATCCGCAGCACCTGGGGATGGCGGAGCTCCAGGGTGTTTCCGGTGCCGGTGAAATCGTTGTAGTAGCGCCGGTCGTTCTCCATAAGGTAGTAGTAAGAACGGTTGTCGATACCGCGAAAGCACAAGGTTGGACCGAGGTGATTTCCCTCGGCGGTGTGGTTGTAGACGACGTCGAGGATCACCTCTATCCCCTCGTCATGCATCACCTGTACGAAAGTCTTGAACTCCCGAATACCGTCCCGACCGAGATACTCGGGCTGCGGAGCAAAGAATGCGATGGTATTGTAGCCCCAGTAGTTATCCAGCCCCTTCTGAACCAGGTGCCGGTCGTGGACAAAGGCGTGCGTTGGCAGGAGCTCCACCGCCGTAACTCCGAGCTCCCGCAGATACTTCACTACCTCGGGATGACTCATACCACCAAAGGTTCCTCGGCTCTCTCGGGGCACTTCGGGATGGCGTATGGTAAAGCCCCGAGGATGAAGCTCGTAAATGAGGCTCTGGTCCCAGGCGGTGCGGGGGTGCCCGTGCTCCCCCCAGGTAAACGCCGGATCAATGACCCTGCATTTCGGCATGTACGGCGCGCTGTCTCGTGTGTCAAAGGAGAGGTCCTCCTCCTCATCCCCGACGACATAGCCAAAATGGGCGTCATTCCACCGGATACGCCCCCCGAAGTCCTTGGCGTAGGGGTCGAGGAGGAGCTTGTGGTGGTTGAACCGGTGTCCCTCGGATGGATCGTAGGGGCCGTACACTCTATAGCCGTAGAGCTGTCCCGGCCGCACGTCCGGCAGGTAGCCGTGCCATATTTCGTGCGTATACTCGGGCAGGGGGAGCCGCGCGATTTCTCGCTCTCCTTCATCGCTAAAGAGGCAGAGCTCCACTTTCTCCGCGTACGCGGAGAATAGGGCGAAGTTTGTCCCGCTGCCGTCCCAGGTTGAGCCAAGGGGATACTCCTGCCCGGGCCACACCCTGTAGCTGCTTTCGTATGCCATACTGAGGCTAAGGTATGTATCTTCAGCCGGCTATATCAAGGCAGCGGGTCAATCCTTCGCTTTCTCTTCGCCCTCCTCAGGCTCTTCAGCTTCTCTTGGCGCGTCCCCGGCGACGTCGGTCGGCTTGCCTGCTCCCGGAGCGGTGTCTCCGCCTTTGGTTGGTCCTTTCCTTCGCGGCGGCGGACCGCCCTTCTCGGTAGGCTCCGCGAGCCCCCCGGGATTGAGTTCCCTGTATCCGAGGACCACGAGGGTTGAGACGTAGCCTGAGTAGATGCCCGCGAGAATCAGACTGAGCAGACCGCCGAGGATCGGAATAAAGAGCACGATCCGATTCACCAAGGCGAAGAGCACTCCCAAGGCGATCAGGAGGAGAAAGAAAACGAAACTGTCACCGAGACGCTGCTTCACCACCAGGAAACTCTTCTTAATCCCCCCAACGGCGCTGTATTGCTCCAGGGCAACGGCCACAAAGGTGAACAGAAGGAAGAAACCGACGATCAGTCCCGGCAGCAGGAAAAACACAAACCCTATTCCTACCAGGAGCGCCGTAATCACACCGGCTATAAGAAGTTGCACCAGCCGCAGTCGTGCCTGTTCCACTCCCTTTGCCAGAGATGTCCCGCCGAGCTGGAGCACCTGTCCGACCATCAACACCGTCACCGCATGGCCGGCAATAATCAGTATGCCGGCTACAACCGCCGAGAGCAGGTGGAGCCAGATATTGGCGAGAACGGTTTCCGCGTATCCGGTCCCCATCGCTGGGCCCATGCCCGGCGGCATGGCACCGAATCCACCCATAAAGAGCGCTGTGATCAAACCTGCGAGAAGAGAAACGACGAGGACCGGCAGGTACACGAGCGGGAACTTGCGACCCAGGGCCAAAGCTTCCTTTAGTAAACGTCCAAAACTCATAGGAGAAACCTCCTTCCGATAGACGTAAAGGTACTACCACTTAGCTACAATTCTCCACCATTCTCGACTTCGGTGCCATACCGCTTCCAGAACTCTACGGACAAAACAAGCCCATCCTTCTTTAGCCGGTTGAGCTCTCGCCGGGGAAGGCGAACGAGGTTGGCATCACCGGTGGCGACGGCGGCAACCGGATATGGGGGATTGTCGAAGAGCACCACCTCCGCCAAGGAACGCACCATCTACGGACTGAAGGAGGCCTTCGAGCTCCAAGAGATAAACGGCCTGCCCATCGCCTTCGATATCGCCTGGTACGAGCAGAAGGCGGCGGTCCCGCTTCATCCCTCTACTGTCCAGATGCTACCCGCCGTGCTACCCTCGGACCATGGCGGGCAAGAAGAACCCCAGGGAGCGCGTGTACGCCTACAACCGGGTACTTCCGGGGATGACCGACTCCCACTTCCACAGTGAGGTCATGAAGGAGAAGGCTGGCGGCCTGGAGGCGACCTTTGAGCTCCTCTCCGCGGGAAGCGCTTCCTGGCTAATCGACATAAGCATTGTTCCCGGGAGCGTTCAAGAGCGGCGCAACCTCTGCGCCCCCTACCCTCGGGTCCGCTTTACCAGCGGCATACACCCGGGCTCAACAGCCAAAGCTCCCTTGGTAGAGATGCTCGCCGATATGGATCGGGAGCTCACGGAGGCCGACGTTGTCGGAGCCGGCGAGATGGGGCTGGACTGGGTAAGGATGTACGCTCCGCCGGCGCTCCAGGAAGAGGCGTTTCGCGCCCAGATCGACCTCGCGAACAGACACGGGAAACCGATTATCATTCATAACCGAGGGGCTGACGAGGATATCTACCGCGTACTGAAGGAGCTTCCCTCGGTAGCCGGGGGTATAATGCACTGCTTCTCTTCGGGGCCGGCGAGCGCCGAGCGAGCCCTGGAACTCGGAATGCACATCTCCTTCGCCGGAAACGTGACATACCCCTCCGGGAGTGAGGCGGTTCAGGAGGCGTGTCGCCTAGTGCCGGCGGATCGGCTCCTCCTGGAAACGGACGCACCCTTTCTCGCACCCCAGCAGGTCCGGGGCCGGCCAAACTCCCCCGCCTATGTCGGCCACACCTACGAGTTCGTGGCGGCGCTCCGGCAGGTCCCGGTTGCGGAGCTTACCACCCGAATCGGCGAGAACCTGGAACGCCTGTTCAGACTGTAGGGACGCCTCCCGACTGAGAGCACTCTGCGGGGCGAACCCCCCCTAACAGACAAAAAGGGGCGCGCCCCGTAGGACGGCCCCTCTTCATTTCTACACTGCCAAGTTTCTTCGCTGACGACGCTCTACCAGCTGTCCACCATGTCGTCCGGGTCCCGACTCTCCTCGGCGAAGAGGTCGGTCACAGCCCGCATGTCGTCAAGGTAGACGTAGTAGGTGCCAAACGCCTCCATCATGTCCGGTTCGATTACGAAACCGAGAATCTGGATACCGGTCTGCTGGTTATAGTGGGCGCTCCGCTGCCGGATTCCCGGAGGAATCGCAACGGTGAGCTGCTTCCAGCCGCTGAAGTTCAGTCTGCCCATGTTGAGTACCATCCGGTTTCCGTAGTAGTCGCCGACAACGACACTGAGACGATGGTTGAAGTTACGCCCGACCACCCAGACCGAGAGGGTCTTTACGATACCGGGCACCTGCATCGGCCGGCTCGGCTCGATGGAAAGGGTCGTGGCGCCACGTTTGAAGAAGGAGGCCTTAACGCCGAGAACGTACTCATCGGTAACCTCGATCTCCGCCTCTTCCTCCGCGGGGATTGGCTCCTTATCCGCGGGCTCACCCTGGAGACGGCGGTGCGTAATAATACCGGCGTCAATCGGGATGTGCACGTCCCAGAAACCGGGATCTTCGAATCGGGTGATCGAGATCTCCTGAAGATTCTGCTGCGCCGTATCGACGCCCATCGTTTCCGGGTCCGGCTCCGTTTCCTGTGCAAAGAGCGGAAGAGCCCCCGCCAGGAGCACGACACTAACGACTGCTATTGCTGCTACGGTTCTCTTCATTCGATTGCTCCTACATCCCATCCTGATTCACCCCGGCGGACTCGGCGTTGGACCAGAGCTCTTCGACCCGCTCCGGATTGGCCAGTTGCTCACCGTCAAAGGGCTCTTCGAATACGTCGGTGGTAACTTTGATCTCGTCGAAGTAGACGAAGAATCCATCGACCTTCTCGTAAGGCCGTGTCCAGAGAACGATCTTGACCAGCTCGAGGCCGCGGTAGGAGGGGACGTACCGCACTCCCTGAGGAATCCAGCTGGGGATTTCCATTCGGAGGTTCCTCCAGCCCCGGTAGTTGAGGTCTCCGAGTTTGAGGGTGTGTACGATTCCCCGGTAGTCCTGGAGCTGAACCTCGACGTAATAGTCGTGATTGCTTCCCCAGATCCACATGTCCAGCTGCTGCACGCGGCCGGGAATCGGGATGCCGTCGGGAACCATTTCTCCCTCTTCATCCTCCTCCACGGGAATGATCTCGAGAAAGTTGTAGCCGAGACGATCAAAGGCCGCCTCTATACCGAGGGACATCAGCTCTTCATCCTCCGGCTCCGACCGATAGAGCTGATCCGGCCAGGCGTTGACCCAACCGACTCTCGGCATATCCTCCGCGATAAACTTGCTTCCCTGTACCAGCCAGCGACTTTCTTCCGGGTTGTCGAAGTCTTCAATCACTATGGACTGAACGTTCGTGGTGGCCTGCCGCTGTTGACCGAATGCTGTTCCTGACAGCGCAAGGAAGACCAGTATCAGAGATAGAAAGAGCAGGCTCCCTCTCTTCATTCTTCACTCCTTTTGCGTGCTACAAGCTTGAAACCGTCATGTCTCAAGTTACTCGAAATTATATGTCTCCGGTTTTCCTTTGTCAAACCGGAGAACCGGTGCCAAAGCAACCTTCCCCTTCAGAAGAGAGCGGGAACCGTGAAAAGCCGCGCCTCCAGACGGGCGGTTTCTCCCTCCTTGGTGGCCTCGAAAAGCTCCACCGGATCGACGCCAAGGAGCAGCATATCTTCCCCCTTTGGGCCCCCCTCCGAGCCAAGGAGAGCAGCTTGGGCGGGGACAAAGAGGGTCTCTCCGGCAACGAGCCGCTCTCCATTCACCGCATCGGAAAGAAGCTCCCCTCCGGCGTCGCCGAGAAAGAGAAGCACCGGGTCTCTCGGCCCCGCCTCTCGTAGTCGCTCCCGCACGGCTCCGGCGGAAAAGCCCGGCGCGACCTCATCAACAACGATCGCCTCCGTCGGAACCCTCCGTCTAAGCGGTTCTAGGAGAGCCTGCATCTCCTCCACTCGCTCCTCCGAGTCCCGCAATGCGAAAACCCGTACAGTTATCGTTTCGGCATCCTCGCCGCCGCTCTCAAGGTCGTTCTGCGTCTGATCTCCCAGTAACTCCCCGAGACGGGCAAAGGCGGGCCGCCGATCGAGGGCGAGCACTCCTGACTCCCGGTTTTCGCCGTCAACGCTGAGTATGAGACGGCTCCGTCCCCGGACGGCTTCCACGGCTTCCGGCTCCACGTCGGGCATTAGGAGCAGTGCGGTATTATCTCCGATTCCGGGGCGCAAGAATCCCGACCGGCGCGGATCACCGGGAGGGACAAGAATCACCCGTCCCACTCCTCTATCCTTCGCCGCCGTTAGGTGCCCTTCGGTAAAGAGCGCCTCCGAAACCGGCGTGGCAATCACCGCCACCTCGGCGCTGCAGCCAACGAGTAAGAAAGAGATAACCGTCGTCAGCAGTAGAAGGCCCCGGGGGCTCCTACTCGGGCCTGGGTCTGACATAACCGAGAAAAGGTCCCAGACGGATTGTACCGGCCGCCAGGAACGCGACAAAGAGGGTAATAAGAATCGCCGGAATAACTCTCACGCTCGCCTCCAGGGCGCCCGCAAGAGCATAGGCGGGAGGAAAGACGAGGATTGCAAGCACCGCGATCCACCGGGTAGCACCGTACTGCCGAATCACAGTAACGACCGCCGCGGTGAGGAGGGTCAACCCCGAGAGCCGAAGGGTTGGCTTGAGGAACAGATCATAGATCCCGAGATAAAAGTCTCCGAGAATTAGATCTACAAAGGCAAGCAGCGCGTAAACGACTCCGGAGTATACGAGCATCCCCGTAAAGAGTTCCCAGTCTCCGCGCAGTAGGAGCTTACGACAAGCCAAAAGTGCGGCTCCCGTGACCAGATATGGTATGATGAGAGCGTCCCGCAGAAGGTAATAGCGAAAGAGTCCCTCGAGAGAGAACTGCTTCTCCAGAGAGAGGCTGATCATAGCGAGAACCGCCGCAAATAGCGGAACCGAAGCTACTCCCTTGAGCAGGGGGCGTCGGAAAATCGGCACATCCAGAGGCCGAGAGAGAACCCCCAGACCGAAGTAGAGGTACATAAGCAGAGGGACCGAAAGAATAGCGTAGAGAGCCATAAGCCATGGGAGCATAGCACACTGCCGATAGGCGGACAAGCCAACGGACAAGCC
>JBKHED010000048.1:0-20382 GCA_046540995.1 Spirochaetaceae bacterium | reverse complement strand
AACCGGGTAGATTTCCGCCTATGAAGAAGAGCGTAGCGGTCCTGGCAGGGGACGGCATCGGCCCGGAGGTAATGGCGGAGGCGCGCAAAGTGCTGAGCGCCGTGGAGAAAAAGTTCGACCTCTCTCTGGAGTACCGGGAGGCGGAGGTCGGAGGAATCGCGATCGACAACCAGGGCACGGCACTGCCGGACCCAACTCTGAAAGTTTGCAGCTCCAGCGACGCCATTCTCTTCGGCTCCGTTGGCGGGCCTAAGTGGGAGAGCCTACCCCCAGCGGAGCAGCCGGAGCGTGCGGCCCTTCTGCCGCTGCGAAAGATCTTCGGGCTCTTTGCCAACCTCAGACCGGCGATCATCTTTCCCCAGCTCAAGGACGCCTCACCCCTCAAGAACGCCACCATCGGAGAACAGCTCGATATTCTCGTGGTTCGAGAGCTCACCGGCGGCATATACTTCGGCGAGCCCAAGGGTGACGAGGGGAACCGTGCCTTCGACACGATGGTCTACAGCCGGCCGGAGATCGAGCGTATCGCCCGAGTAGCCTTTGATGCGGCGATGAGTCGCGGGAAGAAGGTCCACTCCATCGACAAAGCGAATGTGCTCACCAACATGGTGCTCTGGCGCAAGGTGGTCACGGAAGTAGCCGAGGAGTATCCGGAGGTCGAGCTCACCCACATGTACGTGGACAACGCGGCAATGCAGCTCGTGAAGAATCCGGGACAGTTCGACGTAATTCTCGCGGGGAACATGTTCGGCGACATCCTCTCGGACGAGGCCTCCATGATCACCGGCTCCCTCGGTATGCTCCCGAGCGCCTCACTCTCCGAGAGCTCCGGCAGTGAGGGGCGCTTCGGCCTCTACGAGCCTTCCGGCGGCTCTGCTCCGGACATCGCCGGCAAGGGGATCGCCAACCCGATCGCTCAGATACTCTCGGCGGCGATGCTCCTGAAGTACTCCTTCGGTATGGACGAGGCGTACAACGCCATTTTCGAGGCCGTTAAGAGCGCCCTCGACGCGGGGGTGCGCACCGGTGACATCGCGGCCCCCGGTCAGTCCGCCGTTTCCACAGCGGAGATGGGAGACGCAATAGCTGCACGACTGTAGCCGTCCTAGCTCCCCGGGGTAGAATGGGACACTATGATCGAACCGGAGACGTTCTTTTCAGTCGAAATGCGGGTCGGCAGGATTATCGCCGCGGAGCCCTTCGAAAAGGCGCGAAAGCGCGCCTACAAGCTCCGAATAGATTTCGGCGAACTCGGAATCAAGCGATCGAGCGCCCAGATTACCGAGCTTTACTCCCCGGAGGATCTCGTGGGACGCAGAGTAGTGGCCGTGGTCAACCTCCCGCCCAAGCAGATCGCCGACACCGTCTCGGAGTGCCTTGTCCTCGGCGTGGACAGCCCGAAGGGCGGCGTCTCCCTTCTCCGTCTCGATGAAGAGGCCGGCGGCGAGATCCCTTTGGGCACGAGGGTCTACTGAGGCCCGCTGGGGCTACGCGGAGCCTCGGATTCGCCTGAGCAGCGCGTCATGGTCCAGACCGTACTCCTTGACCAGCCGGGCGGCGTAGCTCCTCCCCTCCGGCTCCCCCCGCTCGATGCGAAACGTCGGGACCTCCCTGTCGGTGCGCGCCACCAGGTTGACCACCTCGGGCTCCCCGAACTCCTCGGACAGCTCGTCCCGCTTTCCTGCAAGAGCGTGGAGATGGGTGGCGAAGAGAACGCGCCCCCCGGAGTCGACAATGCCCCGGATCACCGTCTCGGCGATTTCCAGGGCGTCGTCGGTTCCGGTGGATGAAAAGGCCTCGTTAAAGAAGTAGAGCGCCTCGGGAGGAGCCTCGCCGATCATCTGCGAGAGCTGCCTTAGCTCCTGGGCGAGCCGTCCCTCGGCGGTAGCCTGGGGAGTGTCGCCTGCAGCAAAGAGGGAGAGTATCCCCGGGACCATCGGAATCTCCGCCTCCTCGGCGGGCACGGGAAAGCCGTGCTGAGCGAGAAACTGCGCCTGTGCCACCGCCCGGAGGTAGGTGGTCTTTCCGCCGGAGTTGGGACCGGTAAGAATGAGCAGTGCGTCGCCCTGCTCAGCGATAAAGTCGTTTCGCACCACCTCGTCCACGCTCGCACTCTCAGGGAGAGAAAGGGCGTACAAGCCCCGGAGTATTACCTCCGGGTGAGAGGTGCCGGGGTTCCGTAGCTTAGCCGAAACCGTGGGAAAGCCCTTTGCCTCGAGTGAGTCGCAGAGGTCGACGATTCCGAGAAGGAGGGAGAGCTCTTCGGCGATTTCGCCGATGAGGGTGGTCTGCAGGTATGAGTACTGTCTCAGCCCCTTTGCAACGGGACGCACAATGGAGCGGAGGAGCTGCTCCAGATCTCTAAAGAGGGGAGAAAGTGCCGGAGCGCTTCCGTCGGAGCGGCGCAGGGAGTCGGGTAGGTCATTGGTGTGCAGGGGCTGCCGCGCGCCCTGCGGAGTAAAGCGGGAGAGGACGCGCTGCAGTGAGCTCTGCTCGCCAAAGGGTTCCTCGTTGACGGAGATCAGGGTCGCCGCCATGGGCCGCATCTTGTCATCGAGATTGATGCCTACCGTCAGGCTTCGTCGGTTTCGCAACTCTTTGCGCAACCGGGGAAGCTCCACTTCTAGGGTCTTAAAGGTCTCGGCCTCCGTGGCCTCCTGCAGAGCCTCGTCAAATCTGCGAAGCCCCTGGGAACGAAGGCTCTCTCGCCGGCGGGCGAGGACCGCAGAAAAGGCGCGCACCCGGTCTACAAAGAGATCGAGCTCCGTAAGCCTTCCGACAGTCTCGAGGAGGTCTTCGCTGTAGGAGTATCGGGCGCTCGCTAGCTCGCGGCAGGCGTCGACCTCCCGGTGGAGCTCCTCGGTGAGTTTGGGATTCAAACGGAGGTCCGCCACGATTTCAGCGCGATACTGGCTAACCGAGGGCACTACCGGGAGCCTTCGGAGGATGCGATCAAACCGGTGCTCCCCTAGGCGCTCTTTGGAAACGGCACGCAGTAGGTGAGAAAAATTGAGATCCTCGTAAACCCGGTCCGGGATGTGACGATAGGCGTTCTCGGCGGTTCCCGGGGGCTGGAGCAGGCTCAGCTGCGAAAGTAACTCAAATGTCACGGGGATAAGGTATCTACCCGGGAGAAAGCGGTCAAAGCGCGGGTAGTCGCTTCTTTTGCCAATCCGGGGGCGCGGCTCGTACACTATGGGGTGGGAGGTACCAACCAATGGCACTCAAGATAACCTTTCTCGGCCACTCCGCGTTTCTGCTCAGTGACGGCAAGGAGTCCATGGTGATCGATCCGTTCTTGAGCGGGAGCCCCGTAGCTGCGGCGAAACCCGATGAGATCAAGGTGGAGTACGTCGCCCTCACCCACGGCCACGCGGACCACTTCGGGGACACGATTGAGATCCTGAAACAAAACGACGGAACCTTTATCGGCGCCTTCGAAATCGCAAACTACGTCGGGGAGCAGGGCATTGAAAAGATCGAGCCCGGAAACCCCGGGGGTACGATCTCAACGAGCTTCGGCTCGGTGACGTTCACCCACGCGTTTCACTCATCGAGCTACGAGGGGCGGTACATGGGCATGCCCTGCGGCTTAATCGTCGAAATGGGCGGCAAGCGGTTCTACCATCTCGGAGACACCGGGCTCTTCGGCGATCTCAAGCTCTACGGCGAGCTTTACCGGCCGGACGTCGCGGCGATTCCGATCGGCGATCGCTTTACCATGGGGCCGGAGCTCGGAAGCAAGGCTGCCGAGATGGTGGGAGCGCCTGTGGCGATACCGATCCACTACAAGACAATGCCCGTCCTTGTTCAGGACGCGTCGAGGTTCGTGCCGGAAGGAGTTGCAGTGAAGGAACTCGAACCGGGAGAGAGCATAACCGTCGAGTAGTGCCGTCGTATCGGTCAGCCGTGGCGACGAGCGAGCTCGCTGAGCACCTCGTCGATGGAGAGCTCTTCCGCCGAGAGTAGAACCATGAGATGGTAGAGCAGATCCGCGGCCTCGTAGATGATTTCGTTCTTTGATCGAGCGAGGAGGAGCTCAATCGCTTCCTCGCCGGTCTTCTTTCTGATCTTCTCCGCGCCTTTCGAGAAGAGATGGGCAGTGTAGCTCCCGTCGGGAAGCGTCTCCCGACGCTCGTCGATGAGCGCCTGGAGCTGCTGAAGGACGGCACCGGTTAGGCGGCGTTCCGACTCCGCCCCGGCACCGCGGGGCAAATCGGAGTCGGAAATGGTGGATTCCTCGGGAGCGCCGGCGCCTCCTTTGCCGCCGGCCCCGGGACTTCCCCCATTCGGAGAGCCGGTGGGGACGGAGAGCGTTGCGCTGAACCACGCAGCATCCTCGGTGAGCTCTACTAGTTTGCCTCCGCCCTCGAACGGAACCAGCCGTCCCGTCTCGGGGTGGAGCGTCCAGAGCTCTCCCTGCTCCAGGCTCTTGCCGTACGCCTTGTCGTTCATTAGGGCCGCCTGGGGCGAGTGACCCTGCCGGTAGATAATGACCGGCCGCGTCTTGCCGTCGTCGGGATGGTTCACCACCCAACCTCCCCTTCCGCTCCCGGAAACTCCCTAAAGAGCTCCTCCGGATCGATCCGCCCCTCGTAGAGCGCCTTTCCGGCGACCGCGCCGACCACCAGCGGATGAGCCTCCGCCTCTATCAGACGGAGATCATCCAAGGAGGAGACTCCGCCGGAGAGAATCACCGGCACCTCCGCGCCCCGGGCGAGGGCACTGGTCCCCTCGATATCCGGACCGGCGAGCATCCCATCCTGGCTGATGTTGGTGTAAATGATCGAATTGACCTCTATGCCCCGGGCGAGGGAGGCGAGGTCGAGGGCGGTGATACTCGTGCTCTCCCGCCATCCCGAAATCCGCACCGACCCCTCTCGAGCATCGATACCCCCGATGAATCGGCGGCCGTACCTGCGCACCCAGTCCGCCACCTTCTCAGGTTCCCGGGCGAGGACCGTACCGAGAATGAGCCGGTCAACACCGATCTCGAGGAGCCCTTCCACGTTCTTCTCCTCCCGGATACCGCCGCCCACCTGGAGAAGGGCGTCGCTCTCTTTGCGAATCCGCTCGATCACGGGGCGATTCGCCTCGGGCCTGCCGTCGGCGCCATCGAGGTCCACGATGTGAATTCGCCGCGCACCGGCCCGGGTGAACCGCTTGGCTACGGCGATCGGATCCTCGTCGTACTCTGTAACGGTATCGTAAGAGCCCTGGGTGAGGCGTACGCAACGCCCCCGGAGAATATCGATGGCGGGGATGACCGTGAGCTTCCCTCGGCGGATCTGCTCGGCTTCACTCATAGATCAGAGCTGTTCCATAAAGGCGGAGAGGTACGCGTCGAGGTTCTCGAAGGCGACCTTCCTTACCTCCTGAGTCTCGATTGAGAAGAGATCCCCCATGCTCTCTACCGCCCGCTCCTCCTGGGCGCTCTTGGCAATAAGGGCCGCGCCGAAGGAGGTGGCGTTTTCCATCCCCGTCAGGTAGACCGGGGACTCCGGGAAGAAGGCGGTGAGCAGCGCGTTGTAATCCGGGTTGTTACGGAATCCCCCCTCCGTGTAGATAGAGGCTCCCGGGGTGAGATTGACCCGCTTGAGGCTCAGCTCCGTCTGGATTGCAAGGGAAAGATTGAGAGTGGCGTAGGCTGCGGGGAAGTCATTGAAGAACTCCGGAACTCGCTTGCGTTCCTTGATCTCCCCGTAGGCGTATACCACTCCGTTCTCGATCACCCGCGGTTTGCTCTGGGGAAACTGCCCGGTGCCGGCGAGAATGCTCGGAAGAATGAAGTGTCCCTTCTCGTTTATCAGCCGCTGGTAGAGGGCTCGGTTGAACTCCGGCAGCTCCTCGCCTCCGTAGAGCTGCTTGAGGATCTCCGTGTAACTCTCGAACTCCAGCCCCACGGGGGTTATCGTAGTCTTCACCGGCGTCCCGAAAGCGGAGATGTTGAAGAAGACGGATTTGCCGATCTCCTCCTCTTCGAAGCGCACCTGGTCGGTAGGATGCATCGCGACGCACCAAGTTCCGGTGCTGTTGAGAACGAACTCCTCATCCTTCTTCTTAATCAGATAGGGAAGAAGGGAGGAGTTGGAATCGTGGATACCAAGGGTGACTATGGTATCCCGAGACAACCCCGTCTTGGAGGCGAACTCCTCGGTAAGGGTGCCGAGGATGTCCCAAGAGCGGCCGATCCGGTCCGGCAGCATGCCGCGAACGCCGAGATCATCCGCCACCGAGGACCACTCCCACTTCTCGTAATCCCAGAGGTAGGTGTGGCAACCAATATAGGTGTAGTCGGCGGCGACCTCACCGGTCATCCGAAAGCCCCAGTACTGCGGGAAGAAGAGAATGTGCTTCGTCCTGGCAAACGCCTCCGGCCACTGCTTCTGGGAGAAGTAAATTCCCTTGGCGGGGTTAATGAGCGCCCCGAGCTGGAGAGTTGCGGTCGTCCGCTGCAGATCCTTCGCATTCCCAACTTTGGCGTAGAACTCCTCGTGAAAGGCGTCACCGGGCTCATGGGTGTAGGAGAGCATCGGTACGCTCTGCTCACCGTCCTCCCCGACACAGACGAAGGAGGCGCCGTGGGTCGTGACGGAGATCGCCCTGATCGGGTAGTGCTCGCCGTAGCTCCGGAGATTCTCGACAAGCCAGCGTTCCACCTCGTCAATCGGTTCGAGCTCCACCCCGTCCTCGTTTCGTACGGGAAAGACCTTCTGCACCGAGTCGAGAAGCTCTAACTGGTCGTTGTAGATTAGGAGCTTCTTGTTTGTCTTGCCAACGTCAAAGACCGCAATCGCATAGTGAGCCATAGGTGAATTGTACAATCGATGGGACCCATGCTCAACAGACTCCGCGCCGGCGTGGTACTCTCTCCATCGTGGCATACCGGGAAAACAAGCTTCACGAAACCTACCGCTCCGTATCCGCGGAGGGACCGGTCCTCTCCCTGGTGGAGAGCAACTTTCACCAGTGTGGATTTCTTCCCCCGGCGGCTCCCTTTGAACGGGAGTTTGCCCGCTTTGTGTCGGAGCGACAGTACCGCCCTCACCCGCACGGGGCGCCCTCAGCGAGGCGAGCGGTGACGGCTCTGGACGAACAAGCGGGCGTTTCCACCTCCCCGGAGCAGGTGATACTCACCGCCAGCACCAGCGAGGCGTATCTCCTCCTCTTTACCACCCTCCTCAGGGAGCGAAAACGGGTGCTCCTTCCCGCCCCGGGGTACCCTCTGTTCGACTACCTCGCGGACCAGGCGGGGATGGAGACGGTCTACTACCCGCTCTCCCCGAGCGCCGGCTATCGCCTCCGGAGCCGACAGCTTCCGCAGGGGGGAGCGGCGAGTCGGGTGGGCGCCGCGGTACTCGTCTCTCCGGGAAATCCTACGGGGCACATTATGAGGGAGCAGGAGATCCGGAGAATCTGCCGGTTCTGTCGCAAACAGGAGATACCTCTCATCGCCGACGAGGTCTTTTCGGATCTCCTCTTCGGCGAGGAGGAATACCCCTTTCCGAAGGCTGCGGCGCTCGCGGAGAAGGAGGGCGTTACGGTGATTACCCTGAACGGGATCTCGAAGCTCCTCGCCTCCCCGGATCTCAAGCTCGGATGGATGACAGTCCACGGTCCGAAGGCGGAGGCGAAGCTGGAAGAGCTTGCCTTCGCCAATGATCTCCTGCTCGGAGCGAACGCCTACATCCAGCACGCCCTGCCGGGGCTGATAGATGCCCTCGGTAGTTTTCGGGAAGAGATGCGCTCCGCCATCGCCGCGCGCCGCGAGGCGGCGATCGACGCATTCTCGACGGTGCCGGGCATGGAACTCCTCCCGGGAGAAGGGGGAATCTACTCTACCCTTATCATCGGTCCGGAGTGGAGAGAGCGGGAGTATGACGATGAGCGGATAACGGTCTCGCTCCTCGAGGAAGAGCGGCTCTATCTCCACCCGGGGTACTTCTACGGTGGTGACGAGCTCGGAGAGGGGGAGGATTTCCTGGTGGTGACCCACCTGAGCCCGGAGGAAAAGCTGCGAGAGGGAGCGGCGCGCCTTCGCCGTTGGGCGGAGCGTCACGCTCGGGGAAACCCGAGCCGCCGCGGAGAAAGGTAGAGATACTCCTCGCGCCTGAAAACCGAACGGCGGTAGATCGCTCCTACCGACGGCGACACTGCCACGGGAGCTCCGCTCCCGCCCGAAAGGGAACCACCGTCCCGTACCGACCCGGCACCTCCCAGCTCTCTCGGTGGAGCTCGACCTCTCCATGGTTCAGCGGCAGGCCGTAGAACTCTGCCCCGAAGCGGGAGGTGAACGCCTCGAGAAGGGCGACCCACTCCGGCCCACCCTCCTTCTCGAACACCTCCGTAAGAAGCGGCATTGCCACCGGAGCGGTGTACACCCCTGCACACCCCTCGGCACACTCCTTCGCCTCGATCGGGTGCGGAGCGCTGTCGGTACCGAGAAAGAACCGCGGTGATCCCGATAGGGCCGCCCTGCGGAGAGCGGCGCGGTCCTCCGGCCGCTTCGCCACGGGCTTGCAGAAGTGGTGCGGCTGAATAAAGCCGCCTATCACATCGTCCAGCGAAAGAAAGAGGTGGTGCACGGTGATGGTCGCCGCGAGGCGCTCGGGCCCGGACTCCACAAAGGCGACGGTCCGGGCGTCGGTCACATGTTCCAGGACTACCCGTAGCCGATCAAATCGTTTTAGAATACGCTCCACCGCCGGAAGAAAGGCGTATTCTCGATCGAGGGAAAACGCAGCCGGGTCCTCACCGTGGATGGAGAGCACGACCCCCTCCTCTTCCATCGCCCCCAGGAGCGGAAAGAGATCATCCATACGCTCTACCCCGTCCTCGGCGTTTGTGGTCGCCCCCCGGGGATAGAGCTTTCCCGCGATTGCGCCGGCCTCCTTCATCTTCGCCACTTCCCCGGGGTCGATCTCCGGAAGGATCTTAAAGGTCATGAGAGGTTGAAAGCCGAGCCCTTTCGTGGCGTCCGTGATCCGATTCCTGTACTCCCGAACCGCTTCCGCGGAGACGATCGGCGGGAGGGTGTTCGGCATTACCATCGCCCTGGCGAAGCAGTTGGCCGCCTCCTTGGCGTACTGCGCCAATGCCGGCCCTTGGCGCAGGTGAATGTGAAAGTCGTCGGGTCTCCGGATGGTGATCGGCATGCCCTACTCTACCACGAATTCGTTACAAAAATGACACTTGATCACCGTCCCCGGGACCGGTAAATTCCTGTTACCCTGAATTCTTGAAGCAAGGGAGTGTAAAACAGATGCCACAGAATAGCTTTGATCGCGCCATACCCCGGAGCTTCGCCCGGGATCAATCAATACTCAAGAACGTATACACGTGGATGGCCCTCGGTCTCGCCATTACCGGTGTGGTTGCGCTCTACGTCGCCTCCACTCCCGCGCTCATGCAGACGCTCGTGGGCAACAGGATGCTCTTTTTCCTGCTCATCGCGGGAGAGCTCGGGCTCGTCTTCTTTCTCTCGGCCCGGATTCACAAGATGTCCCCCGGCGCCGCCACTGCCTCCTTCGCCGGCTACGCGATTCTCAACGGCGTGACGCTCTCGGTGATCTTTCTCGCCTATACTAACGCGAGCATCGCGAGAGCCTTCTTCGTCGCCGCGGGCATGTTCGCCGGCATGAGCCTCTGGGCGATGACCACCAAGAAGGACCTTTCCTCCATCGGGAACTACCTGATTATGGGACTCTGGGGAATCATTATCGCCTCTCTGGTTAACATCTTCCTCGCCAGCAGCTCCCTCTCCTGGGTGATCTCCTTCGTCGGCGTCTTCCTCTTTCTCGGGCTTACCGCCTACGACACCCAGATCATCAAGCGGTGGAGCGCGGAGATGGGCGACGTGGACGATGCCGATTACATGCGCATCTCCATTATGGGCGCCCTGAAGCTCTACCTCGACTTCATTAACCTCTTCCTCTTTCTCCTCCGACTCCTCGGTAATCGAGAGTAAGGATAGAGAGCCCCGGAGCTCACCGCTCCGGGGTTACCTCCGGCTCCTTGACCAGCCGAAGAAGGATTCCTCCTGCGACGAAGAGTATGAGCACGCTCAGAATGCCGAACCGTTCCTGGCCGGCGAGGAGCGTAAACCCACCGACCAAGAAGGGACCGAGAATTGCGGCGAATTTTCCGAAGATGTTGTAAAAGCCGAAGAACTCCGCGGACTTCTCCGGCGGGATGATCTTGCCGTAAAAGGAGCGAGAGAGCGCCTGGATGCCGCCCTGGCTCGAGGCGACCAGCATCGAAAGCACCCAGAAGAGGGTGGTGCGCACCCCCAGATCCTCGAAGCTCGGCAGGAGAAAGGCGACGAAAACGACCACGACGTAGACCGCTATTCCCACAAAGAGCATCTTGCGGGCGCTAAACCGCTCGGCGAGTTTACCGTAGAGAATCGCGAAGGGAAAGGCGACGACTTGGATCGCCAGGAGTATAACCAGAAGCATGTTGGACTCGATCCCCATGCTCCGGGCGATGGGCGTGGCCATTTTGATAATCGTGTCCACGCCATCGATGTAAAAGAAGTACGCCAAGAGGAAGAGAAAGACCTGCCGGTACCGGCGGATGTTTCGAAAGGTGTCAGCGAGCCGCCGGAAGCTGTCACGAATCGGAGTGGCCGACGGGTCGACGAAGTAGATCTGCTTCACATTTTTCAGAATTGGAATGGCAAAGACGCCCCACCAGAGGCCGGTGATCAGAAACGCGAGCCGCACCGCCGAGGTTGACCGCTCGAATCCGAGGGCTTCACTGTTGATTACCAGGAGTAAGGATGCGACAAAGGGTATCACACTGCCAACGTATCCCCAGCCGAAACCATTCGCCGAAACCCAGTCCATTCGCTTCGGCTCGCTCACGTCGGTTAGAAACGAGTCGTAAAAGACATTGGCCCCGGCGAAGCCGATGGCCGAGGCGACGTAGACCAGGAGCGCCGGGAGCCATTCACCCTGCTCGAAGAGCGCCAGGGCGAGGGTGCTTGCCACACCAACGGCGAAAAAGAAGGAGAAGAACCGCTTCTTATTCCCCCGATAGTCGGCGATGGTGCCCAGTATCGGCGCCAGAAGCGCTATGAGGAGGCTAGCCCCGCTGTTCGCGAACCCCCAGGTCGCGACGTAGATCCGCTCGGGAGTGATGCTCTCGTAGAAAAGAGGAAAGATCGCCGTGGTGATAATGATGGAGTAGGCGGAGTTAGCCCAGTCATAGAGAATCCAGCTCCGCTCCTTCTTCGTGAAACGACTCATGAGCCTCCTTCGGCCTAGCCGCACCGGGGCGGAGATGGCCGGGTAAACTATAACTACTCCATTCTGATAGAGGAACCGTGAACTTTCCAGTGGCCCTTTTTGGGTGGACAGTGCGGGGGAAGGTCGCTATGTTTGGTCCAGGAGTGGCCCACCATGCGAATTCCCGAGTTCGAATCCGGCGGTATCCGGTACGCCTGGGACTCCGTAACCGCCTTAGATCACTACTATCGTATTCCGAAGAGTTCATATAGATACCTTGCCGTCGAGGCGTCGCTTTCAGAGATCGCACCGCACCTGCCGGATATAAGCTTCGAGGGGTACCTCGACTCCGACGCCGTGGCTCGGTACAACGGCTACCAGCTCTTGATCAGATGCACGGACTCTCTCGAGGAGCGGCCCCGCCGGAGCTTTCAGCTTCAGCACTTTCTCTACGAGCCTACCCGGGACTACTACATCGACGCCGACGACGCCTATCCGCTTATTCGTTCCGGCGAGCTCGGCGAGGAGCGCTCGGTCCCGGTTACGGGCTACGAGCGGTTGCAGGAGTGGCTCGATTTGGCGGTCCTGCTCTCCCGCTATCCCCTCGAGGAGCCGAAGAGGTTTCCGGACTCCCTTGAACTGAACCTAGGGGAGGATCTCTCCACCCTGCGCCCCGCCTTCTCCCTCATTCTCACCGGGCCTACCCCGTGGCGGGGTCTCGAGCTACTGCGGCGCGGAGGAGTTATCAGCTCCCTTCTGCCGGAGATGGCGCGAATGGATGAGACGGACCACTCCAAGGAGGGGCATCCGGAAGGTAACGTCTGGACCCACACCCTGGAGACCCTGAAGTACCGAAAGACCTACGAGGAGATTCTCTCCCTCGCCCTGCTCTTCCACGACATCGGAAAGCCCTTTAGTTTCACCGAAGGGGAGCGACGGTTCAATCAGCATGCGGACATCGGGGCGGAGGTGGCTCGGGAGATACTCCAGCGCTTCGGCTACCCCAGGGAAATGGTGGACGCCGTGGATTGGCTGGTGCGCTACCACATGGTTCCGGGGGCGTTGCAGAAGCTGCCGGTACACCGCAGCCGCCCGCTCATGCAGAGCGAACTCTTTCCCTTCCTCCTCGAGCTGCACCGATGCGACGTCTCCTCCACCTTTCGGGGTCCCGACAGCTACTACCGCGCCTGCCGGGTCTACCGATCCTTCTTGCGCAACGAGCGCAACCCCTTCAGAGATGCGGAGGGGAAGAAGTTGGTGCGGTTCCTCGTGGAATAGGAAGTATCACGATGCGTATTGCTACCGGTAGCGGGCGATAAGCTCTCGTTTGAGCGCCTCGACGTCGTTCTCGACCTTCACCGAGACCTTTTCCATCGTAAGGTGGCGGGCGAGGCGCTCGGGAATCTCCGGGGTCACGCCGACGTGCTCCTCGAAGACCTCCAGAAACTTCGCGGGATGGGCGGTGGCGAGGGTTGCCACTATGCCCTGCCCCACCATTTCCCGGCGAATGAACTTTTCCGAGGCGGCAACACCCGCGGCGGTGTGGGGACAGAGAAAGACACCCTTCTCCTCGTAGTATCGCCGCATCGTCGCGGCGATTTCCGCGTCGCTCACGGCGCTGCCGGTGAGCATGGAGCGAATAGCGAGAGAGCCGGTCTCGAAGATGCGCCGGAGGCGCTCGAAGTTGCTCGGATTGCCCACGTCCATGGCGTTAGCCAGCGTCCGTACCGAGGGACGGGGGCGATAGATGCCGGTCCGGAGGAACTCCGGCACCACGTCGTTGGCGTTGGTAGCCGCTACGAAGGCGTTTGCCGGCATTCCCCAGCGCCAGGCGAGAACGCCGGCGGTGAGGTTGCCGAAGTTACCGCTGGGCACGGTAAAGACGAGCTCCCCGGCAGTTTTGAGCTTCAGTCGCGAAAAAGCGTAGAGGTAGTAAAAGGACTGCGGAATGAGACGCCCCACGTTTATGGAGTTTGCCGAGGTCAGCGGGACTTTCCGGCGGAGCTCCTCGTCTACGAACGCCTCCTTCACCATTCGCTGGCAGTCGTCGAAGGAGCCGTCTACCTCGAGAGCGAGGATGTTCGCCCCGAGGGTGGTGAGCTGCTTCTCCTGCAGGGGCGAGACCCGGCCGGAGGGATAGAGAATTACCACGTCGATGTTCTTTCGACGGTGAAACGCGTGGGCCACGGCGCTTCCGGTATCGCCGCTGGTGGCGGTGAGGATTACCGCCCGGCGCTCGGTATCGAGAAGAAAATCCTCCATAGCCGTGGCGAGAAAGGACGCGCCGAAATCCTTGAAGGCGCAGGAGGGACCGTGGAAGAGCTCCAGGAGCTGAATGCCCTCTCCCAGCTCCCGGAGCGCCGGGGAGAAGGGAAAGGCGCGCTCGGCGAGGGCCGCGGCCTTCTCACTGGAATACTCCTCGGGAAAAAGCGCCGAAAGCATACGGGCCGCGATGCTCTCGAACGGCGTCCTGGCGTCGAGGGTTCGTATTATGGATCGAAGGTTCGGCTCTTCGGTGGGCTCGTAGAGCCCGCCGTCCGGGGCGAGCCCCTGGAGGAGCGCCTCGCGAAAGTCTACGACGGCGCTGTGTCCCCGGGTGCTTTGAAACTTCAACGCTCTCCCTCCCCGAAGAAGGCGCGATGGACGGTTCTGAGCGTGTGGGCGCGCTCGGTGGACTGGACGACGAAGGATATGTTCATCTCCGAGGAGCCCTGGGCGATGGCGAGGATATTGATCCCCTCGTCTCCGAGGGCGCTGAAGAGGCGTCCGGAAATGCCCGGGGTCCCGCGCATATTTGCCCCGATTACCGCGATAATCTCGAGTCCCGGAATGTGAACGAAGTCGTCTATTTGACGTCGCTTGAGCTCATACTCTAGCTCCCGCCGAAGCCCCCGGAGAGCGCGCTCCACCTCGTTCTGCCGAACAACCAGACAGATGCTGTGTTCGCTCGACGCCTGGGAGATCATAATGATGTTCACCCCGGCGTGAGCCATGGCGGCAAAGACCCGCGAAGCCATCCCGGGGATTCCCATCATACCCCCTCCCTCGACGTTGATAAGAGCGACGTTCTCGATGCTCGCCACCCCGGTTATGGGCCGATCGTTCGGCGGGGGAGCGTCGGAAATGCGGGTTCCCCGGGCCTCGGGATTGAGGGTGTTCTTAATCCAGAGGGGCACGCCGCGCTCGATGGCGGGAACCATGGTAAAGGGGTGAATAACCTCCGCGCCGAAGTAGGAGAGCTCCATCGCCTCCTGAATGCTTATCTCCGGCACGACAAACGCCTCAGGAACCACCCGAGGATCGGCACTCAGAACGCCGTCCACATCGGTCCATATTTCCACCGCTTCCGCCCGAATCGCCGCGCCTACTAGGGAGGCGGTGTAGTCCGAGCCGTTTCGTCCGAGGGTGGTGGTTACGCCGTCGGAGGTCGAGGCGATAAAACCGGTTATCACCGGGATCTCTCCCTCGAGAGCGGTAAAGCGCCTTTCGATGAGCTCATAGCTCCGGCCGAACTCCACCACCGCGCTGCCGTGGGTATTATCGGTAAGGATGAGCTCTCGAGCGTCGACCATCCGCGCCGGCGCTCCCTGGGAGCGCATGTACGCCGCCACCACTCCACAGTTGAGCCGCTCCCCGAAACTCACAATGACGTCGAGGGTTCGTGGCGAGCACTCCTGAACGAGCTCGACCCCGTGGAGCAGATCGCCGAGCTCTTCGAGAAGCAGTTCTAACCGCTCCGACTCCCGGCCGAGCTCCTCGCTATCCGAGAGGAGCTCTCTGACCGTCTCGCGATGCTTGGTCACGATCCGCTCATACTCCTCCCGGTAACTCCTATCCCCCGCGGCAGCTTTGGTTGCGGCGGTGATGAGTAGGTCGGTAACTCCCTTCATCGCGGAAAGAACGAGGGCCGTCTCCTCCGCCTGCTGCCCGGACACGATAGAAACAACCGAGCGTATACGGTTCGCGTCGGCTACGGAGCTTCCTCCAAACTTCATCACTTTCATCCGCCGATTTCCTTGCGCCTCACTCTATTGATTCGATACCATTCAATCAAGGTATGAAGCTGCAGACACTTTTGCTCCTACTCCCGTTTCTTCTCCTCGTCTTCTTCGGCTGCACCACCGTAGAAGAACCGCCTCCCGCCGGAGATTCGGAGAAGGAGACGGTGGAGTCTCCTCCGGAAACCGCCGAACCGGAACCGGAAGAGCCGGGGAGGAGGGAAGAACCGGAGATTGCGGTTGAAGAACGCCCGGCGATCGAAACCTTGTTGCCTGAGGGTATGCGCTTCGTCACCGAAGAGGGGGCCCCGGCGATCCGACGCGGCGACTTTGACAGCGATGGGAGAGTGGACGAGGCGTATCTAGCGGTCACGGGAACTCCCGTCGCCGTTGACACCCTCGCCGCGGAGGAGCGGCTCTACAGCGAGGAGGAGACCACCCTCCGGGATTCCCGTCTTCTGCTCCGCCTCGCCTCGGGGCATGATCTCCTGCTCAACCCCGGCCGGTTTCTTCTCCTGGCGGAGTTCTCCTCCCTCCCCATCTCGCCGGGAGATCCGACAGGCCCGGGAGAGAGCACGCCCTCGGGTGAGCGGGACTCCTCGGAGGCGCTCCTCTATCTCCGTTTCGAGGAACGCGAGCGACAGCGCCATCTGCTCTTCTCGGTTAACCCGAGGTTCAAAACCCCGCACCGCTACCTCTTTCTCACGGACTCGGCCACCGGGTTCTTTCTCAGGGATGTCGACGGCGACGGAAGAAGAGAGGTGGTTCACATAGAGTCCATGGTCTCCGCCGAAGGGCTCGAGGAGAGCTATTACACGCTCTACCAGTTCCGTCGACGAGAGCTCGAGCGAAGGGCGCGGGTGCCAATGGTGGAACGGACGAACGATCTTCTTCAGGAGCTCAGAGAGCTCCTCATGGCGGGAGAGCGAGAGCTTCTCCTTCGTCGCTACACCGGCGGCGGGGATCTGGAACAGTACTTCGACCCCCGGGAGGCGCGGCCGATTTCGGAACTCACGGACGTGGAGTTCGTCTACGTGCCGGAGCTTCGATCAAACCCTTTCAACCTCTCTCGAGAGAACCCGGAACTGCGCACCGAAATTCTGATTCTGGCCCAGGGAGGAGAAGAGCTCTACGGCGTGAGAATCGGCCTTGTCGTTGAGCCTGAAGCGGGACCGCGCCTTCGGCTTCTCCCTCCCTAGGAATCCAATTGACAGGGCTCCCGGTATGACGGAGTATCGGGGGCATGTACACCTACCGCATCGAAGGCGGCTTTCCGATAAAGGGGCGGATACGGGCGAGCGGAAACAAGAACGCCGCCCTTCCGTGCATAGCCGCGGCACTCCTTACCCGGGAGCAGGTCTACCTGCGTAACGTCCCGGACATCGAGGACGCCCTGGTGATGCTCGACATAGTCAAGGAGCTCGGAGTTTCGGTGGAGCGGGGAGAAGAGCCGAGCAGCTGGGTACTTCAGGCGGCGGAAATCACCGATACGGTAATCCCCACGGAGCTCTCCAAGCGGATTCGTGCCTCGATCCTCTTTGCCGGGCCCCTTCTCGCACGAGCGGGAAGCGTCACCCTTTCCCCGCCGGGAGGAGACGTTATCGGCCGACGACGACTGGACACCCACTTTCTTGCGCTGGAAGCGCTCGGAGCGAGGGTGGAAACCGACGGCGTCTTCGAAATCTCCGCGAACAAGCTAATCGGCGTCAATATCTTTCTCGACGAGGCGTCGGTCACCGCCACCGAAAACGCCATTATGGCTGCGGTCCTCGCCGACGGCCGAACACGAATAGAAAACGCTGCGAGCGAGCCCCACATTCAGGATCTTTGCAACCTGCTCAACTCCATGGGTGCCCGGATTTCCGGTATCGGCTCTAACATTCTCGACATAGAGGGGGTCCGAGAGCTCTCGGGCACGGATTTCACCATTGGCGCGGACTACATGGAGGTGGGCTCCTTTATCGGCCTGGCGGCGGTGACCCACGGTGAGCTCACCATCGAAAAGGCCGGCGCTGATCATCTCAGGATGGTCAGGCTCGCCTTCGGTAAGCTCGGCATCCACTGGGAACGACGGGGGGAGGACATTTTTGTTCCCTCGAATCAGAGCCTCCGGGTTGTCCCCGACATGGGTGGTATGATTCCGAAGATCGACGACGCCCCCTGGCCGGGGTTTCCGCCGGATCTCACCAGCATTATTACCGTGGTGGCAACGCAAGTTGAGGGGACCGTGCTCATCCATGAGAAAATGTTCGAGTCGAGGATGTTCTTCGTGGATAAGCTCATCGGCATGGGAGCGCGAATTGTACTCTGCGACCCCCATCGGGCGGTGATTTCCGGTCCCGCCCGTCTCACCGGTTCGGAGCTCGTCTCGCCGGACGTCCGGGCGGGCATGGCGATGGTAATTGCGGCCTTCTGCGCCCAGGGAGAGAGCATGATCCAAAACGTCTACCAGATCGAGCGGGGCTACGAGAACCTCACCGAGCGACTGAAGTCCCTGGGAGCCCGGATCGAGCGGATCGAGGTACCGAAACAGTAGCTCCCGGCAAACCGAGTTCGAACTTCTCCCGAAAGAAGCGGCTATCTCGAGTGTTCGCGGTCGAGCTCCTCGAGGTGGTTCATAAGCCGTTCGTAGGCATCTCGGATTTTGACGAAGGCGCCCTCGCTCGACCGGCGCTGCTCCTCGGCGAGAACGACGGCGGTGTCCGGATGGAACTGCGTGGCGAGGCGTCGGTAGACGCGGCGCAGCTGCTCTCGATCAGCGGAGCGCGGAACCCCGAGGATCGCCGCGGCTTCTTCCTCGAGGAAGGGTGCCTCCGCCTCGATGGTGGCGAGCTGCGACTCTCCGAGCCCGATTCGCCGGCCGATCCATCGAATCCACTCTCGTTCTCCGGGGCGAATACCGTCCTTTCGCTCTCCGGCGAGCTCGTAGAACCAGCAGACCACCTCCTCGGGCCATAGCTTTCGCTCTTCGCCGAGCGCGACCCACCGCTGCAGGAGGGCGTTTTCGTTCACCACTCTTGGATGGAGAGCGACGGAATCGATTATCTCCTCCATCTGGGAGTTCCGCAGTTCGAAGTGACGGCCGAGATAGCTCCGCATGCCCTGGATCTGCTCTCGAATCGGCGCACCCTCGAGGGTGGTGAGCCTGGTCGCCAGGGCGGCGAGGATCCAGAGCTCCGACCGTTTCCTCGGAGCGCGTCCCTCCCGCAAGAAGAGCTCGACTCCCCGGCTACGGCGCCGACTTTCGAGAAGAGTGTCGAAGAGCGTTCCAACGAGAAAGCCGACGATGACGCCGTACCAGCCTCCACTGAGTCCAACCAGAGTTCCGAGTAGACGACTCAGATACCGCCGCATACGCCTATCCTCTAACTGAGAGAGTGCCGCAGTACGGAGTAGAGCGCAACCAGAAGGAAGAGCAGGAGCACCGTCGCCGTCACGACCGCCGCGGTGGTGGTTCCCAGGGAGAGAATGAGGGAGGCTGCGACGACTTTCACGACGTAGCGGGCGAGGGCAAAGCAAACCCCCGCGAGCACCGGCAGGAGGGGCAGTAAGAGCATCGCCATCGCCGGGGGACGCATAACGTAGTGGCTCCGCAGTGCCCATCCAATCCCCAGAAAGAGAAAGGAGAGCGCGATAAACAGAAGGGGCTCCCCAACCCTCATAAAGAGCTCCAGCTCCAGGGGCTCCGCCGGAAGGGCGAGCCGTTCGGCCAGTGCGCGAAGGGTGAGAAGCTCCCCGATGTGCGCCTCTGCCCGTCGCTCTACGCCTCTTGCGGCCGTGGCGAGTTCCTCCGGGGAGTAGGAGATCTCGTATATGAAGCTGAGCTCCCCCTCGGGAGTGCCCACCCGGTAGGTCGGCAGCACCCTCGAACCCGGCGAGTCGGCGGAGATCGCCTGCATGGTAATTGTGGAGCCGACTAACTTGCCGTAGGGTGCGGTGAGATGGTAGCGAATCTCGCCGCCCTCATCATATCGAATCACTTCGATGTCGTAGAGGTACTCGCTTTCGCCGGCGCGCACCATTTTTCCGATGCGAAAGAGCTCTAACTCCGCGGCGGACCGATCGTTGACTCCGATGATCTCCCGGGCTCCCGCATTCGCCCGTGCCCTTTCGGCATCCTCCATAAAGAAGCTAACCCGCCGGAGCTGCTCCGTTGCGAGGGCTAGGTACCGTTCCACATCCGGGTCCTCCGGCCGCTCCTCGCGCAGATCCCGCAGACGGTAATACGCCTCTATGAGACTCTCCTCGGAGCGATCTCCCGCCTGAAACGCCTCGTACGCCTCCCGTTTACGGCGAATGTAGTCGGAGTCGCTCTCCTCACCGGTGGTGAGGGCGTAGGAGGTTATCTCCTCCCAGGCGCGAGCGGCGAGTCGCTGAGCGTCGGTTCGTGGCGCGTCACTGAGCTCCACCGCGCGGCTGGCGTAGTAGTGGGCGGAGTAGTAGTCTTCCTCCTCGAAAAACTCCCTTGCCAGGCTCGCAAGCTCCGCGGGACCGAGCTCCTGAAGATCACTTCGCAGGATCTGCCGTTCCACCTCCTCCTCTCGGGGAGTCTCGGCGAGCTCCAGCTCGGACGCGCGGCTTCGCAGGGTTTGGAGCTCCATCTCGAGCTCATCCGTGGAGCCGACCAGTCGCTTGTAGCTCTCCAGGGCGCCCACGGCACGGCGGAACTGACGGGACTCCTCATAAACCCGAAGGTCCGCCCGGAGCTCCTCGGCGAGAGTGGTGCGATACTGGAGCTCCGCCTTCGCCGACTCCGCCGCGGGCAGAAACCAGACCGACGCGAGTGTATAGAGAAGTCCGAGAATAATCACCGCGATCACCGTCGAACGTGCCGCCCGGAAGAGACTCGAGCCTCCCTCCCGGAGGTCCCCGGGAGAGAGAAAGAGGGAAAAAGCGAGAAGGACTCCCGCACCGTGAAAGGCAAAGAGGTGCCGAAAGAACGTCGAAATCGTCTCGTAGAGGATGTAGCGATCGGTGAACGATTGGTGGACCAGCTCTCCGGGAAAGGTGACCGCTGCCGTGGTAAAGGCGAAGACGACTCCGAGGAGATAGAGAATGAGTAGAATGAGAAGAGCCTTTGAGTTACTACGCATCGCCGACCCCTCGCTTCCACTCCCGAAGAGAGGGCATTAGCAGCGCCAGGAGTAGCAATAGGA
>JBKHED010000047.1:0-20404 GCA_046540995.1 Spirochaetaceae bacterium | reverse complement strand
CCTTGCGGGCGGCAGATTTTGAGTCTGCTGCGTCTACCAATTTCGCCACGCCGGCCTGTTTACCACCGCCCCGAGGGGCAGCGGGGGCAATTCGGGAGTGTAATTCAAGAAGCTGCCTTTGGCAACGTCTTTGTTACGGAGCTCGTTGTTGCGGAGGATGGGTAACCCCCGGGGTCAGGGGCGTAGAACGGGAGCGATTGACGCCAAACCCGAAGCCTACACTTCTACAAACGGTCACATACTATAACGGACTGACAAGACTAATTCCGCCTCTCGATGGTATCCTTTACCAATGCGAAAACTCTTACGTGGTATGCGGAGAGAAAGCTTAGGGCAGCCCCCGGGCTCCTTGAGCACCGAGGCGTCCGCGGAACCGAGCGGCATTCACGTGATTACCTACAACGCGGAAAGGATCGAAGAGACGCACACGCAGGTCGGACCCGGAAGTGCATTTCCGGAGCTACCGCCGGAACCAGAGAACGGAGTGCGCTGGGTAAACGTGACCGGCGTCCAGGACGGCAGCTTTCTCCAAGAGTTGGGACGCCGATTCTCGGTGCATCCCCTTATGCTCGAGGACGTACAGCACGTCGATCAGCGGCCTAAGTTGCAGGATATCGGTAGCTCCCTGTTCCTTGTTCTCCGCATGATCTCCTGGAACGGGAGTCAGAGTGCCCTGGAGAGTGAGCAGGTGAGCATCTTCTCCTCCGGCAGGACGGTGATTTCCTTTCAGGAGCGGCCGGGGGACGTTTTCGAGGGGCTGAGAGAGCGACTACGTGCCGGTAAGGGACGGATTCGCCGTTCTCCGGCGGACTACTTGGTATATGCGATCCTCGACGCCGTGGTGGACTCAACGTTTCTCGCGGTAGATGAGCTGCAGGCGCTCGTTGAAGAACTGGAAGCTGAGATTATCGATCATCCCTCGGAGGAACTCCTCTCACGGGTGCACGCCCTCCGGGGAGAGGTGATCACGCTGCGACGCGCGGTGTGGCCGCTTCGGGAGATGCTGCAGCTCCCCTCGAAAGGGCAGAACGAGTTTTTCAATGTCGAGACGCTTCCGTTCCTGCAGGACACCTATGACCACGTTCTTTCTCTCATAGACACCATCGACTCCCAGCGGGACCGTGTAACCGGGCTCTTTCAGCTCCACGGCTCAATCGTCGGGGCTTCTACCAACGAAGTGATGCGCACCTTGACGATTATCGCAACCATCTTCATTCCTCTCACCTTCGTGGCGGGGATCTACGGGATGAACTTCACCCACATGCCGGAGCTGCAGTGGCGCTACGGTTACCCGGCCCTTCTCGGGGTGATGGTTCTCATCGCGGGAGGTATGGTCTGCTACTTTCGCAAACGTCGCTGGTTTTAGTTGTGGCCCCGCTCCACGACGAGCTGCATAATGTAGGTGACAAGGTGCATATCCAGATCCACGGCGTGGGAGGAGACGATTTCGCGTATGGTTTCCCAGTCCTCGTCGCTCAACGGATCGTTCTCCTCATCGTACTGCTGTTGCATAAGATCGAGGACGTCGCCAAAAATGAGATCTCCTGCGCCCGCTTCCCAGCGCTCGTAACAGTGAGAGAAGAGCTCCTGTCCGAGTTCCGGGGGGAGCCCTGGTAGGTAGCGAAGAAAGCGCTGTTCCAGGTGAAGAAGGAGCTCTTCCGGGGATTCGCTTTTCCGGAGCTTTCGGAATTCTTTCTGAAATCGATCCGAGGTATACATAGACTTTATGCGAGTGTAGTAGAAAAAGGCAGCGATTTGTACCGTCTCCGTGCTTACATCATCCTCCCTTCACTCCTTCTCTTTCTCTCACTGGTCCTGAGCTGTGCGTCTACCCAGAACGGGGGAGCCAGAAGACGGATCTCCGAGCTCGAGGCCTTTGGGGGGGATGTTGCGTACGCTGCGGAACTGGTTCAGGAGGGGGGTGGCACCGAGGGGGAAAGACTCGAGCTTCTGGCTCGACTCGCGGTGGCTCTCGCGGAGCGGGGCGAGGAAGACGCCGCCTTGGAAGCGGTAACCATCGGGAGCGAGAGGCTCTCTACGCTTTCCGAGACGCCGGCGGACGCCTCCCGGGTTTCCGCTGGACTCGCCGAGGGATACGCACGCCTCGAACGCACGGACGCCGCCGCGGAGCGGCTGGAGTCGGGGCGGCTCTACGCCTTGCGGGCCCCGGAGGTCGAAGAGCGGGCGGAACTCCTTGCCGCTCTCGTCCTCACCGCGGCTCGGGGCGAGGGTGTCTACGCCGAGGCGACTCGGGCCGTCCTCGACGAGATCTACGTACTCGACGACCCGGATTTGCGCTCCGCGACGATTCTGAACGTTGCAGATACCCTATCAAGGGAGGAGGTCGCGGTAGACCTATCCAACCTGTTGCAGCAGAGCATTCCCGCCGCGGCGGAGATAGCCAATCCGTATGTCCGGGGGGCGCGGTACGCCCGGATCTCCGGGCTCTTTAGAGCCCTCGGTGATATTCCGAGCGCCCGCTCCCTGACGGAGAAGGGTGTTCAGGTCGTCGACTCTGCAACTCAACCGGTCGAGCAGGTCGACGAGCTCGAGGGCGTCGGCGTGCTTGCGGGTCATCTCAGAGAGCGCGGTCTTCTCGCAGAGGCGCAGGATGTGATTCGGCGGATACCCCTGGAGTCGGAACGGGCATGGGAGATGGCACGCCTTGCCCGGGAGGCGCAGGCCCGGGGTGAGACAGGGAGAGGCAGGGAGATCGCAGAGGAAGCAGTGGAGCTCATTAATCGGGTTCGAGGGCGTCCGGCGGAGGTCCTAGCGGCACAGGGGCTTCTGGCTCGCTTCTACCGCGATCTCGGAAGCACCGAGCGTTCGGACCCACTGGTTCGAAGGGTCGCATCCACCCTGGCTGACGCCCCCGCGACGCCGTCTTACCAGGAGCCGTTCATTCAGCTGCTGCTCTACCGAATCGAGGCCGGCGAGGTTGGCACCCTGCGCGAAATTGTCCGGATCTCGGACTCCGCGGATTTCCGGGCGCGGCTGCTAATAGAGCTGGCTCAGAGGGAGGAGCTCGTCAATGATGAGAGGCTGCAGGCAGGGATACAGCGACAGGCTGCAGGGGAGGATCCGCGAGAGTTGAGTCGGCAGACGCAACTCGATCTTGTTGCCGGATTGCTCTCGAATGAGCTTCTGAACGAAGCCCTCCGACTTCTGGAGGAGACGGGAGACCCCTACGTTAGAGCGGCGGGTTACATCGAAATTCTCCGGCGCTTTCCCGATTACTCCGGGCCGATTTGAGAGCCTTCGAAGCGCTCTTCCCTCAGGATTCTCTTGAGGTTCTGGAGATCCCGTCCCGCGGCGGCGATGACTCGAAGTCCCAGGGTGGCGGCTCGTTTGGTTGCTACCGGGTCAAAGGGGAAGTTGCTGCCGGGATTCCATTCTTCCCCAACGATTCTTCGGAACTCCTCCCAGGAGACGCGATCAAGGGGCTCTGCCTTTGGATCCTTCTTAGGGTCCGCGGTGTACACCTTCTCGATATTCGAAAGATTGATAATGGTGTCGCCCGAGAAGCGCTCGGCGAGGATGACGGCGTCAAAGTCCGTCGAGAAACCCGGTTTCCAGCCCGCGGCTATCAGTACGCTTCCCTGAAAGCTCTCCACCGCTGAAGGATCGACTACCACCGGTTGGGGCGCCAAATCGTGAAAGAGCCCCCGGACGAGCTGTGCGTTGAGTCTGGTAGCGGCGATTCCGATCCAGTCCTGCTCGTTCTTCTCCGGTTGTTCCACGAGCTCCCGATACGCCGTTTGATACGCCCGGGCGGGACCGCCCCCGCCGACGACGAGAATAAACCGGCTCTCGTTGGCCTCTATGTGCTCTCGAATGGTCCGGGAGAACTCTCTGAGAAAGGCGGTATCTGGTTTGTCGGGCGCAACGATCGAGCCCCCGAGAGATATTACGAAGGTCTGGCTCATACTGCCATGGTATGCCAGGGAAACTCGGATTTCAATGCCGTGCATGTGGTTGCCCCAGGTCGAATCCGCTAGTACTGTCTAGCCAGGAACGAGCGATGAGCCACGACGTAACTTCCATACTCTCCGAATGGCCCTATGAGCCCCAGAACACCATTCGAGTCGTAACCGCCGACGATGGCCGGGAGGTAATGCAGCTGCGTCTTCCTCTCGGCATCGAGCAGTACGAGCTCGAAGGTCGGCCCGACGGCAGACGTCCGGATGGCCATGAGAGCTATCTCGACTTCGTCGAGGCGAATGCGGCGCGATACATCGAAGGGCACGGCAGTGATTTAGGGTTCCACATCGACCATGATGACGCCGTGGAGCTCCACAATGAAGGGCTGCTCTACTACTACCGCTATCTGCTGCTCTTTCAGATAAGCGACTACCGCAGGGTAATCCAAGACACGGAGCACAATCTCAGACTCTGCCGGGTGCTCGAGCGCTATGCCGGTGACGAGGAGGATCGAAACGCAGTTCTGCAGTTTCGCCCCTACATTCTTCGAATGAACGCGGTGGCGAAAGCGATGGCGATGCTACACGGTGAGTTAGCGGGATCTCCGGCCAAGGTCCTAGAAGAAGCGATCGATTCCATAAACGAAATGGAGGAGATCGAGTCTCCGGCGTTCCAGCTGGAGAAGGTGCGCTCCATCAACTATTTGAAGTCGACCTTGCAGCAGGTTGAAGGGTCCCCGGAGGGTGAAGGTGAAGCGGAACGGTTGCGGCGGGAGCTCGATCGGGCGGTGCAGGAAGAGAACTATGAGCGGGCCGCGCAGTTGCGAGATAGGCTCAATAGTCTTGGTTGACAAAGCCCCATAGAGGGCGCATAGTGCAGCGTAACAAAAGAGCTTAGAGACCTGCCAAATTATAGATATGACCAGACGTTTACTGATCGCCATATTCCTAACAACGCTTGCTGCTTCGCCTCTCCTGTCTCAGGAGATGCTCACGGCGGGAGACTTTTTCGACCGAGTCAGCGAACGATATACCGAGATCGTCGACTACACCGCCGACCTTACCATCGAAACGGAAGAATCTACCCAGAGCGGAGAGCTTTTCTATCGAAGACCCAACCTCATTCGAATTAACTTCGAGGAGCCGGACGAACAGGTATTGGTCTCCGATGGAGAGACGCTGCAGGTGTATATTCCGACGTACAACGTCGTACTCTCCCAGGAACTTCTGCAGGAGGATGGTCCTGGTCCCGCAACCATGGCAAACGCCGAGGGGCTGGAGCTCATGCGGCGCAACTACAGTATCGCCTACCTGGATTCTCCCGAGCTGGTGCCGCTGGACGAGGATTCGGAGGAGATGGTCACCGAGCTGCTTCTCACCTGGCGTTCCACCAACGAGGGGTATCGACAGCTTACTCTCTCGATCGACGAAGACTTGCTGATACGGCGAATTGTCGGCGTTACAATAGGGTTTCAGGAGGTCCGGTTCGACTTCGCCGATGTGCGACTGAACCAGAACATCCCAGTTGCTCGTTTTGACTACGAGGCGCCGTCCTCGGCGAATACATACGAGGACTTCCTCTTCGAAGGGGATAACTGAGCATGGAGTCCATTGGGGCGAAATTGCAGGGAACCCGGGAGTCGAAGGGCTACTCCACGGAGCAGGTAGCCCGGGAGACCCACATCGCCAAACGGTTTATCGAGGCGATGGAGGCGGAGGAGTTTGACGCTTTTCCGGGTGAACCGTACTTGCTCGGTTTCTTGAGAACCTACGCGAGCTTTCTCGATCTGGATGGCGATGAGCTGGTAGCGCTCTACAAGAACACCCAGATTCAAGAAGCGCCTCCCCCGATGGATGAGCTCCTCGATAGGAAGGGACGGAATCCCTGGAAGAAGGTAGCCCTCGTCGCGGGGGTGGTCGTCGTCCTGGGTGCAGGGGTCGCTATCGCCCTTGGAAGCGGGCTCTTCGCGGAGAGTCCCGCCGATCAGGAGCCGGTAGCGGAGGCGTCGGCGGACGCGGCGGCGGAAGTCGATGAAGGAGAGGAAGAGATCGTCACGACCTCCATAACCCTCAGGGATGAGTTCCTGGAGCAGCGCTTCCAGGAAGGGACACGCCTCGATATCCCCGTCGCCGGAGAGACCTATCCCCTTACTATCGCGGCGATCAATGAGGGAGTGACCCTTCGAACTCCTCAAGCCCTCGAGCTCGTTTCTCCGGGACAGGAGGAGAGTTTCGACATGAGCGGAGACGGTGATGCGGACGTCCGCGTCGTGGTTCGGGACATAGTCCAGGGTGAGGAGCCGACCGTGGTAATGAGGGTCGATCGGGTGGTGGCTTCTCCGTCTGGAGACGACGATTCTCCCGATCGGGCGATCGGTGACCAGACGGATACTCCCGTCATTGGAGACTCTTCCGAACCGAGCCGCCTGGAATCGTCGACGGTAATTGCGGAGTTCGAGGAACGACAGGAGTACTTCGTTGAGATCGAGTTCCGGGGTTACACGCTCTTCCGCTATTTGATCAACGGTGAGGATCGAAATCAGCAGTACATGCAGAGTGGAGACGTCTTCCGGACCAGCGTGGACGGTGAAATTCTGCTCTGGTTCTCGAACGCCGGTTCTGCTAGGGTCCGAGCCGCGGGACGGGAGATTCCCTTCGGTGACGCCGGAGAGGTCGCGATCGGCCTCCTAAGATGGCGGGACGACGAGGCTTCCGGCAGAGTTCAGTTAGAGAAGATCCCTGTCTACTGAGAAAACCTTTCACATAGTCCATCTCGGATGCGCCAAGAATCTCTATGACGCCGAGATCATGTCGGGTGCTCTGCTGACCCACGGGTGGCGCGAAGCACCGGAGGCACGAGACGCTTCGGTTATCCTCATAAACAGCTGCGGGTTCATAGAACCCGCCCAGGCGGAGACGATCGAAACCGCCTTCGAGTACATCTCCGCCTATCCTGATAAACAGGTCGTGATGACCGGTTGCCTCTCTCAGCGCTACCCGGAGGAGATTGCCCGGGAGATGCCGGAGCTCGCCGGCGTCTTCGGGAATCGTCGACCGGAGAGAATCGTTGAGTTTCTCCGGGGACTCGGAGCCGGCTCCGTCGGCGAGACCCCCGGGAGACGGAGGGAGTCAGAATCGGCACCTTGGCTGACGCCGACGGCAGATCCCGACTGGTACGCCCGGATCGCCACCCGTCCTCGCCTCTACAGCCCCCGGGGCACGGCGTACGTCAAGATTGCCGAGGGGTGCACCCACAACTGCGCATTCTGTGCCATACCGCAGATTCGCGGCACCCTTCGGAGCAGGCCGGTGGAGGCCATCCTCGGCGAAGTGCGGGAGCTCCTGAGCCGCGGAATTCGGGAGATCAATCTCATCGCCCAAGATCTTACTCTTCTCGGTGTCGATCGAGGTCGGCGGGACTTCGTGCCGCTTCTTCGAGAGATCGCCGCCTTGCCGGGGGAGTTCTGGGTGCGGCTCCTCTACATCTACCCGGAGCACTTCCCCTCTGAGGTCATCGAGGTCTGTCGGCAGGATCGGCGGATACTCCCCTACTTCGACCTTCCCGTGCAGCACGCATCGCCGACGATTCTAAAGTCCATGGGACGAGCGGCCACGCCGGAGCGGACGCTCGATACGGTGCGGATGATCAAGCGGGAGCTGCCGGAAGCGGCGATCAGAACGACGTTTCTGGTAGGCTTTCCCGGAGAAGGGGAGGGAGAGTTTCGAGAGCTCCTTCATTTTCAGGAAGAGGCGCGGTTTGACTGGATGGGCGCCTTCGTCTACTCCCCACAGGAGGGAACCCGGGGCTTCGAGCTCTCCCGCGGAAAGAGCGCCGTTCCCGAGGAGCGTGCCCAGGAGCGCGCGAGAATACTCTACGAGGCACAGGAGCCGATCACCGCCGAGCGTCTCTCCCGGTTTGTAGACACGCAGCAGCGGCTCATCGTGGAAGAAGCGGTCTCCGGGGAAGATATCTACTTTGCCCGAGGACCGATGCAGGCACCGCAGGTGGACGGAACGGTAGTGCTCTTTGCGCCCGAGGGATCCCTCGAGCCTGGAGCGTTCTGCGAGACGAAGGTAATCGGCGTAGACGGTTACGACCTCCGGGCGCGGCTGCTTACGGAAGGAGCGTAGCTCTCGAGGAGCTGCTCCAGCCGGCGGAGCTGCTCGGGGTTCGCGATTCTTCGGATCGATTCGGCGTGCCGCCGAAGCTCTTCTCGATACTTCCTGATTTTGAAGCTCCGGAGCAGATAGACCGCCTCATCTACCATTCCCTCGGCGACGTACCGATCCATGAGCTCGAGCTTCTCCACCCGCGCCGCTTCGATCGTAGTGAGGACGTCCGGCGCGGCGCCGGCGGCGTAGATTTCCCGGAGGCTGAAATCCTTTCGCAGTTCGAGGAGGGGCACGTCGGTCTCGCTGTAGTAGACGACACAGTGCCGGCCCTTCGGACGGCTCCGCCAGGGCAGCTTCGACGGATCGACGTAGCTGTCCAGGAGTCTGCCGAGGCGCTCCTCTCTGCTCAACAGCGATAAGACGCCGTCGATCTGAGCCTTCGTACCGCCTCGGTCAATATCGACGCGATAGAGCACCTCCCGGGTCCGCCGGGCGGTTTGAGTGTTCTTGCCCCCCTTGAACTTGACGTGTCCCTGAACCCGGGCGCTTACCCTATGCTTCCCGTTCTCCGAGAGTAGTCGAAGCATCTCCTCCGGGGGTATGAGCCCATCGGTATTGTAGGAGACCAGAAGGTATCGCCCCCGGAGCTCCTTAAGAAAGCGCTCGAAAGCGCCCTCGCACTCGCGCTTCCCCGTCGCAGGGTCCCGTTGGGAGCGACAGAAGGCGGAGCGATTGTGATCGCGTCGAATTCCCGCCCGGCTTCCCCGCGTCACTGGTCCGGGGTCGTAGCGGTCTCCGAGGACGGCGGTAGTGAGCAGATGGTAGTTCGACCCGTACTGGTGCATATTGTAGGGGGGGTCGGCGTATACAATCTCCGGCTCTTCCGTTTCCGGGTGGGAGAAGAGTGTCTCCGCCGGTAGGGTGGTGACCACTCCTTTCGGCCCGTTGATAAACGGTAGGGGCTCCAGCACGATCTCCGAGAGTATGCGGCTCAGGGCGTCCCGGCCCCGGCCGCCCCAGCCGCGGTGATATCCCTTCATCACTCCGGAGGTGTTTACGTGGACGCTCATCTCGTAGAGAAGGGAGGCGAGTACGATCTCTCGGGGCGTGGTGTGGCCCGCCTCTGGGCCCCCGGCGGGGAACTCGAAGACCTCGCCATTAACCGCCTCGAGGATCGCATCGATTCGCAGGGCGTTCTCCCGCGTGTAGAAGAGCCGTTCCCGGTCTGGGTCGGCCTCCGCGGTGCTCTGCGGAGCGTAGTGGGAGGCGAAGTAGCGGCTCTTCGGGGATGCCGGTTGCCGAAGCGCGTTGAGATGTGCCAGGACGGAGAGATAGTTGCCCCCCTCTCCCGAGAGGCGGAGCCGCTCCACCACCGGCGAAAAGAGCCCATCCACCTCCCCAGGATCCACTTCAAGGTAGGGTCGTATCAACGGGCCGGCGTAGACTTCCAGATCGTTTGCGTGCACCCGCATGCCCATTATTCGGGCCATGCGACTCACCACTCCGGAGCCTGCGAAAGCATCGAGAAAACGGAAAGGCTTAATCACGCCGGCCCCGCCGCGCTCGGCGGCCCGCTGCTCATCCCAGACGCCGGCATCCTCGAGGATTTCTACAACACCCTCGTAAATGAAGGGGAGCAGCCGCCGTTTGTTTCCGATGTAGGTGATTATCTGATCCTGCAAGGGCGGCGTAGCGAACATCAGCAGGGAGCTTATGCCGGGAAAACCTGGCTGTCAACGACTTGTTGACGAGCGCCGCAGGAAGTGCGTACCCTTATAGATGACCCAAGGTCAGTAAGTAGGCCAATGGTCATGCGCAGAAGGAGAACTACCATGGGGGTTGCTGAGCGTCGGGAGCGAGAGAAGCTCCAGCGCCGACGGGAGATCATCGAAGGAGCGGAGGAGCTCTTCTTCACTCGCGGTTTCGAACAGACCAAGATGGTCGAAATCGCCGAAGCCGTTGAGCTGAGCAAGGGGACGCTCTATCTCTACTTTAAGAGCAAGGAACAGCTCGCCTACGCAATACTCATTAGAAGCTTTGACACGCTCATATCCCTGTTGGAGGAGGCGGCCGGAGGCGCGGAGCACGGCATAGACAAGGTACACGCCATGGCTCGGGCGTACGTCGCCTTCTACAGGGATCACTACCGGCAGTTCTACTTCATGCAGATTTTTGAAAACATTCTCTACGACACCTTGACCCGTGAAGAGGAAGGTGGCCGGTTCTACGACCGGCTCCAGCGGATCAAGGGCGTGGTGATCGAGGCGGTTCGACGAGGATTGGATGATGGAAGCCTCAGAAGCGACATAGAGCCGGAGCTCTCTGCGATTACCTATATGATCGCCGCCGACGGCTTTATGCATCAGATGATCACGCGCTCCCTTTTCATAAAGCGGACGACTACCTTCTCCAAGGACGAGCTCATCGAAGAGCTCTTTCGTATTCTCGTCCACTCGATCACCTAGGAGGACCAACGTGAGAAAGCTCTTGCGCCACCCGTGGCTCGTCATCGGCACCATCGCGGGCATTACGGTTTTCTTCGCCTTTCAACTCCCGAAGGCGCAGCTCGACAACGACGTGCTCTCCTTCGTCCCCGCGGACCATCCCGATAAAGTTGCCATGGACGAGGTGGAGGAGACTTTCGGGACTACGGTTTCCATGACCGTTGGAATCGAGTTTCCTCGGGGATCGATCTTTACGGCCGAAGCGGTTGAGCTCGTTCGTACCCTCACGTCGGAGTTTGAAGAGCTGGAGAACGCCGAGAGTGTCACGTCCATGACGAACACCGACTACATCGAAGGAACCGAGTCGGGCATGCGCGCCTCCCCTCTGGTCGAAGAGTTCGAGGGATCCCCCGGGGAGTTGCGCCGGCTCAAGGGAAAGCTCCTATCCTGGGAGAGCTACGATGAGTCTCTCTACTCCGAGGACTTCCGTTCCACCCAGATCCTCATCGGTGTAGAGGTGGACATCGACGCTGACGCTCGGGAACGGCTCTACTTCGACATCAAGAATGTGCTCTCGGAGCACGCGGGGCCCGACGTTAACTACTACCTCGCCGGAGAGCCGGCTATTGCGGTGCTACTGAGTACGAACATGCGCAACGACGTGGCTACTCTGATTCCTCTGGTTATCGTTGTGGTGCTTGTTGCGCTTTTCATCTTCTTTCGGCGCCCGGGAGGCGTAATCCTTCCAATCGTCACGGTACTCATAAGCTCGACTTGGACTATCGGCGCCATGGCGCTCCTGGAGGTCTCCCTATCCCTTGTTGCCACGGTCATACCGGTTCTGATGATTGCCGTGGGAAGCGCCTACGGTATCCATATCATCAATCACTACTTTGACGAAGTGGACGAGCGAAAGGGTGAAATCTCCGACCAGGAGCACCGGGAGATCGTTTTTCACACCCTGCGGACCGTGGGAAAGCCGGTCTTCCTCGCCGGGCTCACCACAATGATCGGTTTCGGAGCCCTCACCACCAGCGAAGTCGGGCCTATGCGGAGTTTCGGAGCATTTACCGCCCTCGGCGTAGCCGTGGCACTCCTGGTGGCGCTGACACTTATCCCGGCGCTACTTCTGGCCCGAGGGAGCGCCCTGAAGAGCAGCGCGAGGAGGAAAGAATCGGCCAGCGACTCCTTCCTTCTGGGGATTTACAACTTCTTTGCCGGCCGGAAGCTTCGCATTATAGCGGTGACGCTGCTTGTTACCGGCGTTGCGCTCTGGGGCATGTCGAAGCTCGTCGTTGACAATGAGCTGATCGCCTACTTCAAACGGGGGACGGAAATCCGGGCGGCGGACCGGTTTCTGCGAGAGAACTTCGGCGGGACCCGGACCTTCAATATCGAAGTGGCCGGCGAGGAGGCCGGGGATCTCACGAGTCCTGAGATTCTCAGAGCGATGGAGCGCCTCGCAACCTACCTCGAGACGACCTATCCCGACGAGATCTCCAAGGTGCTCTCTTACACGGATTTTATTAAGCGCATGAATCAGGTGATGCACGTGGGGGAGGCGCCTCCCTGGAGCTACGTCTCCACGGAGAGGGTACCGACCTCTTTGCACGGCGGGAAGAGATCCTCTCTCCCCGCCGCGGAATTCTGGAAAATCGGACAAGAGGGTAGTGACTCCGGCGGAGAAGAATCGGATTTCGGCGAGGGATTCGGCAGTGGGGAGTTCGGCTCGGGCTTCGGCGGCGGCGCTGATGAGGAGGAAGCGGAGCCGCCCCCGGGGGAGGAGAGCGGCGGGGGAGCCGCGGAAAGCGCCGAGTTCACTTACCGTGACTTTGCGGCCATGCTAAACCGGGCATACGAACGGGCGGACCGCCACGATCTCACCGCCGGGGAGCTCGTGGAACTCGTTAACCGGGAGGTTAACTACGAGGGCGCGGCGTTCTACGAGATTCCCTACAATCCCGAGCACTATCCCGCGGAGAGTAGGGAGGAGCTCGCCAATCTGATCAGCCAGTATCTCCTCATCTACTCGGGAAATCTCGATGAGTGGTCCGACGACCCCCTGGAGCCTTCCAGGGCGCGAATGATCGTGCAACTGCGGACCACGGGAAACGTCTTCACCGAGAAGGCGGTTGAAGAGATAGACGAGTACGTGGCCCAGGAGTTTCCCGAAGGGTACTCGGTGCGCTCCGCGGGTGTGGCGATCGTGGAAAAAGCGATTACACGGCTGATTTCAAATGCCCAGATCTACAGCATTATCGTTTCACTAACCCTCGTCTTTATCATCCTTGCGATCTCCTACCGCTCCCTGGTCGCGGGGCTCTACGGGATCGTCCCCCTCGGCTTGGCGGTGCTAATCAACTTCGGGGTGATGGGGTTTTCCGGAATCAAGCTCGATGTCAGTACCGCAATGGTCGCTTCCGTGGCGATCGGTATCGGCATCGACTACACCATTCACTTTCTCTCGGCGTATCACCGGGAGCGCCGGCGAACCGAGGAGCTGCAGGATGTGGAAAAGACGGTACTGCGAACGACGGGAAAGGCGATTATCTTCAACGCCGTCTCCGTCGCGGCGGGATTTGCGGTACTTCTTCTGTCCAACTTCAATCCGCTCATCTATATGGGCCTGCTCATCGCCATAACAATGTTTACGTCGAGCATCGCGGCCATGACCGTGCTGCCGGTGCTCCTGGACATATTTAACCCTAAATTCATTCGAAAGACGATTCGCAAGGAGGCTTAGCAACCATGAAACGTCTATGTACGGCAGCCGCTTTACTACTGGTAGCCGCCGCTTCCACTTGGGCCATCACCGGTAGAGAAGTGGCCGAAAACGTCGAAGACCGAAACACCGGGGATACCACCCACGCCCTGGTTCAGATGCGTCTGGTGGATGCCGGGGGTGAGGCAAAGAACCGGGAGATCGAACAGTACGGTCGGGAGGAGAACGACCTGATGCGCAACGTGATTGTCTTTCATCGCCCCGCCTCGGTGGAGGGGACGCGCTTTCTCACCATTGAGAGAGCTGACGGTGATGATGATCAGTGGATCTACCTCCCCGGGCTCGACCGAGTCCGTCGTATTGCCGGCGGCGAGGGAGATGACGCCTTTATGGGGACCGACTTCACCTACAACGACCTCGAGGGGCGGGACATCGATGAGTACGAGTATGAGCTTCTCCGCGAAGAGAGCGTAGGGGAGTGGGAGACCTACGTGGTGGAAACGGTCCCAAAGCCGGAAACCGACTCCCAGTACTCGAGGCTGGTGCAGTACGTGGACAAAAACAGCTGGGTTCCGGTGAAAATCGAGTTCTACGACGACGACGATGAGCTCTTAAAGGTAAACCGGGTGCACCGGATGGAGCGGGTCCAGGGCTACTGGACCATAATCGAGAACACCATGGAAAACGTCCAGACCGACCACCGTACGGAGCTTCAGGTGACGAACTTCAGGTACAACGAAGAGCTTCCGGACGGGCTTTTCACCGTGAACTTCCTCGAGACGGGGCGACCGTAGGGTAAGGAGGCAGAACCATGCGATACGTATTACGACTGGCGGCAGTTGCACTTCTCAGTATGCTCGTGCCGCTCTCCCTCGCCCTCGCCCAAGAGTCTGGTGAGGACGACGAGTTTAGTGAAGGCTTTGGTGGAGAGTTTGACACTCAAGAGAATGAAGGTTCTGGCGACGCAGAGGGCGACGGCGAATCGGCGGGCGGATTCGGCGACGGTTTTGGTTCTTTCGGCGACGAGGGTCCGACCCTCGACTGGGGCGGCATGCTTCGCTTTGACACTCGGGTGATCGCCGACTACGACGAGCCCGAGGAGAGCCCTATCGCTTCGGAGCCGGAGTTCCACCTGGATTTGGAGTACTCCGATAGCAAGAGCGAGCTCGTTACCAATCTCGAGTTTCGTCCGGAGCATCTTCAGGGAGTCGAGAACGCACGGATCTTCGCGGAGGAGCTAATTGACGAGGCGCACCTTACTCTCTTTTACGAGAACTTCAATCTTCAGGCGGGGTATCTACGAGAGGTCTGGGGTACCGGTGACCAGCTCCACGTGGTGGACGTGCTCAACTCCAACGATCTGAGAGACTTTGTCAATCCCGACTACGCCGAGCGCCGTCTCTCCCGGCCCATGTTCAAGCTAAGCGTGCCGGTGCGCAGGCAGGGGCGCTTCGAGGCGGTGTACATCCCGCTCTTCGAGCCGGATCGTATCCCCCGGGAGGGGCTCTGGGCCCCGGCGGAGGCGCGGGAACTGGAGGCGCTCATGGATCTTGCGCTGCAGGAGGCGCTGGGGGCGCCGCCTCCGAACGACCTCACCTACGGTGACAGTAAGACGTTGGAAAGCGCCTTAGTAGAACCGAATACGCGAACCCTCGAATGGGGGCAGTACGCCGCCCGTTACCGGGACAGCTTCGGCTCCATTGACCTCGCTCTGATCTACTACCACGGCTTTCTCAAGCAGCCGAGCGTCACGTTCACCTCTACCGGCGGCTCCCCGGAAGCGTTTGGCTTCGGGGACCGGATTATCCTCGACTACGACCGGGTAAACGTCTTCGGACTGGAATACGCGGGGGTCTTTGGCGGATTCAACACCCGGGCCGAGGCGGCCTACTACCTCACCGAGGATATGGAGGGCGACGACCCGACGGTGACGAACAACAGCCTCCAGTACCTCGCGGGCTTCGACCGGGATCTCCCCTTGAGCAACCTCAACGTCAACATCCAGGGCACCGGAACCTACTACCTCGGAAGCGACGAAATCGAGGAGAATGTGGAAAAACGAATGGTCTACGACTTTCAGTACGATGAGGATGGCGATTATACAAACCATATCGTCTCCGTAGCTCTATCCGACTCATACTCGAATGAGACGATAGAGCCGGAAATCGCGCTTTCCTACGGCGTGGAACATCAAGACTGGTACATTAATCCGAGTATCGAGTTCTCTCTCCTGGACGACGTCAAGCTCTTCACCGAGGTCGCCGTCTTCCACGGGGACGAGGGCTACTTCGGCCAATACGACGACAACGACTTTGCCGAGGTGCGGTTAGAATACAGTTACTGACGGTGTGGCAGCCCTCGAGTTAACATTGTTTCCCGGGCCGGTAGCCTAAGGCGTCGCCCTCCGGGCGACGCTCGCCGGGAGCAAACAGAACCCCCGCTCGCAACGCGAGCAGATTTTTGACCTCCTATCTGAAGCGCCATATACTTTCTGGTGTACTGGCTAAGGCAAGGAGGAAAGGAATCCTTGGCTTATATTACGGTCCCGAAAGAGCTTCGGGAAAGGCTCGGAGAAACGGCTGCGGACCAGCTTGTCGAGATGCTGAATCGCTCGGAAGAGGAGAGTCGCGCCAATACTATCGACCTCGTAGAACAGCGGTTCCGGCGCCACCTCGCCGAAGAACTCGGCGGGTGCGAGCAGCGGCTCCACCGTGAGATCGTCGACCTCGGCGCGTCACTCCGCGGTGAGATGGCTGAAATCCGTGTGAGTATGATTCGCTGGATGTTTGCCTTCTGGGTGGGGCAGATGGCGGTGCTGGCCGGTATATTGCTGGTCTTAGTTGGTTAGCCATCTTCGCCCGTGCGGTGGTGAGTGTCGGATTGACGGCTGTTCTTGACAAATTGTAAGTATAACTTACAATTAGCACGGTGATTGAAAGAAGCAGCGCAGTTACGCTGAGAAAGCTCGCCGAGAGTTTTCCGGTTGTAGCTATCTACGGGCCGCGGCAATCCGGTAAGACGACTCTCGCCCGACACATGTTCGGCGATCTCCCCTACGTCTCCTTGGAAAACCTGGATATCCGCGAGTACGCACGGAGTGACCCTCGTGGCTTTCTAACGCAATACAGAGATGGTGCGCTCTTTGACGAGGTACACAACGCTCCAGGCCTGCTCTCCTATCTGCAGCAGATTGTTGACGAGAGTAAAGCCCTCGGCCGCTTTGTGCTCACCGCATCGCAACAATACCTTTTCCAAGAAAAGCTTTCACAGAGTCTGGCCGGCAGGGTGGGAGCACTGACGCTTCTTCCCTTTTCCATTTCTGAACTGGATGCAGCCGGGGTAGCTCCGGCCTCCCCGGATGAGCTGCTCTACAAGGGGCTCTACCCTCCGGTTTACGACCGCCCGGTGCCTGCCGACTTCTGGTATGACAATTATGTCACGACCTACGTGGAACGTGATGTGCGACAAGTGCTGGCTGTGAAGGATCTGGTCCAATTCCAGCGCTTTCTGCGCTTAGCTGCAGGACGAACGGGACAGCTTCTAAATCTCTCGAACCTCGGCGACGATGTCGGAATCTCCCATAATACGGCCCGAGAGTGGATTTCGGTGTTGGAAGCGGGGTTTGTGCTGTTTCGGCTTCCGCCCCACCACGCCTCCTTCTCGAAGCGCCTAATTCGCACACCAAAGCTCTATTTCTACGACCCGGGGCTGGCGGCTTGGTTGCTCGGAATCCAGACGGCGGATCAGCTCTCTTTGCATCCACTGAGAGGCGCGCTCTTCGAAACATACGTGGTGGCGGAGCTGCTAAAGGCGATGCACAACCGTGCACGTCAACGATCTCTCTACTTCTGGCGTGATCGTTCGGGTCTCGAAATCGACGCGCTCATCGATCTCGCGGGCTCCCTCTATCCGGTAGAAGTCAAGGCGGGCGCCACGATAACCGAGGAGATGTTCCGAGGGCTTCGCCGGTGGCGCTCACTAGCGGGGCAACGGGCGGATTTCTCCTACTTGGTTTACGGAGGACGAGAATCTCAGTCCCGTAGCGATGCAACGGTCTTGCCGTGGGATTGCCCTGTTCCTTCGGTGCTCCGGGAACCGTGACTCCGTGCGCTCCTGTTGACAAGGTCTTGTGCATTGGCGTTGTCGTACTACGCGTGCCCGCCTGCTCGAGGCTACCAAGCTTTTGACCTCCTATCTGAAGCGCCATATACTTTCTGGTGTACTGGCTAAGGCAAGGAGGAAAGGAATCCTTGGCTTATATTACGGTCCCGAAAGAGCTTCGGGAAAGGCTCGGAGAAACGGCTGCGGACCAGCTTGTCGAGATGCTGAATCGCTCGGAAGAGGAGAGTCGCGCCAATACTATCGACCTCGTAGAACAGCGGTTCCGGCGCCACCTCGCCGAAGAACTCGGCAACTGCGAGCAGCGGCTCCACCGTGAGATCGTCGACCTCGGCGCGTCACTCCGCGAGGAGATGGCGGAGATGAAAACCTCCCTTAGATCGGAGATTCACTCCACCCAACTCGCCACGATTCGCTGGATGTTCGCTTTCTGGGTGGGACAGATGGCGGTGCTGGCAGGAATACTGCTGGTTTTGGTCGGTTAGCTGTCGCCGATCCGCCTGACAAATTGGAAGTGACACTTACAATTAGCACGGAAACTCCTGCTGTGGCCTTCCTGAGCGCGATCGGTTACTACGTTTGGCCGGAGTTTTGACCTCTCCTCGAAAGCTGCATATACTTCTGTTTATGCCGGAATGGGCAGGACAAGCGGAAAGAAGAAGCGTGAGTGATCTCACTCTGCATGGGTCTCACCGGCAAGTCAGCAAAGAGTTCCGAGCGTGGCGTGAACAGTTTCATAGAGATGCTTCCGACATGACGGCTTCTCTGATCCGGGATATCCGCCACAGCACACAGATAGTGATCCTCTGGATGGCTATCTTCTCGTTGGCCAACGTGGTTGTTATCTCGCTACTTCTCTGCTTCCTCGTCGCGCGGCAGTAACTCTCGGCGTAGGAGAGCTGCGAACCGATTTGCCGCTACTCGACGGAACCATAGATCCAATTCAGAACTGATCTCTTGATACAGAAAAGGCCGCCTCACATCGTGAGGCGGCCTGCCTAACGCCAGATTTCTGTCCGATTAGAAAGCGAAGTAGACCCGAATCTGGGAAGAAACGCTGTTCTGAACCAGTGCATTCATACCAAAGAGAGGTACCTGCCAGTCTAGGGTAATCTCCAGCGGCACCGGAAGGGCGGTGAAGAAGACTTTCGCGCCGGGGGTGACCGTCACGGTGTACGCGTCGCTGTTGGCGAGGGCTGCCTCGGCGCCGTCTTCGGCATTTTGCTCGACTGCGGCCGCAAGCTGAGCCACTTCGGCATCGGTAAGATTGAATGGAGGTCCCGTCAAAGGTGCGCCCCCAATGTTGGCGTCGCCAAAATCGGCTGTCGCGTTATAGTCGTCTTTGAAGCTTAGCCCGGGTGTATACCTGAAGTCGAAGGGGAGCGATGCTCCGAGCCTGACACCGTTAGTGACCTCCTTCTCGAATTGCGGAGAGAGCTCCACGTTGAAGTCAGCACCAAGTTTCACATCTTCGGACGGAGGCGTGATTGAAATGTCGTTTATGGTCTGGCCGCCAAGACCTGGTTCATCATCCGGAACAGTGAAGCTATCCGTCTGCGCAATCATTGCATACGTACCATATGAAGTAAGGCTCACATCCTTGAACTCCTTCGCCTGGTAGAAGCGACCCTCACCAAAGAGGCTTATGAAGAAGTTATCGTTAATAACGTAGTCAACCGTGGCCTGTACGCCGAAACCCCAGCTGTGATTGGCCGCGGCGAGAGCCTTGTATTCATCGCCCTGGTCTTGGTTCTTGTACTCCTCTTCCCAGTCAGGACCAGGAGTGGGCACGAGGAGGCCGGGAGTAATTGTCGTCCGGAAACGGTCGCTCTGAACCGGAGCCTCAGGACCGACAATTTGGGTCTTAAAGCCAATCTCGACATCGGATACGTCTGTTGCTACAGGGTCACCCAGATTGGCACTCGCATCGAGGTCCGAGTAGTAGACCCAGCCGGGGATCCACTTGATGCCGGTGGACATCCAGGGGAGGATACCGTACTCCAGAGCCATGGCAAGATTGGCCAGCTTGGCCGAGTCGACGGTGCCAGGACCAAGGCCAATGTCTTCACGATCACCATCATCGTCGAAGGTCTTCGACGCCCAGGCAAATCCCGGTACGAGATAGAACCTACCCACTCCCTGGGGCAGAACTTTTGCGTCCTCTGCAAAGATCGGTGCAACAAAAGCGATGAGGAGCAGAACCGCGAGAATCTTCTTCATGTTGTGTTCTCCTTACTACGTAGGTCTGTCAGTCGGTTGGCGACTGAAAACATGAAATCAGTATCATGGCAAACGTCTGCCCTGTCAAGAAAGTTAACTTTTTTGGACGTCGGGTCAGTTACTGGACATGGAAGGCAATACGTTCAATAGGTTAGCTTTCTCCACCTTTTCAGAGATGGTAGAGGATCGAATTGATCCCGGTAATGAGCGGTTGCGGGTTGACTGCAGAGTCGGTGCCGTTCTTGGTGGCACTGAGGGTGTACTCGGTCCCGGCCTACGAAACGAGAAGCAGTGTCATGTTCATCACGCCGGGCTCGGAGCCGCCCTTATACCCCACATAGCTCCACCCTGACGGATCGAAGGGTCTTTCCGTTCTCCAGAATAGTGAGGCTCTCCGTGCCGGGCAGAGCGAGGAGCTCTTCAACTGCGGCGTCGAGAGTGGCGGTTTCTTTCGTAACGTTGGCGAAGCGAAGCCCCGCGATGCGGCCTTCGTCGTCAACGACGATCTCTGCCCTGGCCGTGCCGTTGGCGAATCGGAGGCTGAAGGGGCTTGCGTCTTCCTCTACGGCTTGAAAGGAGCCGAGATTATCCGTTAGGGAGCTCAGAATGGAGTTTAGCTGGTCAAGCGACACGGCGGCTTCGAAGCGCTCCGTATAGGTGATCGCCTGAGGCCCTCGGCGGAGCAGTTGCCGGAGCACGGCCTTCGCGTTGGGCTCGGAGTTCTGGGCCAGAGTAGGGACGCTCAGGAGCAGGAGCGAGAGCGCGTAGGCAGCGACCAGATGCTGTCGAGGTCGTGCGTTTCTTCCTCCTCTTACCACGGAAGGTCCGGGAGGACGACTCCCAGCAAATACTCCACCTCGATCAAC
>JBKHED010000046.1:0-20794 GCA_046540995.1 Spirochaetaceae bacterium | reverse complement strand
CCCCCTATGACGACCACTTGTACTCTTTTCATCACGCACCGGAAAGGTACTTACCCTTATCGGTGCAGGCAACTCTAAGGTACCCGCCGCAGAACACGGCACTCCCAGGGGCCGAGAGCATCCTCCGTCCCCGAGCCGCCGCCCCGGCCGCCGCGATGCTCCCCGCCGGCAGGCTCGCCGTTGCTCAGAAGGAGCTCGAAGGCGCCGCTTGGAGGCTCCCACGCCTCCTCCGTCCCCGACAGGTTGGCGACCACGAGGATTTGCTCCTCCTCACTCTCTCTGAGATAGGCGACGAGGTTCGAGGCTTCCGGGAGCGGGAGAGCGGCGAACTCCCCCGCTCGGAGGGCACGCTCCCGCCTGCGGAGGGCGAAGAGGCGGCGGAAGTAGCAGAGCACCGAGCGGCGCTCCGCGACGGCCGCCGAAGGCGCTTCCATCTCCTCCGAGGGGGGACAGAGCTCCTGGGCCTGAACGTTCTCACTCCGGTAGTCTGGGTTGATCGGGTACCAGGGGGTGTTACCGGAAGCGGTAAAGCCGGCGTGCTCCGCCGCGGACCACTGCATCGGGGTACGGCCGTTGTCCCTCGCGTTGTTGCTCACCCGTTTTAGGGCCTCGACGGGGTCGACTCCCTCCTCTTCAATAAGGAAGGTGTAGGCGTTCCTGCTCTCGATATCGACGATCTCCTCGGGCCGGGCGATCGGATAGTTCGCCATTGCGATCTCGTCCCCCTGATAGACGATCGGCGTGCCTCGCTGCAGGTAAAACGCCGTCGCCAGGGCCGTCGCACTCTCAAAGCGGTACGCTTCGTCGTCGCCATACCGGGAAACCACTCTCGGCTGGTCGTGATTGGAAAGATAGACACTCGGCCAGGCGGGCGCTCCCAAGGTAGCCTGCCAGTCGGTGAGCACGCGCCGAAGCTTCTCGATTTCCAGGGGGCGAGGATCCCACCGTCCTCCGGGTCCGTGATCGAGCATCACGTGGTCGAAAATCAGCACCATGTCCAAGGCGCGATTCTCCGGGAGGGTGTACCTTCGCGCCGCCTCGGGAGTGACCCCCGGTGTCTCGCCGACGAGAACGATCTCATCCTTGTCCTCCAGGCGTTCCCGGAACTCCCGTAGGTACTCCAGTACCTTCGGTCCGTCGATAAAGAGCCCCTGTCGCTCTCCGTCCACCATGGACGGCAGGCCGGGCGCCTTCGAAATGACGTTAATGACATCGAGGCGGAAGCCGGCCACCCCGCGCCGGATCCAGAAGTTCGCCACCTCCGCGAGCTCCTCTCGAACCCTCGGGTTCTCCCAGTTGAGGTCCGGCTGTTCCGGTGCGAAGAGGTGTAAGTAGTACTGCCCCCGCTCGGGAGAGAAGGTCCAGGCCGGGACGCTGAAGAAGCTTCTCCAGTTGTTCGGCGGCCCGCCCTCCGGGGCGGGATCGCGCCAGATGTAGTAATCCCCGTAGGGACCCTCGGGGTCCCTCACGGACTCTCGGAACCAGCTGTGCTGATCGCTGGAGTGGTTGAAGACGAGATCGAGAAGCACCTTGATCCCCTTCCGGCGAGCGGTTTCGATGAGCCGGTCCATCTCTTCGATGGTGCCGAAGAGCGGGTCGATCTCTCGGTAGTCGGAGATATCGTATCCGTTGTCTATCTGGGGAGAGCGGAACACCGGCCCCATCCAGATCGCGTTGGCGCCGAGATGGCGGATGTGATCGAGCTTCTCGATGATCCCCGCCAGGTCCCCGAAGCCGTCGCCGTTGGCGTCTCGAAAGCTTCGGGGATAAATGTGATAAATGAGCGCCTCTTTCCACCACGGCTGTCGTTGCATGGCGCAACTTAACCACGGAACCGACTCCTAGGCAACAGGAGGCGCCTTCGAGTATTGGAGTTTTGTTGCTTAATGTGGCGAGGTTTCGTAGACTCAAATCTCGGGTGCATATGAAAAAGACGGTCTGGATCGTTGATGACGAGATGCTCATCGGTCTCCATCTCACAAAGGTCTTCGAGGAGAACGGCTACGATGCGGCTGCGATAAAGTCCGGGGAGGCGTGTCTCGAACGGATCGAAGCCGGGGAAGCGCCGGACCTGATTCTCATGGACATAAACCTCGGTGGCGGGAAGATCGACGGTCCGGAAACGACCCGTCGCATCAACGAAATGCATGATATTCCCGTAGTGCTCCACTCCGCCTACACTGACCGGGAGACCCTGAGTCGCACGGAGAACATGGCAAAGTACGGCTACGTGCAGAAGGTTCCCGGAAATGAGCAGTTCGTTCTGGCTACGGTACAAATGGCGCTGAAGCTCCACGAGGTGGAACAGGCTCTCCGGGAGCGGGAGCAGATGTATCGTGATCTCTCGAACCATCTGCAGAGAATCCGAGAGGAGCAGATGGCCCACATGGCCCGAGAAATACACGATGATCTCGGCCAGTCCTTGGCGGCGCTGAAGATGAACCTCACCATGATAACCAAGACGGGAAGAGACCCTGCCATCGCACCGCTTATCGCGGACATGCGGGAGATCCTCGATCAGACGGTCAAAAAGGTTCGCGCTCTTGCTCAGGAGCTCCGGCCCCCGGTCCTCGACACGACCGGGATTATCGAGGCCCTCCGTTGGCATGCTAAGGAGTTTGCCAAGTCCTTCGGTGTGGAGACCCTCTTCGAGTGCGAGCTTAATGAGCTCGAGCTCGGTAAGAACGCCTCGCTGGCGGCCTTTCGTATTCTGCAGGAAGCGCTAACCAATAGCGTGCGCCACGGAAACCCGACTCGGATTCGAATCAAGGTAACCCTGCCTCGGGAGAAGGAGCTCGAAGTCGCCGTCAGCGATGACGGGACCGGGTTCGTCCACGAGCCCGCCGGCGCCCGGGCGGGATTCGGCCTCCTTAGTATGCGAGAGCGGGCGCAGCAGGTGGGAGGAAGCGTGGAAGTGGAAAGCGCCCCTGGGCGTGGTACCACCGTGAGGGCCCGGATACCGGTGGGGGAGAGGGATGATTAAGGTCGTTATCGCCGACGATCATGATCTAATCCGAGACGGATTCAAGAAGCTCGTCGGCGGAGAACCGGACATAACCGTGGTCGGCGAGGCCCGGAGCGCGGAAGAGCTCTTCAAGCTCCTCCGAAAGATCTCTCCGGAGGTCCTGGTTCTCGACATCGGGCTCCCGGATGAGAACGGCCTGGAGGTACTCAAGGACATCAAGAGCGCCGGAACTCATCCGGAGATGGGCGTGCTCATACTGAGCATGCATCCCGAGGGACGGTACGCCCGCCGCGCTCTCGCCGCGGGGGCCGCCGGTTACATGACCAAAGACACGGCCTCCGAAGAGCTGATACCGGCGATTCGAAAGGTTCGAAGCAAGGGACGCTATATTTCCCAGACCCTCGCCGAAGAGCTCGCCGCAGAGGTTGGAGAGCTCGGCGACGCACCGCCGCACACCAAGCTATCCGACCGGGAGTATGAGCTGCTCCTTCTCCTCGGCGAGGGCAAGAGCGTCCGGGAAATCGCCGAGGAGCTCGCGCTGAGTGTCAATACCGTTAACTCCTACCGTTCCCGACTTATGAAGAAGATGGGAGCGCAGAGCAACGCTGAGATTATTCACTACGTCCTGCGACACGACCTCGTGGAGTAGGTCCTCAGCTCCGTGCCACAGAATCTGTGGCAAAAAGAGTATAGTTTCTGCCGCAGACCAGCGGAGCGGTACGCCTAATACTAGAGAACACACCCGACCTGTTCTAGTCCCGCCTGGAGGCTACTGCTGTACACCCGTTGGTCTATCCGGCAATTCCTGAGGGGGTAGGAGAATGAAGAACATTAAGCTCGGAGTCAAGCTCATCGGGGGATTCTCGATCGTCGCTCTTCTCGTACTGATCGTAGGGTTCTTCGGCTGGAACGGTGCACGGCAGCTCAACGATCACGTCCGGGAAATTGGTGAAGTTCGCCTGCCCAGCGTGGAGGATGTGCTTATTATCGAGGCGGAGAGCAACGCCGTCCGTATCGCCCTTCGATCTCTGCTCAACCCGCGGATGACTCAGGAGGAGCGGGACGAGCAGTACGAAAGCATTGCCACTGCTCGGGAACGGTATCAAACCGCCTGGGATGCGTACGAGGGGCTCGACCACGATGAAACCGAAGCGGAACTCTGGGCGGAGTTTGCTGCCGCTTGGGAGGCGTGGACCGAGGTAAACAACGAGTTCCTCGATCGATCGAGAGAAATAGAAAACACCTACATTCTCAACCCCGACGCATTCGAAAGCACCTTTGCCGACTTCGTCGGTGATCACCATGAGCTCATGGGAAACGTCGCGGACTACCTCCTCATTGGGGAGTCCTTCGCCGGGGGCGGAGACCCCACCGCGTGCAACTTCGGCCGCTGGTTGGCGGAGCACGAGACGGAGAACCCGGAGCTGAGAGCTATTCTGGACGAAGCTATTCCGCATCACGACGCCTTTCATGAGGCGGTTAACACGATTCGAGACCAAGTGGAAGAGGGAGATCAAGAGGGCGCGATCGACACCTACGTGACTACCATGCAGCCCGAGGCGGAGCTGGTTTTCGACTACTTCGACGAGCTTCTCGCGGTGGCCCAGCAGGTGGATGAGCTCTACGACGAGATGCACGAATCCGCCATGACCGTCGCTGTCGAGCGCCAGGAAGTGGCGGTTGGCCTCCTCGAGGAGGTAATGAGCTCGAATGACGAAGCCGCGATGGCGGCGGTTGAGACCGGCAGGAGTGATGGAGCCCAGGTTCAGTTGATCGCTCTCGTCGGGATGGCCGTCGGAGTGATTCTCGCCCTGCTCCTCGGTATCGTGCTCACCCGTGGAATCACCGCTCCTCTCTTCAAGGGGGTGCAGTTCGCCGGTGAGCTGAGCAAGGGAAACCTGCGAGCGAAGCTTTCGGTGGAACAGAGGGACGAAATCGGCCAGCTCGCCGAGGCGCTGCGAAACATGCAGCAGAAGCTCGTCTCCGTGGTGGGCGATGTAAAAGGCGCCGCAGGAAACGTCGCCTCCGGCAGTGAGCAGATGAGCTCGACGGCCCAGGAGCTCTCACAGGGCGCTACGGAACAGGCCGCCTCTACCGAGGAGGTGAGCTCGTCCATGGAGGAGATGGGATCGAACATTAGCCAGAATGCGGATAACGCGAGTCAGACCGAGAAGATGGCGCTCAAGGCGGCGGGGAACGCCGAGGAGGGGGGAAAGGCGGTAGCCGAGACCGTGACCGCGATGAACGAAATCGCAGAGAAGATTTCCATTATCGAGGAGATAGCGCGGCAGACCAACCTCCTGGCCCTGAACGCAGCGATTGAGGCGGCCCGGGCCGGAGAGCACGGTAAGGGATTCGCGGTGGTGGCAAGCGAAGTGAGAAAGCTTGCCGAACGGAGCCAGAAGGCCGCTGGAGAGATAAGCGGGCTTTCTCAGAGCAGCGTGGAAGTGGCGGAGCGAGCGGGAGAGATGATTACCGCCATCGTACCGGACATCAGAAAGACCGCCGACCTGGTGCAGGAGATCAATGCCGCCAGCGCTGAACAGAACTCCGGGGTGGATCAGATTAACAAGGCTCTCGCTCAGCTCGACCAGGTGGTTCAGCAGAACGCCTCCTCCTCGGAAGAGATGGCATCCATGGCGGAAGAGCTATCGAGTCAGGCGGAGCAACTGCAGGGCACGATCTCGTTTTTCAAGACCGATGAGCAGGGTACGCTTCTGACCGACAGGCGAGGGGTGGGTACCGGCGGCGCTGGCGGAGGCTCCGCCCGGGGAGCGAGCCGCGGTGAAGGAAACGGCCGGGAAGGCAGCCCCGCTCCTCGAGACGCCGCCGGCGCGAGGGAGACGGGTATAACCCTCTCCGTCTCCGACGAGACCGACGAGGAGTTCACGGAGTATTAGTCTATTGGTGCGGGGGATGGCGCCGGGAGGCGGCTTTCCCCGCTCGTATCCCTTGCCGCACATTCTGTGGCACTCAATTCACGCAAAGTGCGGCAGACCCGAGGTCGAAAAAGGTTGAAACTACACTCGTGAACGTGTTGATAGCCGATGATTCCTCCCTGGTGCGGAGGAACGTACGACGCCTGCTTTCCACAATAGAGGGAGTCTCCTCACTTTACGAGTCTGATTCGGTAGGCTCGACGATCGCGGCGATCGAGAATGAGCAGCCGGACACGGTAATTCTCGACCTCCACTTTCCTGACGGTAGCGGCTTCGAGGTCTTGACCCACTTCAGAGACGCCGCGAACCCTCCCCGGGTGATTGTCCTCACCACCTTTGCCGGCGACAGCGAGCGAGACCGGGCCCTCTCTCTCGGTGCAGCAAGTTTTCTCGACAAATCTACGGAGTACGAGCAGCTCTTCGACCTTCTCGCTGATCACTGAGAGGAGGTGACAACGACCTGAGATGGTTGTACCTTCATATACGTGTCAAAGAGCAGAGCTCGGAGGTTGCGACTCGGTGCGTTCCTCGTACTTGGCTTAGGACTGCTAATCGCTCTCGTTGCCCTTGTCCTCGGAGAACGGCTTCTTCAGGAGCGGTATACCTACTACGTCGACTTCGAAGGGGTTTCGGTAAGCGGACTCCGGGCGGGCAGCACTGTTCTCTATAACGGCATAGAGGTCGGTACCGTCTCGGAGACCCGATTCGCCGAAGAGAGTGTGGAGCACGTGGTCGCAACACTCCTCTTGGAGGATGATGTTCCGATAAAGGCGAACGTCAAGGCGCGGCTCTTTCCGGTGGGGATCACCGGAAACATGCAAATCGAGCTCTACGGCGCCACCGACGAGGCGGAGCCCCTTCCGCCGGGCTCCCACATACCCGCCACCAGCTCAACCGTGGATCTCATAACCGAACCGGTAACCAACGTCGCCAACGAGCTCCTCGTTCTCCTCAACCGTGTCTCTTCTGTCTTCGACGACCAAGGTCGGGCGGACATCGCGGAGACCCTCGAACACGTCTCCGGTATCCTCCAAGAAAACAGGGAGCCACTCAATCGGATTCTCAGCAACGTTGATTCTCTCGTCTCCGGGGAGACCGACTCTATCTCCGATACCCTTGATCGACTGAATATGACCGCTCGCCGACTCTCCGCCTCGGCCGAAGCGTTCGAGGTAGCCTTTACCGGAGCCCAGGGACAACCGGAGGGGACCACCCTCCCTCAGCTCATGGTTCGCATCAGCGAAACGCTCGAGCGGGCGGACGCAAGCATCGGCACTATGGAAGGAGCGGTCCTCACTGCCGAAGAGGACCTTCAGGAGAATCTCGATCTCCTTACCGATACCCTGGAGTACCTCAACATCTTCGCATCGAAGATAAGCGAGAATCCCTCACAACTGATTCGATAGGAGGCTAGGGTGAAGACCAGCTTTGGCATCATAGGCATACTCTTTCTCACCCTTCTCCTCCTCGGAGGGTGCGTTTTCTTTCAGAGTAGTGAGACCTTTTACTACCTTTTCGAATACCCGGAGCCGCCGGTTCTCCGTCCCGAGGCGCCTCAGGTCATGGGAACCGTCGCCGTCGAGGAGCTGGAGGTATCTCCGGTCTTCGATCGGAGGCAAATCGTTCGCAGGACCAGCGGACCCCAGCTCAGTTTTCTGAGCAACGAGCTCTGGGCCGTCACGCCTTCAACCGGTATCCAGAGCCTGATGATCGAGCGCGTCCGGGACTCCGGTCTTTTCGAGTCGGTAGAGCCCGAACGACGGGACCTCGACCCGCGCTACCTCATCGGTGGACGGCTCGAGAGTCTGGCGTACGATTGCTGCGAGGAGAACCAGGTGGCGAAGGTTTCTTTGACCCTTCTCTTTCGGGACGCGGTTAGTGGAGAGCTCCTCGCTCGCTCCGGTGGCGACTTCGAACGAGAGCTTCCGGAGGGAAACACCTACCGTTTCGTTATCGCCGTAAACGAAACCCTTGGGGAACAGATCGACGCTCTCATCGAGGAGATCGACCGGTGGAGCAGGGAGTAGAGCAGAAGGCGGAGCTCGAAATGGTGGACGTCTCGGTCCTCTCCCTCAGGGGAGCGGTCGTTCGCGATGTTGTCCCGAAGCTCTACAGCGCGGCCCGGGAGATCCCCGCCGCTACGCCCAAGGTGGTCGACCTTTCCGCCGTCGAGGGCATCGACAGCGCCGGAGTAGCGCTCCTCGACTGGATGGCCCAACGGTTCCCGGCCGCCACTTTTAGGGGCGGGTCGAAGGAGATCGCCCGGGCGCGGGCACTCTACAGCGGTGAATCGCAACCCCTCGAGGAGCCACCGGGAGAACAGAATCTTTTTGCCCGGACCGGCGCAGCGGCCCTATCATCAACCAGGAGCGCCGTCGACTATTTGCAGCTCGCCGCGGACACTACCCACTGGCTCCTTCCGGGGATCTTTCGTTCCCGGCATCAACGCAGGGGCACTTTTGCGGAGCAGTGCATACGCCTCGGCTCGGAATCCACCGGGATCGTCGGGTTTCTCAGCTTTGTAATCGGGCTCATTCTAGCTCTCCAGTCGGCGGTGCAGCTCGTGCAATTTGGCGCAGGAATCTTTGTAGCGGATCTCCTGGCGATATCGGTGATTCGGGAGATGGGGCCGATGATGACCGCGGTCATCGTAGCCGGGCGCAGCGGCTCTTCAATCGCCTCGGAGATCGCAACCATGCGGGTCACCGAGGAGCTCGATGCCCTGGAGGTGATGGGCATAAATCCGGTGCGTTACACCGTGGTTCCCAGGATTCTCGCAGCAATGACCACCGTCCCGCTCCTGACGGTGCTCTCCATGGTCACCGCCCTTGTCGGCGGAGGATTGGTCTCGGTGCTCTATCTCGATCTCTCTCCGGCGATCTTTGTCATCCAGGTTTCCCGGGCCGCGGGAGTCGACGACCTGGTGGTTGCCCTCATCAAGAGCGTCGTCTTTGCCTGGCAAATTGTGATGATCGCCGGCTTCTACGGTCTCCGGGCCACCGGTGGAGCCGAGGGTGTGGGCAAGGTGACGACGAGCTCCGTGGTGGCCTCGATCTTTGCGGTCATTGTCATCGATGTTCTTTTTAGCTTTCTTTATATCCTATGAGTGAGAACGGTGAGCTTCTTACGGTCGAGAGTCTCTCGGTTCGCTTTGGGGGGAGGACGATCCTTGACGACGCCTCCTGTTCCGTCCGTCCCGGTACGATCACCTGCCTCGTGGGCGAGAGCGGGTGCGGAAAGACCACCCTTCTCAAGTCGATCCTCGGGCTCGTCCCGTTCTCCAGGGGACGGGTCACCCTCTTTGGAAAGGATCCGTCAAGAATGGGGGAGAGAGAATTCCGGGAGCTGCGGCTGCGACTTGGCGTCCTCTTTCAGAACGGGGCGCTTCTCAACTCCCTGAACGTCTTTGAGAACGTCGCCATGCCCCTGGAGCAACACACCTCCCTCCCGGGGCCTTTGGTCGCTGAGATGGTCCGAGCCCGCCTCGCCATGCTCGGGGTTGCCCACGCCGCTTTCCAGCTACCCGCGGAGCTCTCGGGAGGGATGAAAAAGCGTGTCGCCCTGGCGAGGGCGCTCATGCTCGAGCCGGAGCTCCTCTTTCTCGACGAGCCCTCCGCCGGGCTCGACCCGGTAACCAGTTCGGAGCTCGATCGGCTGCTGAACTCTTTGAGGGACTCTCTCGGCGCCACCCTGGTGGTGGTGACCCATGAGCTTCGAAGTATTCGGAGTATCGCCGACGAGATTATCTTTCTCGCCTCCGGGAGCGTTGCCTTTCAGGGCACTCTCGCGGAGGCGGAGGAGAGTAACGTCCCGGAAGTCCGGAGGCTCTTTAACCCCGGGGAAACATAGATCGGAGCACCTCGTCGATTTCCCTAATCTCTCTGTCGATCTGTTTCGCCTGTCGCTCCGTTAGGCCGTAAGAGTCCGCCCGCCTGTCGAGGTGCTCGCAGAGCCGCATAACGTCGTCCACCGCCTGCTTGACGTGGAGGTCGTTGTCCATGTTGAGGCGGAAGAGCCGCGGTATCTCGGCGATCATCCGGTCTGTACGGTACGCCTCCGACTCCGGCCGGGGGGGCTTCTTCGTAGCTTCCCGGCTCCTCGTAATGCGTCCCACGGTTCGGCGGAATCTCTCCAGGAGTTCGGTGGTCTCCTCCAGATGCTCGTCGGTCATGTTGAGCTTTTTGCGGTAGTAGCCGTAGATCAGGGAGAATCTTATCGCCTCCTTGGAGGCGCCTTTCTCCAGGAGGCTTTTCGGGTAGAGCACGTTTCCCCGGGACTTTGACATTTTTCGGCCTTCCACGATGAGATGCTCGCCGTGGACCCAGTAGTGGCAAAACTCCTTGCCGGAAACCCCCTCCATAACGGCGCGGTTGTAATCGTGGTGGCGGTAGACGTTGTCTATGCCGCCGCAATGGACGTCGATCTCATAGCCGAGGGTTTTGGATATCATCGCCGGGTCCTGCACGTTCCACGCCGGTCTTCCCCGGCCCAGCTCCGTATTCCAGGAAAACGCTTCGTCCTTCTCGTTACCGTGCCAGAGAATGAAGTCTCCCAGATTCCAGCGGAGCCCTTCGTAGGTGTCCTTTGAGAAGCGGTACCGCTTTTCCGGCCAGTTGCTCATGTCAAGACCGAAGACCTCTCCGAAGCCCGGGAACGAGAGGGGGTCGAAGTAGACGTTTCCCTTATACCAGTAGGCGTGACCCCGTTCCAGCAGCTTCAGAATAATGTGAACCGCCTCCTCCACGGAGGTGGTCGCCCGGGGAATTTCGAAGGGAGGAAGCTTGATTTCGAGCAACCTGCAGGAGTCGAGGAACTCGTCAATGACCGGCCGCGTAAGCTCCTGCAGAGACACGCCTTTCTCCTTCGCCTCGTCGATCGCCTTGTCCTCCAGGTCGGTCATGTTTAGGGAGCGCTCCACCTCGAAGCCGCGGTACTCCATGTAGCGCTGGAACAGATCCTCGAAGAGAAAGGTGCGGTAATTGCCGAGATGCTGCCGCCGGTAGACCGAGGGACCGCAGGTGAACATCTTTACCCGTCCCGGCTCCCGGGGAACTAGCTGCTCCTTCCGATTATTGGCGGTGTTGTAGACGCAGAACTTCGACTCTTCGGGCATGCACGGTTCCTCCGAGTAGAACGTCGTCAATTTCGGCCTCCCTCGGCAAGCGAAGGTGTAGGGCCGAGAGCCGCCGGTCCCGGCGTTACTCGAACAGCTTCACCTGGTAGCCGAGGTAGTTCTCGAAGGCTTCTCGCATGGGGGAGACGTGATTTCCCGGGGTGATGCTCACGTGGTGGCGGTGGCCGTTCTTGCCGAGCCACAGGAGCACCTCCTGGAGGCCCTGAATTTCCGCGACTCCCGCGCAGCCGAAGAAGGGGCCGTTGATCTCGTCGTTGGTGATGCGACCGGTTCCGAGGTAGAACTGAACCGTTCCGTCCTTGGTTATCATGCTCGAGTAGGTGAACTCCATCTCCCGCATACGCCCCTGGTTGCAGCCGAACCCTTTTCCGGGGCCCAAGGCGTTGGCGAGAATCGCATGATCGGAAACCTCACCCTTCTCCTTCATGAGGCTTCGGGGGACGTTGCCGCAGTGAAAGAGGATGCATTTGTTCGGGTCATTACCGTAGTTATTGTTCCAGTCGAGGATCGAAGTGGCCTCCCCTGAGGCGGCGCCGAGGGCGTACATCGTTATGGCGTTGGAGATATCCACTTCGCAGGCGACCGGTGTGCCGAGGTCGGCGAGGTTGCCGGTTACCAAACAGGGGGATATCCCGTAGCGCTCCTGCAGCTCGGTCCAGCAGCGCAAGGCCATGGTACCGAGGCCCATCTCACTGGCCAGGGCGGTGAGGACCACCTTGAGGCGGGCGAGGTTGTTTAGGGCGCCTTCCGGGGCGTTCTTCCAGTTCGCCAGCTCCGAGAGCTCCTGCTTGAACTTGTTGAACTCCTTCGAGGCTGGGTTCACCGCGTCCATCCGGGCGAAGACGTCGGCGAGATCGGTGGTCTCTACGGTGATGCCGTGGTTTTGCAGGGCCACTTCATCCACGCGCACCGTTTTAAACGGTGTGGTCCGGGCGCCGATCGCCCCCACGGAGAGACGGCGCAGCGCCTTAGTGACCCGGCAGATACGGTCGAACTCGCTCACGTTCGCCTCAAAGGCGTCGCTCTTCGGGTGGACGGTATGCGGGATGAGGTTGGTGAACCGCACTTTTCCTTGGGTGAGGACGTCCATAATCGACAGCTTTCCACAGAAGGAGTCCCGTCGGGCGTCGGGGCCGAGCTTGTCGAGCTCGTCCGGATACGCCTGTATGAGAATCGGGACGTCCACCTCCCTCAGCGCCTCTAAGACGCCGTTCTCGTCTCCAAAGTTGGGGAGCGAGAGGATGACGCCGTCGATTCTCCTCCTGTTCTCATGGAAGAACTCGGCAAAGGCGCGACCTTCCGCCGGGGTTTCTACCGCGCCGAGACGGCTCCTTTCCACCGGCATGACGAGGACCCTATGTCCCAGGCTCTCGAGGACCGAGGTGAGCTCCCTTCGAGCGGATTCCATATAATGGGCGGGAAAGAAGCCGCGATTACCAAAGAGAAGCGCGAAAGTTGATTTGGACGTGCCCATGGGTTCCTCCAGGTACGAGATTTTTGATCGAAGATGTAGCTTGGCACCAGTATAGCACGGGTTTTCTGAACCGGGAGGCTTGCGTCGGCTAAACGATGTGACGCCGCGACAAGGGCGTTAGGCGCCGCCGCGCAGCAGCTTGTACTCCAGGGACTTCCACACTCTCTCGACCGAGGAGTGCGAACCCGTCAGAACGAAGTCGATCCGTGCCATCGTCATCGCTCCCTTAGCGACCGGCGGAAGCTCGGTGAGCTCGAGCTCCCAGTCCGCCCCGCGAAAACCGCCGGCACTCTTTTCCGCATCGGAAATAGACGAAACGTACTCTTCCATCCGCCGGAGCGTGATATCCCGGAGCTCTTTGCGCATCTCCATCCACTAACTCTCGGCGAAGCTGGAGATTGTATCAAGAGGTGTCATTGTCATGCGGCCCCGTCCGTGGGCAGGACCCCGGTGCCTAGGAGACGTTCCAGCTCCTCGCGGTGCAGCACCTCTCGCTCCAGTAGCTCTTCGGAAACACGTTCCAGACTCTTTCGGTGCTCTTGCAAGGTTTCGCGGGTGGCCTCGTACCGTTCCGCCATGCGTCGCGCGATCTCCCGATCGATATAGTTCTGCGTGGCCTCGGAGTACTCCCGGGCAGCGATGCCGGTGTCACCGAGAAATGGACTCTGCTTCCGTGACGGCAGGGCAACGTTTCGAAACTCCTCGCTCATGCCGTAGTCGGTGAGCATGCGGCGAACGATCTCGGTAGCTTTGTTTATGTCGTCCGAGGCCCCGGTCGAAACATCCCCGAGGAGTATCTCCTCCGCGGCTCGCCCGGCGAGAAGCACGTCGATCCTGGCGATGAGCTCCTCCTCCCGTAGGAGGAAACGGTCCTCCGTTGGGAGCTGCAAGGTGTAGCCGAGAGCGCCAATGCCCCGAGGTACGATAGAGACCTTATGGAGAGGGTCAACGCCGGGGCGGAGCAGTGACAGAAGAGCGTGTCCCGCCTCGTGAACAGCCACTCGCCGCCGTTCCTCCGGGTTGGTAAGCTTGTTTCGCTTTTCCAGCCCCGCCACGGCCTTCTCGATCGCCTCTTCTAGATCCGACTGGCTCACCTTGGACCTCCCGCCGCGCACCGCCAGCAGGGCGGCCTCGTTGACGATGTTGGCTAGGTCTGCTCCCACCAGGCCGGGCGTGCTTCGGGCCACGGTGGAGAGGTCCACCGACTCATCCATGGAAACGCCTTCGGCATGTTTCTCGAGAATCGCCTCCCGCTCCCGGAGGTCGGGCTTGTCTATAACGACCTGTCGGTCAAACCGCCCCGGCCGCATAAGGGCGGGATCGAGCGCTTCGGGACGGTTGGTAGCCGCCAGGACAATGACGCCGCTTCGCGCGTCGAAGCCATCCATTTCCACCAGTAGCTGGTTGAGCGTCTGTTCTCGCTCGTCATTGGAGTTCACGCTGTGGGCGCGACTCTTTCCGATGGCGTCGAGCTCGTCGATGAATATGATGCATGGCGCCTTCTCCCGGGCTTGTCGAAAGAGATCTCTAACCCGGGCGGCTCCTACACCGACGAACATTTCCACGAAGTCCGCGCCGCTCATGCGGAAGAATGGTACCCCCGCCTCTCCGGCAACGGCTCGAGCGAGGAGGGTTTTGCCGGTTCCCGGCGCTCCCACCATCAGAACCCCCTTGGGTACTTTTCCTCCCACGGCACCGTACCGTTCCGGTCGGGCCAAGAAATCGACTACTTCCTCGAGCTCCCGCTTCGCCTCTTCGCTTCCGGCCACATCGGAGAAGCGCACTCCGGTGTCGCCTTCGGAGATTATTTGAGAGTGGTTCTTGCCGAAGGAGAGCGCCTCCGGGCGTCCCATCTTGCGGAACAGTAACCGCCAGAACCCGAGGAGCAGGAGCAGAGGAAGAAGCCAGCTCAAAAGGAGAGTAGCCAGGGGGCTCTCGCTCTGGGGAACGGCGTAGTAGTCGATTTCTCGTTCTTCCAGAAGCGAAAGAAGCTCAGGGTCCTCGACTCGGGCGGTCCGGTATACTACCGGTGCCACTCCCTGCTGTTGCGTCCCGGCAGACTCGTCGTCTCTCGGAAAACCGCGATAGAAGGTGTGCCCAAGCTCGACTCGGCTGAGCTCCCCGGCTTCGACCATGTTCCGGAACTCGCTATAGCTCACCATCACCTGTCGTGGTTGCCCCTGTGCCAAGAGGTTTAGAATCAGGAGCGCCCCGAGGGCGAGAACGAAATACCAGAGTGAAAAGTGGAACTGTCTTCGATTCATCTTTCCCAGAAGGCCCCGTTCGTCCTGGAGCCCACTTCCGGTACGGTTTTCCTTCATATTTGTTCTTCCCTCCATGCGTCGAGTCTTTGGCGACAGCCCTGGGGCTGCCACGAAAACCGGAAAACAAGAAGTGTGCCAAGGCGTACGGTGCATAAGTATTTATCTTATAGTTATTTAGTGCAGCTGAGTAGTCATCGGCAGGACCGTCGCCGGACCACAGATGTGTCAAAATGCTACGGATTCTCCCTGCGACGGCTCACCATCTGCTTCCTGGAGGCCCGGGATAGTGCTGTCTGGGTTAAAATGACGCGGTTCGTCCGAGCCCTTCCGAGAGATGACTACCGCCGGCGTTCGGGGAAACGCCCTTGACTCCCCCGCCGTCCTCGAGGTGGGAGTGCAGATAGCACGGGAGGGACAGGCTCGGTGCGGCTTACTCCCGCAGCGGTAGCTCGTCGATGCCGAAGGAGTTCATGAGCTCCGAGAATTGCGGGTTGGCCATAAGGCGAGCAAACTCTTCTCGGGCCCACTCCATGTCGATCCGCTGCTGCAGATTCGCGCCGAGGCGCTGCTGCTCGTCCGGTGTCATGACCATCACCGTTGCGCCGAGCTTTCGGAGCTCCGCGAGGACCGATGCCAGTCGGTACTGCTCCCGGAGCCGATCCTGGTCATCCGGAGACGCCGCTATTCCTACGGTCGCTTCGATCTCTGCTCGTCGTTTAGGTTTTAGGGCGCTGAGTTCCAAAGGACGTCGAGGATCTTCGGCAAGAGAGCCGAGGGGAACTGAGAGCTCCTGGTTGGCTTCAATAACCGTTTCTTCGCCACCCTCCGGAGTTACGCCGGCGCTTCCCTCCAGGACCGACACCCTGAGATCCCCCTCCGGTTCTAGCTGAACGAAGATATCCGTCCCCCGGACACCCACTGTTGCGGAACCTACTCGCAGGGCGAATTGGGCGTCACTGTCGATAATCTTGTTTACCTTGGCCCGGAGAGCTCCGGAGACGAGTCTCAGTTCCGTCCCTTCGTTTGGGTCTTTCGGGAGCCCCTGCAGCTCGAACTGCGTCTCTTCCGAAATGCGGAGAACGCTACGATCTCGGAGCAGAAGCTCCGTTGCCGAACCCGGTCCGGTGCGGACGGAGCTCCGAACGTACAGGTCCTCGCCGATTTCCGGAACGAAGAGCGTCTGGTCGAAGAGAACCTCCACCTCATTTTCAAGATAGCTCACCACCGCAGCGGGCTCCGGCGTTTCCGCGCTGCCTTCCGGGGCCGTGACCTGCGCTATCAGCTGCTCGAGGTCTGTGTCGACTCCCTCTTCCGATAGGACGCTCTCCAATTCGGGTAGAATGCGACCGAGGAGGGGAGCGCTATCGGACAGAAGCGTCAGCACTCTATCAGCGTCAACTTGCAGAAGGAGTTCCATGCCTTCAGGTACGGCGCTTACGCCGATGACTCTCACTTCCGGCGGAAGCTCGGCGTTCAAGAAATCGAGGGAAAGGGCGAAGGTGCCGTCGCTGAGCCGAACGGGCGACTGCCTGAGCGTTCCCGCGGGGACGGCTCTTCGGTAAGCGGCAGCAAGAATCGCCGGTGGCAGGGGGAGGCGCCCGAGGCGCAGGCGAATCGGCGTTAGCAGAAGGGTATCGTTCCGGCTCTCCAAGTCGAAGCCGAAGGAGGCCGTCGTCTCTATTCTTCCGATTATCGGGGGCGCTCCGGGCAGGATAAGCCGGAACGCGAGATCCGTTGTGATCCTGTTCGTCTCGGTAGTGGCGCCGAATCCGAGGAGGGAAAAAGCTTCCCCGGAATCCTCCGCCAGTTCCCGAAGAGCTGCGGCGCCGAGGCGGGAGAGTTCCTCTTCCGAAACGCGGAGACGGTTCGCCCCGTCCAGAGTGGAAAGAAGCGTCGCGGTTTCACCTCGGAGTGTTTGGAGTTCCTGAGGAAGAGATATGGAGCCACTCCTACCAGAGAGCGAGAGGGCAACTCCGATAAGAACTAAACCCAGAAGTGCCGGAAGACCAATCAGGATCAGCCGACTCAACCGGCGGAGCAGCCGCCGAGGAGGACGGTTCGCTTCAACCATACTGTCGATTATAGACCAATTTATTCTAAAATTGTGGCAATAGTCAGGAAGTTACTCCTTTGCAGAAATCACATTTCACAAAGCTTGACCGTCGCTGCCTGGATGACTAGTCTATATCTCTGGAGCGAATTGAGAGATGGCGGAAGAGCAAGTGGTAACTCTTCTCGAGAAGGGAGATAGCGGAGTCGTCTTTGACGACCGGGCGGATCTTCTCAAGAACATAAAGCTCATTATTCGCATCCGTTTCTTTGTCTCTCCCTCCATCTTTCTGCTTATCTTTCTTGCCGGAGCCGCCGGCTTTACACAGCAGAGCGCCTTTAGCCAGGACCAACTCGTCGTAAACGGGTTCAACGTCGCCGGAATCCTGCTGCTCAATCTCACCTACACCTTGCTGCTTCGTCGCCTCGAGGACCTTCGACCTCTGGCCCTACTCCAGCTTCTCATAGACATCTTTCACTTCACCGTTACCGTCTATAAGACCGGAGGGATCACCAGTCCCTTTCCTTTCCTCTACTTCTTCGTGATCTTCTCCGCCTCCATGCTCGTCTCGAGCCGGAGCGCCTACCTCGCGGCTGCGGTCTCCGCCCTCTTCTACGGCGGTGTCCTCATAATGACGCGCTTCGGGCTTCTTTCGAGTCAGGAGTTCTTTAGCCCCTTCGCCGGCCTCGCGCTGAACGACTCCTACACGATTCTTACCGCAGGGTTCACGGTGATCTCACTGTTCGCCTTTGCCGCGCTCTCGAGTTACCTTACCGGGTTGCTCCACAACCGGGAGAAGCGATTGCGTCGGTCCAACGAGGTGCTGGCGGGCAAGCACGCCTCCATGCTCCTGCTCTACCGCACCACCCAGGCGATTAACGCCTACGGGTCGGTTCGCGATGTGGTGGACCAGATCCTTTCGGGGCTCATGGAACACATGCAGCTCGACCGGGCGATTCTCTACCTGAAGAAGGGAGAGGAGCTCGAGCTCTACATGATTAAGCGGCAGTCCGGAACACCGAAGGAGATGGCGGTTGCTATCCCTTTGCGGGAAGACGCCGGGCTTACCGCCCGGGCGGCGATCCGGCGGGAGGCGTACAACGTCACCGACCCTGAGGAGAGCCCCTACATCAACCGGGAGCTGGCGAAGCAGATCGGGCTCAACCCCTTCGCGGTGGCGCCTATGGTTGTCCGGGATCGACTCGTCGGGGTTATCGGCATCGATCGGAGCCAGCACAACGGTGCCATCGGTCCCGACGAGTTTCGCCTCCTGCAGATCTTTGCAAACCAGGCGGCCATCGCCCTGGACAGTCTCTATCGAGAGGGGGCGAAGGTTTAGCCGGGAACTCTGGCGGGTAGACGTTCAGGCCAAGGCCGTTACAAGATCTACGTGGAGGCCCCATGATAGCAGACGGAGTGATGTTCAACGCCTACCCCGACAGCTGCGGCGGCAATCTGAGGGAGACGGTGAAGCTGCTTAGGCGCAAGGAGTTCGAAGGGCTCTTCTCCTACTTCTACATTCTACCTTCGATGTTCCAGTCCGACCTCGACCGGGGGTTTTCGGTCATCTCCTACGATCTGAACGGGGAGCTCGCACGGCCGGAGGATCTCGAGACGCTCAGGAAGATGGGCATTGAGCTCAAGCTCGACTTTGTCCTCAACCATTTGTCGAGCCAGTCGCCGCAGTTTCAAGATCTTCTGGAGAAGGGTGACGAGTCAGAGTACGTGGACGCCTTTATCGACTGGAACAAGTTCTGGGAAGGCCACGGCGAGATGAGCGAAGCGGGGTACATCATACCTGACGAAGAGTACCTCTCGGTGCTCTTTATGCGAAAGCCGGGCCTGCCGATCTTGAAGGTTCCCTTCCCCGACGGATCGAGCCGCTTCTACTGGAACACCTTCTACCAGAGCGACGATCCGGACTCCCTCCTCGCCCAGGTGGATCTAAACGCCGAGTCCCCGGTGGTTTGGGATTTCTACGACGCCACGTTGGAAAAACTCGCCGCCTACGGCGGCCGGATTGTGCGGCTCGACGCCTTCGCCTATCTCCACAAGGAAGTCGGGTCGAGCAACTTCTTCAACGAGCCGGGAACCTGGGAGTATTTGGCGCGAATCCGCAAGAGCGCGGACCGCCTCGGGATTACTCTTCTTCCGGAAATCCACTCGAGGTACGGGGACAAGACTCACGAGAAGCTCGCCGAGAACGGCTACGCCTTTTACGACTTCTTCTTTCCGGGGCTCGTGATTAACGCTATTGAGTCTGGTGACGGCACCTATCTCACCGACTGGATCCGGGAGATTCGGGAGAAAAGGTTCTCCACGGTGAATATGCTCGGCTGCCATGACGGCATTCCGGTCCTAGACCTCACCGGCTACCTGCCGGACCAAACTATAGAGAATACGATTAATCTGATCACCGACCGGGGCGGCGTGGTGAAGAACCTCTACGGCCCGAAGGGCGAGAAAATATCCTACTACCAGGTAAACGCGACCTTCTTTAGTGCTCTCGGAGAGGAGCCGCGGAAACTGCTTCTCGCCCGGGCGATCCAGATGTTTATGCCTGGGGTTCCTGAGGTGTGGTACCTCGACATCTTCGCGGGCATAAACGACTACGAGGCGGCCGAGCAGATCGGCCACAAGGCGGTCAATCGGACCAACCTCACCACCGAACAGATCGAAGAGCGGCTGGACTGGCCCCTGGTGCAGAAGCAGCTCGAGCTCCTGCGGTTCCGTAACAGCTTTCCGGCCTTTGGGGCCGAGGCTGAGCTCACGGTCGGTGATGCTTCGGGTCGGCTCGAGCTGACCTGGAGCCGCGAAGGGCGGTGGGCGACCCTGGAGGCGGACCTCGGAAGCCGCGAGTTTGCGGTGCGCTACGACGATGGGGGCGGGGAGAAGGAGCTTTCGCTCTGATTCAGGAGTGCACGAAATCTTGTCTGCCGGCGGGATAGCGCGGTAGATTGCGTCTATGTCCAACCGGAGTGGCCCGGACCAAACAGCACCTCATCAACGAATCCAGAGTCTCGACCTCATCCGAGGCGTGGCCATTCTCGGCATTCTATTCATGAACATAATGAGCATGGGGGCGCCACAGTTTGCCTACTACGTCCCGGAGTGGTATGAGGGGGCCGGAACCGTGGATCATGCGATCTACGCGGTTCAGTCCCTCTTTGTGGAAAGCAGATTCTTTTCCCTTTTCGCGCTGCTCTTTGGAGCCGGTCTAGCCATCCAGTGGGACCGATTCGAGGCGCGGGGAGCGCGACCGAAACGGTGGATTTCCCGGCGGCTTCTCTGGTTACTACTCTTTGGGCTCCTCCACGGCTTTCTCATATGGCTCGGAGACATCCTCACCCTCTACGCGCTCACGGGGCTTCTGGTTTACCGCTGGGCTAACTGGCCGGTGAGGCGGATGATCAAGGTGGGCGTCCTGTTGGTACTGATCGGGCAGCTTGCCCTGCTGGCGGCCTTTGCGGGCTCGATCGCTTCCGGACAGAATATTATGCAGATCCCGGAGCTACCCTATTCTGCCCCTGAGCTCGGCGAGCTGCGAGACCGGTGGACCGGCCTCTCCAGGGTCGGCGAGAATGCAGCGCTTTTTCTCAGTGCCCTCGCCTTTATCCCGTTGAGCCAGATTTGGCACACAGCAGGGGTAATGCTCTTTGGTATGGCGCTCTACCGCTCCGGCTTTTTCCGGAATTCGGACGCTTGGAAGAAGGCGCTGCCCTGGGCGCTGCTCGGTCTCCTGGGCGCTGGTGCGTTGCTACGGCTCCGGTACGCTCTGGACGTCGACAGCAGTGCCAGCTACGCTACCATGAGTATGATGATGATTCCGGGGCTGCTAATGGCGATCGGCTATGCCTCTGTTCTCGTTGCTGTAGGCAACGGAAGCTCGCTCATTTTGCGGGCGTTCCGGAACGCCGGAAAGATGGCCTTCACCTTCTACATAAGTCAGAGCGTCGTTGTCGTTACGC
>JBKHED010000045.1:0-20807 GCA_046540995.1 Spirochaetaceae bacterium | reverse complement strand
CCACTCCCCTTAGGTGACGTCCTTGAGGCTGAGTCCCTCCTTCTTGAGGTACTGCATAAGTCCGATCTTACTAATAGTGCGAAGCGCTCGGGTGGAGACTCGAACGCGTACATTCCGGTTGATCTCCGGTACGAAGAGTCGCTTGGAATGGACGTTGGGCTTTTGCCACCGTCGAGTCTTGTTATGAGCGTGAGAAACGTTGTTTCCGGCAAGCGGCTTCTTTCCGCTTATTGAACACTTACGAGACATGAGAAAACTCCTTTAGACCTTACCGGATTCCTTGTAGAGGACGTGCTTCCGTACGACGGGATCGTACTTTTTGAACTCCATCTTCCCAGGGATGTTTCGCTTATTCTTTGTGGTATAGTAACAGTGTCCGCTCTCGGTGCTCTTAAGGCGGACCTTTACAAGGTTACCCTTTGCTTTCTTAGCCACGATATTCCTCCAGAGGGTTGTAAACCAAACGAGTACCGGTATTTATATCGATTATTCCGGCTCGACGTCAACCCCTGAGACCTTCTCGACACTCCCGCCACGCATTCAGGAGACGGCGTACCTATTAACCGGGTTGTTCTGAAGATGTTTGGTCGCCAAGTCCCACTTGTAGGTGCACCCCCGGGGATCCTGCAGCGTTACCTTGTAGAGCTCGTCCCTAAAGTAGAACTCCATCCGTTCGTTGTTCTGAATGTTCATGCCCTCGATCTCGCCGATCGGAAAGGCGAAGCTTACCCCCGGCGCGGTAATGCGAATCTCCCCGGGATAGAGGCATATCTCCCCGGTGGTTAGCTCCTTGAGAGGCAAAGTCTTGTAGCCGATTTCGAGCTTTGCTCCCTTGTCGCTTATAAGGGGGAGACGGTGCATACCGCTCTGGACCCAGCGATTGATCTGTTCCTGAAACTCTCCGATCTGCCAGAGGTTCCACCCTCGGATCGTAGAAAAGCGGAGCTTCCCGGATCGCGGCTCGAGGTATCCGAAGGGGCTGTAGTGGACCTCATAGCCGCAGTGAAGACAGTTGAGCCGGCGGCGATGGGAGCGGAGGGTGCCGATCTTCGAGCATTCCGGGCAGACGAAGAGCGTGCGCTCGAGGTACTCGGCGAGGCGTCGTCCGGCAAAGCGGACCATCTCTTTTGCCTGGTTTTCGTAGGCGTCGTACTCCAGTTTTTGGGTGATCGCCTGGTGAATCTCGGCGGTACTCATTCCGCGGAGCTCCTCCGGTGTAAAGGCGAGACTGAAGTCTACCGTTACTCTCCCTCGCCGTGGGAGCCTGGACCAGCGGGGACGGGAGAAGTAGGCGCCTTCGATCTTGGCGACGACTACAGGCACTTTCAGGCTCTTAATGAGTTTAGCGGTTGAGGGGATAATCGGTAACGTGTGACCATCCCAGCTGGTCTGCCCCTCCGGAAAGACGCCGATAATACCCCGCTTGTGCTTTATCTTGACGATATTCTTTACCGTTTCCAAGTCTGAGAGCACTTTGGTCTTCGGAATTGACCCCACCAGGCCCAGCCCAAAGGCGACCAGGCGGGATCGGAATTGTGAGTCCGAGACCACGTAGTGGATCGGAGCGTCTACGAGGACGTTGAGAAAGAAGGGATCCCAGACGCTGGTGTGGTTTCCGAGGATGAGAAACGGGGGACGAATCGTCTTGAGAACTTCCTCGTGTCGCGGATGGAGGTTGAACTGCGCCTTGAGGTATGCTCCCATCCCCGCCCGCAGAATTCGGTGTAGCCCCCGGGAGACCGTTACCTTCCGTTTTGCCCGCCGCTTATCCCGTCGTCGACGCCGGTTCAGCTGAGGAGTTTCTGCATTTCCCTGGCCCATGCGCGTATCCTTTCCTCCAGCTCCGGACCTTGCTGTTCGAGGGGCTCCCGGACGCCGATTTCACCAAGAATCTCATTGCCCGCGAGCCGTTTACGAAAATCCTGGAAGACCCGTCCCGTCCGTCCGGAGTAGCTTGCAAAGAGGGCAATATCCTTGCGGAAGGTCGACCAGAGTGCTCCCCCAGATATGTTTGAGGGAGCTTCCGACATTCTGCTCCGTCGCAGGTCTGATCTCGATCAGTTTCGCTCCTACCGCATCGGCGATACTCTTCGCCAAATACCGGGTATTGTCATCGAGAGAGAAAAAAACCACCGCCGCGGTTGAGTGTCCCATGCTACCGTCTTGCCGCCCCGAGCGAGGCTACCATATTATACGCACCATGGTCGAGAGAACGGACTACCGTCTTGATCGCTTTAGAATCGCGGGGCTCTTGCTCCTTTTCATATCCCTTGTCGAGACGGCCCTCGCCGTTTCCGGGCCCTTTCCGTTGCAGGGAGCGGACATACGAAATCTACCTTATTTCGCGCTCATCGGGGCGTCCTATCTTCTCGGGCTCACCCTGGTGGCCCCGCGGCTCCGGTACCGACGGAAGCAGGTGGACCGCCTCTTTCTTGCTACGGAAATACTCCTCGCTCTCGCGCTCCTGCTCTTCTTCTTTGACTACATCTTCGCGGCCAACGCGAACATGGACTACGTGCAGCGCTTTATAGAGAGCGGCGGGAACTTGAGTCTCGCGATCGACACGAGCACCGAACGGGCGATCGCCGCGGCGAGATACCTCCCCTTCGTCGGTGCGGCTCTGCTGCTCCATCTCTATCTCGCCTTCAGGCTCAGCAGGTATGGTATGCTCCTGACGCTCCTCTCCGTGGGGCTGACGGTGCTCTCCTATCCCTCTGCCGCGAGCCTTCGAGGAGTCGGGCTTCTCGGCTGGGTCGCGCTCGTCCCGCTCATCTACACCCTTTGGCGGAGCAGCTACTGGAACGTGCTCTTCTACGGCATAACCTACGGCGTCCTTGCCACGCTGCTCTCCAACTACTGGCTCGGGACCTTCAGCCTCGTCTCGCTGTTGGCGGTGGTTCTCATTTTTCTCGGCTTCTATACGCTCTTTATGGTCCCCTTCGGCGGCGTGGTCCTTGCGCTCCGTCGGAGCACCCCGGGCATGCGGGTCTTCGTGACCGCCGCGGCCTGGACCGCTTTCGAGCTCTTTCGGAGCACCGGTTTTCTCGGCTATCCCTGGGTACTGGTCGCCCACAGCCAGTACCGGAATCTGCCACTGATTCAGATTTCCGAGATCTTCGGAGTCTGGGGAGTCAGCTTTCTCGTGGTCCTTCTGGGAGCGCTCCTGGCGGAGCTCCTCGAGCCCCTGCTGGAACGGCGTGGTGTGCGACGCCTCGCCTCCTCGAGACGCCGAATGCCCCCGCTCGTCGGAGCAGCGTTCACTGCGAACCTCAGGAGCACCGCCGTAGTGGTTGTTCTCTTCGTTCTCGCTGCTCATCTCTACGGCGGCGTAATTCTTCTTCTGGAGAACCGGTACCCACAGCCGGATGACGTGGCCCGTGTCGCCCTGATTCAGCAGAACTCTGATCCCCGAAAGCACGAGTATGAGCGCACCTTCGGCTCTCTGAAGGAACTCACCGACCAAGCCCTCGAGCAGGATCCCGACATCGTTGTCTGGTCGGAGACCGCCTTCGTTCCGAACATTCGCCGTTGGGGGGAGGAGGACCCGGATCGCTACCGTCTCGCCCGGCTCGTCGGTGAGTTTCGGGAGTACCAGGAGAGCATCGGGACCTGGCTCGTCACCGGAAACGATGACTACCGGAGGGTTGTCGATGATGAGGGGCGAGAGATCGACCGTCTCAACTACAACGCCGCGGTGCTCTTCTCCAACCGGGGAGAGCGCGTGGACACCTATCACAAGATCAAGCTCGTCCCCTTTACGGAGCACTTCCCCTATAAGCAGCAGTTTCCCTTAGTCTACGAGATGCTCGAGGAGTTTGACGTCCACTTCTGGGAGCCCGGCGATGAGCGCACGGTCTTTCAGCACCCGAAGTTTACCTTCTCTACACCGATCTGTTTCGAGGATGTCTTTCCCAACGAGGTGCGCCGGTTCGTTCTCGCGGGGGCGGAGGTTATTCTAAACATTACCAACGACTACTGGTCTCTCACCAAGGTGCAGGCGAAGCAGCACTTTGTGGGGAGTCTCTTTCGGGCGGTGGAAAACAGGCGCCCCTTGCTGCGAGCCACCGCCTCCGGGGTGACCGCTCACGTGGATCCCTACGGCCGTGTTCTCGCTACCCGTCCGCAGTACAGGGAGGAGTACTTGGTGACCGACGTTCCCGTCTCTCATCAGCGTCGGCTCACCCCCTACGCTCGCTTGGGAGACTGGTTTCCCCGGGCGGCGGGGCTCTTCGTGCTGGTTCTTCTTCTCACGCGGCTGGTGCAACTCATGAGCCGCTTGATCAAAAGGTCCGAAGCTCGCTAGTCTGTAGCGTATGGCGGACCGATTTAGAATCGCTCTCATAAGCGGAAAGCTCGGCGGAGTGGACGGCGTCTCCCTGGAGGTGAACAAATGGGTGCGAGTCCTGGAGGAGCAGGGGCACCAGCTCTTTACCATTGCCGGGCGTTACGCCAATCCCCTGGAGGAGATTCCTCGGGAGCGGCAACTCCTCTGCGGGGAGATACGGTTCGACTCGCCGGAGCAGCGGGATTACGAGACCATGGTCTTTCCCTATCTTTCCCGTCGCCCTCCGCACCTGACCGAGGAGCGGTTGCGGGAAATCGTCCAGGAGCTCGAGACCCAAGGGAGGGAGGTTGCAAACCTGCTCATGGAGATGGTCCAGGAGCACCGAATAGACGTGCTGGTTGGGCAGAACACGAACGCCATGCCCATGACCCTCCTCGGAGGGCTCGCGATGTACCGCCTCGCCACGGTGGAGCGGATAGCTACGATCTTTCACCACCATGACTTCTGGTGGGAGCGAAGCAGGTTCTCCAACGCCCGCATCGAGAACCTCCTCAACCGGATCATGCCGCCGGTGGATCGCGGACTCGAGCATGTGGTGATTTCCTCCTACGCCGCGCACATTCTTTCTTCGCTCAAACGGGTACGGCCGCACATCATTCCGAACTGCGAGGATTTCGAATCCCCGGTGCTCATAGATGAGTACAACGGTGATTTTCGAAGGGAGCTCGGCTTTCGGGAGGATGACGTTCTGATCCTGCAGCCTACCCGCATCGTTCCTCGAAAGCGCATTGAGGACTCGGTCTCTCTTGTGGGCGCCTTTCAGAGGAGGTATCCGGAGCTCGCCGACCGGGTCCACTACGTTATTTCCCTCTATCAGGGTGACGAGCCCGAGGAAAACTACGTTGACCGCATCAGACGTCAGGCCGCGGAGCTCGGGGTCAACCTCCACATGATCGCCGAGCGGGTCGCCTCGGTTCGCGGCACCGATGGGCAGGGAAGAAAGCTCTACACCAATCGGGACGTCCTGGCCAACGCAGACCTGGTGACCTATCTCCCCATATGGGAGGGATTTGGCAACGCCCTCCTGGAGGCTGTGGCGGCAAAGGTTCCGGTGGTCAACACCACCTATCTCGTTTACAAGACCGACATCATGCCGACGGGTCTTCGAAATATCGAGGTCCGAGACCGATACGACGAGCAGGGCTCACTGGTGATCGAGGATCGAGTTCTCGAGGAGATGCACCATCTGCTCACCCACCCGGAGGAGCGTACCGAACGGGTAGAACGGAACTTTCGAATCGGACGAGAGGAGTTTGGCTTAGACTCTCTCGAGGAGCGGCTAACGGGGGTCTTTGCGGAGTATGCGGACGAAATACGCGCCTCCCGACGGAGGATCGAAAAGAGTCTCGCCCGATACTCAGTATAAGCGCTCTCAGGGAGAATAGGCCCCCGGGCGGCGGACGTCGGAGCAGCGCGGTGCGGCCCGGCTGCCGGCCCTGAGGGTTTTACTTCCGCGCCTTTCGCCGCCGTTTTCTCTTTCCCGCGCTCTCGGAGGAGCCGGAGCTTCCGTCGGTGTCGAAGGTCTCTACCTTCGGTCTTCGCTTCGCCATTTCCCGGAAGACGAATAAGAGGATAACCCCGGCGACGATCATGAGGAAGCTCAGGATCTGACCGGTGGTGAAGTTCCAGGGCGAGAGGAGTAACCAGGGTGGGTTGTTCTCCGGGCCGAGCTGAATGACAAACTCCAGCCCCGGGTCGGGCTCGCGAAAGTACTCCACCACGAACCGGGCCAGCCCGTAGCCGATCATGTAAATCGCGACGTTCAGCCCCTTAAAAGGGCGGTTCTTTCGAAAGAAGAACCAGAGCACTACCCAGACGAGGATTCCCTCGCCGAACGCCTCGTAGAGCTGCGAGGCGTGTCGGGGTAGGTTGATGAGCTCCGCCCCATCGGGAATGGAGATCCCAGCTTCCTCGGCGATCCGCTGCGCCGCGGAATGGTCCGCCGGAACCCTCCTGGCGTTTGGAAAGAGCATTCCTAAGGGACTTGCGGTCACTCGGCCGTAGAGCTCGGCGTTAATAAAGTTGCCGATACGGCCGAAGGTGTAGCCCAGGGGTATCCCGGTGACGAGCATGTCGCCCCAGTCGAGAACGTCTATCCTCTTCACCTTGCAGTAGATGATAAAGGCGACTACCACCCCCACCAGACCGCCGTGGAAGCTCATTCCCTGGAGCCCGGTAAAACTCATGTTCTCGTCGAAGGGCCAGAAAATTCGCCACGGCCGGGAGAGATAGTAACCTGTGGGGTCGTAAATGGTGGTGGCGAAAATCCGGGCGCCGACGAGGAGCCCCAGAATCATCCAGAAGAAGAGGTTGAGCACTTCGTCCTTATCGACGTCGAGCTTGCGCTCCTTCGCCTGATAGATAAAGAGCAGGTACGACGTGGCGAAGGCGATAAGATACATGAGGCCGTACCAGCGCAAAGGCAGGCCCGGTATGATGACCGGCGAGATCCACTCCGGGTACTCGAGATATCCAAGGTTCAATTAGGCTTCCTCCGTCCCTTGCTCCATCGGGTTGACCTCAATATGTCCAGTCTGCTGGTTAAAGGCAACGGTTACGCGCTTTTTCTCCTCCGTAATCTCCATGCTTCGGCCGTGGCTTTCGAAAACCACCCCAGAGTGGAGAACGCCGTGGACCTCCACCTGCGAGAGGAAGTGGGTTTCGAACTTCTCTCGCAGGGAGAAGAGCCGGAGACCTCGCTTCTCGAGGACCTTCATCAGGCGAACTTTCTCCTTACGCAGCCGCTCGAGAAGCTCGTTTTTGGCGCCCTTCTCGCTCTTGCGCATCTCGAAGTCCACCGCCGTCAGCCGCTTCTTGACTTTCTCGATTTCCCGCTCTTCTTTTTCGATGAGATCCATCACGAGATAGTCCTGTCCGAAGGAGACGTGGGTTTTTGCCCCCTTCTCCGACCCGAGGGTATGGACCACCATGCCGTGCCGGGCGCGAATCTCTCCGCCCACCACGCGGCTGCGATCGTTAGGTAGTCGAACCGTGCCGTTGCATTTGACTCTGGACATCATAATGGCGCTCTTCACTTTGACGTCATCCACCGAGAGGAGGGTGGCTCGTTCGACAAAGCCCGCTCGAATTTCCCCCTTGGTCCGGAGAACCGCCTTTCCCTGTCCCTTAACGCCCTGACTCACGGTGACCGTGCCGGAGGCTGAAAGAAGAGCGCCTTCCACGGTCGCCCCGACGGAGATGTCGCCCTCGGAGATTACCACGAAGCCGCTTCTCACGTTTCCCTTAATGAGGACGCTTCCGGGAAACTTGACGTTACCCTCGCCGTAATCGAGGTCGCCATCCACCGTGTGGACCGTCCGCAGGGCGATTGCCGGCTTCTCAGGGTCGTAGAGCACCTCTCCCGGGAGCTCCGCGATGAGTAGTACCGAGCCGTCATTCTGAGTCTCCTGCCGAATATGCTCGCCAATCTCGAGCTGCCACTGCTGCTCCTTCCCGGAGGTGATCGGCCTTCCCGTTACGTCCCACCCCTCTTCGGGTTCATCCTCGGGCTGAAGGATCTGGGCGATGGGCTGCTGCCCATCGACGGTGGTAATCCGATTGCGGTTGCGATAGTCCGCCTTGCCGTCCGCCCGAATCGTCACTCCCTGGTCTTGCGCCAGTTCGACCAGGAGCTCGAGCTCTTTCTCGCCTCCCTGGCGCGGGGCGCGCCCCCGGGCGAATACGACGCCCTGAACACTCTCGCCGTCCTTAGCGACCTCCAGTGCTCGGGCAACCACCTCCAAGTCGATGCCCTGCACCACTCCGGCCTTCTCGATCGCCCGGTCCACCATTTCTCGGGTTACCCTACGGCCGCTGCCCTGTCCCTCCCGGAGGCTCAGGGCGGCGCTCATCCGGTCCTGGGCCACCGAAACTTCGACGTAGGCGTCGTTGTGGGGACGCACCCGGAGATAGGTCACGCCTTCCAGGTCCGCCCGATCGAGAATCCCCGACCGGGTTGCCACGTAGACGCCCTCCTTCTCCTCCACATGCTCGAAACAGCGAAAACGGGGCCCTGGGGCCGCAGGGGCGGGGATTTCCTTGCCGTAGACGTCGACGCCGGACTCTCCCGGGACCGGAGGCGAGAGCGTGGCGATCATCTGCTCCTTCTGCACGGACCCCATGAGAGTCACCGAGGAGAGTGGGTATTCTCCGAGGGAGAGGAGCCCGGCAAGACGGTCGGGATGGGCCACCAGTTCTTCCCGTTGCGCCTCCATCTCCTGCTCGGACATAAACCGGACGCCCCACTCGACCTCTCGCTGGGCGCCTTGGACCGGCCGTCGGCCTTCCGCGAGGACGTAGCCGACCAGGTCCGTCTCCTCACTCTGGTAGAACGCTTTTACGTCTTGGGAGATTCTCTTGAAATCGAGCCCCTTGAGGCCGCTCTCCTTGATCGCCTTGCCCACCTCTTTGAGCACCAGGGGTTTTCCGCGCCCCTTGCCTTTGTGGAGGTTGAGTACAGCCGTTAGCCTGTCCTCGGCGACGAAGATGTCAAAGGAGGCGTCCCGGCTCTTCGAAATCGGCACCCCTTCGACGGCTTCGCCCTGTTCCATGGCCTGGCCCAAGATTGCCCCGATCTCTTCTTCCGGAAGGAGGAGCTCCTTTTCGAATCCCGCTTCTTCCGCCGCGGCTATGATATCTTCCGCCGTTGGCCGCGGCGCAAGGGAGGAGCCGGGCTTGAAGTCGAGGAGGCAGGTCGCCCTATCTCCGCTCTGGCGAACTCCCCAGTCGTGGAAGGCGAAGGGGACGAGATCGACCCAGTTCTTGCCGATTCGAACAAAGCCGTCGGCCTCACTGAAGAGCTCCCGCGCTTTGCGATTGGTGTTCGGGCCGTTGTAGAACCGTATGTCGCTCAGCCGCTTCGGCTGGGTCACCCGGCCGTAGATGTCCTTCCCGGGAGAGCCGTTATCCGCCTCGCTCACCACGCCGATCCGCTCCCCCTCGTGGGCGTAACCGTTCCGCTCCAGATGGGGGTCGATGTAGACCCGCTCCCGGCTGACGACAGTCTCGTAGTACTCCTCGTTCTTCTGCCCGCCGATGCCGAAGACCGACTTCTTCTCGCTGGGCCGGCTCTTCTTTATGCGCTGTTTCTTCTCTCGAAAGATCTCCGGCGGCTCCGCCTCGGCGAGCACCCGATCGCGATACGGCTCCACCTCCTCCGGGACGGTAAGCTCCTCCCACTCCACGCGTTCCGGCTGTTGCGGCTCCGGGGGGACCCCTTCGGCGAGGCGCGTCCGAGGAGAGCTCTCATCGCTCTTGGAAATAGTCCGGAGCGCCTCGGTGATTGACTCCCGAGTATAGCCGGCGGTGACTCCTCGCTCCTCGAGGAGCTCTATCAACTTGTCCGGAGTCCACTCATCCCCCTCCTCGGCGTTGGGAGTAATAATCGCGTCGAGATACTCCCCGCTTTCCGGGACTTCGAGTTTGAGGACACCATGTACGCTTACGTCTTCCCGAGCCATACCGTTACATTTCTACCTAATGACCCCAATGACGTCTCGTCGGACCGAGCCGACTACGTCTTAAATCCTTGCCTGATCGCACTTACAAGCTTCGACTTGTAGAGCAGGTTCTGTTTTCGTAGCTGCACGATTTCGTACTGCTGACTCTTGATCGTTTCTATCAAATCACCGGTCGTAAGGGTGCCGCTCTGGAGCAGCTCCTCCACATAACCGAGCTTTGCATCAAAGTCATGTTCCGCATCGGACTCGGCGGTGTCATAGGAGTCGTCCAGCGCTTCGATGTCCAGGGGTGCCTCATCCTCTTCCTCGAGCTGCATCAGCTTCTCGGTTATGCGGACAACCGCCTGGGAGAGAATCGACTGCGGCTTGTACCGGAGAATCGGAAGCCTGGAACCGAGAGCGACATCCTGTACCTCGTCGCGATAGATAACACCGAGATGGAGGAGATCCAGATTCAGATAGTGCTGGACGGAGCGACGAAGGCGATTCGCCTTCTCCGCGTCTTTCGGGTCCTCCAGCATGTTCAAGACGAGCCGCGGCCGGAAGTGGCCGTAGGAGCGGGCAAAGGCGTCGTAACTCTCGGGATCGACCTCCTTGAGTTGCTCCGCCAGCTGCGGGAGGTATACCCGGCCGAGAGCTCCCCCCTGCTCCTTTAGGGACTTGAGATACTCCGCTCCAGGGCTCTTTCGCTTAACCGAGGAGTAGAGGATCCGAAACGCCGCGTTCTTGAGAAAGAGGTAGGCGTTTACCGTCGCCGTCGGGGTGGGGCTGGTGACGATAATTCCGTGAGAAGAGAGCAGAAAGAAGTCCACAATGGTGTTGTAGGTCCCTGCGCCGAGGTCGAGGACGAGGTAGTCCGCCTCGATCCGCTTTAACTGCTTATTGAGTCTGCTCTTTTGGGAGGCGCTCAGGTTCGCCAGGCCCGGTATCTCGCTATCACCGGGAATAAAGGAGACGTTCTCGTACTCCGTGGGGAAAATGATCTCGTCGAATGAGCTGCTACTGCCGGAGAGAAAAGTGCCGATGGAGGCGGGAAGGGCCGGCGTACCGAGCATGAGATGAAGATTCGACCCGCCTAGATCGAGGTCTGCCAGCACCACCCGGTATCCCGCCTGCCCGAGGGCGAGGGCGAGGTTGACCGAGAGGAGGGACTTTCCGACACCACCTTTTCCGCTGGCGACGGGGATAATCCTCATCTACTCCACCTCTGTCTCTTCGTGCTTCGGATGATGGTCCTTCTCCGGCTCCGCTTCCTCACCATTCTCACCGGGAGCGAGAAAGGAGAGAAGAAAGAGGGAGAGGTCGACAACTCCGAGGGCCGTCACCGCAATAAGGAGCTGCGGGTTCATAAGAGGCCCTGATAGAAGAACGATCAGAAGATAGCCCCAGACCGGAATGGAGAGCGCCTTGTAGATTCGGTAGGAGAGAAAGAGGGGCCGCCAGAGCGGGTCGGCTATTCCCCCGGCGGCAAGAAGCGCGATGAGGGCGAATGCCGGCATCGCCGCGGCTAGGAGCAGGGGACCGAAACCTATACCGAACTCTCCGGGAAAAGTGACGTATACTATGAGGTAGAGTGCGGCGAGGCGGAGCGCCTCGTAGAGCGCACAGAGAGTTACGACGATTCGACGAGCCTTCACGTAAACCCGAGTCTATTGTCTCGGAATGAGGGGCGTCAAGCTACAGCGCCGGGAAGAGTCCGCATCGCGTAGACCCTTCTCATCCGTTTGTTGTACCTTCGTCTACGGAGTTAGTATGAACAAGGATCCCAAACAGCGTGCCTTCTGGGTCGGTTTGACCGGGGCGTTGGTGCTCTTTCTCTTTATTCTCGTCTCGACCCCTTCGCTGCTCGCCCAGGGTTCGAAGTCGCAGGATCAGCGCCTCTTCACCATCCTGGAGCAGGTATACCAGTTTATTCAGAACAACTACGTGGATGAGGTTGACTCGGAGACCCTCATTCAAGGCGCCCTGGAAGGCATGTTTGAGGCGCTCGGGGACCAGCACTCGGCCTACCTTACCGACGAGGAGCTGCGCTCCCTCACCGATACGACCTCCGGAGAGTTCGGCGGCGTGGGCATGTATATCAACAAAGAGGTCCGGGAAACCGAAGAGGGCGAGCCGCGGGCAGAGGGGTATATCGAAGTAGTCTCTCCCATCGAGGACACCCCAGCCTATCGGGCGGGACTGAGAGCGGGAGATCTTATCGTTTCCGTCGAAGGGGAGCCAACGGACGACCTGAGCGTGGATGAGGTGGTGGACCGGCTCCGGGGAGCCCCGGGGACGGAGGTGGAGATCACCATACGCCGGGGCCGGACCCAGGAGTTTCCGGTGAGCCTGGAGCGGGCGGTGATCCAGATCCCTACGGTTAAGCACGCGATGATCCGGGACCGTATCGGTTACCTGAGGATCATTCAGTTCACTCCCCACACCGACGAACGTATCAGGGAAGCGGTGGAGTCCTTTCGGGACAACGAGTACGAGTCCATGATTATCGATCTGCGAAACAACCCGGGAGGCGTCCTAGACGGGGTGGTGGACGTGGCTGACCTCTTCTTCGACGGAGGGTTGGTCGTGGGTACCCGGGGCCGAGTGGAGAGCGAGAACAAGGAGTACCGCGCCGCCGAGGGGCGTTTCGTGGAGGAGGATGTGCCGATTGTCGTACTAATCGACGGCGGCTCCGCTTCCGCGGCGGAGATTCTAGCCGGTGCCATGAAGGACCGGGACCGCGCATTTCTTCTCGGAGAAACTACCTACGGCAAGGGATCGGTGCAACAGGTCAGGAGTGTCGGCCTCGGGGGATTTCGACTCACCATGGCGCGCTACTACACCCCCGACGGAACCTACATAGACGAGAAAGGCATAACCCCCCACGAGGAGATGGCGGAACCGGAGCTCTCCGAGGAAGAGCTCGAATCCTACGCGAACCTCCGACGGGAGAACCGGATTACCGAGTTCGTGCAGGAACAGGAGAACATGGAGCCCTCGGACGAGCAGATCGAGCGGTTCATTCGTCAGCTGAAGGAGGAGGGCATCGCCCTGAGCGAGCGATACCTTCGACGGATGATTCGAACGGAGATCAACCGCCTCGGCAACCGAAGCGAAGTGTACGACCTGGAGTATGACGTGGTCCTGCAGGAGGCGGTCCGCCTCATCGAGTCCGGAGAGGTTCCTCGATAAGTGAAGCAGTTCGTTCTCTCCCCGGCGCAGGGGCATTCCCAAGAGGCTCGCCCTCACGGAAGTCGGCCCGGACTTCCGTCGCGGACGCGTCGTCCACAGAGCGGGTCCGGTGCGAAACCGCTGCCATTTGCGCGGTGGCGGCAGTTAAAACGGTTGTTTGTGAGGTTAATGAATGGGCGTTACGGGTGAAGGGGGGCGCGCCATAGAGCGCGCCCGGGTAATCGGGATCCCGATCGACAATGTCCGCTACGAGGATCTCTCGGAAGCGGTCGACTACATGACCCGGCGTAAGACTCCTTCCCAAATCGCCTTCGTGCGGAGCTGGGATGTCTTGCGAGCTCGCCACTCGCGAGAGTATCGGGAGGCGTTGGAGCAGTGCGCCCTGGTGGTTCCCGTCGCTAAGGGCTTGGTCCGGAGCGCGAGGTTTCTCGGCTTCGGCGATGTGGCCCGTCACCTTCCGTTTCAGTTTGTTGTGCGGCTCCTCTCGGTTCTCGAAGAGAAAGGGGGGTCGGTTTTCCTCCTCGGTTCGAGTCCCTCTCGCCTCTCAACGGTCGAACAGAACATCCGAGAGACCTTTCCACGGGTGCGGATCGTGGGCCGACACGAGGGCGGTTTCTCCGAAGGAGCGGGAAAGAACATTCTCCTGGCGGTGCGAAAGGCGGACCCCTCACTCCTTCTCACCGGCCGAGGGATCCGAAGGGGAGATCTCTGGCTCTACTTCGTTCGCCGACAGCTTCCGGGTACCATAGCACTATGGTCCGGAGAAACCTTCGACATTATGTGCGGCCGTCGCCGTCCCGCCTCGCAACGGGCCTTCGTGAAAGGAAGGGAGGACCTGGCGCTTCTCTTTCGACGTCCCTGGCGGATGCTTCGCTTCTTCGGCTATCTCTGGTTCGGGCTGTTGCTCATCTTCTACCGGCTCTTCAAGAGCGGTCGCTAAAGACCCGCATTTTCAGGTATTCGTGAGCCTCGTTGAGTTGCTCTCTCCAGATCCGGGAGAGGGTCCAGGCGAAAAAGGTGCGGAGCGGAATTATGAAGAAAACTATCCCCAGGGCGTCCGTGATGAAGCCCGGCGCGATGAGCAGCCCCAGGGAGATAAGGAGCACCAGGGTCTCGCCGTAGAGCAGGGTCGGCACGCGCCCGAAGCTAATGTGCCGCCGAATTCGACGAAGCTTGGAGAGGATGCTCGTGCCCACGATCCCCAGAGCAAGGATCGCCACGGCGCCCTCCGCCGCCAGAGCGAGATATACGCCGAGCCATCGGGCCACCTGCACCAGGAGATACCCGTCCGCGAGACCGAGGATGCTCAGAATCAGGAGCAGTGAGACAAGTCGGGCTAGTGTTCCTCTGTCGAAGAGTTGGTCTATGCGCATACGTCGTCTCTTCCCTGAAGCGGCAGGTATGTGAGAGCAGTATATACCAAGTGAGAGAGAGCGAGGTAGAGAGGCATACCGGAGAAATAGTTGGCACCCGGCCGAGGAGTCCGTTGTAAAACCGAGAAGTACGGTTCATACTATTAACGGAGTAACACAGTAAATGTTTAAAACACTTATTATCACCTCCGATAGAGGTGTTTTTAACGCATTCACTGTCTTGTTTGATCATTCCATGGTCTGTTTCCAGCAGGAAACGGCGGTACTTGCAGTAGATAGTGTTCGGCGCCGGCACCCGCATCTCATTCTCCTCGATATAGACTCCGTCCCCGTGGATCCCCGGAGCTTCATTCCGCGGATGATTCTCGCCTCCCGTCGCGCCCCGGTGGTTGTGCTCCTGCGGTCCCTGCTCCTGGATCTCGTGGTGGAGATGATGCGGTGCGGAGCGGCGGATATACTTCTCATGCCTCCGAAAGACCCTCAGGTCGTTTTTCGTCGCCTCGCCCGGCTCGCCACGACCCCCCTTATAGGGAAGCACTCCACCGCCCGGAGAAACCACGAAGCGTTTAGCGCCATGGTTGGTGAGAGCGTGGCGATGGAGCGACTGCAGGAGAGGATATGCCGGGTCGCCCGGAGTGAGGCGGCGGTCTCCATCGAAGGGGAGACGGGCTCGGGGAAGGAGCTCGTGGCTCAGGCGATACACAAGCTCTCCACCAGGCGGGCGGGCCCGTTTGTCACCCGCAACTGCGCCTCGATCCCGGAGCAGCTCGTGGAGGCCGAGCTCTTCGGGGTGGCTCGGGGTGCCTACACCGGGGCGGTTCAGCGCCCCGGGAGCTTCGAGGAGGCGGACCGGGGGACCCTCTTCCTCGATGAGATCGGCGATCTCGCCCTGGGGGCCCAGAGCAAGCTCCTTCGGGTAACCGAGGACGGACAGGTTCGCCGGGTCGGGGAGAGCCTCAAGCGGCCGGTCAGCGTTCGGCTCCTGGTGGCAAGCAACCGCTCTCTCAAGCAACAGGTAGCGGGAGGGAGCTTCCGGCGAGATCTGCTCTACCGCCTCAACACCCTTAACGTACCGGTACCGCCGCTGCGAGAGCGACGGGAGGATATCCGGGCGATCGCCTCTACCTACCTCGAGCGGATGAGCGGGGGTACACGGGTCTTCGCCGAGAGCACCCTCCGCCTCTTGGAGACTCACGAGTGGCCAGGAAACGTCCGGGAGCTACTCAACGTGGTGGAGCGTGCGAGGGTCTTCTCGGATGAGGCCGTGATACCGGCGGAGGCGATATCGATCGACGAGTAGGAGTGGCGATAGCTCAGCCGGGACGCCTCGCGGCAGCCGACGCGGGCGGGTACGGCGTGTTCAGGGGAGCTTCCGTACGTGAAATCCCATGGCCACCGGAAAACCGCGATCCTGCTCGTCGTAGTAGACGTCAACGATTTGAGCCGCTACGAGAAGGCGCTGGTTGGGCAGGATCATCTCTTCCGTGGGCTCTCGCGGGAGCCGCTCGGGAACCCGTTCGGCAAACTCAGGGCCCTCGAGATAGACGTACGCCTGGTACATCTCCACCTCCTCGAGCCCCTGCCACTCCCCGTTTACCAGAATGAGCTCCGCCAGAAAACTCTCGGGATTCGGGTCAATGATCGTGACTTCTGAAACCAGCCCGTCCAGGAGATGGATCCGCTCGGTGTCGAGGGCGTCGGGCCCCTCCTCTTCAATCGTGATCGTCAGGCTCTTGAGGGTTGCGTCGTAGGCCACGACGTTGTAAAAGTCTTCCGGTTCCGCCGCGGGCAGCGTGGCCGAAACGAATATGAGCAGTACCGCCGGCAAGGTGAGTCTATTCATCGCTCTCTCCTGAGTATGAAGTATAGCAGTCGCGGTTCAGGGTGTCCAAAACGGTGGGAATTTGGAGCGCAACCGCGTAGAATTGGAGTGTATGGGTCTCTTGCGACATGTGGACAGTTCAGTTCGACTCCTCTCGGGGCGCAAGGCGATCGTTCTCGGGGGCAGTGGCGGCATCGGGCGTCACGTCTCGGGACAGCTCGCGGAAGCGGGAGCGCATGTCGTGATTCACGGCGGACGGAACAGGGAGAAGCTCACCGCCTTGCTCGGAGAGCTGCGCCGAAAGGGGTTCTCCGCCGAGGGCTTTCTCCAGGCGGTCCGTCACGCCGACGAGCTGGTGGACTCGGTGCGAAAACGGATGCCCTTCGACATCGTGGTTGTGGCTTTCGGCCCGCTCCTGCAGAAGCCGCTCTCCGAAACGAGCTACGCTGAGTGGCGGAGGATTGTCGAGCTCAATCTCACTCTCCCGGGGGCAATCGTCTCCCTCACGGCGCCGGATATGGCGGAGCGGGGATGGGGGCGAATCGTGCTGTTCGGGGGAACGCAGACTGAGCAGATCCGGGGGTTTCGAACCGTGGCGGCGTACTCCGCAGCGAAAACCGGCATCGGTAGCCTGGTACGCTCCGCGGCGAAGGAGTTCGGTGATCGGGGCGTGGCGATCAACGCCGTTGCCCCGGGGTACGTGGAAACGGAGTATCTTTCGCCTCCGACGGTTCGGCATTTGGCGATGCGAAGCCCCGACAATACCTTGATTCCCCCGTCATCTTTAGCGCGATTTGTGCTGAACCTTGTGACTCAGCGTAGTACAATAGTAAATGGTGCCGTCATACCCATGGACAAAGGGCTGTGACGGACGGTTTGACAAAGCTGGTTGCTAAGCATACACTTAGTTGACCTGGGGAACATGTAAAAAGTCCACTGAGGAAGGTACACGGGCCTAATGAGCAACAACGACATTGTTCCGGGGTTTGATGAGGAAAAAGACGATAGCTTAAAGATTCGACTTCAGCAGATAGAATCTGTTGAGGGGTGTCTTGTCCTCTATCTGACCGGCTATATCGATACATACAACTCGAATTTCTTTCAAAAGCGGGTGAACCGTGCCATCGAAGCGGGATTCACTCGGCTCATTTTCCATTGCAGTGGCCTGAACTACGTTTCGAGTACCGGAATCGGCTCGTTTACCGCGTTTCTCAAAGCGGTCAAACCGCGGGGAGGGGATCTGGTTCTCCTGGAGATCCAGCCCAAGGTGTACGAGGTCTTTCAGCTTCTCGGCTTTTCGCAGTTCTTCCAGATAAAGGACAGCCTCGATGATGCGGTGGAGCACTTTCAGAAGGATGGGCAGACCGTTCAGAGCTCGGTATTTCCCAAGGTCTTCAAGTGTCCGATCTGTTCGACCAAGCTCAAGGCGACGAAGTCCGGAAGGTTCCGCTGCTCCAACTGCAAGACGATCCTCGCCATAGACTCCGCTGGGCAGGTATTTCTCGGGTAACGTACCCTCGACAACGGTCTGCTCGGCTGGGGCAGATGTAAACGAATGATACGAGAAAAGATAGAACGGTATATGATAAACCTCTCCCTCACCTACGAGGAGCTGGGAGAGAGTATCTGGCTTGTGGAAGATCCTGAAAAAGGGCTTGGACACGTCTTTGTCTATGCCGACGAGCCGCTGGTCACCTTCCGAGCCAAAGTGATGGAAATGCCGGGGGAGAACCGGGAGAGCTTCTTTGAGGAGCTTCTCCGGCTCAACAATGAGATGATCCACGGCGCCTACGCTCTCGAGGAGAACAATGTTGTTCTCGTGGATACCCTGGAGTCGGAGACGATGGATCTGGAGGAGTTTCGTGCCTCCCTGGAAGCGATCGGTCTCGCCCTGGCACAGCACTATCCCCAGCTTTCACACTACCTCTAGGAGTTGCCCAGATGGGACTCTTTGAACGATTAAGACGCGTCCTAAGATCTAACCTCAATGAGCTGATCAGCAAGGCGGAGAATCCGGAAAAGATGCTGAATCAGCTCATCAGCGATATGAACCAGCAGCTCATCGACTCCAAGAAGAGCGTTGCCGCCGCCATAGCCGATGAGAAGAAGCTCGAGCGCCACTACAAGGAGCAGGCTGCGGAGGCCGAGGAGTGGGAGCGCAGAGCGGTCCTCGCCCTCAGATCGGGAAAGGAGGATCTCGCCCGAGAGGCCCTCACTCGAAAGCAGAAGGCCGAGGAGTACGCCAAGCAGTACCGAGAGCAGTGGGAGCAGCAGCAGGAGTCCGTGGAGAAGCTCAAGGAGGCGCTCCGCTCACTGCAGCAGAAGATCGAGGAGGCCCAGCGAAAGAAGAACCTCCTCATCGCCCGGGCAAAGCGGGCGGAGGCGCAGAAAAGGATCCAGGAGACGATTTCCGGGGTCAACGACACCTCCGCCTTCGAGACCTTCGAGCAGATGTCCCGCCGAATGGACGAGATCGAGGCGCAGAACGCGGCGATGGAGGAGATCGAGGCGAGCTCCGTCAGGGGGGCGGATGATCCTCTGGAGAAGGAGTTTGCCAAACTCGAGTCTCCCGACTCGGACGCCGACAAGGCGCTCGAGGACCTCAAGAAGCGTATCGCCCTGGAGGACAAGAGCGGCTCCTCCGAGCAGAACGGCGGAGGGTCCGCCACCACCGAAGGCAGCGAAGAATCCGGCTCCATCGAGGAGCGCCTGGCGAAGCTCAAGAAGCAGCTCGACGAGGAGGAGTAACCGCGAGAGTTATTGTTCTCCCGGAGAACATGACCTGCGCCTCCCTCGCCTCCTTAGAGGCCACCGCGGAAGATATTCCGTCGGTGCACCTATCGTTTCTCACCGCCCCGCCCTCAGTCGAAGAAGCTATCACCTCCACCGCGCTACTCGTCGGCGCGGAGCACTACCTCCTCCGGGAAGCGGAGCTTCGAGCGCTGCAACGGGCGCTGCCGGTGCTGGTCCTCGGCTCGCCTGAGAGCCTTCCATCAGCGTTCGCGCTCGGATGCAGCGACTACCTGCGGGATCCCTGGAGTCCCGAGGAGCTCTTTGTCCGGCTCCGGAGCCGGGCGGGACGTATCTCCCGCACGCTCTTCGGGGAGCCTCTCACGCTCTCCGGGGAGCGGCTAGAGGGGGAGTCCGGGGAGGTCACCCTCGAGCCCGGAGAGGCGAGAGTGCTTCGAGCCCTTATGCTCGCCCCCGGGGTTACCGTTGACCGGCGGTTTCTCTCGCTCCTTCTCGGCTTGGCGCCGGCGCTCTCTTCTAACTCAAGAGCCCTGGATGCTCGGATCAGCAGGCTCCGGAAGAAGGTCAAACCGTTACTCTCTAACGCTTTGCAGGAGAAGCAGGTTATCCGCGCGGTCTACGGCGGGGGCTATCGGCTGGAATGTGGATAACCTGTGTACGAAATCGAACTACTGCAGCGTGGTAAACATGTTTTAAGTACATGGACGTATACGTATCTCTAATCCGGTTCTAATACTCTATGTTATTTTAATATAGATATTTACAGGACTTGTGTCTGATTGTGTACATAAGCCGGGGTCAATTTGACCCATTTTCGGCTAAACGCCCGAAGGCTCGCTACACTCGGTATGTGGATAACCTGTGTATAACCTGCGGAAGTCTTCCGATTCGGCCAATCTTGATAGCCCCCGGGGAGCGTGCTACCATACGTTCATCGTGAAGCACACACTGCTTGTGCCGATCCGCTTTCTGCTGGTCGCTATTGTGGTTCTGCTGGTGGTGACACTCCTTGCCGCTGCCGTGGACCAGGGAAGGGGAGCCGGCGGGCAGGAAGCTGGCGTCGAAACCAGCTTTATGCGATCCATCCTCTACGACCTCCCAGTCACCGTTCCGGTATCTCTCCTAGTCAGCGTGCTCATTGAGCTCTTCTTCATTCTCCGAAAGCCCGGCATTCCACCGCTCTCGCTTCTTCTGCTCTTCGTCGCGGCCGCGGCCCTTCAGTTCGGTGCCACGTTTCTTTTCGAGCCGGGGCAGGAAACGGCGGAAGGAAGAAACCTCGGACTGTTCCGCCCGGGCGTTCTGCTGGAGAACCGGGAGTACACCTTTAGCTTTCACGGGCGTCAGGGGACTCGCCTCTCGGGAGTTCTTCTGATCCGTCCGGAGCAGGAGCCGGCCTTTTCGGTCCACGAAGAAGGGTACCTCGATCTCGAGGGTGAGAGACTCCTAATACCCGACTCGGGAGTCGACCTGCCCCTGAGATCGGGATACTCTCCTTACTCGGCGCTGTTTGATCCACCCGGCGAGGTGGTTGGCTTCGTGGGGGATATTCGGTATTTCTCCAATGATCTTCGACGGCGGATGGGCGAGGGGATTCTCAGCTACGCTGCGGCGGTGGTTTCCAGCACCCTGCTCTTTGTCTCCTTTTGGACACTCACCCGGGCAACGAGCTGGAAACTCTTCAACGTGTTGCTGGTAGTTCTCGGAGCCCGACTCTTCTTTCTCTCCTACAGGGTGCTCAACAGCGATCTTCTTCGGGAGATTACGGCGGAGTTTCTTCCCTCGCTCTTCGTTGGTTACCTTCCTTCCATCGTACTCGGTTTCCTTTCGATCCTATTGCTACTCCTGGCGCTGCTAATGCCCTCTCTTCGGGAGTGGAAGCGAGG
>JBKHED010000044.1:0-22048 GCA_046540995.1 Spirochaetaceae bacterium | reverse complement strand
GTCCCCGGACGGTACAAGGACTACATTGCGACTCCGAAGCCGAGCGGCTATCGGAGCATTCACACCACGGTTCTTACTCCCGGTGGCATACCGGTGGAAGTGCAGATCCGGACACTGGCGATGCACTTTGAGGCTGAAGAAGCCCACGCCGAGTACAAACGGCTCGTTCAGCCGATTACCCGGCACCCGATTACGAAGCACCGGGTCCAGTCGTAGACCTCTCTTATCGCCTCCCCTCGCTCACTCATTCCCCTCCTGCTGTTCGCCATTCTCCTCCTCGGTGCCTCCGGTCACCGTAATATAACCGACCATGCTCGGATAGGGAGCGGCCCGAAACCGAGAGAGGCGCTCGGCGAGCTCTTCCGTTAGCTCGAACTGAATTCCGTCCTCGTCTATCTCAGCGTTCACGCCGTCGGCTGCTTCCCCCTCGCCTCCGTCCCGGGACTGGGAAAGCAGAACCTCGCCGCTTCCACTCAGGAAGAGCAGAGGGAGATCCTCACTTTCCACGTTGCTCGTATCGAAATAGTAGGTACCGCCCACACGCAATCCCACACGGGCACTTCCCGGAGCGGAGACTCCTTCCCCGCCGTGATCCACAATGCGCCACTCCTGAGTTTGGATGTTTGCCAACACCACCCATCCGTCGACGCCACTTGGAACACCCTCCGGAGGCTCCTGGGCAAGGAGCCCCGCCGCGGATAGGGTCATAAACGTGATCAATACAGTTGCTCGCAGTAACATTTTTTCCTCCTGTTGTTCGTGCAATGAGGTTGCTGTCGGTCGAATTGGCTTAATCCGGACCTGTCATCTCCTCCCGATCAGAGTGAGAAGAGAACTCCAGCGACCGCGCGTCACCCTCTTCGACAGGTATCGTCGGAAGCGCTGAGTCCCATCCGAGGTATTCCTCCACCGAGGGTGCCCGCCCGGCGAGCCAGGATTCCGCGTACCAGCGTAGGAGATCCCAATCGCCTTCCTTCGGCACGAGTATCCAGGCCCCCAACTCCTCCCCGTTCTCTCGCCTATACTCCTCCAGACTCCCCCCCTCCTTGTGGACGTTGCTGTAGGTAGCTCGGAGCACGTTATCCTCAGATAGTCCGTGCTCCCGAATCGCGGCAGCGCCACGAAACTGTCGGTAGTAGCTCATCAGCCGTCCAAGGGAGAGGTCCGTTTTCGCGTTACGCGCTACGCTCTCGAACAAGGCAAAGACCTTCTGGGTGTCGGCGGCTGATAAGGATGCGAGTTCCCGACGCAGCGCGGCAACTACCGCCCTTTGCCGCTGACTGCGGCTATAGTCCGAGGTGGTCGCCCGGGAACGGACCAGAGCCATTACCGCTTCCGGGCCTACTTCGTGTTCCCCGGATGGGAAGAAGAGCATGCGTTGCTCGCCGTCGGACTCATAGATCATCGAAGGATCGAGGATTTCCTCCTCCAGCTCGACGTCGATTGAGTCTAAGTCATCGATCACCTCCTCGAAGCCGGTCATGCTCATCGTTACGTAGTGATCCACCGAAACGCCGACCAGATCCCCGACCTTCTCGGCGAAACCCTCTGTCCCCGCGAAGAGGTGCCATTCGCTTAGCTTACGTTCTTCGAGGTAGATATCTCGGGGAATACTCAACGCGGCGAGGGTCGTCGGTGTTACGTTGACGAGCATAATCGCATCCGCCAATCCGCCGTTGGTGCCGATGAGCAGAAACGTCGTGCCCGCGGAAGGTCTATCCCCCGCCACCGACGCCGGCCTCTCCTGCAGGAGCGTCTCGATCGTACCCCCCGAAAGATCCTTTAGAGCGACCGTGCCCTCTGAAGAGCTCATGATAAGTCGGGCGATTTCTTTCTCCTGGTGAAAGACGCTCCTGATCAAACGGCCTTCTTCTCGCTCATCCTTCCCGAGTCGAATCTCTCGCGCCTCGAGATAGGAGTCGAGTCCCCCGACGGACATCGCCTTCTCGAGCTCCTCCGACAAGGAGTCGAGAATCCGATCTCTTTCCTCCGCGGGATCATACTCCTCCACTGCGGAGCGAAGCGCTTCGTGGAGCGCCGTACCCTCCGTAGCCTGACCGTTCACGAAATAGACCCCCTCCTCAGCGTCCGCCGCGAGAGATAGAATTACCGAACCACGGGTATCCTGGAGTGTTGTGTGAGCCTGGAATCGCTGCGTGGTCAGGCGACCCGGCTCGAGCTTCCGCCTGTCCAGGGTTCCGGCGACCTCGGAGTCCGAGAAGAGTTGGGTGAGGGTATCCGCCATCTTTCCTCGCTCATCGATCAACCGCTCTATCTCTCGCTTCCTCCTGAGCAGGAACTCCGTCGCCTCGGGAACCTCTTCTTCCGCGGTGAGCAGAAAGCGTCCATTGTCGGCTGAACGAATAGCAACCGCTCCCCCCACCGGCTTGCTCCTAAGCGAAAAGAACTCCACGTCACCTCGGCTGAGTGAAGCTTCCGGCGAATCCTCGGGGTCCTCCGAATCCAAACGATCGATGGAAAAACCTTCGTCTTCATCAGCCAGCTCCTCATCTGCCGCCGAAAGAAGCGTTTCAAAGAGCCTCGACGCTGCCGCTCGGTTATGGGCTTCCAGGACGGAGTCCAATGAGGAGGTGAATCGTCTCAGGAACCCGGTGTCCGCATCTGCCGTCGAGGCCGTCTCTCCGGCTCGGGGGTCGGCACTCTCTCCTTCTACTGCCGCGATTCGCCGCTCCAAGTCGGTAACCTGACTACGCAGGCGAACAAAACGGCTCCCCCCGAAGTAGACAAGCGCGCCGCTTAGCGAAACTACGAGGAGAGCCAATAGTGATTTGGTTAGCCGGCTAATCGTTCCGGTCTCGGCTCAGATATACGGAATCACGAGGTGATCTTCGATCTCGATATCCTCGGTGCCGAGTCCCTTTTCGACCGCCTCGATTATGCGTTTTCGTTCGGCCTCGTTACCGATCTTTCCCTGAACATTCAGAACCGGTCGACGTTTAAGAAAGCTTCCCCGTTTTTCGACTTCTATGGAAATCTTCGTGGGATCGGTAAGTGACGGTTCCTGCTGCAACTGTCGATGGACGTTGTCTAGAACTGCCTTTTCGTCAATTTTTGCCATTGCTATCCTCCATGACGTCTCAATAGCGCCAATAATATGAATTGATATTACTCCGCGGAAGCAAAGGGCCGGTCGACCTTCTGTTAAGTTTTCGTCAAGTTGCGCGTCGATGCTTGGATGGACGCCTCCGTGGATCTACTATTGTCTCAGACGTAAGGACTCAACAGATGTACCGAATATTTATTGTCGAAGACAACGAACTCATCCGAGACGGGGTGAAGGAGTACTTTCTAATCAACGACTATGAGGTCGTAACCTTCGAGTCGGGGCAAGGCGTACTGGAGGCGCTTGACGTCTCCCGTCCCGACGCGATCATTCTGGACATTATGCTCCCCGACACAAACGGCTACATACTCGCTAAGAAAATCCGGCAGCGCTCGGATGTGCCGATCATTTTCCTTACCGCGAAGGAGAGCGAGTCTGATCGGGTTACCGGATTCGAGGTGGGTGGAGACGACTATGTGGTCAAGCCCTTTTCTACAAAAGAGCTCTTTCTACGGACCGAGGCAATCCTCAAACGGTCGGGAAGCGAGAACGGCGTAGTCCGGGAGCGGGGAAGCTGGCAACGGGAAGAGGACACCCTAGAAATCGATCTGTCAACGAGGAAAGCAACGCTCAATGGCCGAGAGTTACAACTGACGAATGCCGAGTTCGAGATTCTCTCCTTCCTCGCTTTCAGAGAGGAACGAGCGGTCTCTCGCGAGCAAGTCCTCGGAGATTGTCTCGGCTACCACTTTGGAGGCTCCGAGCGTACCATAGACACGCACATCGCCAATATTAGGGCCGCTCTGGGCAACAGTGGTTGGATCGAAACGGTTCGTGGCTTCGGCTACCGCTTTTCGCCGGAGTAGAGGCTGCGGCGGTCCCCGCCGCCCCGACCGATCCGGTTCGGCAATGAAATCCCTTAGACGGAAGCGTTCCGCGACTTCTGCCCGAGGTCGCGCATTACTCCCAGGGGCTGAGGAATTCGGATAATTACCATGGTCTCCTCCTGGTCCTGCTCCATCCGGATGGCGCCTCCGTGAAGCTGAACAATCGCTCGCGCGATTGAAAGGCCAAGGCCCGAACCCGAGGTGGTTCTCGCCTCCTCGCCTCGAAAGAACCGTTCGAACACCTTCTCCAATTCTCTCGGTTCAACGTACCCAGCATTGCCGATGGTGAAAACGGCGTAGCCATCCTCGGCGGCGAGGTCGAGGCGTACGTGCCCATCCTCCCGGGCGTAGCGAAAGGCGTTGTCCAGGACGTTGGAAAGAGCTCGTTCGAGCAGGTGCTCATCCGCCCGGAGTCTCGTTACTCCGCAAGAGAGACGAAACTCCTTTCCTCGTGCCACCTCTCTCCGGACAAAGCTCGAGCGGAGCTCTTCGACAAAGGAGAGGGCATCGATAATCGTACACTCCAGCGTCATTTCGGGAGACTCGATTCTGCTCAACTCGCGAAGGTCGTTCACCAGTCTCTCGATTCGAAGCAACTGTGCCTGCAACTGGTGAAATCTCTCCTCCGAGGGGACCAGATAGCCGTCAGCCATTCCTTCGAACTGCGTCTTTAGCGCGCTAATGGGAGTACGCAGATCGTGAGCGATATCCTGGGTCCAGCGCTGCCTGAGGCGTTCTTCGGTGGAGAGCTGCTCCTGCAGCTTCGCCGCCGACGCGGCTATCGACCTGAGCTCCGAGGCGCCCCGAATCGGAAAGTTAACATCCCGGTATCCGGCGGCCAGACGGCCGATTCCCTGGGAGAGCTCCGTGGACTGGTGTGTTAGTAGGCGAGAAAAGAGATAGGCCACCAGCAAGGCGATCGCAACGGAGACCGCCGTTCCACCGAGAAAGACCGAGAAGAGACTGTGTATGAGGTGTTGATTTGCCATATCGTGCCGAAACCCGAGGGAATCGGCGTAGAGATAGCCGACGATTTCACTGCCATCTAGGACCGAGACGGGGGTCGAAAACGCTTCACCGACGGCGCGGACCTGTGCATTTATCAGCTCGGGGTCATGAACGGATATTCGCTCACCCTCAGCGTAGAAATAGACAGGCCGTCGTTGTTCATTTACGAGATAGACATACGCACTGGAGCTCAAGAACGGACGCAATGCCGAGTGTATTTCCGTCTCCGAGAGTTTGCCGTTCAAGCGATAGGTTCTCGCGATTTCCGGGGCCATGAGGTTTTGCAGCCTACGGCCACGGTGGACGTTCCAGTTCTCAACGGACCGTTGGATGGCAAGCACAAAGATACCGGAAAGCACGAGGATCATAATAATGTGGGAGAAGAGAATGGCCGCGAAGGCACGGGAGAAGAGGGAGCGCATCACTTACCCCCCATCCCGATAGGTGATTTCCCGGGTAACCAGCATTTCCCTTGTCACTTCTCGCGTATCCTCGGTTCTTACCAGACTCCTAGTCCTCCTGCTCGTCCAGTTCCCATATGAGTCATAGCTGTACTCCCGCAGAACCTGCACCTTCCGCTCCTCACCCTCCCTGGTGATCTCCTCCGCAATGATGTTGCCCGTGGCGTCCAGCTCGTATTCCTCGTACCGGACGAGCGTACCGGTCTCGTCAAACACCTCCACTCGCACCGGAGCGTCCCAGACGCTGTAGTCGTAGAAGACCTCCTTATAGACCGCGCCAAGGCCGTCGGTATGAGCCTCCCGGATTATCCTTCCCCGCTGGTCGAACTCCTCCTCGACGTGCTTAATGCGGGTGCCGTCGGAGTGAAAGACGCTCCAGGAGCGCGTCCTCTCTTCCTCGTCGTATCTGTACGCCTTCCGCCAGCGCACCTGGTTTCCCGCCCCGTAGAGGGTTTCCTCCTGCATCCTATCTTCCTGATACTCGTAGACTCGGATCTCCTCGATCGAGTCCCCAGCGCCTCGGGCGATTTCCCGCTCTATCAGTCCGGTATCGGTGTACCGATACTCATAGCGCCATCGCTGGTTGCCTCCATCGTCCAGGCTGGTCCAACCGGACAAGCGCCCGTCGGAGTTATAATCAAAGATACTCCTCCAGAGGAGCTTATTCTCGGGTATGTAGTTAGCCTGCTCGACTAAGACGCCCTTCTCAAAACGAAGCACTTCTCGCCTCGTGCCGGCCCCGTGGGAGCTGGCAGTGCTACCCGATAGAATGCGCTCCTCTATGACAAGTTCAGAGACAGGGCCGAAGAGCTCAGTCGGCTCCTGGGGAGAAGCCTGGGAGTAGACCGAGGCGGGAAAGAAAACTGCTGCAACCCCTAGGAGAGCAAGCTTCCAAACCGTGCTGGGGCAACAGTGAAAACGGAAAGTCATCCCTTTAGATAATAGCAACGAGAAGTGCCGGAGCCAACCCGTCTCCATTTCTTCTCCTTTATGGTAAACTCTGAGCAGTGTCGCGAAGCAGGAGGGACGCACCTAAAAGCTATATACTCCCGGGGATGGTGAACTTGGATGCGTCGAACCGGTCGTCTCCGAGCCAGAGGTCGATCGTTGTACCTCCCTCTCGTTTCTTGATCTGAGCACCCTTCACCTGCAGGCCGACGAGATTGAGCCGGGCGCTTCCGAGCATTTCGAGCCCAGCCATGGATCCGTAGTATCCGGCGAGCTCGGGCCGCTCGGTCGCCTTAAGGGCGTTGCTGAGCTCCTCTATCTGCTCGTCGCTCCGCTCCACATCGTCGAGAACGGTGAGATGACAGCCGTCATCTTCCAGGTGGAGGTTTACCACCATCCGCCCGGGATTGGAATCGAGTACAAAGTGCCCCAACTCACCGATGAGATGCAGAAGCAGTTCGTTTCGCTGATTCATCCTTTACCTCTTTCGGCCTAAAAAACTGGCTACGCCATTCCATGACCGCCGCCAGGAGCGTAGCCGTAAGCCCACCGGCAAAACCGTTGTTGTAGAGCGACATGCCCGCGTGCCAGCCGCCGGTTCTACTCACCATAACAAAGTGTAAGAAACCTGCCACTACTCCTACAAGGAAGCCGAACTCACCAGCGATCGGCGCGAGGGTTGTACCAAAAAGGATAGCCAGGATCGCACCGGGAGCCGTGGGGTCGACGCCAAAGAAGAACGTGGCAGCCAGGATGCCAACGGCCACGGGCAGAGAATTGAGGAGGTGCTTACCGAAAGCGCCGAAGCCTATTACGGTGAGGATCCCCCCGAGGACCGGACCATTGAGCGGGGCGCCGACGAGGAGGGTGTATCCCCAGGATAGAAGGCCGAGGAGTCCCATGTTAATCAGAGCGCCCGCCGGGGAAACCATGTCCATAAAGTCCGACGGAAGCCGCCCGCTCAGCTTGCTGATTTCTAGGAGATCCTTCACCGCTTTGCGCGGCCCGCTCACGAGTCCCGCAAGCAAGAGCAGCAGGGAAAGAGCCGGAACGAACATTCTCAGAGGAAGATCAGGCTGCTGATTCCATACGAGTTGGGCGCCCAGCTCAGCGCCCCCCACTAGAAAGAGGGACGCCGCGAAAAGGGCCAAGAAACCGCTGGTCAAACCGATGTTATAGAGGTTGTACCCCTGGTGAAAGCGTAGCATGACCATCGCCGCCGACGGCAAGAGCATGCCTAGAGCGGCGCCGAAGGTTACGGCGGCGGGCCACGCAAGGGTGCTGCCGGGAAAGAGCTCGACGGCCACCGTCGAGACCACCGGCGCCAGGGCGGTACCGAAGAGAGCGATAAGAATGTACTGGTTGAACTCCCGGCCCGAGAGCTTCGCGGCGAGGTAGACGCCGAGAATAATCGGCAGAATGTTGACCGGGGTCTTACCGAAAAGGCCGAAGCCGAGCATGGTATACACTGCCGCCAGCGAGGGCCCGGAGATACTGATCCTGTTACCTCGTATGAGTACCAGTCCCACCGCCGCGACCAGGGCGGCGTTTATCAGGGTGGCTCCGGTACCACCGATGGCGGTGAAGTCGTTTACCAGGCGCGCCGGATGGAGTTGGAGCACCCTGAGACCTGTGATCGCCTCCTCCGGACCTTCGTAGATAAGCCCGACCAGAATAATGGAGAACAGTACTCCCCAGGTCAGCCAGTAGAGGGCGGATTCCGTCCGAGTCAGATTGGTTCTCCTTAGGCCAGTGTGCAACCATTGTTGCACGATCTGGCTGAGATCTCAAGAAAATCAGTAGCTCACCGACCGGAGACTCCCCGAACCGGCAGTGCGAGCTCGGTCAGGCAACCTCCTTGACGGCGGAACCCTCTCCGACTACCGTGAAGGCAAGCGAGCCCGCAGATGCTAATTGATGGCACTCACTACCGAACCATTTGGAGGGAGCCTGGGCACCCGGAAGTGGTTCGAATAATCGATCAGACCCTCCTGCCCCAGGAGTTCTCGGTAATGGAGTTGAGCAGCGCCGAAGAGGCAGCCCACGCGATCCGGGAGATGCACGTTCGAGGTGCGGGTCTCATTGGCGCCACCGCCGGTTACGGCATGTATCTGGCGGCCCTTGGAGCACGGGACACCACTTCCCGGGGGGCGAGGCAGGCCCTCGAGGACGCAGCACGGATGCTCATGGGCACCAGACCCACCGCAAAGAACTTGGAGTGGGCGGTTCGGCGACAGGTAGCGGCGACGGAACAGGTGACCGACGGTGAGCAGCGAGTGAGCGTCGCCCTGGCCACGGCCGAGCGGATTGCTGATGAGGACGCAGAGTCCTGCCGTCGGATCGGAGTACACGCGCTTCCGATCATCGAAGAGATCTCCCGGGCCAAGGGGGGAGAGCCGGTCAACATTCTTACCCACTGCAATGCCGGTTGGCTCGCCTTTGTCGATTACGGCTCGGCCACGGCGCCGATCTACCTCGCCCACGATAATGGCATGGCAGTTCATGTCTGGGTTGATGAGACCCGCCCGCGAGGCCAAGGGGCGAGCCTCACCGCCTGGGAACTCGGAAAACACGGCGTTCCGCATCACCTCATAGCGGATAACACCGGGGGTCACTTGATGCAACACGGGCTGGTGGATCTTGTCATTGTCGGCTCCGACAGAACAACGCGCACGGGTGATGTGGCAAACAAGATCGGAACCTACCTCAAGGCGATAGCTGCAAAGGAGAACGGCGTTCCTTTCTACGTCGCCCTCCCTTCCTCCACCTTCGACTGGGAGATAGAAGACGGTCTCGAGGAGATTCCGATCGAGGAGCGAGACCCGGACGAGCAGCGCTACGTCTGGGGCCTCGGGTCGGAGGGACGCACCCGGGTGCTCACCTGTCCCGAGGAGACACCGGCGCGTAACTTCGCCTTTGACGTAACCCCGGCTCGCTACGTCACCGGACTCATCACGGAGCGCGGAGTCTGCGCAGCCGACGGCGCGGCGATAAAGGGACTCTACCCGGAGCACTACGGATGAGACAGGCCGAGGGATACATCAAGTTCAACCAGGAGTTTCGCCACGGACCGCCGCCGCCCTGGGATACTCTCCGGGAACTCAATCTTGCAAGGACTCGACTCTTCGACCTTGGCCTCATCGGGATGGATGAAGACGGCACAGGCTTTGGCAACGTGAGCGTCCGATCCCCGAAGGGCGAGGCTGGACTGTTTATGGTTAGCGGGACGGCAACAGGGAACAAACGGGTCCTCGAGCCGGAGGACTACGCCGTGGTCCTCGATTACGACATTGCCCGGAACAGTCTCGCCTCTCTCGGCAGGACTCGGGCATCCTCGGAGTCCCTGAGCCACGCAGCGGTCTACTCAGCCCGAGGAGATGTCGTTTCCGTTATCCATGTCCACAGTCGTCCGCTCTACGCGGGCATGCTGAAGGAAGGCTTTCCCCGCACCTCTCGCAGTGCGGAGTACGGAACCCCGGAAATCGCGACGGATATCAGGGATATCGCCGCCGCCTCGGATGAGGCCTCGGGAGCTCTGGTGATGTTGGCGCACCAGGACGGGGTGATCGCCTACGGCGGGAGCGTCCAGGAGGCGGAAGCGCTGCTCGCCGCCCTCTACGAGAGGTTTGCAGGATAGGACGGCAAGGAGGCAGGAAGATGGCAACGGTCGGCATTATCGGAGGAAGCGGAGTCGATAACCCCGGTATTTTGCAGGAGCCGGAAGAGCGGGAGACCAACACGAGGTTTGGCCGTCCCTCCTCACCGCTCAGGGTAGGAAGGATCGAAGGAACCGAGGTAGTTCTCATCGCCCGTCACGGCAGAGGCCACACCATTCCTCCAACCGAGGTTAACTACCGCGCAAATATCCTCGCCCTCAAGGAGGCGGGGTGTACGCAGATCCTCGCCACTACGGCGGTGGGGTCCTTGCGTGAGGAGATCCATCGCGGAGACCTCGTCATCCTGGACCAGTTTATTGACTTCACCCGGCACCGGCGTGTTACCTTCCACGACTACTTTGCCCCGGGGGAGGCGGTGCACACCCCGATGGCGGAGCCCTTCTCCGAGGAGCTCCGGGAACGGCTCAGCCGCAACGCCGAGGCCCTGAACTATCCCTTCCACCCTAGAGGCACGGTGATCACCATTGAAGGGCCCCGGTTTTCCACCAGAGCGGAGAGCCACATGTTTCGCGCCTGGGGAGCGGATGTCATAAACATGTCCATAGCACCGGAGGTAATCCTGGCAAACGAGGCGGGCATCCCCTACGGGGCAGTGGCGATGAGCACGGACTATGACTGCTGGAAGGAGGATGAGGAACCAGTAAGCTGGGATGAGATCCTCCGTGTCTTCAAGGGCAACGCCGAAAAGGTTACCGAGCTCCTAATAAGAACTATCGCCGAGTTTTCTGAATGAAGAGCGCCATGGCCGAGCGCAAAGAGGGAAAGGCGATCCGCTCGAGGTCTATCTCCTCTCGTCTGAGGAGTAGGATACCGGCCACCTCGCCCTCTTCCATTTCCGTCGGCGCCCGGGAAAGCGTCCCGGTAAAGACGACGTCGCAGGTGTTGTAGGCGACTCCCTTGTAGAGATACACGTTGGGGGCGCTGGTCAAATAGGAGAGTTCCAGCGGCAGCAGACCGATCTCCTCCTCGATCTCCCTTGCGAGGCCCGTCTCCAAACTCTCCCCGGGCTCGATAAAGCCACCGGGAAAGTCGAGCATCCCCTTGGCGGGTTCCACCGCGCGCTCCAAGAGGAGCACCTTCTCTCCGACCAGGAGAATGGCGCCGCAGGCTGCGGCGGTGTTTTGATACCAGACCAGACCGCAGCTATCGCAGCTGAACCGCTTTATGCCGTCAAAGGTGAGGGTCTTGGATCCGCAGGAAGGACAGTACGGGAACTCTCTCCGTCCATTCATGAAGCGCACAGGCTATCACGGCTTCGGTGCGGCGGCAACGGTGGGTTCATAACCCGCCACGCTTCGCCGAAATGCGTTAGAATTATGATCCAGTATAACCGAAGAGGGGGAGCCATATCGCTTGCACTGCGAGGTGCCCGGGCGCACTTCTTGCTCAGATAATCTTACTTGCCGTTCTTCTTCTCGCTGCTGCCGCGCCAGTCTCGGCCGCCCCCACCGGCACCGCGGGGGGCCCTATCTCCATAGCACCGGACGTTGTGCTTCCCGACGCCTCCCATGCGGAGGATGTAGAGCTTTCCCGCTTTGGAAGCTACGTGGCGCTCTACGACGCCACCGAAGGAAACTCGGTGCGGCTCTTCGACTCGGATCTCCGGGAGCTCTGGCGTCGCCGCCTGAGCCACTACTGGGCCGGCAGTCTGGACGCGGGCTCGGTCCTTCAATTCTCTCCGGACGACTCTTTCATCATCTTTCCGGGCGAACGAAACGACAACGACATATGCATCTGCGACACCGAGACCGGAGAGCCTATCGACGTGCTGCGCCACCATAAAGGGGCTGTTCGAGCGATCGCGCTGAGCCCTGACGGTGAGTGGCTCGCTTCCGCCGGTGGCCGGGATGAGCTGTTCCTATGGGTGCGCAGGGGAGAGAGCTTTGTGCGGGCGGCCGGAGCCCGGGAGTTTGAGCGTTCCGTGCACTCGTTGGAGTTTCTACCGGATGGGGGCGGCTTCGTTATCAGCTACCGCCGGGATCAGAACATTCTGGGCGTATCGCTATTCAAGATAACTAAGGAAGGCTTCGAGGAACGGTCGACCTGGGAGTTCCAGGACAACAACATCTCCTACCAGATCCACCAAATCGCAGTCTCTCCGGACGGCGAGACCTTGGCGGCAGGCTACAGCGACTCTCTTATCTTCTTCTCCCTTTCAGACGGAAAACTGCGGGAAGAACAGCGGATCGAGGAGATCGACCTCGGTATCACCTACTCGCTTGCCTTTAGCGCCGACGGATCGACCGTAGTATCCGGGCATAACGGCTACGTTCGCTGGTGGCAAAGAGACGAGAGCACCTGGGTGGAGGCGGCTACCGGAGAGACTCAGCGGCCGGTGACCCACGACCTGGAGCTCTCTCCGGCGGGCGATCTCTACGTGGCGAGCAGAGCTGACGAGAACGCTCTCTCCCGTTTCACCGTCCGGGGCGTCGGAGCCTCTCCTCTCGGCACCTTCGTGGAGCTTCTCGGCGGCTCCCTCTCTCTTGCCCAGCGGCGAGCGCTGACCGATCTTTTCGTCCGAGAGACTCTCGGTGAGCTGGGAGAGGCCGCCCTGGCACCGAGAGATATGTTCGAGACCCGGGAGGAGCACGAAGCACGCCTCGAACACGCCCGTCGGTACATCGCTGTCCGGCTGGCTGATGCCCTTGAGGAGAGATACGAGGGAGAACAGCTCTCCAACCCCGACGCCACCTACGACCTTCTTCTTCCGGTGCAGGCCCAAGGCAGCTATGACATAGACAACCGGCTCTACACTCTCCGCTTTATGGACACTGAAGGCAGTGTAATACTCGAACGAAACGGTGCAAGGGAGCTCTACACTAACTGGCAGCAGGCGCGGATCCGAGTAACCCGGTTCGAGCAGAAAGGGACTCCCGGTTACGCCGACTTCCGCCTCACCCATCCGAGCTTGCTCGCGGAGTACCCGATTATGCTGGGGCGCAATCCCTTTACCGGGGAGGAGCTCAATGTGGCGGGAAGCTACGTTCCCGCAGTGAGCGTCGGACCGGAGATCCGACTGGAGGAGCTCGAGCTCTCGGGAATCTTTCCGACTCTGCACGCCCGCTACGCTGAGGAGCCCTTCGGCCGCTTCACGGTGAAGAACAAAGGCACCGGCATCGTGAGCGACCTGGAGGTGACGTTTACCGTGGAAGGGCTCACGGGGTCACCGCGCTCGGTGGAGCTCCCGAGCTCCCTGGCGGCGGGGCACTCTGTAGAGGCGTTTCTTACCGCCCCCATCTCGGAGAGCATACTTACCAAATCCGAAGGGGGTACCGCTACCCTAACCATAACCGTCGCCTACCGTCGCGGTGATTCGAGACGCTCCGGCTCCGTATCACGGCAGATCCGACTGCTCAACCGCAACGCCATCCAGTGGGACGACGACAGAAAGATCGGCGCATTTATGACTGTATACGATCCGGCCCTTCTCGCTTTCGGCGGGAGGGTTGCCGGTGCCGGCACGGTCTTGCCAACTACCGTCCTGACCAGGAACCTCCTCTACGCCCTTGGGATCTTCGAAGCGGTTAGAGCAGTCGGAATCGATTACGTCGTTGACCCGAACTCCGCCTACGAGGAGTTCTCGCGAAACAGCGGTGCGGTGGACTACCTTCGATTTCCCAGGGAGACCCTCGCCGGCGGTGCCGGTGACTGTGATGACCTCTCCGCCCTCTACGCCACGCTCTTAGAGTCCGTTGGAGTACCAACGGCGCTCATTACTACTCCCGGGCACATTTTCGCCGCCTTCGACACCGGTCTGCGGCCCTCCCAGGTAGATCAGCTCTTCTACGCTCCGGAGAACCTGGTGCTCCTCGGAGAGACCGCCTGGATGCCGGTGGAAACAACACTCTTCTCCGAAGGGTTCACCAGGGCATGGCAGGTTGGCGCCCTTCAGTGGAGGCAGGCGGACCCTCGGGGAGAGGCGGTGCTGTTCAGCAGCCGCGAGGCGTGGCGTGCATATCCGCCGGTGACACCGCCTACGACAGCTCTCCTTCCTGAGGTCGATCTCCAGAGTGTAAATGCCGCGGTTGCCGCGGAGCTGGACCGGTTCCGGGCCGTGGAGCTCGAGCCTCGGTTGAATCGCTTTTCCGAGGAGGCCCGGGACGACTTGTCAGCGGAGGAGCAAGTCGAGATCGGGGTGCTCTACGCCCGCTACGCCCTCTTGGACGAAGCCGCCGGACGCTTCGAGGCGGCTCTCGAGCTGAATGAGAGCATCCCCGCCCTGGTCAACATCGCCAACGTGCTGAGCCTGTCGGGCCGTCACGAAGAGGCCCGAGGCTATCTGAAACGCGCCCAGGAGCTGGAGCCGGAGAACGGTAGGGTTCTCCTGGGTCTCGCCTTTTCACACTGGGAAAGCGGCGAGCAGGAAGCGGCGAGAACCAGCTACGAGATGGCAAGAAGCGTGGATCCCTATCTTGCCCAGCAGTACCCGCTCTTCGCCTCCTCCGATGCCCGCGGCGGCACGCGTTCCTCCGGTGCTTCCGAGTCCGCCTCCGCACTCTTCGGTGGGGACTGGCTGGAGTAGAGAGCTCTCCTGCCGCTGAATCTGTGGCAAGAAAACCACAAGAATTGCGGCAGAACAGCTCCATTCTTTCGGCCATACTCGATTATCGTGACCGGCCGTGGTTCGAGCCTGGCACGGTTGTAATTCGATTGAAAGCAAAAGGATTCGGACTTGAGAACTGACTGGAGGGCCGTCCTTTCGGCCATCGTCTCTGTGTTCCTTCTTCTGTTAACCTCGCTGGTTGCGTATCGCACGCAGAACGGAAGCGTCTTTCCACTCTTTGTGGTCCCTATCATCCTCTGGGGACTCTGGTTCGGCGCCACGGCGGGACTTTTGAGCGCCATCGTGTGTTCCCTCTATACCGTGAGCTTCATTGTCCTCGTTCTCAACAGAGTGCATACGCTGCACTATATTGGGATTGCCATTGCCGTTCTCCTGGCGGTCGGCTTCGTTGTCGGCCGGATGTCCGACCTCCACCGAAAGCTCCGCGCCCAGGAAAGCTCCCTCGCCGAGGCAAAGCGGAAACTCGAAGATGAGGTAGAGGAAAAGAAGCTTCTACTACTGGATGTCCACCACCGTATAAAGAGCGACATGGAGCTCGTCTGGTCCCTGCTCCTCTTCCGGGCGGCGGAGAGTGAGGACCCGAACGCCCGAGAGGGACTCGAAGCCGCGGCGGACAGAGTGCAGGTGGTGACCGAAGTCTATGAGAAACTCTATCGAAGCGACAACTTTCGAGTCCTCGGCGTGCGGGAGCTGATCCGACAACTCGCCCGCAACCTCGAAACTGCACTGACGCCACGACGCATCGCTCTCGAAGTTGACTCTGGCGACTTTGCTCTTCCCAACAGCGCCGCGGTTAGCCTCGGCATCATAGTAAATGAGTTGGTGACGAACGCGGCAATCCACGCCTTTGAGTCGGAAGCGACCCCCACCATTAGCCTGAAGGTGAAGAGGGAGACCGGAGGCGTCCTCACACTCTCCGTCACGGACAACGGTGTGGGAGTGCCCGAGAGCGTTCTCCGGGGCGAAGGTTACGGCTACGGCTATAGCATCATCGAAGCCCTTGTTGCCCAGCTCGGCGGCTCCTGGCACCTGGCGAACGGCGACGGAACTCACGTAACCGTCAGCTTTCCGGTTTTATCCGCAGACTCTTTCGCTCCGGAAGAGCTTGCAGAAGCACCCCTCCGACAACAAGGAGAGCTCCCAGGTAGCCGAGCAGACCGAGATACTCCTCCCAAAAGAGATACGCCAGCGCCGCTGCTACCACCGGCTCCATGGTGGCGATCACCGCCGCCTGCGAGGAGGGCAGGCGCAGGAGTCCCACCGAGTAGACCGCATAGGCGCAGTAGGTTGAAGCAAATCCGATAAAGAGGAGTGCCGCCGCGGCCCGGAGCGTAGGAACACTCATAGAGACGAACGGAAGGAGACCGAGAGCGCCCAAGGGCAGGACCCAGGCAAAGAGCGTCGCCCCCCGGTACCGTTCGAGGAGCTTGCGTCCGAGGATGTAGTAGAGCGCGTAGGTCAGCCCTGCCACGAGGCCAAAGAGAATTCCGAGCCCCTCGGACCCCGGGCTGCTCACGAGACCCGCCGTGCCATGCGCGGAAGATCCACCGCCCGAGAGAGAGATCATCGCCACCCCCGTAATGGAGATAGCGATACTGAAGACGGTACGCAGAACCACCCGCTCCTTGAGGAAGACCGCCGCCAAGATCGCCACCCACGCCGGCGCGGTGTAGAGCAAGACCGCCGCCCTCGCGGCACCACCAAATCGAATGGCTAGCTGATAGGACCCAAAGAACCCCGAGACCGAGACGATGGCGAAGACAAACAGCTGAGGGATGTCTCGGCGCGCGATGCGCAGTTCTCTTCGGACGGCGGCGTGGACCGCAAAGAAGACCCAGCCGATGCTCGCCCGCCACACCGCTACCTCCAGGGGCTCGAGTCCTTCGGCAAAGGCAACTCTGGCGACAACTCCCAGGGCACCCCAGAGAGCCGCGGCAAGGATAATAAGAGCGACGCCCTGAACGCGCGCAGCCTGCTCCCGCTCCATAACGGCGACATTGTACCTGAACACCCCTACCAGGCGTACGCCTCGGGAGCCTGGTTTCCCGGTCCCGGAAAGATCTCATCTAGACGAGCAACGGTTTCCTCGTCGAGGGAGATCTCCACCGCCCGGAGCGCCGCCTCGAGCTGCCCAACCGTTCGGGGCCCGATAATCGGCGCCGTGACCACCGGATTCGAGAGGAGCCAGGCAAGGGCAATGACTGACGGCTCCTCGCCGAGCTCTCCGCAGAGGCCGAAGAAGCGCCTGCGCTTCTTCTCGGTCTCTTCGGTATAGCTACGCTCGCTTCGCCGCCCTTTCCCGCCGCTTGAATCTTCACCGGCCAGGGCACCCCCGTCCAGGGGGCTCCAGGGAAGAATCCCCATACCGTAGTTCCGGCAAACCGGAACCACCTCCAGCTCGATCTGCCTGGTGAAGAGACTGTACTTGCTCTGCTCGGTTATGAGGCCGAGCATCTGGCGATTAGTCGCCCGTTCGTTAGCCTGGGCGATGTTCCAGGCGGCGAAGTTGCTCGATCCCGCGTAGAGCACCTTTCCGCTGACAATGAGCTGCTCATACCCCTGCCAAATCTCGGTCCAGGAGGTGCCCGGTTCCAGGTAGTCGGGATAGTGCAGGTTCGACACATCACCGTCGAGATACTCCAGCGTGCTCTTGAAGTGCGGGAAACCCCGGTCTATGTGGTGCATTTGATAGAGATCAATCCGGTCCGTCTTGAGCCGCCGAAGACTCGCCTCCACCGCTGCCCGCATGTGATAGAAGCTCAGCCCCTCGTCGTTCGCCCCCGGTCCCATAGGCCCGAAGAACTTTGTGGCGAGGACGATCCGATCCCGTGTTCCACGCGATTCGAGCCACCGGCCGATGATGCTTTCGGTAAGGCCAACCTCCAGATCGAAGCCGTACCGGTTCGCGGTGTCAAAGAAATTGATACCCGCCTCCAGGGCGCGGTCCATGATCCGGTGTGACTCTTCCTCCCCCGCCTTCGGGCCGAAGTTCATCGTCCCGAGACAGAGCCGACTCACCTTTACTCCGCTGCGTCCGAGTTTCGTGTACCTCATAGTTTCATTCTACCCGATATTCCAAGGAGAGTCGGCACACCGTTCCTAAAAACCCCAACAATCATCTAACTTGCTCCCGGAGCAGCCTCGTCCTACAATCTCCCTGAGGAGCCGACAGATGCATATTATCATTGTCCATGACTCTGCCTACGGAAATGGTGAGCGACTGGCCAAGATCCTCAAAGAGGAGTTCGAGAAAGAGGGGCACACCGCCAAGGCGGAACACGTCAGCAACGTGGATCCCGACCACCTTGCCGCGGAGCCGCCGGAGATGCTCGTACTCGGTGCGGCGATTCGCAGGTTTACCAGCAGCCCGGCGACAAAGAAGTGGCTCCGACGCTTCGCCAAAGGCGTAAAGCAAAAGGGAAGGAAGCCTGCCTTCGCGGCACTCTTTGTGACCCACGCTCTTCCGCTCCACTGGGCCGACAGGTGGGGCAAGCGACTGTTGAAGCGGCTCGAACGCTCCGGGGCCGCGGAGCGAGTCTACAAGGAGTGGCTATCCGGACGCGTCACCTCCGTCGAGGGACCGCTGGAAGAGACTGCGGATCCCGCGTTTCGAGACCATGCAAGGGAACTCTTGGAAGCCGCGGTTCCTCGATAGCTCGTGGAGTATCGACAACCGTTTTGATGGAGTCCCCCAACTCACGGCAGGAGCACAAAAAGCGCCCGGGCTCGCACGTTCCGCACGCTTCTCGACAAGAGAAAGAGATCCTATACTGGCCCCGTCACGCGTGAGAGTCGGCGGCCCTTCGTTAGAAGAACGTGCGGCCGAGGCCATCTCGAGAATCCCGGAGAGTAGAGTTTCGACCTACGGAGCGATCGCCGCTCTGGCAGGCAACCCCCGGGCTGCTCGATCTGCGACGGTTCGGCTGGCCGTGAATGGGGCATTGGCGACCTCACCATACCACTCCGTCCTGCGCTTGACCCCTCTCGGGGCGCCCCGTATCATCCCGAGAAGATGCCAACGCTCCTTGTTCTCGGTGGTGGTCAGCTCGCCCGGATGATGCTCCCCGCCGCGCGACGCCTCGACATCACCCTCGCCGTTCTGGACCCGCACCCCCGCTGTCCCGCCTGTGCCGGGGCGGATCGCGCGATCACTGGTGACTTCGCCGACTACGAGACCGTGCTGCGGGCTGCGGAAACGATCGAGCCCGACGTGGCAACCATTGAAATCGAGCACGTCAGTATCGATGCCATGGCGGAGTTAGCCCGGCGGGGCGTTCCGGTCTTCCCCGGGGCGGAGACGGTGGCTACGATTAACGACAAGTTGCGCCAGCGTCGGCGACTGGCCGAGGCGGGGCTGCCCATGCCGCGGTTCCTAGCGGCTCCGAACGAGGACGATCTGGCGACTTCCGGGCCCCACCACAGCGTCGGCGACGACAGAAAGCTCTCAGAGGCGATACGAGAGCTCGGACTCCCGGCGGTGCAGAAGCTTCGCTTCGGAGGCTATGATGGTCGCGGTGTCGCAGTCGTTCGGGAGGCGGGAGATAAGCTTCCGCTCAGGGGCCCCTCAATGCTCGAGGAGCACGCGCCCATTGCGGCGGAGCTCGCGGTTCTGGTGGCTCGACGGCGTAGCGGAGATACCGCGGTCTACGAACCTTTCGAGATGGAGATGGACCAGGAGCTCAACCTCCTTCGCTCGGTCTTCTATCCCGCCTCTCCGGATACAGCGGTTTGCCGCCGCGCCAAAGAGGTCGCGGTGGCCGCCGCGGAAGCGCTCTCGATTGTGGGCGTCTCCGCGGTGGAGCTCTTTCTCACCACCGATGGTGACGTCTTAGTGAACGAGGTGGCCCCACGCCCGCACAACTCCGCGCACCTCACCATGGAGGCCGCCGAAACCGATCAGTTCGAGCAGCATCTCCGGGCGATCTTTGACCTTCCCCTCGGCAGCGTAGCTATGCGGGGTCCGGCGGCGATGCGCAATCTTGTGGCGAGCGGCGAATCGGGGCCAACTCGCTACGTCGGGCTCGAGAAGGCCCTGGCGATTCCCGGCGTGCATCCTCATCTCTACGGCAAGCGTGAGTCGCGCCCGGGGAGGAAAATGGGCCACATTACGGTATTCGCGGAGACGCTCGAGCTTGCCCGGCAGCGCGCCGGCGAAGCCGCCGCCGTGCTCCGGGTGGAGGGCCCGTCACCTGATGAGTGACGTCACCCGAGAGGGGCGTTAGATTGAATGGTAGGAGGTGAGGATGATCGGAATCATAATGGGAAGCGACTCAGACCTCCCGGTAATGAGGGAAGCCGCGGAAACCTGTGAAGAGCTCTCCCTGGAGCACGAGGTGACGATCGTCAGTGCTCACCGAACGCCCCAGCGACTATACGACTACGCCCGGAGCGCCCGGGATCGAAACATCAGCGTCATTATCGCCGGTGCGGGAGGCGCCGCCCACCTGCCAGGGATGGTTGCCGCCATGACCACTCTGCCGGTCATCGGCGTACCCGTACGAAGCAGCGCCCTGAGCGGGCTCGATTCCCTCTTCTCCATCGTGCAAATGCCCCGGGGAGTGCCCGTTGCCACCGTGGCGATCAACAACGCCCGAAACGCCGCCCTCCTGGCAGCGAGAATACTCTCGGTAAAGGAGCCGGATCTCGCGGTCCGGCTTCAGAAACAGACCGCCCAGGAAGAAGAGAAGGTCCTCGAAAAGGCCAACCTCATCGAAGAGAACGGCTGGCGCTCCTTCCTCGAAGAGCGCACCTGAGAGCATAGGAGTCTCGCAGGCCGATAAGATCGGTCATCGGCCGACAAACCCCTTCCCATTCACGGTTATCTTGCGTATTTTACTCGTCAATATCGATCTGCATCATTGGGAGGTTGTATGAGCAAGACGCCTGTAACCGTTGCCTACGGAGACGGCATCGGACCGGAGATCATGGAGGCATCTCTTCGCATTCTCGATGCCGCTGGAGCGCGGCTGGAGATCGATGAGGTCACCGTTGGGGAAAAGGTATATCTCAGCGGAAACAGCGCCGGAATAGAGCCGGACTTCTGGGACTCGATCCGTCGAACTAAGGTCTTTTACAAGGCGCCACTCACCACTCCCCAGGGAGGTGGGTTCAAAAGCATAAACGTCACCACCCGTAAGACCCTGAGTCTCTACGCCAACGTCCGTCCCGCCAGGGCCCTCGCCCCCTTTGTGGAGACCAAGCATCCGGAGCAGGATCTCGTGATTATTCGAGAGAATGAGGAGGATCTCTACGCGGGCATTGAGCATCGCCAGACCGACGAGGTGTACCAGTGCCTCAAGCTCATCTCCCGCCCTGGGAGCGAACGGGTAATCCGTTACGCCTTTGAGTACGCCAAGGCGAACAACCGGAAAAAGGTTACCTGCTTTACGAAAGACAATATTATGAAGCTCACCGACGGTCTCTTTCACAAAGTCTATGACGAGGTAGCCGAGGAGTACCCGGAGATCGAGAGCGAGCACTGGATCGTCGACATCGGAGCGGCGAAGATGGCGGATCGACCGGAGAACTTCGATGTGATCGTACTGCCGAACCTCTACGGGGATGTCCTCTCGGATGTGGCAGCGCAAATCGCCGGCTCCGTCGGTATGGCGGGCAGCGCCAACATTGGTGAGCATGCCGCTATGTTCGAGGCGATCCACGGCTCCGCCCCTCGCCGAGCTGGACAGAATCTCGCCAACCCCTCGGGGCTGCTCCACGGCGGCATTATGATGATGGCCCACATCGGCCAGCCCGAGGTTGCCGAGCGGGTTCACAACGCCTGGCTGAGAACCATCGAAGAGGGGATTCACACCTACGACATCTTCCGGGACGGCGTGAGCAAGCAAAAAGTGGGGACCAGGGAGTTCGCCGACGCCATTATAGACCGCCTCGGTCAAAAACCCGAGACCCTCGAGCCGGTGACCTACTCCGAGAGCGCCAGTATCCCCGGCGCCGCGAGCTGGGAGTACCGATCACCGCAGAAGAAGGAGCTCCAGGGAGTGGACATCTTTCTCGACTGGGTCGAGGACGACCGCGATCCCAATGCTCTGGGAGAAAAGCTATCCAAGGCGGGAACGGAAAAGCTTCCCCTCACTATGATCACGAACCGCGGCTTAAAGGTGTGGCCGAAAGGTGCGCCTGAGACGTTCTGCACCGACCACTGGCGCTGCCGCTTCGGCGCCGCTCCGGACCAGGAGTCCGTGGGGCAGCAGGAGATCCTCGACCTGATGCAGAGGGTACACGACCACGGCTTTAGCATCATTAAGAGCGAGCAGCTCTACACGTTTGATGGGGTGCCGGGATTTTCCCTTGGGCAGGGGCAGTGAGAACCGAGAACGGGCAAGGGATCACCTCCCGCCCCGGTCTTCTCTACTTGTAAAAACTAGAGGTCGTTCTTCTGCAACCGGTGGCCGCTCGTGTTCTTCTGGTCGTAGTTGAGC
>JBKHED010000043.1:0-22439 GCA_046540995.1 Spirochaetaceae bacterium | reverse complement strand
CTGAACATCGTTATCGGATTGGGCGGCATGCTTCACCTCGGATACGTCGCTTTCTATGCCGTGGGGGCTTACACCTACGGCTTGTTAAACCAGTACTTCGGTGTCGGTTTTTGGGCCGCGCTGCCTATTGGGGCGGCGACGGCGACGATAGCGGGGATACTCCTTGCGATGCCGGTGCTTCGTCTCCGTGGAGACTACCTGGCGATCGTAACCCTCGGTTTCGCTGAGATCGTTCGAATCGTTCTGAACAACACGACGGAGCTTACCGGCGGTCCTCAGGGCATTGGAGGGATATCCCGTCCCTCGTTCTTCGGAATCGAAATGAGGCTTGCTACTGCCACCACCTACACCTACTACATAATCCTCGCAATGGTTGTACTCACGATCTTAGTCGTCTACCGGCTGGAAAACTCCCGCCTCGGACGGGCCTGGGTCGCCATGGGAGAAGACGACATCGCCAGCGAGGCGATGGGCGTCGACGTCATGAAGACGAAGGTGACCGCTTTCGCTCTGGGCTCCACCTGGGCGGGACTGGCCGGCGTCATCTTCGCCTCCAGGACAACCTTCATTAATCCCTCGAGCTTCACCGTCTGGGAGTCCATTATCGTCCTCAGCTGCGTGGTCCTCGGCGGTATGGGTTCCATTCCGGGAGTCATCGTGGGAGCTCTGGTCCTGATTCTCGTCCCCGAGTATCTTCGAGCCTTCGCGGACTACCGGATGCTCATGTTCGGCGCGGTACTGGTCATTATGATGGTCTTTCGGCCCGGGGGATTGATTCAGAAAAGACGACGGGCGTACACCTTCCCGGAGTCACCAACTGAGAAATCGGAGGTATCCACGTAATGGTACTTCAGGCGAAGGGACTCACCAAGGACTTCGGCGGTCTTCGAGCGGTGAATAGCGTGGATATCGTGGTACGTCGAAACGAGATCGTGGCGCTGATCGGTCCGAACGGCGCGGGCAAGACAACCTTCTTCAACTGCGTCACCGGAGTCTACCACCCGAACCAGGGGGATGTGATAATCTCGCCTCCCGGGGAGGTACGGTCGGAAGAGTCGATAGTGGGCCTCAAGCCGAGCAAGATTACCGTTAAGGGACTCGCTCGAACCTTTCAGAACATTCGGCTTTTTCAGAACATGACGGTCCTGGAAAACGTGATGATCGGTCGCCACTCCCGCCTCAAAGCGGGAGTCTTGGGAGCGGTCTTTCGCAACAAGGCTACCCGTATCGAGGAAGAACGGGTCATCCACGAGAGCTACGAAGTACTGAAGAAAATCGGCATCGAGCAGTACGTCAACGAGCTCGCGAAGAACCTCCCCTACGGTGCTCAGCGCCGACTGGAGATCGCCCGAGCTCTCGCCACTGAGCCGTTCCTGCTCCTTTTGGATGAGCCGGCGGCGGGTATGAACCCTCTGGAGACCAGGCGGTTGGAGCAGCTCATTCTCCGACTCCGGGATACCGAGGACCTGACGATTTTTCTCATCGAGCATGACATGAGCCTCGTTATGAGTCTCTCGGAGCGGATTTACGTCATGGACTACGGCAAGCTCATCGCCGAGGGGACTCCTTCTCAGATTAAGAACAACCCCGAGGTGATCAAGGCGTACCTGGGAGAAGAAGTCAGTGCTTGAGCTCAAAGGCGTTAACACCTACTACGGAAATATACAAGCCCTGAAGAACGTGGATATTCGCGTTGATGAGGGGGAGATTATCACCCTCATTGGAGCGAACGGCGCGGGCAAGTCAACCACCCTGATGTCCGTCTCCGGCATAGCCCAGCCGAAGTCGGGGGAGATTATCTTTCAGGGTCAGGAGATCCACGCCATGGATCCGGATCAGATCGTCGCTCTCGGTATTTCCCAGGTTCCCGAGGGACGGAGGATCTTTCCCCATCTGACGGTCCGCGAAAACCTGGACATGGGGGCGTTCCTCCGGCGCGACGCCGAGGGCATTCGACGGGACCTCGACTATGTCTACGAGCTCTTTCCAATCCTCGCGGAGCGGCGAAATCAGCCGGGAGGGACCCTCTCCGGGGGCGAACAGCAGATGCTCGCGATCTCCCGGGCCCTCATGGCGCGGCCGAAGTTGTTACTTCTCGACGAGCCCTCTCTTGGTCTGGCGCCTCTTATCGTTCGGCAGATCTTCGAGGTCATTAAGACGATCAACGAGGAGAACAAGACCACGGTCTTTCTCGTGGAGCAGAACGCCAACCTGGCACTGCAACTCGCCCACCGTGGTTACGTCATGGAGACCGGGCGGATCACCCTCACCGATACCACCGACCGCCTGTTGAACAACGAAGAGGTTCGCAAGGCGTATCTCGGCATTTAGATTGCGCGATACGTGCCGGTGGAGTCATACTGAAATAGTAGGAGACGGAGTATGCTTGTTAGAACCATAATGACTGAGAACCCCTTTACGGTGTACACCGACACCCCCTTGAGCGACGCTCAGGCAGTTATGCGTCGCGAGAAGGTTCACCGGCTTCCGGTGCTCAACCACCAGAAGGAGCTAGTGGGTATTATTTCGGAGAAGGACCTTCTCTACGCCTCGCCCTCCCCAGCCTCGACCCTCAACGTTTACGAGATGAGCAACCTTCTCGCAAAGGTCAAAGTCGGCGATATTATGACGAAGAAGCTTGTCACCGTGGGCCCTGAGGACCTCGTAGAGGAAGCGGCGCGGCTGATGAGTGACAACAACATCGGCGGCCTCCCGGTGATGGAAGGAAATCGGATCGTCGGGATTATCACCGAGTCCGACGTCTTTCGCCTCTTTATCGATCTGTTCGGCAGCCGGGAGCCGGGGCTTCGCATTACGATCCGTATCCCCGAAGGACAGGGTGAGCTGGGCCATCTCGGTGCGGACATCGCCCACGCCGGGGGAAACATCGTATCCATTGGGACCTGGCCGGGACATGATAAGAGCAACGCGGTCTGCATTCTCAAGGTGGCGGACATTTCCCGAGATCAGGCGCTCAAAGCGCTGGAAAAGCATATTATCGAGGTGATCGACGTCCGCACGGTCTAGGGGATAGGCAGCGGTACATGGGTGTTGCCGAACGGGATCGAACAATCCGTAGTCGAGATGCGTAAGATCCGCCAGGAGAATTGCCTTCTGCCAAAGGCTACCATATAGTTTAGGCGATGGCTGACGTACTGGATAAGGTTCTAGGCAAAAAGATTGCCGGAACCAGGGTCGTTCCACTGATGGTGAAGATCGTGACGATCTTCTTCATCTTTCTGCTTGTCTCCAATTTCGTATCAAACTACATCAACCTTATCCTCAACCGTGGTGAGCAGATTCGTCTCCTCAATCAGCTCCTGGTGAAGGACCTCAAGGAGTTGAACGTCTTCGCGAACAACCAGCAGGAGATCTACAACTTCAACCAGGATTTGGAGGCGGCGAGGGAAAACCTCCGCGAGGCGGCTACTCGAAACCATCGGGGAGAGCAGTCTCTTACCGCCGGAATAACTCCGCAAGGAGATATGTTCTTCGGGGCTCACGAGGGAGGCGCACCGGAGGAGTTCCCGGATGAAGCGGCCCTGAAGAGGATGAATGAGAACCTGGAAGCGGGGGTTCAAGAGGAAGCGATCAACTTCCAGTTCGAGGGACGAGAGTACTTCGGCGTCTATCGGTACAACAACGCCTGGGACGCCTTTCTTCTGCGTTCCGAAGCGCTGGATGAGTTCTACGCAGACTCGGAGCGCATTTTTCGCAACGTCTCACTTATTATTGTCGGCCTCACGATCATCTCAGCGGTGATCGGCATTATCCTTATCGGGCATATCCTCCGTTTCGTCAGCCACATAACCAACCAGATTATGCGGATGCAGGAGGAGCAGCAGCTCGACCTCCTCAAACTCAAGGGCGCTCCGAACGATGAGGTATCCTACCTCGGTGTGGCCTTCAACTCCCTGGCGAGCACTATCGATAACCTGATGACGATCTTCAAGAAGTTTGTCGCCCGTGACGTCGCCGCTAAGGCGTACCGAGAACGAGAAATACGACTCGAGGGAGAGCGCCGGATTCTTACCATTCTCTTTACCGATATCAAGAGCTTCACCTTTATGACCGAGACCCTCGGGACGGACATCATTAAGCTTCTTAACCTCCACTACGACCAGGCGATTCGCTACATCCACGAGCACAACGGAGATATCGGCTCCATCATCGGAGACGCTCTTCTGGCGGTGTTCGGCGTAATGGAGGAGGATCGGCGGAACAAGTCGCTGGCGGCGGTGGAGGCGGCGTACAGGATTCAGGATGTGGCCGCCTCCCTCCGGGAGGAGATGCATAAGCGGAAAGAGGAGATCCTGAAGCGACGGGGGAGCCTGACCGAGGCGGAGGAGAATGTCTACCGGGCGGTGCTTCTGGAAGTGGGCGTTGGCTTAGACGGCGGAGAGGTGTTCTACGGAAATATCGGAAGTACGGAGCGAATGGTGAATACCGTCATCGGAGACAACGTCAACTCCGCCTCCCGCTTGGAGGGATTGACGCGATTCTACAAGGTGCCGGTCGTTGCTTCCCGATACGTGAAGGATGAGGTGGAGCTCGAGACCGATCGGTACTGGTTCGTGGAGCTCGACCGGGTGCAGGTGAAGGGAAAGACCGAAGGGAAGTCGATTTTCTGGCCGGTCCTCCGGAAGAACGTTGATGACCAGCTCGAGCAGGATCTCACCTCCTTTGACGAGGGATTGCGTCTCTACTATGAGGGCGACTGGCGAAAGGCCGAGGAGGCGTTTCGGCGCTGCACCCTCGGCCTCTCCAACACTTTTTTGGGACGTATCAAGAATCGTCAGGCACCTCAGAATTGGAACGGCGTATGGACGATGAAAGAGAAATAGACGGCGGGGAAGAGCGGAGAGACCCGGAGACTCAGGCTCTCGTCGAGCAGAGCAAGATGCTCTTTCTCCGCCAAATAATCGACGAGTTCAAAGAGAAGCAGGCGCAGTACAACCTGGAAGATGAGTTTGCCAAGACAAAGGAGAACCGCACCCTCCTGGTGCCCCTGACGGTCCTGGCGATCGTTCTTCTTTTTACCGGCGCCATGATCGGTGTCACCTGGTACATTCAACGGAGCAGCCAGGACATCCGGATAAGCATCGAGGAGTTCGAGGATGTTAATTTGAGGGAGGTCCTCGACGGAGCTCAGCGGATTCAGAATCAGTTGGACAACGCTCGAAGGGAGCTCCAGTCAACCATCTCCGAGCGGGACTCGGCGATCCAGTCCGTTCGGGAGGAAGCTCAGCGTAGGATCAATTTGCTCGAAAACGAGGAGATTACCGCCGCCGAGCGAAACGCCCGGGCCCAGAGAATCGAGGAGGACGCCGAGGTGGAGATTACCTCGATTCGGGAGGAGTACGCCGCGGAGATCCAGGATATTGAGGCACGCTTTGCGGAACTCGAGGATCAAATGGCGCAGTACGATTCGAGACAGCTCGAACAGGCTCGAGAGCAGGAGGAGATTCTCAATAACCAGCAGCGAGTCTTTGATCTGCGGATGGAGGAGCTCCGGCAGGAGTACGAGGAGCGCATCCAGAACCTGAGTGCCAACTACGAGAATCGAATTGCGGAGCTGGAGCAGTACCAGGCGGAGTTCGAGCGCACTATTAGACGGCGCCACGCCAACGAGATAGCCCGACTCCGGGAGCAGCACAACGAGCAGATCCGGGAGCTCATTTTCCGATTCAATCCTCAGATCGAGGAAGCGTCTCTTTCGAACCTTATGAACCGAGATTTCGCTCCTGAGATCCGAAGCAAGAGCGGCCTGGAGCCCTACCGTGCCCTTCTCGGCGAGGAGGGAGCGATCACTCGGCGGGAGTACGGGGAGCTGGCGCAGAACGTGGATGAGTTTGCCAGAATCGTCAACCGTCTCCAGGAAGTGCCCTATGTAAACAGCGTACCCCTGGCTCTCGATCAGTTGGAGTTCAGAAATCTCGAGATCATCGATCGGTACGAGTCGATATGGCGATCCCTCGCCCAGAGCGTCATTAGCAGGGACGCGATTATCGAGGCTCGGGAGAGTACCATCTCCGGCCTGGAGGAGGAAATCGACGAGTTTCTCTACGCCCTCGACTCACTTACCCGGGAAAACCGGGAGAACGGCTACATTCTCGATCCCCGGAGGCCCGGGGAGATCGTGGTGTACATAGACCGAATCCGGGATGTGGCGGACGGTACGGAGGGATACGTTTTCCGAGAGGACGACGAGTATATCGCCACCATCGAGTTTTCGGTGGCCGGGCGGGAGGTGAGCGCCTCGGTAATCGAGGTCGCCGAGGGCAAGGAGCTCCAACCCTTCGATAAGGTGCTGATTCAGGTGGAGCAGGCAGGAGACGACCAATGAAGAAAGCGATACTCACTATTCTTGCGTGTGCCGTATCCATCGCTTCTCTCGGGGCCGTGGAACTGACGGACCGAGGGTACGATGTTTCCAACGAGCGCGTGGAGGACGGCATAACCCTCTACGACGTCCGGGACGAGGCGGGGAACGATCTCACCGTCGGGACCGCCACCGGGAGCTTCAGCAACGAGAATATGAACGTCCTCGAGATCGTCCGGGAGACCTTCTTCAACATGGAGTATCTCGACGTCTCCCAGATGAAGGTGGTCTTTTCCCGGAATCGGGCGGACATCGTGGTAATTCCCCGGCGATACTCTTTTGACGGGATTAACCTCGGGGCGCTCATGCCTTCGGGGATGCGATTCATCTACACCGACTTTCTCGAGTTCGACTTCAGAATGCTCGTGGAGGGGCTCTTTGTTCGGATGCAGGGGCAGTATTTTACCGAGGAGCAGTTCGTCGAGCGCCTCGCCCGGGCGGCACGAAATCCCGCCGCGTACATTCAGAGCACGGACCCTCGATTTGTTTTCAGTCGGCTGGACGAGATTTCTACGCAGATAGCGGAAATCGAGGCCAGCGGCGTTCAAATGAGCACGGAGGTGGAGAACCTCATTGACTCCTTTCGCGAGTTTCGCACCGACGCGAACCAGGGTTTGCGCCGATTGCAGGACGAATTCGAGCGGGAGATGGAGGAGATGCGCGCCGCCTACGAGGGACTCCTTACCGACTACGGCGAGCTGACGCGGGAGGTTGCCAATCTCAGGCGGGCGGTGCTCGTTTTCGAGAACCGCGGCTGGTTTGGAACTCTGCGGATTCCCGAAGAGAGCGTTGTCGAGGAAATCGTTGCTCTCAAACGGGCCAATCCGACGATGGGCATCGACGAGGCGGAAGCGGCGATCAATGAAGGGCGCGAGGAGCCGGTCTCCAATAAGGTGGTGACTCTCGTCTTCTCACTCTACTTCAATGAATTTGAGTAACTCCAGGGCGTTGATGGGCGCCCGAGCGTTGGCGTGATTGTTGAAGATAACGAAGATCTCCGGGACCGTGAGTGATTTCAGCCGGCCTGCAATCTCCCGGAGCTCATCTTTGGAGTAGTTGTAGGCGTATCGGGTTACGTTGGTTCCGCTCCACCAGTTGCCGGCGTTGCGGCCGTGAAGGCGCAGGTAGACGCGGTTGGTCGGGAGCTGCTCACCACCTTCGAAACGCCCCGGGAGCCCCTGAAGCTTCGGGGCGTCCACCAAGACCCGGTTGAGCTCCCGGCGCCGCATCCCCTCGATTACCTGCTGTCGCTCCCAGTCGCCGTTGCGAAACTCCACAAAGAGCTCCGGTCCGGCGACCGCCTCCACCAGGTCCGCCAAGTAGCGACGGTTCGATTCGGTATAGTGAAAGCTGTAGGGAAACTGCAGGAGCACTCCGGAGAGTTTCCCTTCGAGACCGGTGATCGCCGCGGAGAACTCCCGAGCCCGCTCCTCCCAATCGTCCCTCCGTTGGTGGGTGAGGGAGCCGTGGGCTTTGATCGAGAAGCGAAACCCGTCCGGCACGGATTTCCGGAGAGTAGCGAGGTGCTCCTTCCTGGGCATGGCGTAGTAGGAGAAGTTGAGCTCCACGAAGGAGAAGGTTTGGGCGTACCGTTCGAGGCGGCGTTCCTTGGGCAGCCCCTCCGGGTAGAAGGGGCCAACCCAGTCATCGTAGGAGTACCCGGCGCACCCGACGCATATAGAGGCCATATGTATTTTTATAACATAGATTTAACCGGGCGAGGGTGTTGATTGTTTACCAACGAATTCGTATAGTACAGTTCCGAAGCCACTACGATCTTCCACCAAAGATTCATTACTTTAGACAAAGCAAGAGGTTACAATTCCTATGGGATTCGACATTCCAAAACTGCGCAATATCGGAATAAGCGCGCACATTGACAGTGGCAAGACGACGCTTACCGAGCGCATACTCTTCTACGCCGAGAAGATACACGCCATACACGAGGTGCGTGGCAAGGACGGCGTGGGCGCCACCATGGACTCCATGGAGCTCGAGCGGGAGCGCGGCATAACCATCGCCTCCGCCTCAACCAACGTTGAGTGGAAAGGCTACCCGGTGAACATTATCGACACCCCCGGGCACGTGGACTTTACTATCGAGGTGGAGCGCGCTCTTCGAGTTCTAGACGGTGCCATTCTCGTGCTCTGCGCCGTTGCCGGCGTCCAATCACAGTCGATCACCGTAGACCGACAGCTCAAGCGGTACCAAGTGCCTCGACTCGCCTTTGTGAACAAGTGCGACCGAACCGGAGCAAATCCCTACCGCGTCCGGGAGCAGCTCGAGGAGAAGCTCGGCCTCAACGCCGTTATGGCACAGCTGCCAATCGGTCTCGAGGACAAGCATGTCGGCGTCGTCGACCTGGTCAAGATGAAGGCGATCTATTTCGAGGGGGAGTTCGGAAACGAGCTCCGAGAGGCTGAGATTCCCGAGGAACTGAAACGGGAGGCGGAGAGCCGGCGGGAGTTACTTCTGGACGCCGCGTCCATGCACTCCGAGGAGCTCATGGAAGCCGTTCTCGAAGGTACCGAGACGGAGGAGATAATTAACGCCGCCATTCGCAAGGCGACCATCGCAAACGATCTGTGCCCCGTATTCGTCGGTAGCGCCTATAAGAACAGAGGCGTGCAAACGCTGCTCGACGCGGTAGTCAATTACCTGCCGAGCCCCCTGGATATCACCAACAAGGGCGTGGATCTGGAAAACAACGAAGCGGAGGTCGAGCTCTACTCCGACTCAAACAAGCCCACGGTGGCGCTCGCCTTTAAGCTCGAGGACACACAGTACGGTCAGCTCACCTATGTACGCATCTACCAGGGAGACCTAAGGAAGGGGCAGGAGCTCTTTAACGTCCGTAGCAAGAAGCGGTTTAAGGTCGGCCGGCTTATTCGCATGCACGCCAACCACATGGACGACATTAGCGAGGCGGGGCCGGGTGACATCATCGCGATTTTCGGTATTGAGTGCGCCTCCGGCGACACCTTCTGTGATCCGAGCATGCAGGTAAGCATGACCTCGATGTACGTTCCGAACGCCGTAATCGAGCTCGCCATCAAGCCGAAGGACAAGGCCGCGGCGGACAAGATGGGCAAGGCTCTCAATCGGTTTACCAAGGAGGATCCTACCTTCCGGACCTACGTTGATCCCGAGTCGAATGAGACGATCATTGCCGGTATGGGCGAGCTCCACCTCGATGTCTACATCGAGCGGATGCGTCGGGAGTACAAGGCTGAGGTCGAGACGGGCATGCCCCAGGTCGCCTATAGGGAGACCATCTCCCAGCGGGCGGAGTTCGACTACACCCACAAGAAGCAGACCGGTGGCTCCGGACAGTTTGGTCGGGTCGCTGGCTTTATCGAACCCCTGGAGGAGAACGAGGAGGGCGAGACCTACGAGTTTGACAACAAGATCAAGGGGGGAGTGATTCCGAACGAGTACATTCCCGCGGTGGACAAGGGGTTCAAGACCGCCATGGAGAAGGGAACGCTTATTGGATTCCCGATAGTCCGTGTTAAGGCAACCATTAACGACGGTTCGACCCACCCGGTGGACTCCTCGGAGCAGGCGTTCCAGACCGCCGGTATCGGCGCTTTTCGGCAGGCCTATGACAGAGCAAAGCCGATAGCCTTGGAGCCGATTATGAAAGTCGTAGTTGAGGGTCCCACTGAGTTCCAGGGGAACATCTTCGCAAGCATCAACCAGCGGCGTGGTATAATTGTAGCTTCCTCGGAGGACGGCAATTTTTCCGTCGTCGAGGCGGAAGTGCCGTTGAGCGAAATGTTCGGGTATTCTACCGTGCTCCGCTCCCTCACCCAGGGTAAGGCGGAGTTCTCAATGGAGTTCCTCAAGTACGGTAAGGTTCCCCAGAGCATTCAGGAGGAGCTTCGCGAGAAGTATCTCAAGGCCAAGAAGGAAGGAAACTAAGGTATGGTCAAAGCTGAGCTCATAAAGAGAAGTCCCTTGCGGCTCCTGGAAAAGTCGATACACGGGGAGCTCAAGTCCGGGGCTATAGGGGTCCTTGCCTCCCGCAAGGGAGTAGGAAAGACCGCCTGTCTTGTTCACATTGCGACCGACCAGCTCTTTCAGAACAAGCATGTGATTCACGTCTCCTTTGCCGGACGGACGGACCACATTATCAGCTGGTATGAGGATATTTTCCGAGAAATTGCCGAAAGGCGACAGCTCGACGACGCAATGGCTGTCCACGACGGGCTGATCAAGAACCGGGTGATTATGAACTTCTCTCAGGAGGGAGCGACGGCGGACCAGGTCATAACAAGCCTTAAGGCTATGATCACCGACGGCCACTTCGACGCACATCTTATCGTGGTGGATGGCTACGATTTCGAGAAGGGCGAGCCGGAAACGCTCAAGAAGGTTAAGGCTTTCGCGGCGGAGGAGGGGATTGCCGTCTGGTTTAGCGCTTCCATCCACCGGGAGCAGCCCGAGACCGATGAGAACGGACTGCCGAAGCTACTCTCGCCCTACGGTGCGGAGATCGACGTTCTCATTACTCTGGAGCCGACGGAGAAGCACGTTAAGCTCAAGCTGGTGAAGGATTACGACAAGTATCCCTCCGAGGATCTGCACCTCAAGCTCGACAGCAAGTCCTTACTGATAGCTGAGGAGTAACGTCCCCGGGCGCCCAATACTCCGGATTACCGGTGTCGCGAGACACCGACTTTGGGGCACTCTTCAGACAAGGGGCAGGTCGAGCAAAAGGGTGAGACCGGGGTGCACTGCTGCTGGCCGAAACGAACGAGGAGCTCGTTCAGGGGAATCCAGTGCTCCCTGGGAAAGAGCGACATCAGTGCGTACTCGCTCTGCTCGGGCGTCTCGGTCTCTATCCAGCCGAGGCGGTTTGAAATGCGGTGGACGTGAATATCCACGCAAATGGCGGGGATACCGAAGCCGAGGCCCAGGACGAGATTTGCGGTCTTTCTTCCGACTCCCGGCAGCGCCATAAGCTCTTCCAGCGTTTCCGGCGTCCGTCCACCATGCTCCTCCGCGATTATTCGGGCGCTTCCCTTGAGCTGCCGCGCTTTGTTTCGATAGAACCCCGCCGGATAGATAGCTTCCTCGATGGTCGAAAGCGGGAGGGCAGCCAAGCTCTCCGGGCTCGCAGCGAGGCTAAAGAGTCGCTGCGAGGCGGCGTGGGTGACTTCGTCCTTGGTTCGCAGCGAAATGAGGGTGGAGATGAGCACAAAAAAGGGATCATGTCGCACCTCGGCGACTGATCCCACTGCCGTTCTAAGCTCTTTATCCGCGGTTTCGGCTATTCGACCGAGCTGCTCTACGGGAGAAGCTCTCACTCTTCGTCGTCTTCGTCGAGGTCGACATCTATGTCGTCCTCTTCCTCGAACGCTTCTTCCTCTTCTTCCTCTGCCTCCCGCTCCGACTCCACCTCGAGCTTGCTAAAGATCATCTCCTCGACCTCTTCCTTGGAAACATCGAGGGAGAAGGAGACCTCGTCGATAAGCAGCTTCAGGGCGCTGTCGTAGAGCTTACGCTCGAGGATCGGCAGCTCTTTTACCTTCTTGCGATGGTAGAGCGTACGCACAACCGTTGCTATGTCAATGACGCTCCCCTGCTTGAGGAGGTCGAGGTTCATCTGATAACGCATTTTCCAGTCCGCCGGGACGGGCTCATACTCCTCGGTAAAGAGATTGAGCGCCCGCTCCGCTTCCTTTCTTGGAACGATAGCCCTAATCCCGAGTTCCTCCGCCTTATCCACAGGCACCTTCACCGTCATATCCGAAACCGGAAGGTAGATAATGTAGTAAAGAATCGGGTTTCCGTCTTTCCTGAAATCTATCGACTCTATCGACTGAACTTGTCCAACCCCCTGAAGGGGATACACGACCTGTTGCCCCTCTTTGAAGGTCGTGTCGGGGGTTCTCTTCGAAGATTTGCTCATTATCCGTCAGTATAACCAAAAGGTCACGGTGTAGTCAAAGGCGGGGCAACTCGCTATCTTCTCCCGCATGAGCAGAGCGCGCCGTATCCTTACCCGGCTAGAGCCGTTCGCCTTCCCGCTCTTCCTGCTGGTGGTCATTCTCTCGGTGCTTCTCTTTCGGGAGCAGCTCTGGGCTCCCTTGGCGGAACGAGAGCGGCTGCAGGAGTGGATCGAAGGAGCGGGAATTTGGGCCCCCGGACTCTTTGTGGCGGTGCAGGTCGTCCAGGTCGTCATCTTCGTCATACCCGGAGAGGTGGCTCAGGCGGCGGCGGGATACCTTTTCGGGGTCTGGTTCGGGATGCTCTACTCCCTCCTCGGTATCGCCATCGGTAGCGGGTTCAACTACATCGTCGGAAGCCGGTTGGGGGAGCCCTTCCTGCGGCGGGTACTCGGCCCGGGCCGGCAGGAGGAGTTCCTCTCGGTGGCTCGCTCGCCTAGAGGCCGCCTCGGATTCTTTCTCTTCTTTCTCATTCCCGGTATTCCCAAGGATGTGCTCTGCTACGTAGCCGGTACCGCGCGAATGGGCGTTTTCACCTTCCTGCTGATTTCCATGGCTGGACGCCTTCCGGGGATCGTCGGCAGCGCCGTCATAGGCGACGCCGCCGCCGAGGAGCGGTGGCGGCTCGCCCTGGGCATTCTTGTACTTGCCGCGGTTCTTTTCGTTGTAGGACTTCTCTATCGCCAACGGCTCGAGTCCGTGATAGAGAGCATCACCGGGAAGAAGGAGTGATTACCGCGGTTTATAGACGTGCCCCGCAGGCACAGCGGTCTCCGGGAAAGTCGAGGCGACCCCGGGTATGGGAGCGTACTCACGGAACCGGATGTACTTGAAGGGGTGAATATCGAGAGGATTGGGATACCACCCTTCGATCTCGTTCGCGTCTACGAGGTTTATGGCCGGCGAGTGGCTAATCGGCAAGACTACGCCGGTAGCAAGCAGTATCCGTTCCGCCTCGGCCAAGGTTTCGTAGCGCGTGTTACCGGTCTGGTCGAAGGACGCGCGAATGAGCGAGTCGAACTCCTCGTTCGAAAAGCCCGCGTTGTTCAAATTGCTTGCGCTGGTCCACATTTGCAGGAAACTCAAGGGGTCCGCGAAATCCGCGATCCAGCTCACGGTCCCCACGGTAAACTCCCCCTCCTCCACGGCGTCGAAGTACTGGGGATAGGGGATCTCTGAAATCTCTACCGGTACGTTCAGCGCCTCCTCCCAGGCGGATTTCATAAGTTCCGCCACCCGTCGCGTTTCCTCTCCACCAGGAATGGCGATGCGAATAGTTCCGAGATCACTGACCGCCGGCAACCCGGCGGAGGAGAGAAGCTCCCGTGCCTCTTGGGCGTTACGGCTCTCGATTCCCTCCACCTCGGGATAGAAGGGGATCCGCGGTACCAGGGTGGTGGCGGGGATAAACTGGTACTCCTCGCTTCGAAGTTCCTCCCAGGGAAGGAGGAGGGCCAAGGCGCGGCGGACGTCGGGATCATCGAGCGGCTCCCGGTCCGAAGCGAGATAGTAATAAGTCGTCGCAAAGAGCGGGTTAATCACGATAGTATCCTGAAACTCGACGTTGCTGAGGGACATTCCGCCGGTCACCCAGTGAAAGTCTCCGCCGTTGAACCGTTCGGTGATTCGCTCCGGCTCCTCTTCGGGGAATAGAAGCTGCAGTCGCGGTGTCTGTACGTTTGCGGCGTCCCAGTACACTTCGTTTCGCACCAGAGCGAGAAAGTCCTCTCCCCGTTCCTTAATGTAGTAAGGGCCGTTTCCGGGAATCGTCTTGAACTCGGACCACTCCTCAATGGCCCGGACGCTCTCGTGAACCGGCACGAAGCTGTGGTGGCAGAGAATCTTCAGGAAGTGCGAGGCCGGATTGGTGAGGGTTACCTCCAGAACCTTCTCATCCAGACTCGCTACCGCCACGGAATCAGGGTTCTCATGTTCGCCGTTCCGGTACGCCTCGGCCCCTTCGATAATGTCGAAGAGAAAGGAGTAGGCGCTCTCACGCTCGGGATCGAGAAGCTCGAGCCAGGTGCGCCGAAAATCCTCCGCCGTCACGGAGTCGCCGTTCCAGTACCGGGCGTTTTCCCTGAGGTAGAAGGTGTAGGTTTTGCCGTCGGGACTCACCTCCCACCGCTCCGCCACCGCGGGCTCGGGCTCAAGGGTAAGGGGATTGTAGGTCACCAGACCCTCGAAGAGGGCGGTGAAGATCTGCGCCTCGGTGGTGGTAAAGCTGTAGAGCGGATTGAGGGATAGCTCCGTCGGGTAAAAGGCGACCCGAAGCTCCTGAGGCAGCTCGGAGCTCTCATCTTCGCCCTCATCCTCTTCCGCCCCGGGGGCTTGCCCTTCTTCACGCCGCTCTTCTTGCCGCTCCCGGGCATCTCCTTCTGCTCGAGGGATCGAGGTGCAGGAGAAAAGCAAAAGGAGAAGAAGGAGTGTCGGCAGTAGCCGAAAGATCTTCAGAGCCGTCATTTGCCAAAGATACACGGTTACCCGCACCTTTTCCAAGAAGATAGCGGTTTTACTCAAGTGTGGAGTCGGTACCGCCGATAATAGACAGAGGGGACGACCGCCCGAACATCGACGGAGGATACTGATGCGAAAACTGCCACTTTTGCTCTTTCTTCTGCTCGCCGGGACGCTCCTGTGGGCGCAGTCGATTCCCCTGAGAGAGATCGACTTCGAGGAGGCCAAAATTTCGGTCGCCGGACCGGAGGCGTTCTATATTCGCAACGTCGGTTTTCAGGGAGAGCGATACGCCGTGCTTATCGGGCGCTCGACTGACGATGGATGGACGGTGAGGGATCTCTACGCGGAGTCGGACAACGTAACTCCCCGGGAGATGATCCTCGACTTCGCCACGATCCGACTCGAAGGGGAGAACTCCCTGGTTCTCGACGGCATTTTCGTGGACGGCGCGGTATATCAGGGCCGATTGAGGGTAGGGGAGGACGATCGGGCGCAGCTTGCGGATCGCTTCAGCTCGAGCTCCCTGGAAAGCCTCGATCCGGCGCGACTGAGAAAGCTCCGGGAGACGATTCTCGAAGTCGTCGCTCCGGAGTACGAAGAGCGCCTTACCCTTTTGCAGGAGGAGCTCAGAAGTGCCCGGGAACGGATCAATCAGCAGGATATGATCATAGAGGAGCTCCGGCGGGAGAACGTCGCTCTAGAGGATCGGCTCTCCGAAAGGGAAGAAGAGCTTTCCGTACTGAAAGATCGGGTTTCGGCGCTGGAAGAGGAGCTTGCTTCAGCGGAGGAGTCCCCGGGCCCTGAGGAGCCCGAGAGAGCTGTCGATCCTGGACCGACCGACTCCGTCCCCGGGGTGAGCCAGCTAGACCTCGCCCGGGTTGAGCGCGACATTCGGGCACTCCGTGGGGAGGCGGAGGGGGTCGCGGCGTTCCTCGAGGAGCTCCAGAAGGAGAACGAGATGCTCCTTCGGGAGAACGAGGAGCTCCGGGTCTCCCTGGAGCGGGCGCGGGAGGAGCTGGCCGAGGCGCGTGAGGCACCAATGCCGGCGCCGGAGCCCTCTCGAGCCTCACAGAGGGAAGCGAAGGCGAGAGAAATCGCGACGGCGACGGAGCTGCTGCACGCCTATAAGGATCGCCTCAGGAGCACGAGCCTTACGGGCTTCGAGGCAGGACGCGCGAGAATGGGAAGCTGGAGGATTGTGGAGGATGAGGCGACTCAGACCGATCCTGGAGAGTACTTCTCACGATTCGCCCTGCCCCTCGAGCAACTGCGGGAACCCACGCTCTTTAGTTTTCGAGGGCGATCCCTGGAGTCCACGGAGTGGACCGGTTTCGGCCTCCACCTCTTTGCCTCCGCCGTGGAAGCGCCCAACGGCTATGGCCACGGCGAGTCTCTTCTCATCTGGTTCACCCGGGATCGGGAGCACTACGGGAACGACCATACTTACCTCCAGGTCTACCGCTCCAGCGATGACGTCACCATGAACCGCGTTGCGGAAGGCATCATTCCGGAGCCCATCAGCTCACCTCTCGAGATCGACATCCTCTATCAGCCGGAGGTCGGGGATGTGACTATCGGCGTTAACGGTGAGGTGAAGCTTCTCTACAACGGTTGGTTCGGTATCGATTCGGGTATGGAAATTGCGCTCCGCACCAAAGGACGGGGACGCTTCGAGGATCTCAGGGTGCGTACCGGTTCGACCGCTCGCTGAGCCGGATCCCGCGGCAGTAGCCCGGGAGGCTTCTACAGGTTTCCTTACACCGTCCTTTCTTTCTTCCGACTCCGGTTGGAACGCCGAAGAATCCTCAGTATAGTACCAACGACACAGACGGAAGGAGCGCGGGATGAGTAGCGAGAAGCGCTATCCCCGGGGATACGGCAAAGTGGAGCCCGTGGCGGACTATCGTCCCTGGGAGCTAGATCAGAGCTTTCTTGATAGCGTCGAGGCATGCAAGGAACACACCAAGGTCGACATCTACCGTCTTTATGAGCTCTGGCATCTGATTTCCCAGCTCTCTTCGGTTCCGGGAGACCTGGTGGAGGTCGGTCTCTGGCGTGGCGGTAGCGCTGGACTTATGGGCCTCGCAATCGATAAATTTAAGCTAGAGCGTCACCTGTGGCTAGCGGACACCTTTGCCGGCGTGGTAAAGGCGGGTCCCCGGGACGACTATTACAAAGGTGGCGAGCACGCGGATACGAGCCTTGAAATTGTTCAAGGTTTTCTGAATAATCTGCGGCTCACGGGATACACCGTGCTTTCAGGAGTTTTTCCTGAGGAGACGGCGCACCTCGTTGAGTGTGACACCATCGCGCTCTGTCACATCGACGTCGATGTCTATCAGTCCGCCAAGGACGTGGCAGAGTGGGTGTGGCCGCGCATGCCGGTCGGAGGCATACTTGTGTACGACGATTACGGTTTCTATGGCTGCGAGGGTGTAACCGCGTTTGTGAACGAAGAAGCAGATCGGGCCGATCGGCTACTTATTCAGAATCTTAATGGACACGCAGTAGTAGTGAAGACGCAGCTATGATCAATCGGTATCTTATCGTACTCTCCGGGGTGTTTCTCCTGGGATGCAGCACCTCGGGACCTTTCGTTGCGGAGGAGCTGGAGCCTCCGCGGACCTACACCTTTTCCATGAGCTGGAGTGATCAGGGGTTGCCCCGACTTCCGTCGAGCTACGAGAACGTTAGGAACCTCCTCGAGTCGGAGCACCCGATGCTCGCTCTCTATAGAGAGGATTTGACCCACGACGCGGTGGTAGACTTCTTTATTCAGCTCACCGGAGATCCGGAAATCGCCATGCCGATGCTCTATCATGCGGATCGAACCAATCTTCCCCTTTCGGTTGTTTTCTCCCTCGCCTTTGTGGAGAGTAGATTCTCGAAGTACGCGATCAACGACAACCGAGCCTCCGTGGACCGAGGGGTCTTTCAGCTCAACAGTCTCACCTTTCGAGATCTTACCGAAGAGGACTTCTTCGACCCGGACGTAAACGCCTACCACGGCACGGACTATCTCGCCTGGTGCTTCGAGCAGAGCTCGGAGCCGCAGGTTGCCTTGGCTATCTACAACGCGGGGCGGTACCGGGTCATAAACGGCATGACCCCGGCGAGCACGAAGATCTACGTCGGCCGTATTATGAGCTACCGAGAGCAGCTCATAGAGCGCTTCCGGGCCTACATTGGCCGGGAGTTTCCCATCACCCAGGCGTGATGCTATAGTCCACCCATATGGTCATAGTTCTCGAGCGTTCGATACAGGATTCGGAGAAGGAACAGCTGCGTTCCTTTCTCAGGGAGCGCGGTTTTACGGTGCGGGAAATCGTCGGCGAGGAAGAGACAATTTTCGGAGCCGTCGGCAGCTCCTCCATCGACCTCCGGGAGGTGGAGCTCCAGCCCGGCGTTATGCGGGTCATTCCTATCAGCAAACCGTATAAGCTTGCTTCCCGGGAACTAAAGAAGGAGGCGACGGTAGTCCCCGTTGGGCGGGTAAAAATCGGCGGAAACCGCATCGCCGTCATCGCCGGGCCCTGTGCCGTCGAGAGCCGGGAGCAGATTATGGAGACCGCCGAGATCGTTGCCCGTTCCGGGGCGGTGATGCTCAGGGGCGGAGCGTACAAGCCCCGAACCTCTCCCTACGCCTTTCAGGGTCTCGGCGAGGAGGGACTGAGGTACCTGCGGGAGGCCGGCGACGCCACGGGCCTGGCGGTCATCTCAGAGATCGTCTCTTCCGATATGGCGGAGATGATGCGGGAGTATGTCGACGTCTATCAAATCGGCGCCCGGAACATGCAGAACTTCGAGCTCCTCAAGCGGGTTGGCTCCCAAGGCATGCCGGTCATGCTCAAGCGAGGTCTCGCCGCCACCATTGAGGAGTGGCTCATGGCAGCCGAGTATCTCCTCGCTCACGGAACGGAGAACGTTATTCTCTGCGAACGGGGGATCCGCACCTTTGAGACGTACACCCGCAATAGTCTCGATATCTCCTCCATCCCGGTGGTGAAGAAGCTCAGCCACCTTCCGGTCATCGTCGACCCCAGCCACGCTACCGGCATTCGGGAGAAGGTGCTTCCGGTGGGGCTTGCGGCGGTTGCCGCCGGCGCCGACGGTCTTATCGTCGAGGTGCACCCGGATCCGGACCGCGCCTTGTCAGACGGCCCGCAGTCTCTCTACCCGGAGCAGTTCGAGAAGCTGATGCGGGATATCGAGGCGCTTTCCCCGGTAGTGGGCAAAGAGGTAACTCGGGTTCCCGTGGGTGCCGGAGGAGCTTCCTTCGCCCGAACGGCCCGGGCCGCGGACCTCCATCTTGCGGGACAGAAAGGGACAATTCAGGCGAGTTTTCAGGGAGAGAAGGGGGCGTACAGTCAAATCGCCTTAGAGCGGTATTTCCAGGACAGCGAAGTGGAGGCCTCTCCGGAGTCCTCGTTTCGGGAGGTGTTTCGGGCCGTCCTTGAGGGGCGGTCCGCCTTCGGAGTGGTGCCGATCGAAAACTCTCTCGTCGGCTCCATCCACGAAAACTACGACCTTCTCCTGCAGTATCCGGACCTGAAGATCATCGGTGAGACCTTTCTCCGAATCGAGCACTCCCTCATCGGAGTGCCGGGGGCCACCATTGAAGAGGTCAAAACCGTTTACTCCCAGATTCCCGGGCTCGATCAGTGCCGGGAGTTCCTCGACAGCCACCCGGAGTGGAAGGTGATCCCCTTTTACGACACCGCCGGCTCCGTCGCGGAGGTGGCGCGAGCGGGAAGGAAGGAGAACGCCGCCATCGCAAACGCCTCGGCCGCCACGGTTTACGGTATGCAGGTGCTGAAAGAGGGGATCGAGACTAATCCGCGGAACTACACGCGATTTGCCATACTCGCCCGGGCGGAGGCTCCGGAAGACAAGGCTGCGGACAAGGCGTCACTGGTTTTTGCCACGCAGGACAAGCCGGGAGCTCTCTTCGACTGCATGAAAATCATGGCAGACCGTTCTCTGAACCTGAAGAAAATCGAGTCCCGGCCGATTCACGGTCGTCCTTGGGAGTACATGTTCTACCTCGATGTGGAGATCCCCGGGGAGCGAACTCTCTTCGATGAGGCGATAACGGCGCTCCACGATGTGGCGCGGGAGCTGCGAATTCTGGGAATGTACCGCAGCACTCCCAACGGCAGGCTGCCGGCTTAGGCGGGGAAAGGTCAGCGGTCCGACCAGCTCAGAAACCAGCCTCGGTATCGATGCCGAGCTTCTTGAGCTGCTCGAGCTCCTCCATTTTGGAGACGTACTGGTGCCGTTTCTTCTTTGCCTGAGCAACCTGTTCCTTAATCGTGGCGATTTCGGGCTCGATTCCCCGAAGGTGCTGTCGCTGATCCCGGGGGACCTCGCTTTTGAAGAAGGTCTGGAGCGACTCGAATCGCTTGAGCATCCGATTGAGCTCCTGAAGATCCTTGTTGAGGAACTCCAAGATTCGCTCCTCCTCCGTGGACTCGAGCTTCTTGTACGCTTGCCCTCCCCGAGACATAATGCCCGCATAGATTCGTGCCTTTCGGCCTACGCGCTGGAGAAAGGCGTCGAACCGTAGCTCCTCGGTCTGCCTGACGGATGTCGCCTCGTCCACATACTCGATGGTGAAAACGCGCTTCTGCTCATTCTGACCGAAGAGGCGCTTCAGGACCTGGCTGAGAATCTCTCCGAGGGTGAGCTTCCTATTCTCCAGAACGGCGCAGTTCTCTTCGAGCTTCTTCGCCGCCTGATCCAGGGACCGGCTCGAGCTCGCCATCGCCCTGGTAGCTTCGAGGAGAATCGGCTTTAGCTTGTTTTCGGGCTTCTTCTTCTTCGGCTCATCCTTCTCGACCCGAAGGCTCTCCACGAGCTCCCTGCGCCGCTGAGGCCCCGCTTCGCCGTACTCCTCCTCGAGAATCTCGGTAATCAGATCAGAGAGAAACGGCTCTCCCCGCATACTCTGAGCGAAGGAGCGCTTGATCCGCTGGGTCAGCTGCTGACGATTGGCGTCGGTGAGTCGTTCCGGCATATCTGCGTGAGGAAGCACCGCCTCACGCACCCGGTACTTGTACAGCTCCTTCTGATAGGTTGTAACGTGCTTGAGAATTTCGAGAATTCGCTTTGTGTGTTTGGCGAGCTGATCCTGAGCGTCCTTAACAATGTCCGTGGAGAGGGGATCGGCGGCCCGTTGGAGCTTACCGATGTACTCCGCCAGGTACCGGGTGGTGAAGTTCCCGGAGGTATCGGTTACTTTGCGCCAGTCGATATACCGAACTAACTTAACCAGCTTCTTGAGCTCCCTCAGGTCGAGGCTCTCGAGAGAGAAGTCGTAGTAACTGTCGACGTAGTCCAGGGTGTTCTCGAAGCGGCTCAGGCGAATGGTCATTTCCTCGTCTCGCTCGGAGTCGAGAAACGGCTTCTCCTCGGGAATCTCTACGTCCGAGATGTGCTGCTCGTACTTGTACGGATCCTCGTGGACGAGCCCTTTACGCAGGAGAACGTTGTATACCGATTTGTAAGAGGCGTGGAAGCTCCGAAAGCGTTCCTTGAGCTCCGGGAGCTCCTCCTTGCGAAGCTGCTCCGCGCGGCTCTCGAGCGCCTCGGCCAAACTGGAGAGAAACTCCTCGTCCCGGGCCATAGCGTCTCCAAAGATAGCCGATGGGCCCCACCCTGCACAAGGCCGCCGCGCTCGGCTCCTTGGCTGAAGCAGCGGGCCCGCATTTCGTGACTCTCTTCGCGTGAAGCTCTTTGCACTACATCGTTCCCGCCCCGGGAGCCGCACCCCCTTCCGCGGAGAATTCCGGTGCCTGCGTACACTGCTCCCCCTGCTCGCCGCGCAGCTGCTCGCCACGCAGCTCTTAGGCGGCTGCGCCCTCGCCGGCGCGGGAATCTCCCTGGAGGTGGCGACGCCGGAATTACCCGTCTGGTGGCGTCCACGCACGGAGCGCATGCGCTACGAGTTGAGATGGATCGACCCCGTGGGGAGTCTTCGGAGCGCGGACGCTGCCCCCGGGGCGCGGGTGCGGGTAGAGCTCCCCCGGCTCGCCAACTCCCCGGTCCTCATAACCCCGGTCTATGAGACAGGCCGGGGCGTGCGGCGGCTCCTCCCGGGGGCGGCGCTCTTTCCCCAGGATCTGCGGGATCAAGGCGCGCTCCAGGGGAGCTGGCTCCAGGGAAGCTGGCACCGCGGTTTCGAGGGCGCTCTCTTTCTCGAGCTCCAGAGGCGGGGTTACGCCTACTTCCAGGTGAACCAACCTCGCCTCGAAACGGGGTTGTCGGAGCGGTGCGGCGAGGACCCGTGGAGCGCGGACCTGGAACGCGTCCTCCGTGCGCTCCTCGCGGGGAGCTTTCGCTCCTCCTACCTGAGTCCCCGGGAGAGCGCCGCAGGAATGCGGGAGCTCCCGGCGGGGAGCTACGTGAGGGAGAACGTGCTCCTGCCTCCGGTGGAGACGGTGGAAATCGACGGCCGCACCTTCCTGGTGCTCGAAGAGCTCTACCCGGGGCATCACCGCTTTTTTCACGCAGACGGCAACGGGGAGCTACTGGTAAGCAACGATGGGGAGCATGAGATGGAGTGGACCTTTTTCTCCGGGGAGTAGCTCGGTCAGGGATGCTAACCGACGACGACGTTTACGAGCTTATTCGGGACGGCGACG
>JBKHED010000042.1:0-23015 GCA_046540995.1 Spirochaetaceae bacterium | reverse complement strand
CAGCATACGATTAGGCGAGGCGGGACGATTGCCACGATTATGCTATCGGTGCTCCTGCTGCTGGTTGGCTACGGGACGTTGCTTGGTTAGATGCGGGTGTAGCCGGAGCCGGGGTTCGCGCAGCAAGCAACGGACCAGCCGTCTGGGAAGTCAGTATGATAGGGCTCCTACCCCGAAACGGTAGCGCCTCTCTTTTCGGCGAACTCCCGCATCGCGCGGAGGTTCTCCTCGGGAGTGCCCCGGGGGATCTCGCATCCCGCACCGACGGCGAACTTCCGCTGCACCTCTTCCACGGTTTCGGCTAAGCGCCTCTGTATCGACTCAGGGGTGCCGTTCTTTACCTCGGCCACCGGGTCGAGATTGGAGCAGATAACCGGCCTCTCTCCGAGAATTGCTCTCGCTTCCGGTAGGGGGTTCATGGAGTCGACGTCGATCAGATCTATCTCCAACTCTCCGATATGCGGGTAGAGCGGCTCGATCCTTCCGCAGATGTGCAGCCGCACGAGGGCCCCAGCTTTGTGAATCGCGTCAAAATACTTCCGCGTCCGGGGCAGTATGAACTCCCCGTAAATCTCCGGACCGATGAGACTAGAGGCTGCGTCCCCGATACCGATACTGTCCGCCCCGGCCTCAATTTGCGCGAGGGCGAAGGAGATCTCCTGCTCGGTGATAAAATCCAGAAGCTCGACTACGAACTCCTGGTCGTCGAAGAAGTCCATCATGATTCTATTGAGACCCCGGAGGTCGGCGGCCTCCGCGCAGGGTCCCTCCACCCATCCCTCCACGAGGCAGTCGCCTCCGGCGCCCTCGGCGAGGAGACGCACCGCCTCGAGACGGTTACTCATCCGCTCCCCTCGGCTCGGGTCGACCAGGTCGAGTTTCGATAGGGCCGTTTTATCCGCCAACAGAGCGTTCTCCTCGACATTTGCGGGCGGTGAATCCTCATAAAGGTGAATCGGCGCGCCCAGGTCCGAGGATTCCACGCAGGGGTCGGAGATCGCCGAGACGTGCGAGGCGCCGAAACGCTCCGCCATCGCTAGCTGCCCTTCGGCCAGCACCTCGGCGTTGGTGGCGTAATCACGATACGGCTTTCCGACGAGGTCCGCGGCGTACATCATCGTAATCGGATAGAACGGGTACTCTTCCGTCTCCTCTCCTCGGAAAGCTCGCAGAGCTGTTTCTCTTTTCGTCTCGCCCATGTGTAAGGCACCTCTGAGTTTCTGGAGTTCTAGGGAGAATAGCAGATCCCTTCGGCAAGCGCCAGAACGAACCTTGACAGCAGGATAGGAACGGCCCATACTTACGCTACACACACATTCCGTTTCAAAGGAAGTGGGGAGAGAAGCCCCCGCGGACGCGCCACTGTGTTCGGTGTGCCTCTGCAAAACGTCACTGGAGATCGCTCCGGGAAGGCAGCAGAGCGCCGTAAGCCGTAAGCCAGGAAACTTTGGCGGAATCGTTGCTGTATCTAAGCTTCGCGAGTAGAGCTTGCAGATACGCGTTGTCTGGGGTTTATTCCATCTAACAACGTCGTCCGGCAAGCCTCCGCATCGACAGGAGGTTGCAGTATGGGAACGAGGAAGAGAAACCGGCGGGCCATCGTGCTCGTGCACGGTTTGCTGATTACGGCGCTTATTGTCGCCCTGGGCGCGTGCTCCACCGACGGGGCGGACCCGATCGCCGTCGAAGGGACCTGGGTGCTCGACACCGGCTACTACGAACGGTGGATCATCACGGAGAACTCGATAACCTACGAGGGTTCTTCCGACGGCAGCGAGTACACGACGAACTACGAGGCCCAAATCGTCAGCTACTCAAACCACGGTCTCAACGCCAGGGAAACCGACATAACCGCCGGAGTGGATGCAACGGGAAGAAACCCGGGGTTCGCCGTCATCAAGTTCACGGAAGTTGCTAATCAGGGCTGGGGCACCGTTGGAAAGTACACGGTGTTTCGCTGGGCGGACAACGCGGGGGATCCCTCAAAGAAAGACTTGACCCAAGGGTACAAGGACGCGACTCCGAACGACGACGAAAACTTCGACACTGTGGTCTTTGACACTCCCGCAGAAGCTGAAGCGGAGGTTACCGTGGCTAACGAGTTCTTCGAGAATCCCCCCTCCTCGGGAGCGGTCAAGCAGTAAGAATGAAAGCCGTGATGCTTTGGAAGCACGATTATGGCCCGTCGCTTTGCGGCGGGCTTGCTTTAACGCCCTTAGTGCTCGCCGGAGCGCTTCTCGTTCTTTCTACCGGATGTGATAGCGCCGGAACCGGAAACGAGGATGTGGCAGCGCCCAGGCACATGGAGGGCGTCGCTCTCGACGCACCGTCCATAGCGGGATGGGCGTCGGAGGTTGTCTCTTACGACCCGGGCCCTGAAGCCGAGGCGTACACCGACCATGACGAGGCGGTCGGTCCAGCCTCGGGAGTTGCCACGGAGGTCCTCGTGCTCGGCCGAGGCGGCGCCGTTACCCTCGCCTTTGAGGAACCGATCGGCGATGCCGAAGGCGCGGAGCTCGCTGTCTTCGAGAACGGCCTCGGGACCGTGGAGGAACTCTTCGCCGAGCTCGCCTACCTGGAGATTTCCTCCAACGGTGACGATTTCGCCAGGTTTCCCGTGCGGACTTTCCGGTCCGAACCGGTCGACGCCTACGAAAGGGTCGACGCGAGAGAGTACTCCGGCTTCGCCGGCCTCCATCCGAAGGGGACCGGCACCGCCTTCGACTTCGCCGAGCTCTCGGACCACCCCAAGGTGATCGAGGGCACCGTCGATCTCACTTCCATACGCTACGTTAGGGTCGTCGACGTCGTCGGTGACGGAACCGAACGCGACTCCGACGGCAACCCGATCTACGACCCCTATCCGACCACCGGTACCGCCGGATTCGATCTCGACGGTGTCGCGTTCTTAGAAGGAACTCCATGATTTTTCCGATCCTCCGCCGCCGGAGATCAGTTTGTTCGGCTCTCCCTTTCTCCCTCGCCCTCTTCCTTCTGCTCATTCCGGCGGGGGCCCCAGCCGAGGAAGGCGAGGAAGCGCCTGAGACGATCATTATCACCGCTGCCCCTGAGGAAAGCCCGAGTCCAAATGTACGGGTGATAGAGGTCGAGAAGGCGGTGGAAGCAGGGCACACCACCGTGGCCGACGCGGTAGCCGCTACCCCCGGAGTAGCGATACAGCGACGGGGGTCGGGGTTCGAGAGCTCCACTCTTCGGATTCGCGGCTCCTCCTCTGAACAGGTGCTCCTACTCAGAGATGGGCAGCCAATTGGCGTTGGATCTACCGGGATCAGTGATTTGAGCAGAGTTTCGCTACGGGGCGTAGAACGGATCGAAGTCATCCTCGGTCCGGCCACGGCACTCTACGGCGCGGGAGGAGCGGCGGGAGCGATTAACCTCATATCCGGCACTGACGAACGTGCGCAAGAGAGAGAGGATCAGATCGCCGGCAGCTCCAGCTTCGAGTACGGAAGCTTCGAAGAGTACCGCCTCGGCGGAGAGCTCCTCGCGCCGATCGGAGCCAGTGAGATCGATGTCGCCGTAGACGGTGTTTACGCTCAGAACGAATACAGCTACCGGCAAGATGGGTCGGCGGTGGCTCGTGAGAACGCTGGCGGCGTGCAGGGGCAGGCGCGAGTCGGCTTAACCCGACAGGGTGAGTCAAATACAGTTAACCTAAACGCTTCGGTGGACCACTCGGATCGAGGAGTTCCCGGCAGCGTAGAGTTTCCTTCCGATTCCGCCCGCCTCGAGGAGAGCGGCGCCGCGGCCACCGTCGCCCTCGCAACCGGCGGTGCGGAGTTAGCAGAAGGACTCCCCGAGCCCCAAAACGCCTCCGTCGAAGAGCTAGCCTGGGGCACCCTCTCTCGGCTCACCGGAAGCAGGGAGGAGAGAAACTACAACGATCCGGAGTATCCTCTCGGCGCCCTCTCCTCTCAGTCGACCCTCTACCGCTTGGACGCCGGTCTGACGGCGCGAGGTCCTCTCGGGGCGGGACGGATAAACCTCCCGGTTAGCTACACCTTCGAGGCGTTGGGAGAGAGCGAGCTCGGCGACCGGGAGCGGCACGGCGCAGCGTTTGCTCCCGCCTACGAGGCGCGCCGCCTACCCCTGGGCCGCTCCTCTTTAGGCTGGAACCTACACGGCCGGGTCGAGCTTCTCAGCGGGGCCGGAGAGAGGGAGTTACTGCCCAGCGTTCGAACGGCTCTAAGCTGGCGTCCGAGTCGAGCTCCGCTGGAAGCCTCCCTTTCCGTTGGGGCGGGGTACCGTCTGCCCACCTACGCGGAGCTCTTCTGGCCCGCGGGAGCCTTCGCCCTGGGAAACCCGGAGCTTCGGCCGGAGCTGAGTCGCTCGGCAGAGTTGGAGCTCCTCCTCGGCCGAAACGAGACGCATCAGTTGCGGTTAAACACCCACGTCACCCTCTACCGAGAGCTCATCCAGTGGCTCCCGAATCCGAGCGGCTACTGGCGCCCGAGAAACACCGGCGAAGCGATCACCTACGGCGGCGAGGCAGCCTACAACATTCGGGAGCCTATCGGGCTCTCTCCCTGGACCGCGGAGGCGGAAGTAACCGGTGAGCTCCTCTACGCCCGGGATCTCAGCGAGGGGCCGACGTACAAGATGCAACTCCCCTACCGCCCGAAGCTCACGGGAACGCTCACCTCGGAGCTCTCCCATCTCCTCGATCATCGGATCGGTGCGAGCCTCCGAGCGGTTGGAGAGCGCCCGGTAACTGCGCAGAACACCGTCTGGCTCGATCCTTATCTCGCAGTCGATCTCTACGCTGCCTTTGCCATACCCGGCAGCTCCGTCCTCCTACGGGGCAGAGTCAACAACCTTCTGGACCAGGATTTCCTGGAGACGCGGTTCTTTCCCAATCCCGGACGGGAGCTCGTACTCGCTGTGGAGGTCTCTTGGTGATGCTATTGAAACGAGCGATCCTACCCGCGGCTGCCGGGCTGCTGCTCCTCGGAGGTTGCACCTTTTTCGATGGCTCCGGGGGCGAGGCCTCCGACGGTCGGTCCGCGGATCGTGATCGGGAGCTCTTCGTCATTCACAGTCTCGCCGAAACGATCTCCTCCGTGGAGCTCACCTCCGACGGTTCCCTCGGCGACGTTCAAAACGACGTTCAGACCCTCGGGGCGGTACCTAATCAGATCCTACGCGTCGGAGAGGAGCTCATCGTCACACTCTCCGGGCAGAACGAGCTGCTCCGCCTCGATGAGAGCACCCTTCGGGTCACCGGACGCATCAACCACGGCGCCGGGAGCAACCCGATGGAAACGACTCCTCTCGTCCCGGGCGCCACGAGCAACGACGCCGCCGCCGGGCTTCTCGTGACAACCCACCTCCTTGCAGCTCGAGTGCAGATAGATGATCTGCAGGACCGCTCCTGGGATCCCCCGCCCCCATGGACCCACGACGTAGGGCAGGCGCCGCAGGCGCTTATTTCGCTCCCCGGAAGCAGCCCCGACCAGGTACGGCTGCTCGTGGCGAATACCAACTTCTCCACCGATAGCGCTGCGCCTTCGCCATTCGGCCGAGCGACACTGAGTAGCATGGTTTTCGAACTGCCGGGAACCGGGTCGGCGGGTGCGGTAGAGCGAGTAGACAAAGAGACAATCGACCTCGAGCCTGCAGATTTCGATCCTGAGCACGACTCCGGAACCAATCCGACCGCCCTCATCGACGCTCCGAGCCTCGGAGAGGTTCTCGTCGTGGGAAGCGGTATCAACTACGGCGCCGAAGGCACCGGGGAAGATGACGGCGTCTTGGTGACCTTGAACCGGGACACGCTGACCGTCAAGGAGCGGCACAACGTTGGAGGCTCCCCGGGTGCCGCGGTACTCCTGCCCGAGGGGACAGGCCACCGTCTCTATCTCGGTGGTCCCACCGGCATACGCTCCTTAAAGCACGACGGAACCGAGTGGGCGGCCGAAGCGCGCCGAGAGTACGATGCGACGGGTAACGGGGACAGCCTTCCGTTCATTGCCGATCTCGCCCGGTACGAAAACACGATCTACGCCGCGGACTTCGCCAATAACCGAATCCTCGCCTTCGCCGTCGGCGACAATGGCGTGCTCTCCCTCCGTGAGGAGGTGCGGCTCTCCCAAGGACCCATCGCTCTGCTGATCGATTTGGAATGAGACGGGTTACTGCTCAGGCGGAGAACAGGAGATTCCTCCTTTCCCTTGCGGCGGCTCTCCTGGCCCACCTGGCTCTGGGGCTACTCCTATCCACACTGCCTGAGCGGAGCTCCCCGGAGAAGCGGGAGTATGAGCTGCTCCGGGTTACCCTCTCGCCGGGGAGGGAGGTGACGGAGACCGAAAGCAGCACCGCAGGCGGCGACGGCCGGCCGGAACGAGCGGTGGAGAGCGAACGGGAAGAAACTCAGCTCGAGTCCCCGGACCCGGAACCGGAACGTGGGCAGAAGAGCGCCGATGCCGCCGAGACAGAATCAAGCAGCGACCCTGAGCCGCAGGAGGCGCAGGAGCAGGCGGGAGAGACGAGAAAGGTGAATACACCGGAACTGGTAGAGGTTCCACCTCAGGCCGCGGCGTCGCCCGCTACGGAGCGACTCCTCTCGGGCATCCCCGAGATCGAGGAGCCGGCGGAGGTTCTCCCCCCTTCCGAGCTGGGCCTCCGAGGCGACGGTACGGGAGAGGGGGAAGCCGACGATGCCTCCGGAACGGCGGAAGAGGGGCTTCCTACACTTGAGCCAACCCGGTACGTTGCTCCCGAGTATCCCGACTCGGCTCGGCGGGCCGGTTGGGCGGGCACGGTGGTCCTCGAACTATCGATCGGAAGACGCGGACGAGTTGATGAGTTCGAACTTGTCGAAAGCAGTGGTCACGAGATCCTGGACGAGGCGGCGCTGCGAGCGGCGCGACTCTGGCGCTTTCCGAGGGCGGAGGCCGGGGAAAAGTCGATACACCGCTTTGAGTTTAGATTGGAGCAGCAGTGATGATTGAAAGTAGCGAGAAAAGAAGAGCATTCGTTCACGTTCGAGACGGCCTACTGCGCCCCCTCCTATTCTTCATTCTTCTTCTCCTGAGTACGGGAGCGCCGGCGAATGCGGAGACGGAGTCTATTCGCTACGCCGCCTCTCTCACTCTGAGTCGCCAGGGTGACCGCACGGTAGTGACCATCTCAAACGCCTGGGACGGGGCCCCTCCCCTTCGCTATCTCCTCCTGAAGCGAGGCTCCGAAGAGGATCTCACCGAGGAGCGGCGGGAGTACGACGGGGTAATCGAGGTTCCTCTCCGGCGTATCGCCTCTCTGGCAACGCCGGCAATAGCTCATCTCGCGGATCTGGAATCGTTGGATCGGATCGTCGCGGTGGACGATGCCGATTACGTCTACAATTCCCGCATCCGCCGGCGCATCCGGGAGGGTGATATCCCCGAAGTGGGAAGCGGCTCCAGCCTCAATGTGGAGCGTCTCCTACTAACGGAGCCGGAGCTCGTCATTCTCTCGGCCCTCGGCCCCGACGATCCGACGGTTAGACGACTGGAATCCGTTGGGATCTCCGTGCTTCCACTCGCGGATTGGCGAGAGCAGAGCCCTTTGGGGCGGGCGGAATGGGTCAAGCTCTTCGGCGAGCTCCTGGAAAAGGAGGCGGAGGCGGACAGCATCTTCGAACCTCGGGCCTCGCGATATCTGGAACTCGAAGCGATGGTGAGTTCCGACTCCTCCGGCTCCGATCCCAAGGTTCTCACAAACGCGCCCTGGCAGGGGAGCTGGCCGGTCCCGGCGGGCCGGAGCTACGTCGCTCGACTCATAGATGCCGCGGGAGGAGAGTACCTCTGGGCGGAGCGAGAGGGGACCGGGTCGGTCTTTCTCGATTTCGAATCGGTTCTGGCGCGAGGGGCGGAAGCGGACGTATGGATCAACCTCAATCAGGGCTGGAAGAGACGAGCGGATGCCCTCGAGACCGATCCGCGGTTGGCGGCGTTCGCTCCCTTTCGGAACAATCGGATGTACCACCACAATCGGCGTCTCCGGCCTTCCGGGGCGAACGACTTCTGGGAGTCCGGCGCGACCCGTCCTGACCTGGTTCTGGCGGACCTCATTCGTATCCTCCATCCGGAGCTACTGCCGAACCATGATATGATCTACTACAATCGGCTTGAACCATGAGCACCCGCCTGGCGTTTCTTCCGCCCCTTCTTATTCTCTCGTCGCTTCTGGCGCTCCTCCTGGGATCGGTACGCTTATCGCCAGGGGAGGTGATCGCCGTCCTCGCCGGCCTCGAGGGGGTAGAGCCGGCGGCGAGAGCTATCGTTCTCACTCTTCGGCTACCCCGTCTCCTCACGGCGATCGGGGCCGGGGCGGGGCTTTCGGTAGCAGGGCTTCTTATGCAGACTGTGTTTAGAAACGGCCTCGCTGGTCCCGGGGTCCTCGGAGTGAGCTCCGGCGCGAGTCTCGGTGTAGCCCTGGTTATGCTCACCGGTCTCGGAGCGCAACTCTCGGCGGCATCCTTTGTCGCCGCGTCGCTCGGGGCGGGGATCGTATTGAGTCTGGCACTCCTGGTAAACAGAGTGATCGAAGAGCCCGTTGTCCTCTTGGTTCTCGGGCTTGTTTTCGGCTACGCAGCTAATGCGGGGACGACGCTGCTCATGGCCTCGAGCCCTGCGGAGGGGCTCGAGCGCTACATTGCCTGGAGTTTTGGCTCCTTTGCCCTTCCTCCGGGGCCCGGGCCCCTTCTCCTCGCGGGAGGGGCGGTTGGTTTCGGCCTGTTCCTCTCCCTCCTGGGAAAGCGCATCGATGTCTTACTCCTCGGCCCGGCATACACTGAGAGCTCCGGCATTCACGCTCGTCGTACCCAAGGCGCGGTTATAATCGCCGCCGGAGCGGCAACCGGCCTCGTCACAGCGATGACCGGACCGATAAGCTTCATCGGAGTCGCCGTTCCCCACCTCGCCCGGGGGTTTCTCGGAAGCTCTCGCCACCGAGCGCTCGCTCCGGCGACTGCGCTACTCGGGGCGACTCTCGCGGTGGTGGCGGATCTCGTGGCACGACTGCCGGGAACGGATCAGATTCTTCCCCTTAATGCGGTTATGGCGATCGTCGGGGCACCGGTGGTTCTCACGATAATCCTGAGAAGAAGCCTCGGAACCTCGGAAGGGGGTGTCGGTTTATGAGTGCGCCGACGCTCCGAGTCCGCAACCTAACTCTCCGCTACCGCAAGGGCCCGGTTGTCCTCGAACTTCAAGACGCCGCCGTGCCTCCGGGGGAGCTCGTCGCCATGATCGGCCCCAACGGCGGTGGCAAGACCACACTCTTGAGAACCATGGCGGGTCTTATGCCGCCTCGGGGGGGCGAGGTCCTTCTAAACCGGAGACCACTCTACGGATCCGACGCGCTCTCCCGAAGGGAGCGCTCGAGGGAAATAGCCGTGGTTTTAACCGGTACTCTCGCCCCGGGCTATCTCCGGGTAGAGGAGCTTGTGGACCTCGGCCGAATCCCCTACCACGGGTTCTTTTCTCGCGGAGAGAGCAGATCAGGAGAGCAGGGGAGAATCGACGCCCGAGCGGTCCGAGAGGCGATGGAGACCGTCGGTGTCGATCATCTGGCTCACCGCCGAGTGGGTTCCTTGAGCGACGGTGAACGGCAGCGAGCGCTAATCGCTCGGGCCCTCGCTCAAGAACCGCACATAATGCTTCTCGATGAGCCCGCGGCGCACCTCGACCCTCCCCACCAAACCCAGCTCTTTCTCCTTCTCAATCGCCTCATTTCGGAGGGGGTAATCGCTTCGGCTCTGGTCGCCACCCACAACATCCATCTCGCCCTCCACTTTGCTACGACCCTCTTTATCGTTGCGGATGGAGGCGTCACCATCGGGGATCCCTGTTCGCTCTTGGACGGTGGCGAACTGGACCGGGCGTTCTTGAATCGAACACCGGACGGTACAACTAGCCGGAGTCACCCCGAGGTAGAGCTGGACCGCACTAAGGGGTGGTTTATCCCTCGCAGGCATTCGGTACCTTTTCCGTACCAAAACCCTCGGAGACTCTTCTAAGACTCTTCTGCCAACTTAACAGAAACTCCACAGAGAAACGATGCGCTTTTGACATCCCTCGCTTAGCGTTTAGTAGACGGAAGGTTTGAAAAGCCAAGGAAGGCAGATCACGCCGACGATATCCGGGATACACGAACCGTCGACGTAGAATCGTAACGGCTTTGATCCCGGTAAGGAAGCACGTTATGCATGGAAACGGCAGAAAGCAGATTGTACTGTTTGCGGCGATGGCTATTCTGGCTGCGGTCAACGTCACGGTTCGCGCCCAGTCCGAAGGGTTCGAGCTGGGACTGAGCGGTGAACCCGCAACCGATGTATCCTCAGATTCCCGAGAATTCGGTCGATTCGTCAATGCGCTGCGAGAGATTCAATCGGTTCAGAACGAGGCTGCCGCGGAGATGGACCGCGTCTTCGCGACGTCGACTCTCAACGAACGACGGTTTCGAGAGTTACATCGACGCATGCAGTCGCCGGAGGAAGAGGATCGGGAACGACTGGGAGATGAAGAGCAGGAACGGTACGCCGAGCTGCTCACGGAGATTAACGAAATACAGCGCGATACCCAGGCTGAAATGGTTGAGGCGATCCAGGATGAAGGTCTTTCAGTTGAGCGGTTCAACGCCCTCATCCTCGCCGTCCGTGAGGAACCTTCGCTTCAGCAGGCAGTTCACCGGCGGATTCGAAACTGAGTCGAGCGAGCGAGTTGGGATCTTTGCAAACTTTTGACATCTCCCGGATAACGCTTTGACCTGAAGACTCTATATTGCACTGTAACATACCTTGAGGAGGATAGACATGAAACGACACCTATCTAGAGCAACTAGAAAGGTTACTTCACTACTGCTCTTGCTTGCGGTTCTCACACTGCCCATTGTGGCGCAGACCGGTACTCCGGGCCCCGGCTCGAGCGGACAGGGCCAGCCCGAGGTCGACATCGACCCCGATTCCGGCGAGTTTGACCGCTTTGTAGACGCCTTACAGGAGGTTCAGGAAGTTCAAGAGGAAGTGAACGAGGAGATTTCCGCGGAGATCTCGGAGTCAGGTCTTACGGAAGAGCGATTCAACGAAATCTATCGAGCAACCCAATCCCCGGAGGTCTCCGTAGAGGACGAGGCCTCGGAAGAGGAACAGGAAACCTACGAGAGAGTGTTCGATCGAGTGAGTGAAATTCAGGGAGAGTCGCAATCCGAAATGGTTGATGCCGTAGAGGAGTACGACTTGAGCGTAAACCGATTCAACGAGCTGATCGTTGCGGTTCGTGGCGATCCCGAGTTGCAGGAGGCGCTCCAGGAACGCATGCAATAGTCTTCCATCTCTCTTACGCGACACCGGAGCGTGTCTTTGGGGCGGTTGTCCGAGCCGGGCAGCCGCCCCCTTTCTTTTTAAAAACCGCTGAGAGTTTGACAGCATCTATACAAAGTGAAGATACGCCGTTGACATCCGGACATTACGATGTCCAGACAACTGTAAACCGAACTGCAAGGAGGCCACCGATGCAGCCGACACCTCATGACTTCGGAATCGACCCGGACGAACGAAGCGAGGTCTTAGAATCTCTTCTCGAGGCGATTGGGGTACCCTTTCTAGTCGTCGACAAGGATCTCCGTCTTCTCTTCTTCTCCGCCCGGGCGGCCTCACTCTTCGGCCTGCGCCTCTCGGACGTGGGAAAACCGCTGGAAAGCATAGTGCCGAGCGGAAGTAGCGTGGAGGCGGTCGCTTCCGTCTCGAAAGCGATAAACCGTCGAGAAACGCTCTCAACCCGTCTCATCGGCGAGGACGGATACGAGTACAAGCAGAGGTCTCAGCCGCTGGAAACCCCGCACGAGGAGGTGACCGGCGCGGTAATGACCTACAGCCGACACTCCGAGGTCGACCGGGACCTGCGGGGAATGGATGAGCTCGTACAGCTCTACGTCGCTCTCTTCTCCCATTCTCCCGACCCGGTTATTCGAATCGACTCGAGTGAGCGCTTACTCTACGTCAATCGGGCGGCCGCATCGATCATACACCTCACTCCCGAGGAACTCGAAGGGAGGCAGGCAGGGCTGCTCGCTCGAACCGGTGCGATGTCTGAGACCTGGCTCGCCCTGCTTCAGCGGGCCCTGAGCCTCGGGGGAGCCGAAAAACTTGTGTTAACCGCTAACCAAGCGGGACGACGGCGAGAGCTTCTCTGGCGCTTCTTACCGGAGTTCAACGAGTTCGGCGTTCCCGACGGGGTAGTCTGCACTGCCACCGACGTCACCGATCTGATCGCTGAGAAAGGGAGGCTAAAGGAAGAAGTAGACTCCCGAGACGAAGCTCTTCAAGAGGCACACCACCGAATACGAGAGCAGCTGCTCATCCTCTCAGACCTTATTGATCGGGAGGTCGATCGGCTGAACGCCTACCCCGCGGACTCCGAGTCCAGGTTCGCCGCTTTGGAGGCGTCGGTGAAGCAGGCCGCTTCCAGAACCCGTAGAATCGCGACGCTCCACGAGCGGTTGCTGAAGGCTCGAAGTCCGGAAACCAGAAGGGTCGCGGTTCGCCCATTTCTTCAGGAGATCCTCGAGACCTTTTCACAACTGAAGGAGGCGTCGAACCTCGAGTTCGAAGCACACATCGAGGAGATCTCTCTCTCCGATCGTCTCACGGCAGCCCTCGGGGAGATAGTTACGGACCTTGTCTCAAGCGCTATCGAGGGGACCACGGAGTCGGAGCCTTCCAATCGGATCGGCCTGGAGCTTCAACGGAGCGATAACGACCATCTCGAGCTTACCGTCTGGAACGACCGATGGGAGCAAGAGCAGAATGAGGCGGTTGATACACCCCGCACCGCCTCTTCGGGCGTGAGACTCGCTACCCACGTGACGGAGAGACTGGACGGAGAGCTGATCTTAGGAGGGGAGCAAGGGACAATCGCAACCGTTACACTCCCCCTCAGCACGATCTGAACCTGATCTCCAACTCTCTCGGACGCTCGGGCAGCGGCGGTGGCGAACCAGTCGTCTCACACCGGGATCTCGACAACCGGTGGCGAAACCGACGGGTAGAGTGCCAATTGGCCAGCGGCAGCTCTATTCCATATTGGGAACGAACCTCCGAAAAAAATGGTATCCGCGGGCGAAGTTTCGTGATAGGCTCACAGATGTCAGTTCGACTGCCATATGCAGCTAGCTTAGTTCGTCTGCGAGGAAGATTCCATGTACCGCCGTTTATCCCACCCGCTGAGTCGTTCGGCTCAATTCACCCAGGTGCCAAAACTCCTGATTGCGCTAACCTGCCTCTCCGTCTTCGCCGCTTGCTCCCTCGGGTCCGTTGCCCGTGCCGAGGCCCCTGCCCTTACCGAAGCCCGACCCGGCCCTCTCGACTCCGAGTCGCCGGCCTCATCGCCGGAGATAGAGGAGCTGACGGAACTTCCCGAGAAGGGAGCTCGAAGGATCATCCTCGTAATCGGCGACGGTATGGGGGCGGCGCAACTGGAAGCCGCGAGTCTCTACCATACCGGCGAGGAAGAGGGCTTGGTACTCCAGTCACTTCCGGTGAGGGCGAAGGTCGCCACCGGAAGCGCATCTGATAAGATCACTGACTCCGCCGCCGCCGGCACCGCCCTTGCGACAGCGGTGAAGGTGCAAAACGGTGTGGTGGGCCTGCGGTTCCCGGGGGACGGGAGCGACCTACCCTCTATTACCGGCGATTTGAAGGAGAAAGGGTGGGCGGTAGGCCTGGTGACGACCGCCTTTACCACCCACGCTACCCCAGCCGCCTTCGGCGCCCACGTGGCGAGCCGCCTCGACTACGCGGGGATCAGCGAGGATTACCTTACCGGATCGCGCCCCGATCTCATTTTCGGAGGGGGCGGCTACGGTATGGATCCGGCAACCGTTGCGGAGGCAGGATACGCGGTGGTTCGAGACTCCGACGCCCTTGTAAGGGAGAGCAGACGGCTCGCCCCGGAAGGCAAGATCGCCGGACTTTTCGGCGAGGGCCACCTGCCCTATATCTACGACGGCAGACCCGGGGATGTGCCGAGCCTCGTAGAGATGGCAGAGGCGGCAGTGGATTTTCTCGCCCGCGATGAGCAGGGGTTCTTCCTCATGATAGAAGCGGCACGGATAGACCACGCCGGCCACGCAAATGACATTCACCGGCTTATTCCGGAAGTCTTGGAGCTCGACGCGGTGGTAGAGATGCTCCTCGAGCATCCGCATTTGCAGGAAGAGACGCTCCTGGTAGTGACCGCGGATCATGAGACCGGGGGACTCGCCGTAACCGGAGCCACCGGGCAAGGGGTGATTCCGGAGGTGACCTGGTCGACCAACGGTCATACCGCTGCGGAGGTCCCACTCTTCGCCACGGGTGCCGGGGCGGACGCCTTGGCGGAGGTGGTGGACAACACCCTTCTCCGAGGCGCGATGATTGCCTCACTGGAGCCCCCGGCCGGCGGCGGGCGCCTGGCCGACGCAGACGCAGTGGCGCCTACTACCGGCTCCTCGGGAGAGAGAGCACCGTCTCCGCCCTGAGGTAAAAGGAGAGTCGTTCTCGGGATCGTTCGATTATCTCTACAGATCCCTCGGGCTCAAACGATGCATCGCGCAAATTCACCCCTGTCGATTCCAGCGTGACAGGAACGCCGGTAAAGAGCACGCCGGACCAGCGGTCGTTACGTATTTCCACCCCGGGGGTTTCCGCTTCCAGATCGACCGTGTGCAGGGAGACCCCGGTCTCCGGGGTGAGCCCACGGATGGAAATCTCCGAACTCCCTGTAGCGTCGTCAAAGAACTCGAGAAGGTGATCACGGACAATCTCCGGGCGCCGACGGGCGAAGTCCCGCATTCTGTTCACGGCCTCCTCCCAGACGTCCATCGACTCCGGACGCCCCCATCGCGCGATCTGCCGTGGGATCTCCCCTTCGATTCGCGCGGCGTGCCGATCTACGAGCTCCAGAGCCCGCTCCTCCCGTGCGGTGGTCGAAAGATGCACGGCGAACCGCTGCAAGAGTTCATGGCGAATCCTTTGAGAGTCCATGAGCCGGTGGTTGATTTCGAACCGGTCCTGCTCATCCTCACGGCGCCCCTCCTGGAGAAAGGGATGATCCTCGGTATAGCCAAAGGTCCACTCAACCATGTCGAAGGTCGTGGAAAGCTGGTGCCCGAAGGCGAAATCGACATCGTAGAGGATCCAGCGCCATCTGCCATCCCCGGGCCCCTCCTCCGACGGGTCGGGACCGGTGTAGCGCCAGTACCGTATGTTGTTCTGGGGCCAGTCGTAGTTCCCGGCGTACACTTGCGCAAAGAGGTAGTCGATGTACTCGCTGAGGGCCATCTCCTCATTGAAGGCGTCCCAGCCGGAGATCTCCCCGGAGGAAACGCGCTCCCTGAACTCGATGTACGGAGCGTAGAGCTCCCCCTCCTCGTCCCACTGTCCCGTATCTACTACTCCTTCTATCTCTACGATCACCACTTCGTCCCTGGGAACCCCGTAGTGAGTCTCCAGGTAGTGCTGATCCTGCCGATCTCGCATGTTATGGAGCCCCCAGTATTCGCCGTTGAGATAGAGCACGCTCGGACGATAATGCTGCGTGTCGATGGGCAGATGCTGCACAAGCGTCTGCAGGGTCGGATCGGTGAGCATCGCACCTATCCAGTCATTGCCGCCGTTTCTCAGGAGTAACCGGTTGTAGTCGTCGAGCTCCTTGGAGGGAAAGAAGCGGTGCCGCATCCGTCCAGGACCGTAATCCGTCCGGGAATAGAGGCGGAGGGTCTTCTGCGCGAAGGTGCGAGTGTAGTTGCCGTGAATCCGGACACCCATGTTCTGGGCGAGAGAGCGTCGACCGTCCTCCTCGAAGAACTCCACGTGCGCCTCCCGCTCCCAGTCGCTTCCCCGACGAAAGTAGTTTACCTCCGGCAGATCGTTCCCGGGAACGTAAATCCCCGAGTCGGGATCGAAAAAGCTTCCCCGGTCGCTCTGTATACTCCAGACCGGGAGCTCATGATGCTCCATGCCTGAATGCTCCGTGCCTGAGTTCGGGATCAAAAAAGTTCCGCTCCTCACCGCCGATCGACTCAACTCGGTTAGGGCGAAAGCCCGAACGGTGGCCACCTTCGGTACCTCTGACTCCGGGGGCTCCCATCCGAGGTTGTCCTCTCTAGCGGCGGTCGGGATGAGGGATATGTCGTTTTCCCGCCGGAGGAGCTCATTAAGGGGTATGGGACCCCGATACTCAAAGGTACGCCTCCGGGTCTCCCGGGGAGACTCCTCCCACTCATCGTCGCTGATTATCCGTTCCGGATCGGGCTCAGAGCCGTCCACGGTGTAATAGATCCGCGCCTCCGGAAAGGTCGTGTGGAGCTCTAGGTCAAAAGGCTCATCGTAGGGGCCCGCGGGCCGGCCGAAGGCGATCGAGCCGAGGGGCGTGGTCGATCCGTTTGCGCCCGAGGCATCCTCGCCGTCCGACCTCTCCGAACCGGCGGGGGTAAACACCGGTTCGACCCTCAGGTTGTTCAGGGCGAGGGCACTCCTTTGGGACCCGTCGGTTAGGCGATGGTTCGAATACTGCCAGCGAAGGAACCCCTTTTCACCCGGCTTCAGAGGTCGAAATCGATCGAGCCCCTCTTCCGCCATACCTCGGAGCTCGGAGAAGTGGAACGCCACCTCTACGGTGGTCCGGTTCTCGTCGGCTGAACCGTCCACCGCTTCGCCCTGCTTATCGTCTTCGGGAGTGACGCCCCGAGGGTTTGCGGTGGAAACGATCTCATCGATGGAGCCGAACCCTGTCGTCTCAGTGTGATACTTGAGGCGGATACGGTTGTCCCGCTCCCCGACGAACCAGGTCTCCACATCATAGGAGAGTCGCAAGCCGTAGACCGTCCGGTCCGTGGAGTTCTCATACTCTAAGAAGAGACGGGAGTCCCGGAGGTCCGAGGAGCCCCGCTCACGGATACCGAAGGAGTACTCCTCCTCATCCGCTGTAAAGGCGCCGAATCCGACGAACTCGTCCTCCCGTCGGAGGTTGCTTACTCCGGTAAATGGGTAGAAGTCCCCTCCCACGGGAACGCCGTCTCCGTCCTCACCGGTGACGGACATCCCCTCCGGTAGCGTAGCCTTGCTTCCCCGGTACTCGTCGAAGTCGATTTCCACGATTCCGTCCGGGGGTTCATCAACGGGTGCCTCGTTCTTCCCGCACGCCCCGAGGAGGAACCAAAGCGCCGAGGTCAGCAGCAGGAGCGCAGGAACTCTCACTCCGGCAGCTCCTCGGGATGACGGACGGCGATGTTCTCCCAGTACGGCTCCACAACCGCGTACCCATCGGGCGTGCTGATCGGGTTCTCCCGGATATCCACCTCGGCGAAGACGTTATCCTCCGGCCTGTCCTGCAGCGCCCCCTGCTCCATTAGCTCGGCCAGGACGGCAAGATCCCGGAGTCCCGTATCGCGAAGGTTCACCCGCTCGAGCTCCACCAGCTCCCTGAGAACGCCGACATTCCCTCCGATACTAACCTCTCTGGCAATTAGGGTCCTGAGGCCGGTAAGGGCTGCGAGCGGAACTATAGAATCGACGCGGCGGTTGGAGTGGAGGTTGAGATACTCCAACTGCTCCAGGGAGGAGAGAGACGATATGTCCCGTAGATCGTTATCTCTGAGGTTGAGATGCTCGAGGCGGCGGAGGGAGCCGAGGAACTGAACGGCGTCCTCGGTCAGACGGTTGCCCTGGAGATCGAGATATCGTAGCGCTTCCAGCTCCCCGAGGGGAGAGAGTTCCTCCACATGATTGTTACGGAGATCGATGATTTCCAGAGCCGAGAGCCTGGCAATCGGTGAGAGATCGGAGATCCGCTCGAAGTTACTCGGCTCCTCCGGGTGCGCCGAATCCCGGTTGTTCCGCAAGCTCAGCTCCGTCAACTCCCGGAGCTCCCCGAGGCTCCCGAGATGGACCGCCTCCAGGTCGGAAATGTAGTTGTCCCTGAGGTCGAGGGCCGCAAGCCTGCTGAGCCTCGCGAGGGGCCGAAGGTCACCGATTCTATTACCTCCGAGGTTGAGTCGACGCAAATTCGGCAACTGCTCGATCCCCTCCAGCGACTCGATACCGCGCTCCGAGGCGTCGAGCTCGGTGAGCGTCTCGAGTTCGCTCACGGGTATGTAACTCCCGCGAACCCCGAGTTCCTCGCGGACCGCCGCCTCCAGGCGCCGGTCGAGAAACGGCGATTCCTGGACGAGGTTGGTGAGCAGCCAGTAGCCCCCGCCGAAAACGACGAGCCCCAGGAGAGAGCCGATCAGCAGTCTTCGCAATCGTCTCATGGCGCCACCTGCCTCGGGGTCACCATATTCGGTCTGATTACTTCGATACCCTGCCAGTATTTGCTGTTTGCCTGCGTCTTCAGCGCGTGACGCGTGACCACCGCCCTGAGCCACTCCGGTTCATCTTCTTGCGTCTTCACCTCGAAAATAGTTCGCCGGGGACGGTGAGGCTTCAGGATCGGGGCGGGCGGAAAGAGCCAGGAGGCACGAGTGCTCTTGACCCCGTGATCGATGGTGAGCCGCACCGGAGAACCGTCGCGGGCTCGATACCCTTCCCGGCGATACTGGACGAGGCAGACCGGAACGAGCTGCCGAACGCGCCTGAGCCGCTCGAACTCGTTCACGGTCTCGTCCCGATAGCTCGGCCAGGAGCCGGTCCGGACGAACTCCGCGTACTCCTCACGCTCCACATGGGTGGAGTATTTGACCATGGCATCGGCGTGTTTCGTCTTGATCTCTACCGAAACGGTGGGGCACTCCTCCCAGCGATCGGTGTAGGCGCGAATGCGGAGCTTAATGCGGCCAAAGTCTCCGTCCTCCTTCTCATACCAGGCGCGATAATCCCGGGTATCGTAGTAAATGCTGCGTACGAGGTAGGAGTGCCCGGCGAGGCGGGTGTGGTGATCCCTCTCGGTAAAGGGCACAATCCTGTTCCGCAGCCGGTAGTATTCGTCGAGGTCCAAAAGGTACTTCCGTTCGAACCGTGAGATTCCGTTCATAGCATCCAACTCACATCGGCAGAGCGAGTTGGGGAGTGAGAAGGGAAACTTTATCGGTCTCCCTCATCCGGTGTAGCTCTCCTACTACCGATCGCACGTCGCCCTCTTTCTCCCGGGCAAAGCGCAACTCGTAGGTGAGCTCCCAACTCTCCCCTTGAACCTCGTGGTTCCTGAGCTGGACATTTGCCTCCCGATCTCGGACTACTTTGTCCACGCGCGCTTCACCTCCCGGCGCGGCACCTGATACCACGAGGATGTACTCGGCATGGAGCGGCCTCCCGTACTTGAAGAGGTAGAAGGCGGTGGTGACAATGGTCATAAGTAGCGTCGCGATAACCGCAACAGTCCAGTTGAGGGTTCCCGTCCCAAGGCCCACGGCGATAATCCAGAAGATGTAGACCATGTCCCGGGTGTCCTTGATCGGTGTTCGAAAGCGTACGATAGCAAGAGAGCCTACGAGCCCGAGAGAGAGGACCAGATCCCCCTGGATAAAATGCATTACCACCGCTACGATCGGCGCCAGCAGAACGAGCGTCGCCAGGAACCCGCTCTCATAGTTCATTCCCCGGTGGGTATATCGGTAGACCCCCGCGATGACGAGACCGAGGATCATGGCAAGGCCCATTGATATAACAACGTTTACAAGCTGCTCCGTCGGGAGCAGAACTATTCCCAGTAGTCTGTCCATCAGTTTCCTTTCTATCGCTCCGATCCGTCCGAACGTTCCGTCCGGCCGGGAGAGCAAAGTTGCACTGTTGTTAAGTTACTGCCTGGCGGTGGGGAATACCAAATGACCCTCACTGTATGCTAACATTTCTCTCTGGCGAGGTGGACGCGCGCCATCTCGGAGTAGAATCTTCTATCTGGAACGGGTTCCTTACGGAGCCTCGATATGAAAGGACCGGCTCTTGAAACGATATAACCCTGTCGTGCCGTGGAAAGGACTCTCCAAGGACGCTGCGGCGTTCTTGCTGATCTTCGCGGTTGGCTTCTTGCTGAAGAACAACTACTCACTGCTGCTCATCTACCGGGTTCCCCTAGCTTCGGGACTCTTGGTGCGCAATCTCTTTCATCTTCTGCTACTAAGTACGCTCGGTGTCCACCTGACCAAAAGTCGCAACGGGCGAATCCTGCTTCTGACCATTCTAGCCCTCTACACCGCATTCTTTCTCGGGAACCTCTACTACAATCGCTACTTCGGCAACTACCTTAGCTACAACGATATCCTTATGGGACAGGGCGTGCGCCCGGTCCGAGTACTCACTCGGCAACTGTGGCGGATCTGGGACGTTCTCTTCATCGCGGATCTCCCGGCGATATTCTTTTTGGGGCGTCGGCTCAATGGCGAAGGAAGCGAGACGACCCTTCGTACCGCGCTCCGTCGAGGTGTGCGAGCAAACAAAAGAGCGTTACTCCTTGCTCTCGCTCTCCTGCCGACACAGCTACTCCTCGGCAACCTCCTTCTGGATACGCCCTCACCGCGAGAGCTGTTCGAGCGCTCCACCGGCGGCTTTGCCGCGGTCTACGGTGTGGGCACCCTCTACCTCTTCGAAATTTACAACTACCACTACCTACCGGATGATACCCCGGAGCCCGCCGGTGGCGAGTCTGGGGGTGAGGTCTCTCTCGGGGAGGAAGCCGCGGTAGCAGAAGAGCCGAACCTGGTGGTGATCCAGGTGGAGTCTCTGGACGCGGAAATCCTCGACTTCGCCTATAGGGGAACGGAGGTTTCGCCGTTTCTTAACCGGATGAAGGAGCAGCATCTCTATGCAGAGAACTTCTACGCCCAGCATATAAATGGCAGTTTCGACGCTGAGTTCTCCTTTCTCACTTCTCTCTATCCGTTGAATAAGAGCTACGCCTTCAAGAACAACGATATGAGTCGTTTCGACTCCCTTGTCCACGTCTTGGATGAGAACGGCTACGAGACGCTCGCCTTTCACGCCAACGACGGAGAGTTCTTTCATCGCAACAAGGCGTACGAGGAGATGGGTTTCGACCGGTTTTATAGTAGAGAGGATTTTGACGAGAGGCGGACGGTCTTCGAAGAGGGGCGCAGCTACTTCGGGCTCAATGATTATGATTTCCTGCTTCAGTCGATCGACTATATCGAAGCGGCGCCACGGCCCTTCTTCGCCTTTCTGATCACCGTCACCAGTCACACCGTCTTTGACCTCTATCCGCCTTCGGAGCAGCGTGAAGAATTTGCCGACGTCTCGCCCATCCTTACCCGAGACTACTTCAACTCAGTCTCCTTCCTCGATCGCGCTCTGGAAATGTTCTTCTCCCAGATGGAGACGAGGGGGTTGGCGGAGGACACGGTCTTCTTACTATATTCAGACCATGGGGCGGCGGTCGAAAGTGAGCTCTACAGTTCCTATCCGGAAGACGAGTTGCCGCAACAGTTCGAGCGTCCGGAACGGATACCGATGATGATTGTTCACGAGGACGTCCCCGCCGGCGTCATTGCCAAAACGGGGACCACCGTGGACCTCGCTCCGACGATTCTCGATCTGCTTGGAGCGGAGTCGGTGCCCGAGGAGTTCGCCGGCAATTCGCTACTCTTTCCGGAAGAGGACCCTGTTCTGTTTCTCCACGAGATACCGCAGATTCTCTATAAGGATCAACTGTTTGCCATGACGCTCGCCCCGGAGAACGGCGGGTATGAGGTAACCGAAATCGGCACCCTGGGCAACCCGAGAGAAGAGCATGTTGAGATACCAAAAACGGAACAGGAAGAGATACTCGACCTCATCGAATTCACACGGGAGGTTTTTGCAAACCGTCGAACCCCGTTACCGCAATAGTCGCTCTACCCGCTCTCTGACCAGGATTCCGTTTCTCTTGGCGAGCATCTTTGCCGTCACCATGGGAATCACTTCACTCTTTTACTCCCGTGGTTTCCCGGAGAGGGGAGCAGTTCTTCTCGAGCGACTCGAGGTTCCATACCCGGCGGTAGTGGCTCACCGCGGGGCCTCGACGGTGGCTCCGGAGTCAACCCGCTCAGCCTACGAACGGGCCTCCGCCGAGGGGGCCGACTACCTCGAAGCGGACCTTCGCAGGACCGCGGACGGGAGAATCGTGGTCTTTCACGACTCCACGCTCCGCAGAACCTCCAACGTTGAGGAACTCTTTCCGGGCCGTGCGCGCCAGGCGATTGGAACTTATACGTATGAGGAGCTCGAGCGTCTCGATTTCGGCAGTTGGTTCAACAAGAAGCACCCGCTCCGCCGGGAGGAGAGCTACGAGGGTCTTTCCATACTCACCCTAAAGGAGCTCCTTCGACTGGCGGAAGAGGCCGAGGGTTCATCGGGCCTGGTACTCGAAATCAAGGAGCCCGCGAAGTATCCCGGAATCGAGGAGGACATTCTGCAAATCCTGAAGGAAGAGGGGTGGGTCGACTCCTCCGGAGCGCCCATGAGGGAGGGTTCCCTGATCTTCTTCTCTTTCAGCCTCGAGTCACTGCTTCGGCTCAGACAGCTTGCACCCCGGATACCGCGGGTGTTTCTAATTTCCGGAGAGATGATATCCTGGATGCGCTGGCATCGCTGGGTGCGCCGGGTATCTCCAGTGGTCGACGGGGTCGGCGCGAAAGGGTTCCTCTCCTGGCCCTGGTACATCGGGGCTGCTCATAACCGGGGACTCTTTGTCCTGCCCTACGTCGTCAACGAGTTCTGGCAGATCAAGCTTCTCGCTGAACACAGTGCGGACGGGTACATTACTGATCGGCCCGATTTCGCCCGGACGTTCGTTGAGAGAGCCAGGCCTCCTGAGGACAACGAGAGCGAGTAACGAAACTTGACGGAATCTCCACAGTGAGGCGATGTGCCGTTAACCTCTTCCTGCTACGGTTTCTGACTGTAAGGAGGGCAATCCATCGATGCAAGCTCCGACTCAGCAGAACGCCCGCGGGACGGTTTTTGGTGGCTGCGAACGTGCAAACGTCATACTCCGTCGAAAACAACTACTGGAAGACCAGTTATTCAAGAGACTGCGTCCCAA
>JBKHED010000041.1:0-23293 GCA_046540995.1 Spirochaetaceae bacterium | reverse complement strand
CAGCGATGGTGATGAGTGGCTGAGCCGGCCGATCCCGCCCCTCTCCGTGGCAGCTCTCACCGCCGGAAGCGACGCCGGCGGTGGGGATGCGGCCGGTGTGGAGGCAGCCGGTGGGGGGGCGGCACCGAGCCTCACCAAAGAGGGGGAGCACCACCTGCTCTCCAACGGGCTGATTACGGCGCGAATCGGGGGTGCCGGGAGACTCACTCTCCGCGATGAGAGAAGCGGGGTGACAGTGGAGAATCTCCTCGGCATCCTCGATACCGGAGACGCCGGAGACAGCTACAGTGAAGAGCGATTGGACGGCGGTTCCCGGGAGGGCATCGACGATCTCAGGCTGACGCGTACCCGTCACACGTCCGTCAGGGTCTCGGCGGCCTTTTCCGGAAGCTTGGAGCTCCCACTCGCTCTCGCCCCCTCCCGCCGGGAACGCAGCGAGGAGCGGGCGAAGAGCGACATCACCCTTCTCCTGGAGCTCCGGCGGGGAGAACCGTTTCTCCGACTAACTGTTCGACTGTTGAATCGAAGCAGGGATCATCGATTGCAGCTGCGCTTCTTTTCCTCACGTTCGCAGGGAAGGGTGCTCTCTCTAACCCAATTCGCCTGGGAGGAGCCGGCGGCGCAGTTGCCTCCGGCGGCAGGGAAAGCCGAGCCGCCGGCCGAGGTGCAACGGCTTATGCTCGGAGCACGAGAGCCGGAACTGAGCCCGATCTTTCCTACCGCCGGGGCCGTGGCCGGGGGGGATGAGACCGGCGCCCTCTTAGTGGCTCAGGAAGGGCTCTTCGAAGGTGAGCTCCTCGGCGGCGGAGAGTTCGGTCTCACCCTTCTTCGCTGCGTGGGTTGGCTCGCCAGGGGTGACTTGCGTTCCCGGACCGGCGACGCGGGACCGGAAATATTCGCTCCCGAGGCGCAGTGCCTCAGACCCTTCGAGGCGCGTCTCGCCGTCGCCCCGCTCTCCCGTCTGGAGGATGCAACGGGGCAGCGGGGAAGCCGCATAATCGAGGAGTTCTCCGCGCCGATCCTCTCCTTGGGCGGGTCGGCCCTTACCAGGGCTGATACCGCCGGCCGGGGGCAGCCGGGAACGGTACGCTCCCTCCTCCCGGAGCTCGCGGCCGTCGACAGTCTCGATGCATGCCATCTTTCGACGGTGAAGCCGGCGGAGCCCCCCGCCTCGCCGGGGTCGTTCATTCTGCGCCTCTCTAACCCGTGGACGACGCCCCTCGAGCTGCCCGAGGTTTTGAGCAGGGCGACGAGGCGGGTCAACCTCGATGAAACGGAGGCCTCCGACGCCGGGGAGCCGAGCGTTCTCCGCCCCTTTGAGATCGGCAGCTTCCTCTACCCAGCCGACGATTGCCATAGGGCGCCCCGCGAGGCGCAGGGGGCGGAGCAAAGCTGGAAGGAGCGCTTCGCCGCGGCCCTCAGCGGAGCGCTTCCCTACCGCCGATTCGGGAGGAGGCCGTTTAGGCTTCCGCCGGACGCCTGGTCCTGGCTCTTTGCGGAGGAGGCGATTCCGTTTAGCGGCGGAGAGTCGGCTCCACAGGGAGAACCGCCGTCGCCGGAGACCTCGTCGGCCAACGGCGAGGAGCGGGGCCGGTGGCGTGAGTACCTAACCGAGGGCGTCACCCGGGAGGAAGCGCGTCTGCGGGAGCTGCAGCGGCGTGAGGAGGAGTCGGCGAAAGCGTATGAGGCGGCCCGGAAGGAGGACCCCGGGATGAGGCGGCGGGAGACTATCGCAAGACGGAGTGCCTGGTCAACCTATCACCGGCGGCGCCTCGAGGCGGAGCTCTCACTTACCTTCGCGCGCTGGACCCTTCGGCGCACGGAGGGGGAGCCTTCGGAGGCGGAGGAGCGGAGGCTCTACCGCACGGTCGAGAAGCTCGCCCTCGAGCTCAACCACGCCCGGGTGGCAAAGCGGGCCGATGACTACCTGGTCGCCCTACAGTAGCTTCAGTACAACGCGCCGTGGGCGCGGTAGAGCTCTCCGGAGAGCCAGGGGTCCGAGTCTCGCCATCTGTGGGAGGCCATGCGCATCGGAGTGTTGCGGTCCATGTCGGAGGGGCGGCGAAGGTTCATCTTTGCCATGACCACGCCCCGTCGGTAGTTGTGGTGCACGTAGGTGATGGTGTCATCCCGCTCCACCGCAACCACTATTCCCGCATGCGTGAACTCGTCGTTGTATCGGCGGTCCTCGTTACGGTCGTAGGAGTTGTCCCAGAAGATGATGTCTCCCGGCCGGAGGGGGGTATCGTTGCGCAGGGTACCGTAGTCGTCGGCCATCATGTAGAGGCGGCGGACGCCGTTTCCGGTGTAGGCGCCGAAGTTGGCGGCGAGGTCGTAGCCCGCGGCGTAGTATGCGGCCAGAACAGTCCCGGTGCAGTCGAAGCTGAACCTCCGGCCCCGGACGGTGAGATCCCGGCGGCCGATGAGCTCGACGGCGGCCCGGGCGATCTCATGTCCCGCTTCCGCGGAGTCGCCGGGCTCGGTGAGAACCGTCTCCCTGGTTTTCGAATAGTCCGGGGCGCCGTCGCCAACGGTGGCGCAACCGGAGAGAATGGCGATGAGGATCAGCAGGGGCGGCAAGGGGCGCGAGTTCATAGGTCGAGGATAAGTGTAGCGCGACTGTAAGGGTTTATCCACTCCCGTTTCGCCGCCCCTTCCGTGCCCCGGTGCACCAACTACTCCTCACGCTTGTAACCGCTGCCAATGAGATAGGTCTCGAAGGAGTCCTTCCGACACGCCTGAGGCTTGAACATCTTCGCCGCGTCAAAGAGCTCCCGCACCGTGCGCAGCAGTTGTTGCTCTTCGCCGCCTTGGAAGATCTTTGCCACGAAGGTGCCCCCCGGGGCGAGCCAAGCGGGGAGCATGTGGATGAGAAACTCCACTACTCCCGCGGAGCGGGCGGTGTCGAGGGCGCGGTTCCCGCTGGTCGCCGGGGCGGCGTCGCTTACCACGGCGTCATAGGGCCCGGCATCGGAGATGCGCCGCTGAATCGCTTCCTCGTAGATGTCGCCGGTGATCTCGGTAACGTTGGCGGGCCGAGAGTCGAGGCTCAACGGGCTGAGGTCCACAGCCACAACCCCGCCCTCCGGACCGACATGTCGGCTGAGCCAGAGGCTCCAGGAGCCCGGGGCGGCGCCCACATCGAGGACCCGGGCGCCTCTTTCGACCACCCGGTGCTTCCGGTTGATTTCCTCGAGCTTATAGACCGATCGAGCGGGGTAGCCTCCCTTTCTCGCCCGTTCCGTGTAGTGATCCGGCGTTTTCCCTCGCTTCATCGCCCCCCATCCTACCTCACTTGACCTCGGAGAGGGGAGGGGCTACCTTTTGCCTCGTGGCCCATCGATCGATAGTCCAGCGGGAGCTCCCGTACCAGTACTACAACGTTACCTTTATCCTTATTGCCATAAATCTCGGCGTTTTCTTTCTTACCATGGCGTTTCCACGGCTGGTGAACTTTCTTGCCATGAACCCCGCTCTGGTAATTGGGCGCAACTTCTGGTGGCAGCCGTTTACCTACATGTTTGCCCACAGCGGGATCTCCCACATTCTCTTCAACATGCTCGGGCTCTTCTTTTTCGGTACCCAGGTCGAAGAGCGGATCGGCAGTAACGAGTTCCTCCTCTATTACCTTCTCACCGGAACCCTGGCGGGACTCTTCTCGCTGCTCATATACTGGCTCACCGGAGCGTTTTACGTCTTTCTCCTAGGCGCTTCGGGAGCGGTCTTCGCCGTGCTTCTCGCCTTTGCGACCTTCTACCCCACCGCCCGGGTCTTCCTCTTCGGAATACTCCCGGTGAAGGCTTCGGTCCTGGTGATCGGATTCACTGCGATCGAGCTCTTTAGCCAAATGAGCGGTGGAGGCGGAAACGTCGCGCACTTAACCCATCTCGCCGGATTCGGTTTCGGGCTCTTCTACTTCATACTGCGGCTGAGGATAAACCCGATCCGTCAGTTCCTCGACAGCCGATAAGCCGGGAGTGCTCTTTGCCTCCAAAACCGACCCGTCTCAGCCGATACTAGCAGATAGCGTGAATCGTTTACCGACAGAAACAGAAGGGCAGCTCGTCTCGCAGCCGATGAGCCGTACGTGGGCGCTCATTGCGATGCTCTTGTGCTTCCTGCCGGGGACGCTCTTTGCCGACACCGAGTACCTGGACGGGGAGTTCTGGACCGACGAGGACCGAATTATCCACGCCGATGATGAGGAAGACCCTGAAGTCCGGGTGCTTATGGAGGGACGCCACGTATTCTCCGGAATGCTCTACGGCTACGATTTCCGCTACGTCCCTTCCGATCGTACGCGGCAGGTGGAGGAAGAGTTCAGCCTCCAGCCGGTGGCCCGGATCCCCTGGGGAGACCAGCGGCTCCGGGTGATCTCGACGCGACGACGACCGGACGACGCCTTTGTCGCCCGCTTACGCTACGATATGGCTCCCTTCCAGCGGGCTCGCTACGAAGCGTGGCGCAGCAACACGCTCACCCCCGCCTCCGGGGCGGGAACCGCGGATCTCCTCCGGGGGTTCGACGGAAAGATCTCCTCCATCGAGGAGGCGGTGAAGCAGGCGATACGCAACCACGTTCGCGGAAAGACTTTTAACAAACCGAGAGTCATAACCGGGAGGGTCTTGCTGCGAGAGCCGCCACGGATTGGCGTGGCAAGCGGAGAGTACGTCGCTCGAGTGGAGACCTTCCTCATCATTGATGAGGTAGTCCACTACACCGCCTACTGAAGCAGCGCCCCGGCGATAAGCAGAGCCGCCAGAAGCCCAAAGAGAATCCCCGCCATCACCTCCGGCAAGGTGTGTCCAACCCGTTCGGAAAACGGCTCGATTTCAGGGTACCCTTCGGAGCGAATCCTGTTGAGAAACTCTGCCTGCCGTTCCACCTGCCCCCGGAGGCGTAGGGAGTCGTAGATCACGATAATGCTCAAAACCGCCGACACCGCGGTGATATCCGACTCCACTCCGCTGCTCAGTGCCACGCTGGTGGTCAACGCGGTGACGAAGGCGGAGTGGGAGCTCGGAAAGCCGCCGGCTGAAACGAAGTAGTCTAGGGCGAGGCGGCGCTCCCTTACCGAGTAGAGCAGGACCTTGAACGTCTGACAGCTGAGTTGTACGAGAACGGCGACCGACAAGCTTATTGGTAGCGTCGACATAGAGAGTAGTGTAGTGGAAACCGGCTCGCTCTTCAGCCGTAGACGGGCCCGGGAACCACTCCCGGGCCGCTGTTGGTCAGTTGGCCGTTAATCCGCTACATGAGGCGATTTCTTATCTCCGCGCTAACGTAGTCGAGAAGGGCCACGGTAATGGCGATAAACCAGACCGCGATACCCGCCGAGCTGTAGTCCAGGAGCCGAATATACTGCACCAGGATAAACCCGATACCACCGCCGCCGACGAGACCGATAACCGTGGACATGCGGACGTTGATGTCCCAACGGTAGATCGAGAAGGAGATGAAGGGTGAAATCATCTGCGGAAGTACGCCGAAGACGATAGTCTGCAGCCGGTTCGCCCCGGTCGCCTGAATCGCCTCGATCGGACCGGGATCGATTCCTTCGATCGCCTCTGAGTAGAGCTTGCCCAGGGCCGCTACGGAGTGAACCGTGAGCGCCACGATACCGGCGAAGGGGCCGAGCCCTACCCAGACCACCGCAATGAGCGCCCAGATCAACGGCTCGATAGAGCGAATCACGTTGAGTATCAGTCGGGTGAGGTAGTAGATCGTCGTGGTTATCCAGGAGCCGGACATGATGTTTCGGGCGGCGAGAAAGCTGATCGGTATGGAGAGGACGATACCAAAGAGGGTCGCCATCATTCCCATAATGATCGTCTCCACCAACCGGCTGACAGAGACCGTGAGCGCCTGACTCGCCCGGGCATCTCCTTCGAAGATTTGCTGTGCCTCCACGGTGTGGTATAACGGTTCCTCCCGGTCCGGCTCGTTCGCAAGGACCGGAAAGGGCATATCGACGGTCACCTCGAAACTCCCGTCATTATCGGTCTCGATGATCACCGATCTGCCACCTTTGCGTAGACGAAAGCGGTTGCCGATGCCGTCGGCCCACCAGAGGGCGGTCTCCTTGTTCGGCTCGAAATTCCGGCCGTAGATAGTGATCTCCGTGCCCGGGGTCACCTCCAGGGTGTTCTCGTCTTGCCGCGACAATTCGCCGACTTTCGGCTCCGTGTAGATGTATGGCTCATCGCCCTCCGGACTCTGCTGTTCGGGGATGTTCTCAGGGTCCGCCGCCTCCGGCGGCGCGATGAGCACCCGGGCGGTGTCTTCGACGGCGGTCTCCTCGTACTCCACCGCGGCGTCCCAGGGCCAGAGCACCCGGGAGAGGAGCGGAAGGGTTTCCGGAAACTCCCGGACAGCCTTGCCGACATCGATGCCGCTTACCTGCCAGCCCAGGACGAAGAATCCCGCGATCATGGCAACGAAGAGAAGTGGCTGACCCCGCTTCTTTCCGGCGCCGGCACAGCGGGCGGCGTCGATCGCTCCGAAGATCCAGACGCCGATGACCATAAGTGTCACAAAGATGAGAAAGGCGGGACGCCGGTTAAAGGCGTGGTTGAGGGTTTCCCAGAATCCCTCAACCCGAATGCCGAGGATTGCGATTCGCCAAACGAGGATGGCCACCATACTCGCCATCCCCGCCAGGGTGAGAAGCCCGCGCTGAACCTGTCGGGCGAGGATCTGGCCGCTTCCGGGGATGATGAGGGAGGCTATAAGGGCGACCGTCGGTGTTGCCATGGGCGGCTTGGGAGCTCTGGGGCCCTTATTGCCGCGTGCTACCATGTTGTCACTCATGACTCCTGCTCCTGCAAGCTAGCTGCGGCACCTGCGCCGATGCGCTCAGCCTCCTCGCCGTAGATCTGTTTGAACTCGGCGTCCGTCATCTGCTGAATGTCCTTTCGTGTCCCTTCGTAGACCATGTACCCGTCCTTGAGCCCGATCACACGGGTGGAGTAGCGCTGGACGAGGTCCAGATAGTGGAGGCTGCAGATGACCGTGATCTTGTCCTCCTTGTTCAGCCTCTCGAGATAGCCGAGGATCGTGTGGGCGAGGACCGGGTCGAGACTCGCCACCGGCTCATCCGCGAGGATAATCTCAGGGTTCTGCATGAGGGCCCGTGCGATGCCCACCCGCTGCTGCTGGCCGCCGGAGAGCTCGCTGGCGCGCTTGCGGGCCTGGTCGGCAATCCCGACTCGTTCGAGGGCCTCCCGAGCGCGCTCCAGATCCGCCTGAGGGAAGCGGTTTATGAGCGTCTTCCACGGATTGGCGTAGCCAAGGCGCCCGGCGAGGACGTTGGTCATCACGCTCGAGCGTTTTACCAGGTTGAAGTGCTGAAAGATCATGCCGATCCGACGCCGGATCTCCCGCATCTTCCTCGGTTCGGCGGCGGTAATATCCTGCCCGTTCCAAAGGATCTGCCCTTCCGTGGGCTCTATGAGCCGGTTTATGCAGCGTAGGAGCGTCGATTTCCCCGAGCCGGAAAGACCGATAACCACGAGAAACTCTCCAGGCTGCACGGTGAAGCTGACATTAGTCAGCGCCTGGGTGCCGTCATCGTATATTTTGGTGAGGTTCTTTACTTCTAACATTGCTCCACCATGGTGCACGAAAAACGGCTCCCCGAACAGGAGAGCCGTTTCGATATTGTGCCATCAGCCGATTCGCTATTCGACAAATGCCTGGAGATCCAAACCGGACGCCTGCAGTACCTGCCGGAAGGGATCGTAGAAGCTGTCGTCCTGTCGAACAACCTCGGTCCACTCGTAGACGCGTTTCATCGCGGCGGCCCCTTCCTCGGTCTCCATGACCTCGAGGAACCCCTCGGTAATCGTTTCACGCATTTCCGAGTCCATGACGTTGGCGTACTGAATACCGTCGTTCGGAATCGGCCCGAACTCGTCGATCTTTACGACCACGTCCTTTATGTCTGGATAGTCCTCCTCCAAATCGTCCCGGGCGTCGATAAAGGTCGAACCGGCGTCGGCGCTACCGGAGTAGATCGCCGTCGCGACGGCCTGGTGTCCTCCGGCGTCGAGCACGTCAGCGAGCTCTTCGGGAGCTTCCACTCCGGCGGCGGCCATGACGATGGTAGGGACGATCCAGCCGCTGGTGCTGTTAGGATCAGGGCGGGCAAAGGTCTTGCCGGCGAGATCTTCAACGCTCTCGATGCCAGAGTCTCGGTGAGCGAGAATCTGGCCGTCGTAGAAGGGACGGCCGTAGCGAACCGCCACGAGCCCAACCTCCGCAACGCCACGCTCCGCGGCGAGGATCGCCCCAAAGGTGTTGAGGGCTGCCATGTGCGCTTCCGGGGGGTCGCTCGCGAGAGCCTCGATGACGCCAGCGTAGTCCGTGGCGACGACGGTCTCGAAGGCGTACCCGGTCTCTTCCTCGAGCAATCGGGCGAACTCATCCGCCCCCGCTACGATCTGCTGCGTCTCTCCGGACGGTACGAGAGCCCAGACAATTGGGTTCTCCTCCGTGCCGAGAGGCGCCTCCTCCTGTGCCCCCGTGGCGAAGAGGGAGCCCGCCGCCAAGAGCATCACCACCAGTACCAGAGTGATCTTCTTCATCTCTATGTTCCTCCTAGTCTCCGCACCGTAAGCGGTGCTCATTAGTTTTCTGTTAGCAGCTGTAAACCGGCTGCCGCACGAGCCCCAATCCGGATTCGATGCGGCCGAGATCGACGCCTTCTGCTCGGACCGGTGAAATCCAAAATAACGATAGCACAAATCCCGTCCGGAGACACCATAAATTCTCCTCGGATTGCGGGAGCGGCAGTGACACCGGCGAACGGGCACGGGGTTGTACCGGAAGGAAAGGCTTTTGGCAGCAAATCTCGGCAATCGGTCTTGCCACCCATATCCGATTTTTCGTATCATTTCTGTTACCGATTGTTCGGTTATAACCGTCCGTTCGGTTACTTTATTGTGGTGAGAAGGTAGAGCGCATGAGTGCAGAGCGGCGTCGGAACGGAAAGGAGCGGGTGCTTCGGGCCGCGTTTCGAGCGTGGAGCGAAACATACTTCACCAATACGAGTCTCGCCTCCGTCGCCGCCCAGCTCGGCGTGAGCAAGGCCGCCCTTTACCGGCACTTCGAGAACAAGGCTGCTCTCATACACGCCATGGAGAAGAGCTACGTATCCGAGTTCCTCGAGACCGTCGTTGTGCCCTTGGAGGAGTGGAAGGAAGAGCGCTTTTCTTCCTTCGTCCGGGAGTACTTCAGCAGACTCTTCGAGTTCTTTCGGCGTCGACCGGAGTATTACGTCTTTTTCGCGATTCACATCCTAAAAGTACCGGTGCTCGAGCAGCTCCACGTTAAGGAGTTGGTCTTGCGCCACCGAAAGCTTCTGGCGGATAGACTCGCAAGCTTCGGCTACGCTTCCCCGGAAGATCCCCCGGTAGTGGATCGCTACCTGCCCTTCTTCGGCATCTACTGGCTCGTGGAGGTGTACCGAATCCACGAGGAAGACGAGGGAGGGTGCAGCACCTTTCGCGGCTTGGATCTGCCGGAGGAGCCGTCGGAACGAGATCGGGCGATCGAGAACGCCGTGAGAATCTGTCTCGGCGGCTTCGTCTCCGGGGAGGAGCTGTCCGAAGGTGAAATGGAGCGTATCGAGCGGATCGGCTGGATAGGGACGGAGGAGATGCTCGAGCCGGACCGGATCTTCTCCGCCATTGAAGAGGTAGTAGCGGAGGTTGGCTTCTCCGGAGCCACGGTGGAGAGGATCGCCGAGCGCATAGGGATGACCAAGAGCAGTCTCTACTTTTACTTTCGGAATAAGGACGACATGTTTGGGAAGGTTGTGGAGCGGGAAAAGGCGCACTTCTCACAGCTCATGCGCAGTAGGCTGCGATACTTGGAGACCCTTCCCGAAAAGCTCTACGCCCTCATTCTTATGATCGCCGCCTACGCGATCAACAATCCGACGCAGCTCACCGTACTCAACTGGCTTCGGTACCGGGATTTGGGGATTCGAGCTCCCAGGAAGGCGATGGAACGGATGCGGGACGCCTTTGCCTTTCTCGAGGAGGCTCGCCGGAAGGGAGAGCTCCGGGCGCCCAAAGATTCCTTTCTTTCCTTGGCGGTTTTTCCGAACTTTTTGGTTACTCGGGAGGTCGTCGACGGAAACCTCGGAGCCCTCCCCTTTCAGGAGCGAATAGCGGCGCTCCGCCGGCTCTACCGTCTGGTTGAGCGCGGTCTGGCGCCTGAAGAGATAGATCAAAGTTCTCAGGAAGGTTGGCATGAAGATGAACGGTAAGATGGCCCCGATGCTTACAGCTTTCACGGCGGTTCTGCTCCTAACAGCGATGCCCGCTCTCTCCCAGGAGAGCGAGGACTCCGCCGAGACCGCCATCCCGTCGGTACGGGTTCTGAACGTGGAGGAGGCGCTCCGGCTCGCTCTGGAGAGTAACCTCGGTATTCAGAGTCAGGAGATAGACGTGGCGCAGAAGAAGCTCGTCCGGGACTCCTGGTGGAACCGGTTCTATCCGGAGGTCTCCGCCCGGGCGAGCCTGGGGCGGATGAACGAGGAGCAGAGTACCTCCGGGTTGGCGCCGGTCGGTGCGCCGGATCCGACAACCGGCGCCTTCGACTCTGTCGCGCCCTTTAGCGAGGAACTTCCGCAGTGGAACCTCTCCACCAGTCTCGACATCAGTCTCACTCTCACGCCGGCGCTCGCCCCCGGAATCAGCCTCGCCGGCCTGGACCTCGGCGCGAGCCGGGTGGAGCTCGAGAAACGGAAAGCTGAGATCGAGCGAGATGTGCAGAAGAGTTTCTATGAGCTTCTGCTGACGGAGGAGCAGGTAGAGCTTACCCGAGAGCGGATACGCACCGCCGAGCGCCGGCTCGAGCAGACCCGGCTCAATTACGAGGCGGGGCTGGCGGATGAGTTTACCGTCCTGAGCGCTCGAGTGGACGTCTCCAACCTCCGTCCCCAGCTGACGCAGCTGCAAAACGGCTATCAGCAGGCGATGATGTCCTTCAAAACGGAAATCGGCGTCCCCCTGGACGAGCAGGTCCAACTCACCGGCTCCATCGAGCCGCCGGCAGGTGTGGATCGGATACGAGAGGCGATTGGCTCCATAGACGACGGAATGCTCTACGGCCGCTTCGATATCCAGGGACTCGAGCAACAGGCGGCTATTCTCGAAGAGCAGCGCCGTCTCAATGTATACCAGTCCCTGCCGAGCCTGACCCTCGGCTTTAACGTCGATCCCACCTTTCAGGGCGACCCCTGGGAGGATAGCTGGGTGGACGGCGACCTCTGGGAGCAGCGAAACGGCATGTTTTCGATTTCCGTTGCCCAGCCAATCCATCCGTGGTTTCCCCGCTCGGAAAGCCGGAACGAGATCAAGGGCGTGGAGCGGCAGCTCACGCAGAATCGCCTAAACCTCGACCAGGCGCTAACCGGGGCGGAAATCGAGGTACGCTCTCACATTAGCAGCATCGAGAGCTCCCTTGAGAGCATAGAGGCGCTGGAGCTCAACGTGGAACTCGCCGAACGCGCCTATGATCTCGCCGACCAGGCGTACGAGAACGGCTTACGGGATCTCACGGAGGTGGAGCAGGCGGAAGTGGATCTCCAGGACGCCAGGCTTCAGCTCATTCAAGAGCAGCAGCGAGTCTTGGCAAGCCTTCTCGACCTGGAATACGCACTGAATACTACGATGGAGGAGTTTCTCCAATGAGGAAGATAGCCTTTGTACTACCGATGCTCGCCCTCCTAGTCCTCGCCGGATGCGGTGTATTTCCGTCTGGAGGCGGACGACCGGACTCCGAGGAGGAAGCCCGGGCTTCCGAAAACGGCCGGGACGAGGAACGTGAGTCCACCGAGGCCCGCGGTGAGCCGGGAGCGCGAGAAGTAGAACGGGATGGCGAGCGGGAAACCGTCTTCGCTGTCAATGTGACCCCGGCGGTGGAAGGTGAGATCAAGGACTACATCGAGATAAACGGAGAGATCGAGACCGTGGCGACCATAGAGGTCTTTCCCGAGACTAACGGCGAGCTGACGGAGCTCTTTGTGGGTGTAGGGGACTCGGTGAGCCGGGACCAGGTCGTGGCGGAAGTTGATCCCTCCCGGCCGGGGCAGAACTTTGCGGCGAGTCCCGTGCGCTCTCCGATCGCCGGCACCGTCGTATCCGTCCCCGGACGGGTGGGACAGACCGTCTCCGCGAGCACCCCGGTGATGCGTGTCTCCCGGACCAATGAGCTCGAAGTGGTTACCCAAGTGGCGGAGCGATTCATTTCCAAGATCCGCAGAGGGCTCAACGCGGTGGTCCGCCTGGACGCTTATCCCGAGGAGCGGTTTGCCGCCAGAGTGAGCGAGCTCAGTCCGGTGGTAGACACGGCCACCCGAACTCTGGAGGTAAAGCTCCGCTTCGACGAACCGGACCCGCGCATCAGAGCGGGAATGTTTGCGGAGGTGCGGATTATTACCGAGGAGAAGGAGGGAATCGTGAAGATTCCCGCGGACTGCCTGGTTACTCGCTTCGGCGACACCACTGTCTTCGTCGTGAATGACGAAGGCGTGGCGGAGCAGCGAGATGTTACTCCGGGTATAGAGGTGGACAACAAGCTGGAGATCGTCTCCGGTCTCGAGCCAGGCGAGCGAGTGGTCTACCAGGGGCAGTCTCTCCTGGAGGACCAAGCTCGAGTGCGGGTGATCGACACCGTCACGCCTCTTGAAGCCCAGGACGAGATGGAGTAGGGGCGCATATGAGTGTTTCAAAGACCGTTGTCGGTCGTCCAACGACGCTGTTGATCATCTTCGTGCTTCTGGTGGGCTTCGGACTCTACAGCGCCTCGGACCTCGCCATCGATCTCTATCCCGAGACCAATCCTCCGGTGCTCATCCTCTTTACCAACTACTCCGGAGCGGGGCCCGAGGAGGTGGAGCAGTCGGTGACCCGTCCCCTGGAGGGACAGCTCTCCAACGTGAGCAACATCGAGACAATCTCTTCCACCTCCGCCGAGGGGAGCAGCCAGGTGCAGCTGGAGTTCACCTACGGCACCGACATGACCGAAGCAACGAACGAGGTGCGGGACCGGCTGGAGTTCGTAAAGGACGTGTTGCCGGACGAGGCAACCTCGCCGCAGATCTTCAAGTTCGATCCCTCGCTCATACCGATCCTACAGCTGGAGGTTTCGGGTAATCGGACGCCCGAGGATCTCAGGCGGATCGCCACGGACACCATCCAGTCTCGAATCGAGCAGGTCGAAGGGGTGGCCATCGCCAACGTTCAAGGTGGTCGAGAGCGGCTCATCAGAGTGGAGATACCGCAGAACCGCCTGGAGGCGTACCAGCTCAGCTTCTCCCAGATTGCCGGCGCCCTGCGGGGCAACAACGTTACCGTCTCCGCGGGGAGTATCACCGAGGGCAACCTCAACTACCTGATTCGCACCGCCGGGGAGTTCGAGGAGGTCGAAGAGATCAAGGACGTAGTTGTAGGCCACGCCGGGGGTGAGGCCAGCGCGCAGAACCCGAACCCTGAGCGGGTGCCGATTCGGCTGCGGGATGTGGCCGACGTCTATGACGGCTTCGAGGAGGAGTCCAGCGCGGTGTACATTAACGGGGAGCCCGGCGTCTTCGTCATCGTCCAGAAACAGAGCGGTACCAACTCCGTTCAAGTGGCGGACAACGTGATGAACCGGCTGCCCCAAATCAACGACGCCTTACCGGCGGGTGTTTCCGTGGGCGTTATCAACGACACTACCGAGATCGTCCGCAGCTCGCTAAACGACGTCTCCTCCGCCGCTATAACCGGGGCAGCCCTGGCGGTGATTATCCTCTTTGTCTTTCTGCGAAGCATTAAGTCCACCGTCGTCATCGCGATTTCCATCCCCGTGAGCATCGTGGTGACCCTGATGCTGATGTACTTCTTCGGCCTCACCCTCAATCTGATGACGCTCACCGGGTTGGCCCTCGGTATCGGCATGCTCGTGGATAACTCTATCGTCATTCTGGAGAACATCTACCGATACCGAGAGAAAGGAGCAAAGCTTACCGCATCGTCAATTCTGGGAAGCCAGGAGATGATCACGGCGATCACCGCTTCGACCCTGACAACCATAGCGGTCTTTCTACCGCTAGCAATCTTTCGGGCACAGCTCGAGTTCATCGGAGAGCTCTTCTCGGGCCTCTCCTTTACCGTAGTCATTTCCCTCGCCTCATCGCTCCTAGTTGCGGTCTTTCTCATCCCCGTGCTCACCAGCCGGTATCTACCTCTGGACTCCAGGAAGCAGCGTCCACTCAAGGGCGTCCTCCAGTGGATCGACGACCGAATGGCGCGGTTCTTTGCCTGGCTCGACGAGCGGTACATGGGCGGGCTTCGCCGTGTGCTCCGGCACAAGGTGATTACGGTCCTGGTTATTCTGGCAATCTTTGTCGGAAGCGTGCTGATGATACCCCGGGCGGGATTCGAGCTCACCCCGTCCATGGACGAGGACTCCGTGGCGGTGGACGTTGAGCTCCCGGTGGGAACTAAGCTCGATGTGACGCGTACCGTCCTCCGGCAGATGGAAGAGATAGTTAGGGATGAGGTCAACGGTATCGAGGACGTGATACTGCAGGTCGGGGAGCCGAGCTTCTTCGGTTTTCTCGGGGCGAGCCAGGAATACCGCGGAACGCTCACCGTGACCCTGCCGCCCTTCGATCAGCGGATCGATGACTCCGAGACGGTGAAAGCAAAGCTCCGAGATCACTTCGAGAGCTTTCCCTCGGCGGCCTTCAGCTTTTCCCAGCAGATGGGTCCCGGGGGAGGGACGGAACCGATCGTCATTAAGCTCCGCTCGGACGACCAAGAGCTTATGCGAGACGTCGGAAACAGGATCGTCGATATTATCGAGGAGCGTGTGCCTGAGGCGGCGGAGCCGCAGCTCAATTTGCAGGAGGGGCTCCCGGAGGTCGAGATCGTAATCGACCGGGACAAGGCGTACTCCCTCGGCCTCAACGTAAACACCATCGGCGAGGAGGTTCGGGCGAGCATCGACGGCCTTACCGCCGGCAAATACCGAACCGGAGGCTCGGAGTACGACATTTTGCTGATTCTCGATGAGCGCAGCCGGGATCAGATCCCAGACCTCAACAGGATTTTCGTGGTCAACCAGTTCGGCCGGCGCATACCGCTTTCCAGCGTTGCCAGTCTCAAACGGAGTACCGGACCGGTGAATATAAACCGAGAGAACCAGTCGAGGCAGATTCAGGTTACCGCCGGCCTTGCCCAGGGAGCGGTTATTAACGAGGTGATGCCACGGATACAGCGGGCGATCGACGAGGAGATTCCCGGATACGAGGAGCTCACTATTGAGTACGGTGGTGACTACCAGGATCTGCAGAACTACGGCACTACCTTCATTTACATACTTCTGGTTTCGGCCTTTCTCGTATTCGGCGTCATGGCGAGCCAATTCGAGTCGTTTCTCGATCCGTTCATTATCATTTTTGCCATTCCCCTTACGCTTATCGGGGTGATCTGGATCCATTTCCTCACCGGGGAGAACTTCAGCCTCTTTACCGCCGTGGGCCTCGTGGTTCTCGTGGGGATCGTAGTAAACAACGCGATCGTCCTGGTGGATTACATCAATCTGATGCGAAAACGAGGGCTCGACCTGACCGAGGCGTGCGTCGTCGCCGGCGGGAACAGACTTCGCCCCATTCTCATGACCACCCTCACGACGGTCCTCGGGCTCATCCCCGTCGGATTCTTCGAGGGGGAAGGTGCCTCTCTCGTACAGCCGATCGGTAAGACCGTCGTCGGCGGGTTGACCGTGGCGACGCTGCTTACGCTTTTTCTCATCCCGGTACTCTACTACGCCTTTAACCGACTATCGGACAAGCGAACGGCGAAGCGTCAGGAGAAACAGCGAAGACGCCATGAGCGGGAGCTCGAGGTTATGAAGGGGAAGGAGGGTGAGTCGGCATGATACGGGTAGAAGTAATTGGTAACCGCTCGGTGCAGGAGGACTTCTTCGACCGCCTCGCCGAGCGGGAGGTCGGCCGACACCACACCCTCTTTCCCGAAGTACAAGGGGTCGGTCGATCCGGTCCCCGCCGGGGCGACCACGTCTGGCCGGAGGAGAACTTTGTCTTCTTCGCGTACGTCGAGCCGGACGAGGCGAGGGTGATAAAAGAGATCGTTATGGAGCTAAAGGAAGTCTTTGCCGGCGAGGGAATGAAGTTCTTCGCCACGGAGGCCACGGAGATCTAGTGAAACCGCTTATCGCGCTGCTTCTTCTCTGCCTCCTCGCCACGACCGCCCCCGCTCTACCGGGCCAGGTAGCTGAATCTGCGGGCCAGGTAGCTGAATCTGCGGGCCAGGTAGCTGAATCTGCGGGCCCGGGCTCCGGCACCACCGCCCCCTACCAGGGGTGGCGGGTCCTGGAAGTCGGAGAGTTTCGCTTTATCTATGAGCCTTCGGACGAGGCTGTCGCCCTGGAGGCAGCGAGCTACGCCGAGGAGGTGTACGAGGTAGTCACCGGTTCCCTCGACTACTATCCGGAGGACGTCCCGGTCGTCATCCGCGGGCGGACCGCCACGGCGAACGGCTACTACACCCCCTTTCCGCACCAGCTAAATCTCTTCGTTACCTCCCCATCCGGTCCATGGCTCGGTGCCCGGGGCGAGAGCTGGATCAAACTCCTCCTTATTCACGAGTTCACCCACTACTGCCACTTTGCCAACCGGAAGGGAGTACTCGGTGGGATGTCCTACCTCTTCGGTCACGACCTTACCGCCGCGCACGGGCTCTTCTATCCCGGCTGGCTTGTAGAAGGAATTACCGTCACCAACGAGAGCTACTACAGCTCCGGCGGGCGCGGAACTAATCCCTTCTTCCGAATGAAGTACGAAGCCTTTCTGAATGAGAAGGAGCTCTGGAGTTACCAGAAGTCGAAGTTCGGCTCCGCCTACGCTCCGCAGGACCGCATCTACGTGGCCGGTTACCTCTACGTCGACTATCTCCGGAAGACTTACGGCGAGGAGGTGATGGCGCGCATACACGAGACCTTCGCCCGGGCTCCTATTCTCGGTATACCCCGCGCGGTTCGAAAGGTCACCGGTGTGAAGGCTCGGGAGCTCCATGTCCGAATGGCCGCCCACCTCCAGGAGCAGTACGCCCCAGAGACCAGCCGCCGGGGCAGAGAGCGCATCTCCCCGGTCCGGCAGGGCGACTGGTACCTCCCTTTGGGGACGGAGGACGGCTGGTTCTACTACGCCCGATCCCATGAGGAGGCTCCCGGTATCTGGCGGGCCCGAGAACTCGGAGGCCCAGCGGAGCGAATCCTCACCGTTAGCCTGACTGATCCCTACTCGTTCGATGTTTCCGGGGACGGAGGAACGGTTCTTTTTACCTCGGTGCGGCCCGACCCGGGCCATCCGGCGGGGCTTTCCTCCTTTTCGGAGCTCTACCGGTACGATTTGGGCGATTTGGGGACGGAGGAGCCCGTGCGGCTCACCGATGGCGTCCGATTTCAACAGCCGGCCATCTCACCGACCGGAGAACGGGCTGTTGTGACGGAGCGAGTCGGAAGCAGGTTCAGGCTACTGGCGGTGAATCCCGAAAGCGGTGAGAGTCGGGTGCTCTTCGACCAGGAGAACACCTCCGTGAAGTACCCCGTCTGGTCCCCGGGAGGCGAGCGGATCGCCTTTGTGGCCAATACCGCCGGCGAGCAGGACCTGCTCATTGCCGCGGTCCGCCGAGATGAAGACCCTTCGGGAAGTTCCGAGGGCAAGCCTGCCTGGAGTCTAGGAGAAATCCGAAACCTGACGAGTGCCTGGGACCCACCGGTCTACTTTCCCCGCTTCAGCGGCCCCGAAGCGATACTCTTCGCCTCAGATCATGGTCCGAGAACCGAGCTTTACGAAGCGGATCTCGTCTCCGGGGAGCTCCTTCGGCTACTCCGGGACCCCGTGGCAGCCTGGGGCGCCGTCTATGCGGATTCTTCGGAGAGTGGCGGCCCGGGAGGGCGACGGCTCATCTACGGAAGCTACGACACCACGGGAAGCTCTCTCTGGGCCGCGCCCAGTGCTCCGGGGACGGAGGAACCCATTGGTGTGATTTCGAAGGAGGTGGTTCAGGCAGAAACCACGGAAGTGGCGGCGACGGCCGGACAAACCGCCGCGCCTAGACCCGGCCCCGATGATAGTAGCATAGAGTCTCAACGGTACCGGGATCTTCCCCGACCGCTCCTCTGGTTTCCCTTGGCCGGCGTCGTCGGTACCCTCGATGAGGTGCCGGCGCTTTCGGTGGGTACCTTTTTCCTTGCGATGAGCACGCTGCAGCGGCACCAGCTCCAGGGTACACTCTTCTATACCCCCGAACTACAGCAACCATCTCTCGGAGTGAGTTACAGCTTCGCACCTGGTCCGGTGAGTTTCTCCTACGGGCTCTCCTATGAGTATCAGGAGGAAGACAATCTGGCCGAAGCGGAGCTGGTGAACGAGCTCACCGCAGGAGTCCCCCTGCTCCGGAGCCACGGAGTTGGGGAAAGCGTACGTCTCACTTCATCGTGGTCCGTGGGAGTCGAGAACAGCTGGCTTAGCCCTCGTTCCATGTCATTCGGAGAGTTGAATGAGTCCGCCGTGGTCACGGGAGACCAGATCTTCCTGACCGGGGGGTTGTCGCTTGTTCGGAGCTCAATTTCCGCCCCGAAGGCGTTCTACGGGGAACGGACGGAGGGGGCGGATTTGCTTGTACGCTACTACCCGAAGCTTCTCGACAGGCGGGATGACCTAGTGGAAACCGTTTCCAGCGTCGGAGCAGTCCGCGCTCTTCCCTGGTGGCATCACGCCCTCGGTCTGAGTGTCCGGGGCGGAGCGAGCAGTAGAGGAAGCGGAGGAGATCTCGTGGGTCCCCGGGGCGGTGTTAACTGGGACGGCGGGGACGGAGGATACGAGATCCTTCCTTCATTCCGCTATCTAATTCCTCTCGGACTCTGGGAGCAGCGGTTTCTGGGAGTCAACTTTCTCAGCGGTGGCGTCTCTCTCTTCGCGGAGAGCTCTTTCTACGGAGATTTCGGCGGCGGCATTGCATGGGGCGAAGAGTACTACCTCGGAACGGAGTTTGATGTCTCTATGCAACTATTCAATATAGTCCCGCTCGTGGGTACGGCGGGAATCGTTGCCCGGGTCGATGCGCAGAAGGGCGTAGATGACGGCTGGGAGGACATCTTCCTCTATGTGAACGCTTCCCTCTCCATACCCTCCGTATCCTCCAGGGGGTTGTGGATCAAGTAAACTTGGACATACGGTTGCTTTGAACTTATTGGAGCTGCGTGATAGTATAACAGCTATGAGATTCCATAGAGGTCGTGTATACTTCGTACGCTGGGAGCGTAATCCGGCGTGCGAGACCCGTGAGTCGGCAGCTTCGCTGCCGGGGGCACGACGGATTGGCGAGGTCTGGTACACTCCTGTTTCGCCGTACAAGAGTGGGGATACCGCCCTGGACACTGAGGTGCTCTGCAAGTGCAATGTGTTCACCGAAGATAGCAGTTTTGGTCTTCGGAGCCGCGATCTTATTCCCTCTGACTTTCTCTACGATGTAGCCGAGGGTCGAACACCACTGTTCTTTAGTTTCCTCCCGAACGCCGTGGGGAGTAGCTGCTAGTCCGACTCTCGTACCTTCGCCGGACCGGCCGAAATCGATCAGCAACGTCTCTTGCTATCTTCGCCGCCTTCCCTGTGTAAGCGCCGGGGTTTCGCAGGAACGCCGTGAGCTCGAGCCGAGAGACCTTTCGCAGTTGCTCCCTTAGGCGAGCGGAGAGCGCTTCGTCTTCGAGAACGAGATCTTCTAACCTCCGTCCCTCATCCTGGGCGCGTAAGGAGAGCTTTCTGATCACCTCGTGAGCCGCATCCTCCCCGGAAAGGGCGAGAAGAATGTAGAGTGGCTCCGCAAGAAGGGATCCTCCGGCCCGGTCGATGTTCTCCCGCATTCGATCTCCGTCTACGCGAAGCGTCGCGACGATGCGGTCCATTCGTGCCAGGGCGGCGGCGAAACCGGCGATGTACTCCGCAAGAAAGCGCATGGAGGCTGAGTTGGACAGGTCCCTCTGATGCTCGGAGATCTGATCCATATAGAGGGTCATAATCCGTGGAGCGAAGGCTTTCCAGAGGCTCTTCACATGCTCGCTGTTCCAGGGGTTGCGTTTTTGGGGCATTGTCGAAGAGCCGACTTGAGTCGCGGAAAAGTGCTCCTGGACCTCGGCGATCTCCGAGCGTTGCAGGTTCCGTAGGTCGTCGGCTAAATTGGCGAGAATTCCGAAGGCGACGTTGAACTCCTGAACGAGACGTAGTAGGTATTCGGGCTCCACTATTTGTGTGGCGTATCCCGCCGGCTCGAGGTCCAGGCGCTTAAGCACCTGCCGCTCCAGATCCTCCGGATCCTCGGTTATGAGCGATGTCGCGTTATACGCCCCCACAGCGCCCCGCAGTTTTCCCCGGAGATCCCCGGCCCGACGGTCGATCTCAGGAAGACACCTTCCCAGCCGCGCAACGTATTCGGCAAAGGTGAAACCCGCCGTCACCGGAACCGCGAACTGCCCGTGGGTCCTCCCGACCTGAGGCAGCTCGGCGTGCATATCCACGAGCTCGATCAGGCGGCCGAGGAGCGTGGCGAGCATGGGAAGAAGGACGGCCCGGGTCACATCCCGCATTCGCATCGCCAGGGCGGTGTCCAGAATATCGACGGAAGTCGCGCCGAGGTGAACCAACGGCCGCAGCTCCTCGGGAATGTGTCGCTTGTAGACGTGAACAATCGCCCTGACGTTGTGTTGAGTCTTCTCCTCTTCCTCGTAAACCTCTGCGGGGTCGATTTCTTCTGCCGCCGCCGCCAACTTTCGTCGGGAGCTTTCCTCGAGCTTCCCGGTGCGTTCAGCGTGGCTCGTCGTTAGTGCCGCCTCTACCCGAAGGCAGTACCGGACGCTCGCCTCCTCACTCAGATACGCGCTGAGCTTTTCGAAGAGGGCAGGATTCGAATGGCGATATCGGTGGTCCAGGGGTGAGAGGTTGGCGAACATGGTAGCCTCGTCCATGACCCATCTTGGCTCAAACCGTGCAGCCGGGGCAAGTGGCCGGTCAGACTTCCCGGGGGTAGCGGTACTCGCTTCCCTGGGGGCCTCGGAAGACGTACCAATCCTTCTCGATCCGGAGGAGGTGGCTCTCGACTGGAACTTTGCCCCCGCCCTCCGGGAGGTCCACGGCGTAGGTCGGGAGCGCCATCCCCGATAGTCGGGAGCGCAGGGTCTGCATAATCTCGATGCCCCGCTCGATGGGTACTCGGAAGTGGGCGGTGCCCGCGGCGAGGTCGCCCTGAAAGAGGTAGTAGGGCTTTACCCCCGCTCGAAGAAGCTGACGGAAGAGACGTTCGAGGGTATCGGGGTCATCATTTACGCCTCTCAGGAGAACCGACTGGTTCATCGTAACCGTGCCGTGCCGTCGGAGTCGTTCAATGGCACGTCGGAACTGCTCGGTGATCTCCCCCGGGTGGTTTGCATGAGTAACGAACCAGAGCGGTGCGTAGCTGCCGAGAAGCTCTGCCAGCGGCTCGGTGATTCGGCCCGGGAGGACCACCGGTACGCGACTGCAGACGCGAAAGACGAGATCTTCCCGGAGGGCTCTGAGACGGGAGAGGATCTCGCCCAATTCCCGGTCACCGAGCATCAGAGGATCACCCCCTGAGAGGAGAACCTCCTGCACTTCGCCGTGCTCCCTGATGTAGGAGATCGCCGCTTCGAGCTCAGTATGGGTAATTCGGCCCGTACTGTTGCCGGTAAAATGGCGTCGAAAACAGTGGCGGCAGTAGGTCGCACATCGGTCGGAGACGAGGAGGAGCACTCGATCCCGGTAGTGGTGAATAAGGCGACCGGTCACGGCGTACTGAGTGTCCCCGATCGGGTCGTCACTCTCGTAGTGGAGACGACTCTCTTCTTCTTCCCTGGGTTCGAACTGAGCAGCTATTGGATCGACGGCAGGGTCGGTCCACCGACTCAGAGATCTATAGTAACGGCTGACTCCGTAGGGAAGTCCGCGCTTGGTCGCATTGTTTTTCATTAACACCTATGAGAATCGCAGGAATTGGGGACGGAGGCAACAGTGTCGGAAGCCGGTCCGGCGCCGAGGCACGGTTACGCACTCGCCATGAGCTCCTTCAGGCGAACCATCTCGAGCAGCGCTTCGTTGAGAGGAGTCAGGATCGCATGCTTCTTGCCCAAGGCGACCACGGTGCCGGCGAACATTTCAACCTCGGTCTTTCGCCCCGCCTCGATGTCTTGGAGCATGGATGTCTTGCCCTCCGGGGAGAGGGTGGCGACTATGTCGAACCACGGTTCTATGTCGTTGGGATGAAGATTGACGCCCTCCGCTTCAGCTATCGCGACCACCTCGATCATCGCTGACCGAAGGAGTCGTTTAGCAGACTCCTCCTTCTGAAAGATCCCGTAGGGTGCGCCGAGGACCGCCGAGAGCTGATTTATCCCCACGTTGAGCATGAATTTGTTCCAGACCGCCCGGAGTATGTCTTCCAGTACCTCGTGTTCTATGCCACAGAAGTCGAAAAAAGCGCTGAGCTCCTCGAGCCGCTCTGAAGGCACCTCCGAGTAGCCTCGTCCAATCAGAAGGCGCCCCATGCGGGTGTACTTCACTCTATTCTCTTCGCGGAGAGCGTCCATGCCGAGGGCTACACAGTGCACAACTCCCTGGGGACCAAAGGCTTCAGCCAGCGTCCTTTCGCTCTCGATTCCGTTCATTACCGATACGATGAGCGTTTCGTTTCCCACGTAGGGCCGGGCAAGCTCGATCCCCGCGGAGAGATGGTGGTGCTTTAGAGCGACAAGCAGCAGATCGATGGTGCCCGCCGGAGGATTTACCGGGAGTTCGAGGAGTGTTCCGTTCACGACTACCCCATCGGTCCTGAGCCGCTTCGCTCGCTTCTCGTCGGCCAAGAAGGAAACCTCAACCCCCTCAACGGAAGCCATTGCCCGGGCGTACATCGCGCCCAGAGCACCGGCACCAAGAATGAGAACTCGCTCTATCGTTGCCATGGCTGAGAGGCTACGTCGGGGGCTCTTTGCTGTCAACCGCAAGGGCGCTTCGGCGGCAAGGACCGTGGCGGAACCGCCACGGAGGGGAGTATACTGACTGCGCCGCAGACGCCCTTTGGGGCGTTGGACGCTTTGGATGAGCTCCCCGAAACGATTCGCGGGCCTTTAAGGGGACTCTTGGAGCTCTTGGGGGAGCTCTTGGGGACGGAGGAAGCGCTTGACGGTGTTTCATCTATAGAGGACG
>JBKHED010000040.1:0-23382 GCA_046540995.1 Spirochaetaceae bacterium | reverse complement strand
CGCTGTCAGGAGAAGCGCCACAAGGAGCGCCATAGGTACGAAGCCGATATGTAGCGGTTGCATGCGATTCTCTCTCTGCGTCGGTTTCATAGTACCTCCCTGGTTTTTCGAATATACGCATACGGCAATGCTACCGGGTAGATGTACGGCACGGAGTAGGTGTAAGGTACCTATGCGGTCAGGCGAACGCCGATGTTTGAGCTTTTCTATCCAAAGAACGAAGAACGACGTCTCGAGGTGCTCTCCGACTATGAGGAAGTGGCGATGGAGGCAAAGGAACAGTTCGACGAGCTCACCGGCCTCGCGGCGAAACTCCTAAAGATGCCCGGCGCTTTTATCGCCTTTATGCGACGGGAGGAGCAGGTAGTGCAGGCCGCCCAGGGTATGGAAACGTACCGGACCGAACGAAGGCAAACCTTCTGCAGTAGCGTAATCTTCACGGGCAAGCCTCTCCTGATCCAAGACGCCCGGGAAAACCCCAGCTTCGCGGATCACCCGATGGTCGCCGGGGAGCCCTACTTGCGCTTCTATCTCGGTGTTCCGTTGACCGCGCCCACCGGCGAGGTGATCGGTACCCTCTGCGTCATCGATTACAACCCTCGGTCGTTGAGGGAAGAGGATGTGGGAATCTTGAAAACCCTTGCCTCTCAGGCGATGACGCAGCTGGAGCTGCGCCGGAAAGAGCGGGAGCTTACCGCCGAGGTCCGCCGAGCGAGACGGGCGGAGGCGCGATTCCGCCGCCTTCTCGACGCTTCCCCGGACGCGATCCTCCTTCTCGACGGGGATAGAGTTCTCGCCTACAACGGTAGTGCTCGGGAGCTCTTCGGCCTGAAGGGCGAAACAGGGCTTCTCGGCGAAGGGGTTTTTGACATTCTCGCCCGATGGGGCGCTCTGGACCCGGCCACCGAACGGAGCCTCCGGCGCCACGCCGCCACCGCCCGGCGAAAGGGCGTTACCCGCTTCGAGTGGCTCCAGCGCTGCGCCGGCGGAAGTTATCACCCGGTGGAGGTGACGCTCTCAGTCGTCGAGCTCGATGAGCAGGTGCACTTTCTCGTCATCCTCCACGACATCAGTCAGCAGAAGGAAAACGAGCGCATCCTCGAGCGGGAGCGGCGGCAGGCGCAAAACGCAAACCGAATCAAGGATACCTTTCTTTCGATGATCTCCCACGACCTCAAATCGCCGCTGAGCAGCGTTCTTTCGATGCTCGAGCTTCTGGAAGAGTCCGACGGCGAGCTTCCGGGTATGGACCGAAGGAGCGTCTACCGCGATCTCAAGAGCTCCGTGGCTGTACTGCTCGAAATGACCACGCAGCTTCTCAACCTTCACCGACTACAGTCTGGGACGATCGAAATTAACAGAGAGAGCGTGGAGCCGCGCTTTCTGGCTAATCAGGTGCGCCTCAGTCTGGATCAACGGCTCAATGAGAAGGGCATCGAGTTTCGCAACGAGTTACCTCCGGGAGAGGTGGTCGAGGCGGATCCCGCGCTCTTTCGGGAGCTCCTCTTTAACCTCCTCTCCAACGCGGTCAAGTTCTGCCGAGCCGGAGATACCATAACCGTCCGTCAGGGAGATAACGGCTCCATCCAGGTTGCGGATACCGGAGTGGGAATCTCGGAGGAGCGTCTGCCGGAGCTCTTCGAGAAGGAGAAGAAGACGACCACCCTCGGCACCGACGGGGAGCCCGGAACGGGACTGGGGCTGCCGCTGTGCAGAGACATTATGGAAGCCCACGGGGGTGAAATTACCGTATCGAGCAGCCCCGCGGCGGGAAGCACCTTCTCCCTACATTTTCCCGAACTCTCTCACGTGGGAGAAACCGCCCCCCGAAGCAACGCGGCCGACTCAGTTAGTTGAGATATCTATCCCCTTACAAAAAGAGAGACCCCGAAGCGTTCGCCCCGGGGCCCTTTATTCTCTCTAATCGGTGTCGGCGCCGCCGAGAAGCGACACCAACCGAGGAGGATTACTCCTCGTGCTGCAGCTTCTTGAGCTCCTCGATCCGTCGCTCGTTGTCCTCTTTCGCAAGTTTCTGGAGCCGTTCAGCCTCCTCGGGCTGGGAGAGCTCGAGAGCGCGGTAGCGGATCTCGCCCTTGGTGTACTCCTTGAAGTCAATAGTCGGCTCCTCGGAATCCCAGGTAAAGGGGTTCTCTCCAACCATGCGGTTGGCCGGGTTGTACCGGTAGATCGGCCAGTAGCCGGACTGCCCGGCGCTCTTCATTTGCTTCATTGAGAACTTGAGGTCGTACCCGTGGGCGATACAGGGGCTGTAGGCGATGATAATGGACGGGCCGTCGTACTGTTCCGCCTCAACAAACGCCTGGGCAACCTGTTCCCGGTTCATGCCGATGTTTACCTGGGCGACGTAGACGTTACCGTAGGTGGTCATCATGAGGCCGAGATTCTTCTTGCCGGTCTTTTTGCCGGAAGCGGCGAACTTGGCGATTGCCCCTCGCGGGGTAGCCTTGGAGGACTGACCGCCGGTATTGGAGTAGACCTCGGTGTCGAGCACGAGAATGTTAATGTTCTTGCCGCTCGCCATAACGTGGTCCAGACCACCGTAGCCGATGTCATACGCCCAGCCGTCACCGCCAAAGGCCCAGACCGACTTGTCGACGAAGTAGTCCTTGAGCTCAACGATCTTGTTAATGATCGGCTTGGTCTCAGCGGTGGCCTCTTTCTGCGCCTTCGGCAGGAGCTTCGTGGTCTCCTCCGCCGCATCCATCGCCTTCTTATTGGTCTCTTTCCAGAGGTCGAGGTTCTTTCTCAACGCAGCCGCGAGCTCTCCGCCGACGCCCTTTTCCAGGAGCTTCTCAACGTTGCTCTTGAGCTGCAAGCGGTTAGCGTCCACCGCCAGGCGCATACCGAAACCGTACTCGGCGTTGTCCTCGAAGAGGCTGTTCGCCCAGGTTGGTCCGCGACCGGTGGAGTCAGCGGCATAGGGAGTGGTCGGAAACGTACCGCCGTAGATTGAGCTACAGCCGGTGGCGTTTGCGATCATCATCCGCTTACCGAAGAGCTGAGTGGCGAGGTAGATGTACTGCACCTCACCGCAGCCCATGCAGCTGGAGGGATACTCGAAGTAGGGTTCATCCCACTGAACCGTGTCGAGCTCCTGAACCGCCGGATGCTTGCTCGCCCACTTAATCGGGAGCGCCCCGGGGCGGTTGTCCTTTTCGAGGCGGTTGGTGCTCACCGGAACGCTGCCGTCGATCGGCATGGCGGAGACCGGAATGGTGTCGCCCTTGAGTCGCATGGAAGGATCGATCACCTTCTTGGCGAACTCGCTGGAGTCCGCCGGAACGAGCTGCTGAACCTCCGCTGCCTCCTGCGGGAGCTTGGAGGGGACCGGGACCTCCTTGAGAGCGTCGATCGCCATGTCGATCGCCTTCCAGTTCATGTCGACGATTTCCTGACCCTTGGACTTGAACTGCTTCTCCACGTACTTCTTGATCATCGAGACCGCCTCGTCGGGATCGATGATGTTTGCCAGCTTGAAAAAGGCGGTCTGCATAACCGTGCTAATGCGGTTGCCGAGGCCCGCCTCCTTGGCGATTTTGAAGCCGTCGATGGTGTAGACCTTCACCTTCTTGTCGATAATGGTTTTCTGCATATCCTTGGTGAAGGTGTTGAAAACCTTCTCCGGCTCCTCGTTGGAGTTAATGAGGAAGGTTCCGCCTTCTACGATACCCTCGAGAATGTCGTAGCGACCGATGTACTGCGGCCGGTGAAGGGCGATGAAGTCACAGTTGGTGAGGAGGTACTCCGACTGAATCGGCTCCTCGGCGAAGCGGAGGTGGCTGACAGTGTATCCGCCGGACTTCCGGGAGTCGTACTGGAAGTACGCCTGAACGTAGAGGTCCGTCTCCTCGCCGATTATCTTAATGGAGTTCTTGTTGGCACTGACCGTACCGTCGGAGCCGTATCCCCAGAACTTGCACCGGGTGGCGCTTTCGGGCTCGGTGTCGATGAGTTCCTTGATCGGCAGAGACTTCTTGGTCACGTCGTCCTCGATTCCGACGGTAAAGTCATGGAACGCCTTTCCATCGAGGTGGTCGTAGACCGCCTTCACCATTGGAGGGGTGAACTCCTTGGAGGAGAGGCCGTAGCGTCCGCCAATCACCATAATATCCGTATCTCGGAGGGCGTGGGAGACATCGAGGAAGAGAGGCTCACCGGGCGCGCCCGGCTCCTTGGTCCGGTCGAGAACGGCGATCTTCTTACAGCTCTTCGGGAGCGCCGCCTTGAAGTCTTCCATCGACCAGGGTCGGTAGAGTCGAACCTTGATCGCACCGACTTTTTCGCCCTTCTTCGTGAGGTATTTCACCGTTTCGTCTATGGTGTCCACGCCGCTTCCCATGGCGATGATCACCTTTTCGGCGTTGGGGTCACCTACGTACTGGAAGAGCTCGTACTTTCGACCGGTCTTCTTCTCGAAGAGCTCCATCTGCTTTTTGACCACAGCCGGAGCTGCCTCGTAGTACTTGTTTACCGTCTCCCGCCCCTGAAAGTAGACGTCGGGGTTCTGGGCGCCGGTCTTGGTTCGGGGGCGTTCAGGATTGAGCCCGTTGGCGCGGAACTCTTCGACGTACTTCATGTCGATCATTTCCTGAAGCGTCTCGTACTCGAGGGCCTCGATCTTTTTGACCGTGTGAGAGGTTCGGAACCCGTCAAAGAAGTGAATGAAGGGGATCTTCGCTTCGAGGGTGGATAGGTGGGCAATAGCGGCAAGGTCCTGCGCTTCCTGGGGATTAGCCGAGGAGATCAGGCCGAAGCCGGTCATGCGCACGCTCATTACGTCGGAGTGATCACCGAAAATGGAGAGAGATTGGGCGGCGATGGATCGCGCGGAGACGTGAAACACCGTCGGCAGCATCTCGCCGGCGATCTTGTACATGTTTGGGATCATCAGGAGCAGTCCCTGGCTGGCGGTGTAGGTCGTCGTCATCGCCCCGCCGGAGAGGGATCCGTGAACCGCGCCGGCAGCACCGGCCTCGGACTGCATCTCGATAACCTGCAGCTCCTGGCCGAAGAGGTTCTTCTTTCCTTCCGCGGCCCATTCGTCAGCCTTCTCACCCATCGGGGAGGAGGGAGTGATTGGGTAAATCGCGGCGACCTCGCTAAAAGCGTAGGCAATATTGCTGGTCGCCTCGTTACCATCGATGTTAATCATCCTTTTAGGCATATGCGTCCTCGTAACAGTAGATTTCCGAGTCTCTGCCCGACGTTCGGGGGAGACTCGGAGCGGTGTGTTTGGGAGATTGTGTTCACCCACTATACCCGGTTTTGCGCCCCCACGCAAGCGGACGCACCTTTCGTGCCGCTATATGTGACGCGCTTCACAATAGTCGGCCGCCGGCCGAGCTCCAGAGGAGGCGGGTGAGGAGCGCTATCCGAAGAGGAGCCTGAGCTGGTCGATAGTGGCGAACTCCTCTAGTAGAGACTCCTGAACGCGCTCCCCTGGAGGGCCTTGCCGGTCCCCGCCTCTGCCGAAGGAGTCGAGGATCCGGCGGAGCCGCTCTCCGTAAGCCCGAAACCCGAAACGGCGCTCTACCTCCCGAAGAGCGTCGGCGGAGTCCCTTCCCTCACGCTCTTCCAGCCCCGCTTTCAGGGCTTCCAGGGTCTCAGGATTGAGTGCCGCCACATCCGCCCGGAAGGCGTCGTCCCGAAGGTCCTTGACGTAGGTGTACTGCATTTGCGGCATTAGGAAGGAGAAGTCCACGGTGTCCCTTGAAAGTAGCTCCGCTACCTCCCCCTGCAGCCGACGCAAGAGCCCCTCCGGAAGCGTCTGTTCCAGCCGGTCGAGGCGCTCCTGATAGTGCATTTTGAGCATCGGCCGAATGTCGGAGAGGGAAGGCGTAGAGGTCGGCACCGAGACACACTTGTAGAAGTGAGCCCCCGGGAGGAGCGGTCGCACGTCGTCGAGGACCGCCAGATCCCGGGCTATCAGAGGCTTTCCCCACCGGAGAGAGTCGACGTACTGGAAGCCGAAGCCCTCCTGTACGGAGGAGGAGACAAAAACATCCGCGGCCCCCTGGAGCTCCTCGAAACGGACCCCCGCGGCGTCCAACTCCGTGCCGATTCCCCAGAGGCCCCGGATTATCCCTTCGTTATAGGAGTGCTCCACCATGGCGGAGTAGTTCTTCTCCTGCTGAGAGACCCCGGGGAGGGTCACCACCAGGTTGACCGGAAGGCTCAGGGAGTGAACGAGGAGCGCCGCTTCCATGACGTTCTTTCTCCGAATGGTGCGCACCGGATAGAGCGCAATCGGGAACTCCGGATCGAAGAGGGGGAAGTTGCGGGAGAAGGCGCGATTGAGCCGCTCTCGGACTTGCGCGGGCTCCGTTTTCCCTGCCGAACGCTCCGGGGCGGCGCGTCCAATCGGGTTTGGAAGAAGAAAAGAGAGCTCCTCCGGCAGGCCCGCTTCTCGCAGGAGGCGAAGATCCCTGCTATTGATGGCGGCGTATCGAATGTTACGTCCGATCGGATAGGCGGAGCCGGAGAGCAGGAGATTGAGATAGCGGAGGCCGGCGTATCGCGCGTCCTCGGGGAAGTCGTGAATCTGGAGCAGGAGACGAACATCCTCCCGCTCTTCGGCGAGACGCAGCAGGGCGTCGGTAAACACCGGGTTCTTACCCAGGTGGTAGTTGTGGACCCACCAGACCGCGGTTCCCGGCTCGCACTCCCCGAGAAGACGGCTACGAATGCGCCCCGCCAGCCGTTGGGCCTCGGCCTTTCGAATCTGCTTCTTCTCCTCTGCCGAGGCCCGCTGCTCCGGAACGCTGCTCCCGGAGGGTTCGCTCAACTGCGAGAGGGAGAGATATCCGATTTCCGGCATGTACAGGAGGCGAACGCCCACGCCGAGCTCCCGGAGGAGCTCGTCGGTATGGGAGAGATCGCCGGTAACCAGGACGATCTCCTGAAGATCGGAGATCTCTTCTCGGGCCGCGAGAACCGAGCTCTTTATGACGCCGGTGACGCCTCCGGGTTGCAAATGGTAGTGGAAGATGTAGAGCTTCATCGTTCCAGGAGGCTACCGAATTTGGCGGCCATTGCAAATAGCAGCCTCTCCATCCTCGATTGGGTGCCTTGCTTTCCCCCGGGGGTTAGCCTATCGTCATAGGTATGAATGAGAGAATAGGGGCGCTTATCACGGAGATCTATGGCGAGGAGAGCACGGCTCTCGATCTTGTTGAAGAGCTCATGAGCCGGTACCGCGGTCGATTGCACCCGCCATCCGCCGCCCCGGAGGAGACCGGCGCGCTTCCTCTCACTGAGCGGGACGTGGTAATGATAACCTACGGGGACACCCTCCGAGGGGAGGAGGGGCCGCCCCTGCGCTATTTGCACCGCTTCCTGCGGGACGAGCTGGACGAGCTCGTAACGGGAGTGCACATTCTGCCCTTCTGCCCCTACTCCTCGGACGACGGGTTCAGCATAATCGACTACCGGAAGGTGAATCCCGAGCTCGGAGCGTGGGCGGAAATCGAGGCGATCGCCGACGAGTTTCGCTTTATGGCGGACCTGGTGTTGAACCACTGCTCCCAGGAGAGCGACTGGTTCAAGCGGTTCCTCCGGGACGAGAAGCCGTACGACCGGTACTTCATTACCGTCCCCCCAGGGACCGATCTCTCCGAGGTAGTGCGTCCTCGAGCACTGCCGCTGACGCACACCTTCGAGACCGCCCACGGTCCCGAAGAGGTGTGGACCACCTTCAGCAGGGATCAGGTGGACCTCGATTTTTCAACCCCCGAGGTTCTCCGGGAGATGCTCGACGTCTTTCTCGGCTACGTGGAGCGCGGTGCCCAGATCGTGCGCCTCGACGCGATCGCCTACCTCTGGAAGGAGATCGGGACCCCCTGCATTCACCACCCGAATACCCACCGGGTCGTAAAGCTGATGCGCTCGATCCTGGAAGAGCTTGCTCCCTGGGTGATGATCATCACCGAGACCAATGTCCCTCACAAGGAGAACGTTAGCTACTTCGGCGACGGCGATGAGGCGCACCTCGTGTACAATTTTTCGCTGCCACCCCTTACTCTGCACGCGCTGATTCGGGAGGATGCGACCTACCTTCAGCAGTGGGCGAGCACCCTCCCCTCGGAGCAGCGGGACCGCAGCTTCTTCAATTTCTGCGCCTCCCACGACGGAGTGGGGCTGCTGCCGGCTCAGGGAATTCTGCCGGACTCGGAAGTAGCGGCGATGATCGAGACGGTAGAGTCACGGGGAGGGCGGATCTCCTACAAGGCGACTGCGAAGGGCGAAATCCCCTACGAGATGAACGTGAATTATCTCTCGGCCATTGTGAACCCCGCGCTCCCTGACACGCAGCGCTCCCGGACCTTTCTCGTCTCCCAGGCGATTATGCTCGCCCTGGCGGGTCTCCCGGCGATCTACGTGCACAGCCTTCTCGGTTCCACGAACTGGGAGAAGGGCGTAGAGGAGAGCGGCAGCAATCGGGCGATCAATCGGGAGAAACTAAACTACGATGAGACGGTGGATGCGCTTCATGACGAGGGCAGCTTGCGCTACCACGTTTTCGAAGGGTATAAGGCGCTCCTGGAGGCGAGATCAAAGAGCCAGGCGTTTAAGCCCGCCTCGCCTCAACTGGTTCTGGAGACCACCTCGGCGCTCTTCGCGCTCCTGCGGGGGCCGGTGGTAAACGAGGAGGGGGAGAAAGAGTGGGTTCTGGCGGTGCACAACGTCACCGACGACCTGGCGGAGCTCGTTTTGCCCTTAAGCACTCTGGGCCTCTCGGAGCATCCGGTCTTCGAGGAGCTCATAAGCGGCGACCGCCTGGCGGGTAACCGTGACGACAAGACGACGTTCTCCTTTGAGCTCGAGGCGTTCGAAGTAGTCTGGCTGCGCTATACCGCCTAGGGGGGCATCCCGTCGGGCTACTCGCAGCCGTGGTTGCCGTGGTGCCCCTCCTCGCCGTAGAAGGACTTAGCCAGGTAGATGAGCTTATTCTCCAGAACACGGTAGGAGAAGTGCCTCAGGGCGAGCTCGTAGTTCCGCTCCACCATCTCCGCTATGCGCTTCGGGTTGTCGAGAAGCTGCGTGGTCTCCCGGATCGTCCGCGCCGAAATGAAGTCATCCATCTCCACCACCTCGAATCCCTTCGGCTTAATGTCGTGGGAGTAGATCGAGTAGTTGTTCACCAGAATCGGCTTCCTGAAATAGACCGCCTCGAGAAAGGCGTTGCCGAAACCTTCGAAGAGTGAAGGGTAGGTGACCAGGTCCGCATGGCGATAAATGTCCTGCAGGGAGTACACCTTGCGACCCTCCTCGGTCGTGCCGCGCTCATCCCCGATCAGGTCATCCACGAAGAGCGCCCGGATCTTGAGCAGCTCCGCGTACTCTCGAACCCGTTGCTCGTACTCGTACCCCTCATCGCCACTGGCGTGGGAGATCACGAGAACCGCGGGCCGGTCGAGTCTCGCGACGAGTTCAATGGCGTGCTCGATTCCCTTTCGCTGTACTACTCTGGTCGGCTGGAGAACGAGGAGCTCATCCTCGGCGATACCGAGGGCCTCCCGGGCGTCCGCGGCGTACTCGTCCATCGGCTCGGGCGGATTCTCGAAGTCCATAACGTTGGGGATAAGGATGGAGGCGATACCGGTCCTCAGGGCGAGCTGGTTTCGCCCGGAGGTATTGATCACCACGTGCTGAACCGTGGGGAGGTGGGGTGGATAACAGGCGTTCAGGTAGTCCCAGACGCAGTTGACCAGAAACCGCTTTCGCTCCCAGAAAAAATCGTGGTGATGGGCGATGGTCTTAATGCCGGTCTCGGCGATGGTCTCGGTGATTCCGATGCCCAAAGGGATGTTGAGAGGAATGGTAATGACGTTCTCCGGAACGAGGAGATCGATATCAAAACGCTCGATAAACTCGTAGAGGGCGTCCTTAATCCGCGAGCGAACGCGGTGAATCTCCCTGGTGAGGGCCCGGGGCCGAGCTTGCTGACGAAAACACTCCTCGTAGAGCGTCCGAGCTTCCTCGGTCTGAAAGTGGAGATCCTCGGCCTCCATGGTACGCTCGGCGGGGGTGTCCGCTTCTCCCGCGAGGTAGAAGGTGTCGTACCCGTTCCGCTCAAAGACATCGGCCCATTTTTTGGTCTCCAGGGAGACCCCGTCGGTTCCGGAAAACCGAAAGGAGACAAAACCTACGTTCCTGCTCATAATGTCCGGAATTCTAGACTTCCGGTGGTGAGATTGCAAGCGCTACCGCACCAACTCGTTCAGTTTAGGTAGCGCCTCGCTTGCGGGAGCTTCCAAATAGAGATCCGTAAGAGCTCGGGTGTAGGCGCTCTTCGCGGTGTTCACCTCAATAAGGGTTGCCCCGTTCTCCTTTGCTACCCGAGGCATCAGCGCCGCGGGGTAGACCTCGCCGGTAGTGCCGACGACCAGCATCACATCCGCCTCCCGGGCGACTCGCTCGGCCTCCCGAGCGGTGTCCTCCGGAATACCCTCGCCGAAGAATATAAAGTCCGGTTTCAGCAACGCCCCCGCCTCGGAGCGGGGCACCTTCTGCTCGATCAACTCCGTGGTCACCGGGTAGCGCTTGCCGGTCTCGGTGCAGACGAGGTAGTTGCTATTGCCGTGGTACCGAATAACCCGCTTGCTCCCGGCGCGCTCGTGGAGGCCGTCGATGTTCTGGGTTATCACCGCCGTGAGAAGCCCGATCTCCTCCCAGAACGCCAGGGTCTTGTGCGCTGGGTTCGGCTCCGCCGCTCGAAAGGTTGCGTAAAAGATCTCCCGAATCGCCTTCCATGACTCCTCGGGGTGGCTGTAGAAGTAGGAGAGCTCGAGCACCTGAGGGTCCCACTTCTCCCAGATGCCTCCTTTCCCACGAAAGGGAGGCACCCCGCTCTCCGCGGAAATGCCGGCGCCGGTAAAGGCGACGAGACTTTCGGCGCCGCCTATTAGCTCGGCGGCCTTGGTCCATTTGTCCCTGCTCATAGAGAGAACGTACTGATCACTTGACCAGACGTGAAATTTCCTTGAATCGCGGGGTTCCGGTAACCCGGGTTAGCTCGAAGAGAAGGGACTCGGAGGTGGTCAGGATGCCTCCCTCCTTATCGATTCGCCGAAGAGCGGTCTCTTTGTCCTCGGCGAAACGGGAGGAGGTGGTATCGGTGGGAATCACCGGTTGGTACCCCTTTGCAACGAGGTCCATGGTGGTTTGGAGCATGCAGACGTGGCTCTCGATACCGGCGAGGATAATAGACCGTCTTCCCGCCCGATCGACGGCGTCCATAAAGCCGCTCTCGTCGCAGCAGCTAAAGGCGCTCTTTTCGATGATCTCCCCGCCGCCGGCGTTGGCGTACGCCTTTGCGACGCGCTCAACGGTGTGGCCGAGGCCGCGGGGGTACTGCTCGGTCATGATCATCGGGAGCTCGAGGATGCCGAAGCCTTCTATGAGCCGAACGATCCGGTCCGTCAGCCGTTCCGGATCGGTCATAACCGGCAGGAGCCGTTCCTGCACATCCACCACTACTAAGAGCGACTCTTCTTCGGAAATTCGCATTGGTTACCTCTCCTCGGTTTTCACGGGTCCACCGCCCCGGTATTATAGCGGCGGCGGCACTATGCGAAAAGAAGTAGATGCAATTGTCCTGGACTACGGAAATGTACTGACCCTCCCGCAGCGCAAGGAGTGTTTGGAAGAGATTCGGGCCGATCTCGGCTGCAGCTCGGGACTCTTTCTTGAGCTCTACGGGACGAACCGAGATCGTCTCGATTCCGGGGAGCTCGATCTCGAGGGGTACTGGAAGGAGACGCTTCTCGCCTACGGCTACGAAGCCGGAAGGGCTCGGGTCGAACGGTTTTCAGCGCTGGATCGGGAGAGCTGGAGCAGCATGAACGAGCCGATGCTCCGGTGGGTGGAGCGATTGAAGGGTCAAGGGTATCGCCCCTTTCTGCTCTCCAATATGCCCGTCGATTTCTTTCACCTCGTGGTTGCCGGATCGTCCTGGTACGCCACCTTCGAGGCGGGGGTCATCTCCGGGCTCCTGGGGATGGTAAAGCCCCGTCGAGAGATCTACGAGCATCTCCTCTCGGTTACCGGCACCGCGGCGGAACGAACCCTCTTCATCGACGACTTACCCCGGAACGTCGCCGCAGCTCGGGAGTTAGGAATCGAGGCGGTGCTCTTCCGCTCCCCCGAACAGACGCTCCCCCTCCTCGCTCGCGAGTACGGCCTTCCCAACGGCCAGGAGGTAACGGAATGAACTTCTTCGAAAAGCTCTCAGCCGCCGCCCACGAGCGGCGCTCCCTGCTCTGTGTGGGCCTCGACCCCCGGGTAAAGATTTCGGCGGGTGCTCCGATTTTCGAGACGATCGTGGCCGAGACGCGCCGGGTTATCGAGGCGACTTCGAGCCTCGCGGCGTGCTACAAGCCGAACAGCGCATTTTACGAGCAGCACGGCGCCGAAGGAATCCGCGCCCTCGCTGAGACGATTCGTCTCGTGCCGCCGGAGATTCCGGTGCTCTTGGACTGCAAGCGCGGCGATATCGGCTCCACCGCCGAGGCGTACGCCCGGTACGCCTTCGACTACCTCACCGCGGATGCGGTAACCGTGGCGCCCTACATGGGGCGGGACGCGGCGGAGCCCTTTCTTGCCTACGACGACAAGGGTCTCTTTGTGCTCGGCCGCACCTCGAATCCCTCCGCTCAGACCTTCCAAGGCCGACTCCTCGAGGGGCGTCCCCTTTACCGGACGGTAGCGGCGGAGGCGCTCTCCTGGTCGGACCGGGTTGGCATCGTGGTGGGCGGTAACACTCCCGAAATCCTCGCAGAGCTGAGGCAGGCTCATCCCGAGGCGTGGATCCTGGCACCGGGTATCGGCGCCCAGGGGGGCGCCGCGCCACCGGCGGTGGCCGCCGGTTCCCGAAAGGACGGCCTCGGGCTTCTATTGGTGGCGGCCCGGGCGATCGCCGCGGCCGAGGATCCGGCGGTGGCGGCGGAGGAGCTCCGGGCGGCGAGCTGGAGCGGGGTGGAGCGGGCGCGGAATCCTCGCGCCGGGAGTGCACGCCCCGGGGCCGACAATTCGCGCGCCGCGGCCGAGAGACCACGCCCCTCGGCCGAAGAGTCCCCGGCCGGTGGTGCGGATCCGATGGACCCGGTGCTCCAGGGGATTCTGGAGAGCGAGTCCTTTAAGCTCGGGGAGTTCACCCTAAAATCAGGAAAGAACTCCCCCTTCTACATCGACCTGCGACGGATCCCCTCCTTTCCGGAGCTCTTTAGCCGCGCCCTGGATCGTTATGAGGCGATCGCCGGAAAGCTTACCTTCGAGGCGATCGCGGCGATACCCACGGCGGGTCTGCCGATCGGGGCGGCTCTTGCGGCGCGAATGGGGGTCCCCCTGATCTATCCCCGGATCCCGCCGAAACCTCACGGCACGGGCAATCAGGTGGAGGGAGCCTACGCCCCGGGGATGCGGGTGCTCCTCCTCGACGACCTGGTGACGCGGGCGACGAGCAAGGTGGAAGCTGCGGGGATCCTGCGCGAGGCGGGGCTCGAGGTAGAAGATCTGGTCGTGCTCATTGAGCGCGGAGACGCGCGCAAGGAACTGGCCGAGGCGGGGCTACGGCTTCACGCGGTCTATCACGCCGAGGCGCTCATCGATGCGGCCCGCGTCCGGGGTATGATCGACGGAGCCCGGGCGCAGGAGCTCAAGGCGTTTATACGAGAATGACCGTTCCCACGTTTCTCACGGAACCAATCACTCTCTTTGGCGTGGGCTTTCAAGTAACTCTTTTGCAACTGCTGCTGGAGCTTATCCTTCCGAGTCTCGGCTTGGTACTGCTCGTTCTGCTCATTCGGCGGGTTACCCGACGGATTATCCGTCGGACCTCCCTGAGCGAGGAACTGCAGGTCAGGATCCTTCGAATCCTGAGGCTCGTGACTCGCCTCATCCTGGCACTGCTTGTCGGCAGCCTCGTCGCCCGGCTGCTGGGAACCAGAATGGTGAGCTACTTCGCCACGATTCTTCGGGTGCTGAACCAGCCGTTCTACGAGTCCGGGGGCACCTCCATTTCAATCGTGACGATTATTCTGATCCTGCCGGTGATCTACCTAGCGATCTGGGCCTCCAAACTGGTCAAAGAGGTAGCCGACCAGACGCTGAAGTACCGCATCGGTATGGACCCCTCCCGGCGGTTCTCCATAGTGAGCCTCTTGCGATATCTCACCATGGTCCTGGTGCTCATTATCGGGCTCTCAATGGTGGGGATCAACTTCGCCTCGCTGACAGTGATCTTTGGTGTTCTCGGTATCGGTCTCGGTTTCGGCTTACAGGAGGCGGTAAGCAACTTCTTCGCGGGGCTCGTGATTATTCTCTCCCGGCCGGTAAAGGAGGGGGATCGAATACTGGTTCAGGGTATCGAGGGGACGGTGGTACAGATAAAGCTGCTCTCGAGCGTTATCAACACCATTACCAACGAGACGATTATCCTCCCCAACGCGCAGATCGCCTACGCTTCGGTTCACAACTACTCCTACGACAATGCACGGATCATTATACGTAACCAGTGTCAGGTGAGTTACGCCACGGACCTGGATCTGGCTAGGGAGGTGATGCAGAGCGCCGCGGTGGAATGCCCCTTCCGGGTTCCGGGTAAGGAGCCCGTCGCCTGGGTTTGGTCCTTCGACGACTCCGGGATTACGATGATTCTTCTGACCTGGATCGAAAACGCTGAGCGGAAGAATGAAGCGTACGCTTGGCTGAACCTGGAGATCTGGCGAGCCTTCAAAAAGGCGGGTGTGGAGATTCCCTTTCCGCAGCGGGACCTTCACATCAAGACACCGGCGCCGGAACGACTGCTTGGTGTCGATACGACGCCGGATAAAAGGGGAGAAGAGCCGGAAGGTTAACCGACGTCGATTCGCTCGCCGGAAAGAAGCATATCGACTTTGTCCTGGTTTCTGTCCAGGATCCTCTGCAGCGTCATTCCCTCGAAGAAGGAGATAATGTGTGCCGCCGCTTCCTTCCAGATGTTGTGGACGAGACAGGTCTCGATGAGATCGCAGACGTCTCCGCCACCCTGCATGGTGCAGTTGGAGCACGGGGTGATGTCGAGCCCCTCGTCAACCGCCTCGAAGATCTCTCGAACGTTGATCTCCGACGCTTCCTTCTTGAGCATAAAGCCCCCGCCGGGACCGCGAACGGAGTCGATGATCCCCGCCTTTTTGAGGCGGAAGAAGATCTGCTCCAGAAACTCCGGAGAGAGCTCTTCCTCCGCAGCGATGCGCTTAATCGGCTTAGGTGAGCCGTTCGCCGATGCCGCCAGGTTTGCCATGGCGCGCAAGGCGTACCGGCCTTTCGTTGTAACTCTCATTCTGCTATACCTCGCTTACTGGTTTACCCGCTCCACGTACTCGCCGCTTTCGGTGTTTACCAGTATTTTGTCGCCTTCTTTAATGAAGATCGGGACCTTTACCTGCACGCCGGTCTCCACGGTCACCGTCTTGGTCACGCCGGTGGCGGTATCACCCCGCACCGCCTCCGCCGCCTCGGTCACCGAAAGCACCATTTTGAGGGGGATGTTAATGTCGATGGGCTTGTTCTCCCACATCAGCACCTCGTAGCTCTCTCCCTCGAGCATGAACCGTCCCTTCTCCTCGAGCCCCTCAACAGGCACCTCGAACTGCTCGTAGGTCTCACTGTCCATGAAATGGTAGGTGGCTCCGTCGGAGTAGAGAAACTGCCCCTGCTTATGGAAAACGTTTGCTTCCTCAACGGACTCGTTTGTCTTAATTGTTTCTCTCAGGACCTGTCCCGAGACGAGACTCTTCAGTTTACAGCGGGTAAAGGCCGAGCCTTTGCCGGGATTTACGAACTCCCGCTCCGCCACGAGATAGGGCTGGTCCTTGAACATGATGACCATGCCCTTCTCGATCTGACCTGCTTTTACCATTGGTGTTCCTTATCAGATCTGTTCTGTTGTGTGATTACTTACCCACTATATCAGATATGGGGAAATAAAACACCCCATCGAGGGAGGATTCACTCGCCAAGACCATAATAAGGCGATCCACACCGAGGGCCACACCGGAACAGCTCGGGAGACGCTCTCCAGCTCTTTGGAGGTACCCAGCATCCACCGGATGGGGCATCCAACCGTGTGCTTGCTTCTTAGCGGCCTCATCGGCCATGAAGGTAGCTATCCGCTCCGGATCGGTCTCTTCACCGTAACAGTTTGCCACCTCTTGACCTCGGAAGTAAAGCTCCCACCGGTCGGCCCAGGGAGTCCCCGGAATTTGCCGGGAAAGGGTGGGAATTGCCGCGGGATAGTGCGTGAGAAAGAGCGGTCGCTCCGTCGGAAGCTCAGGCTCCACAAAGGTAAGAAAGAGTCGTTGAAAGAGGTCCTCCCAGCTCTCTTCCTCGGAAACCCCCAGGCCTCGCCGACGCGCTGTTCGGGAGATCGCCTCCGAGGTGAGGTTTTCCTCCAGATCTACCTCGGCGTAGCGGTGAAACGCCTCGGACATGGTTAGGACCGGGTATGGGTCGCTCTCCCCGAGACTCTCGCGAATACCCGGATCGATCAATCCTTCTTCGATCTCCGCGGCCGCTGTCCGGAGGAGCTCCTCGGTTATCGCAATGGAATCGGCGCTGTCGGCCTCCATGGTGTAGAACTCGAGCATCGTGAACTCCGGGCGGTGATAGGGGCCGCGCTCCTCGAGGTTCCGAAAGGCTCTTGCGATTTCGAAGATGTTACCGGAACCGGCGGCTACCAGCCGCTTGAGCCAGTATTCCGGGGAGGGCAGGAGGTAGAGCTCTCTTTCTTGGGAGCCGGGTTGTCGGAGGGTGGTCTTAAAGAGCTCGATGTGGCTCTCCGGTATCGGCGTCGGTGCGAGCCGGGGGGTTTCAACCTCGAGATACCCCGTCCGGCTTAGGTAGTGACGGATTGACGCGGTTACCGCGGCCCGCAGGCGAATCATTGAAAGTTCCACCATCGAAGACTATCATTCGATTTAGGCCACTGCAAAGGAGCCGAGAGGAATGTCCGACTACGAGAACGGTGAGGACGAAGCTTTCGAGAGCCTGGAAGAGTATCGAGAGCAGGAAGATGAAGATCTTCAGGACGAAGACTCGGATTGGAGCGACTCTCTTGATGACATGGAGAGCGACGACTGGAGCGAACAGTTCGGAAGAAGTAATATCGACCTCGAAGAGGTTGAGGACGCCGAAGACTTCGGGGATGACGAGGTAGATGACCTCGATCTCGAGCGAATAGAGCGGGACTACTTCGACGAAGAGGACGACTACGACGACTACGACGGCGAGGAGTCCGCCCCGAGGGACCTCTCACCCCGGTAATCCGTTGATCGGGAGAGCCTGATTGATCGCTACGTGGACCTAAAGAGCCGCCTGAAAGAGATTCAGACGGAGGTGCAGGACCAAACCGCCTACCTGCTGATTCGGCCAGACGGTGGCCAGAACGAGTAGTAATCAGTAAAGTACAGCTGATATGAGCTTCTCCTTTGATGACCTCCACGAGAGACGAGATAGTCGTAGTCTCAAGTGGGATCTCGCTCACCGCGACGAGCTGCCCCTCTGGGTAGCGGACATGGACTTCGCCGTAGCTCCGGCCATTCAGCGAAGACTCGCCGAGCGGGTGGAACACCCGATCTACGGCTATCCGCTTCTGGATGACAGCTTCTTCGATCCTTTCATTTCCTGGTTCTCCCGCCGGCACCGCTGGGAGATAGAGCGAGAAGAGCTTCTCTACGTGCCGGGAGTAATGCCGGCTGTTCACAGGGCGATCGAGATCCACACCGATCCCGGAGACGAGGTGGTGATCCAATCCCCGGTCTACTTCCCCTTTTTCAAGGCGATCCAGACCCACGATCGGGTCGTAGCAACCGCTCCGCTCAGGGAGGTCGAACGAGGCAACAAGCTCTACTTTGAAATGGACTTCGAGGCTCTCGAGGATGCCTTTGCCCGGGGGGCGAGCCTCTTTGTTCTCTGCTCCCCCCATAACCCCGTGGGGCGGGTCTGGAGGCGTGAGGAGCTCGAGGAGGTGGCACGGCTCGCTGAGCGCTACGATGTGGTTGTTCTCTCCGACGAGATCCACGCAGACATCATCTTTCCCGGTTACCGGTTCGTTCCATATATGAGCCTCGGAGAGAGCGTCTCACGCCGGTCCTGGGCGACTCTGGCCCCGTCGAAAACGTTTAACATTCCCGGTCTTCTTACGGCTTACGCCGTGGTTCCCCACAAGATAGTGCGAGAGCGGGTACGGGACGCCTTCGAGCGTATCGGGGCGCATATGCCCAACCTCTTCAGCATGGAGGCGACCATCGCTGCCTACGAAGAGGGCGAGCAGTGGCTCGACGAGCTCATCCCCTATCTAAGGGAGAACTATGAGTTGCTCTGCTCCTACCTGGAGGAGAAGCTCGAGACGGTCCGGGCGGTGGAACAGGAAGGGACCTACATCACCTGGCTCGACTTCAGGACGATCCTCTCCCGCTCCGGACTCGGGCCCAAGCAGTTCGCGGCGGCGATGCGTAAGGAAGGCAGAGTGTGGCTCTCCCCGGGCCACGTTTTCGGCGGGGAGGGCAACGGATTTATGCGGATAAACATCGCCACTCCCCGAAAACGGCTGCAGGAGGGGCTCGACCGCATCGAACGGTTTACCAGGGGGTGGCGCTGAGTATGAGCACCGATCAGGAGAGCACCGGGCGCGTCTCCCAGCCGGTTCTGCTGCTCGGCGCCATGGATGGGGAGATTTCGGCGTTTCTCGATCGACTGGACTCCGCCCGGGAGGAGCCGTGGAAGGGATATCCGGTCTACACGGGACGTTTCGCCGGGCGGGAGGTAATCGTGGCCCGCAGCGGCGTGGGTAAGAGCCTCTCCGCCATGGTAGCCCAACGGTTGATTGACCGGTACGATCCGGGGAGTATCCTCTTTACGGGCGTTGCGGGAGCGATAAACCCGGTGTTCGAGATCGGGGACATGATAGTCGCCGAGGAGACGTTGCAGTACGACATGGACGTTCGCGCCCTCGGATTCCAGCTCGGGGAGATTCCCTATACGGACCACCGAATTATCACCTGTGACCCGGAGCTCGTACGGCGGGCTGCGGCAACGGAGCTGCCGGAAGGTACCGTTCGCATCGGGCGGATTCTCACCGGCGACCGCTTCGTAAACCGGCGCGCCTACCAGGAGATGGGCTACCTGCGCTCCGAGCTCCAAGGGGACGCGGTAGAAATGGAGGGCGCCTCGGTTGCCCTGGTGGCGCGGGTCAATGAGATACCGGCGGTGGTTGTTCGCACCATTTCGGACAAGGCGGACACCAACGCCCGGGTTGACTTTGAGCGCTTCCTGCCGAGAGCTTCTGAAAACAGCGCCCTCGTTGTAACCGAGATATTGAGGAGGAAGTAGTTGAATTACGAGCTGCTCTCGGAACGGGAGCTACCGGACCATAACGCCCGGGGGCTCCTCTACCGACACATAGAGTCAGGCTGTGAGATCTTTCACGTCGCCAACGACGATCGGGAGAATCTCTTCGCCTTCGGCTTCAAGACGGTGCCGGAGGAGAGCACCGGTGTGGCCCACATTCTCGAGCACACCGTTTTAAACGGCTCCGAGTCCTTTCCCGTAAAGGACCCCTTTCTCAGGCTTCTCAAAGGTAGCGTATACACCTTTCTCAACGCCATAACCTTTCCGGATAAGACGATCTATCCCGCCGCTTCCACGGTGGAGCAGGATCTGTTCAACATGATGGAGGTGTACGGAGACGCGGTCTTCTTTCCGCAGCTCAAGCGACAGCTCTTTAGACAGGAAGGGCACCGGCTGGAATTTGACGAAGAAGGACGGCTCACCCTCACCGGCGTCGTCTACAACGAGATGAAGGGCAATTATTCGAGCCACGACTCGATAGCGTCGGAGTGGTGTTACCGTTCGATCTTTCCTGACACTACCTACGGCGAGGACTCCGGAGGTGATCCCCGGGAGATTCCGAAGCTCACCTATGATCAGTTTGTCGAGTTCCACCGAAAGTTCTACCACCCCTCGAACGCCCGGATCTTTCTCTACGGCAATATCCCTACCCAGCGGTACCTCGACTTTCTGCATGAGCGATTTCTCTCCCGATTCGAGAGGAAGCAAGCCGCGGTTGATGTTCCACTGCAGAAAGCGTGGAAGGAGCCCCGGGAGCTCACGGTCTACTATCCCGCGGACGGCAGCAGCCCCGGGGAGGAGCGCAAATCCTCGGTAACCGTGAACTGGCTGCTCTTTCCCTCCACGGATCCCTATCTCTCCCTCGCCTTCGGCGTGTTGGCGGATCTCCTCCTCGGTACCAGCGGCTCACCGCTTCAAAAGGCTCTCGTGGAGTCCGGTCTGGGGGAGGATCTTTCCGCTCCCACCGGCTATGAGACCGAACTCCGGCAGGCGGTCTTCTCGGTAGGGTTACGCGGAACCGAGGAGAGCAAGAAGCAGGAGATCGAATCGCTCATTTACGAGGTTCTCCGCCGACTGGCGGAGGAGGGGCTCGACCCGGAGTTAGTGGAGGCCTCCCTGCGGCGCATAGAGTTCCGCAACCGGGAGATCCGCGGGGGAGGGCCTCAGGGACTCCGGCTTATGCGGAAGTCTATGCGCGGCTGGATGCACGGCTTTCACCCGGCGGACTACCTCGATTTCAGCTCTCCTTTTTCCCGGCTCCGCCAAGCGCTCTCAGAGAATCCGAGGTACCTGGAGGGATTGATCAAGGAGTACCTCCTCGAGAATGCTCACCGGAGTACGGTGATCGTAAAGCCTGATTCGGAGATGGCCGAGCGGGAGGCGCAGGAGCTCCGCTCGAAGCTCGCGCAGATGGCGGATGCCATGAGCGAGGAGGAGCGGCGACGCCTCGAAGAGGAAAATCGGGAGCTCCGAGAGCTCCAACAGGCTCCGGACCCGCCGGAAGAGCTCGCAAAGATCCCATTCTTGCGGCTCCATGACATACCCCGGGAGGTGGTACGTATCCCCGGGTACTGGGAGCCCATGGGCGACGTCCCGCTCCACAGTCACACGCTCTTTACCAACGGCATCGTTTACGTCGACTTTGTCTTTGATCTCCATGACCTCACTCCGGAGGAGGAGCGATACCTTCCGCTTCTCGCTCACGCCCTGACCGAAACCGGCCTTCCCGGGATGAGCTACGACCGGCTCCTGCAGCAAATCAACATGCACACCGGCGGAATCGGAGCTTCCGTGGCCTCCTCCGCTACGGTGCCGGATCCCAACCGTGTCCGCATGATGCTAAACGTCAGGGTGAAGATGCTCGAAGAGAGGCTCGACGAGGGGCTATCGCTCTTTCGTCGGATTCTCTTGGAGCCGGACTTCTCCGATCATCGGCGCCTGGAAGATCTCGTTTACGAAGTGCGAAACGACATGGTCTCCTCCCTGGTGCCCTCGGGACACTCTTACGCGATGAACAGGGCCGCTCGGCTGCTTTCGGCCTCTTCGGCTGTCGACGAGCAGTGGCACGGCATAGAGCAGCTCCGCTTCCTCGACGCTCTCGCCCAAAAAGATGGCGTCCCGAAGGTGGCCCAGACGCTTGCAAAGCTTCGGCGACGGGTGATCGAAAGCAACCGTCTCTCGGTCAACCTCACCTGCGACGGGGAGATACGCGGAGGTGTTGCGGAGCGTTTGAGTGCCCTCGTTTCGGAGATTCCCCCGGGGGACTCTCCGCGGCTGGAGGTGGAAACCGTCCAGGCCCGACTGCCGGAGAGCTGTGCTCCCCGAGTCGAGGGGATCGCGGTTTCTTCCTCGGTAAACTTCGTGGCCATGGCGCTTCGGAGCTCTCCGGTGGGCTCCCCGGAACAGCCCGGCGAGGAGGCTCTCGCGCAGCTCATGCGTACCGGTGCGCTCTGGGAGAAGATCCGAATGGAGGGCGGGGCGTACGGCGCCTTCGCCTCGAACAGTGCTACCGAGCGCACCTTTCTCTTCGGATCCTACCGGGATCCTCAGGTCTACCGCACCCTTCAGGCGTACCGTAACGCTCTCGAAGAGCTCGCCTCCACTCCGGTGGACTCGAAGGAGCTCGAGCTCACCCTTATCGGCCTCCTCGGCAAAGAGCTCCGGCCCATGGTTCCGCGGGAGCAGGGTATGGTGAGCTTCCGTCGCGATCTTATCGGCGTCACCGACGAGCTGAGACAGTCCGTGCGGGACCGCCTGCGAGAGCTCACCCCGGAAGAGGTGCGGCTCGCCGCTCAGCGCCTGCTGAAAGCGCTCGACGGGGCGAGCATAGCCGTCGTTGGTGGGGCCGCAGCCCTCAATGAGGCGAGTGAGAAGGAACCCGCTCTCAAAGAGAACCGTCTGGAGCTCCATCTATGACCAGTTGGGCTCTCGTGACCGGCGCTTCCAGCGGCATAGGGCTGGAGTTTTCCCGCATACTCGCCCGAGAGGGATATAGCCTCGTTATCGCCGCCCGGCGCCTCGATCGCCTCCGGGAGCTCGCCACTGATCTCGAGCAGCAATACGACGCAGAGGTCGAGGTGATCGAGAGCGATCTATCCAGCTGTGAAGGCGCGTGGGAGCTCTACCGGAGCGTTCGGCAACGGGAGATTGTGCCGGGAGTGCTCATCAATAACGCCGGCATCGGCGACCTCGGGGAGTTCGCGGAGATGGATATCAAGAGGCTCGTGAGCATGCTCGAGGTCAATTGTGTCAGCCTCGCCTGTGTAACCCGGCTCTTTCTGCCGGAGATGATCGCCCGAGGCGGCGGTAGAATACTCAACGTCTCCTCCGCCGCGGCGTTTCAGCCCGGCCCCTACATGGCCGCCTACTACGCCAGCAAGGCGTTCGTACAAAGCCTCTCGGAGGCGCTCTCCGAGGAGCTCGCGGAGCGGGGCGTCACCGTTACCGCCCTCTGTCCCGGTCCCACCCGGAGCGAGTTTCAGGAGGCGGCTCGGATGAATACCGCGAAGTATTTTTCCAAGCCCGGGATCCCAACGGCTCAGGAGGTGGCGGAGTACGGCTATCGCACCATGCTGAAGGGCAAGCGGGTGGCGATCCACGGCTTCCGATTTAAGCTTCTTCTACTGCTAACGAGGTTTCTGCCTCGACGGACGGTTGTCTCCGCCGTGAGCCGGCTCCAGCAGAGCCGCCGATAGACTCCGCCTTCCCTTCGGGAGTCGGGATCGGCGGATATTGTGATCAAATCCCCATCCGTTGCAACATCCGGGGTGTTCTCTGTACAATCCTCTGCGTAAACATCCTATCAAGGAGCATATTCACTATGGCTAAACTAAAGACCAAACCCGGAATTGTAACCGGTAATCAACTCACCGAGATCTACGAGTACTGCAAGGAGTCTCACTGCGCTCTTCCGGCGGTTAACGTAATCGGCTCGAGCAGCCTCAACGCGGCGATGGAAGCGGCCCGACAGGCGGG
>JBKHED010000039.1:0-24277 GCA_046540995.1 Spirochaetaceae bacterium | reverse complement strand
AGTTGTTGGCCGCAGCTACGCAACAACTCAGCAGTTCTCATTTTGAGGGGAGCGAGGGGGAGAAGGTGATTGTCACTAACTGCCGGGATCCGGTAGCTCGAGCTGGGTAATCATGAAGCGCATCTGTGCCTGCCAGCTTTCGTGGTACCAGTAGCAGGCCACCACACCGAGCTCGGCAAAGAACCGGGCTCTGCGCCCTCGGGTGGTGCGCAACAACTGGTAGCGACGATCTCGGCTACGGAGTCAGCACTCAAGACATGATTGGTGATAAAGCTGTTGCGGTAGATCTTCCGGCCGTCTTGGCCGGTGACCAGTACGCTGACCCACCCAACGTGCATCGCATCGCTGGAGTCTCGTAGAGGGATATCTTCAATCCATTCGTAGGTGGTCGTACGGCGTTCTTTGCCGGTCCATCGCCACATCTGAAGCTTACTCCGACTGTTGTAATTTGTCTAGTCGATATTTAAATATCTATTCATCACCCGGCTCCCCTCAAAATGAGAACTGCTGGCGGAGCGAGGAAACGATTGTCCGCCCGATCGTTTTGGTGATACCCTATGCTTACTCCAGGAGTTGATTCCGGAACTCGTCGAATTGAATGGGATTGATCTTCCCCGTCCGGTTCAATTCACCTTGGTGTCAGAGAAGACAACGTCGGCATTCGCCTGAATGGGCTCGAATCAGACCAAAGAAGTCAAAAAAATCCTTACCACCGCGGGCTGTTCATTTTTGCGCCAAGGTAGGGGCGATCACGAGATATGGTTCTCACCACTCAGCAACAAGCACTTCCCGGTGGACGCCAAAATCAAATCTCGGCATACGGCGAACGCGGTTCTGCGACAAGCAGGTTTGCCGAAGTACTTCTAGGACCACACCAGCGATACCTATCCCAACGCGAACCAGCGTCGAGAAACCGGGACACCCGTCCCACTTGACCGCGGCCGTCAAAATCACCGACCGAACTTACATCAGATGTTCATCAATTTGTGGCAAGCCATATGATGTATATGAAGAATGCCCCTCTTCGGCCCCGTTTTCGCCCTCATACAGGTCCTAAATCGCCAATATGGGTAGAACGACCGCCTTCTAAGCCGATAGGGGCGCGTGCCGCATGGTGGCAGAACGAACAGACAGGCCGCCGGCGGCACTGACTCGAGTCTCGGGTAGAAATCCTCGGCCCGATACGTATCCGTGTCGAGCGGCTGTATCCCTCCACTTATTCTTGGGAGGTGATCGAGTCCTATCGGCAAGCTCTGCTGCAGCCACCCGAAGACCATAAAGAGTGCGAAGAGCAGAAGAATGAGCTTCCAACTGCTCATCCTATGGATGGTCAGCGTCGCCTGCCTTCTGCAAGGTCTCATGGCTCCGAGAAAGGATCGCCGCCGAGCAGAGGAGAGCGCTGGTTCCTCTAACCGTTAGTCTCAGAAAGAGATTCTGATGATTGTTCGCGTCCGGCCCTCCCTCTCGTCCCGAACAACTTCGGAGTCGACATCCACGCCCTGTTCCGACGCGGTCTCCTGCAACGCGTTGAGGTAAATGCCGAGAAGAGAGCCGGCGAGGGTGCCCTCGCTGTCTTGAGCCACGAGGTCCACAAGCTTCTCCCGCCGCACGCGTTTCTGCGGCCGGTTCAGGATATCGTTTCGGCTCCGATATCCGAGTAAGCCGCCGTTGGAAAGCAAGATCTCCAGCACGCGCCGACCGGTACGGCTCGGCTCTCCGGAGTCGAACTTGTAGGCGAGGGTGAGAAACTCCTTATTAATCGCCCCTCGGGAGGTGAGCTTCCGGACGAACTCCGGGTCCCTGAGCTTCTGCTCGAGCTCATGCGGATGCGTACGAAGATACTGATCTCGTTCGGCGAGATCCCGCAGATGAACGGACTCCGCCGCGTTCAGAAGCTCCGTGAGGATCAGCCCTCCGTACTCCGGGATTACCACCCGCTTCAGGAAAGAGCTCAAGAGCTCCAGAATGGCGGGGTGAACCTCAGCCTGTTTGCCCCGATGATCGATCACGTAGAGAAGAAACCAGCTCTCGTCATTTAGAGAATCCACCGCCCGCCGAAGAAAACGCACCTTCTCGGCGTGGAAGAAATCCTCCTTCGCGACCGCGCCCCTCCCCTCTTCCAGCAGAGCCTCACGGAACGACTCGAGGAGCGGTTTCTGAGTGGCGAGAATTTTCTGAACCAGGGCCGGATCGAACTGCCGCCCGTTCCCTCCGGTTGTCACGGAAGGATGCTCCAGGAGCCTTTCCACGGCCGGCAACTCCCGGAGTCTTTGCGATACCGCCGTTCGAAAGGCGTCGACAATGAGAGCGTAGCCTATTTCCTTAGAGAGCCGAACGATCTCGCCCCGCTTACTGCCGAACTCATGGCGCCGGATTTCGATCTCGCTAATGAGGTTGAGGGCGACGAGTCTCTCCAGAAAACCGACGTTGACTTGCTGCCAGACGAAGCCGCTCCCACGGTTTACGTCACTCGTGGTGATCTCGCTGAGCGGTATTCTGCGCTGTCTGCAGTACCGGTCTCCAAAAGGTGTCAGGAGATAGTTGGCCGGCACCGCAATGGCGACGTCGCTTTTCTCTTCCTTGCCGAATGCCACGAGCAGGCGCCTCCCGGTACCTTAACAATGATACACCAGCCTGCTCAGTGCAACAGTGCAGGAGGAGGTCTATCGGAGGGCAGCTCCAAGAAGGTAGGGCCATGCCACGATGCCGAGAGCGGCCTGCCAGAACCCGAGCTGGGCATACGCAAGGGTGAAAAGCCATCCGGCAAACCATAGTATCCCACCATCCGCGCCCCCGGCGCTGCTGTTGTTACTCATTCTATCCTCCTACCATCTTCAACCCCGGAGCGTCTCCTTTCTGCTACTTCTTGACCAGTTGGGTAGAGAAGCATAGCTTTGGCGGGACCTATGACCGATAGAAGCTCGCGTGATGAGCTCCGTCCCGGCTCCTACGTAACCCTCCCCGTATCAGGGTCTCGCCGAAAGGCAAAAGGCCTCGTCCGCGCGCTATGGGAGGAAGGAGAGCAGCGCTACCTCGAGCTCTACTCCTACCGCACCCGCCGCGTGACGACCTACCGTCTCACCCGCCGGGGGCGCTTGAAGAAGCTCGAACCGGAAGCGATACCGGGGTCCGCCGCCTCTTCGGAGCCGGAGGAGCCGGGTGAACTCCGTGCGCGGCTCCCTCTCGTTCTTCTTCTCGTAAGCGTCGGCATTCTCCTCGTTCTCATCGTGCCGCTCCTGCAGGGCGGCTTTCGTGCCCTCCGGGTGAGCATGACCAGTTACGAGAGCTTCCTGGAACGGGAAATGTCCTTTTCCAAGCTTGTTTCCACCGTGGCGACTCGAGTCGACTACAGGAGGGATCTTGACGAGTACTGGTCACCTCCGGCGGGCGTCTGGGGGTCTCGTTCCGGCGATTGTGAGGACCACGCCATGGTAGTGGCAGCCTACCTCCGCCATCACGGCGTTCCCTACACAATCTTCGGCCTCGCTTTAGGAGAGGAGCTACAGGGACACGTGGCGGTTGTGGCTGAGACCGAGAAGGGGCCGGTGCTTCTCGACCCTACCCTGGCGACGGCCTCGGACGGAGTGGAGCGGTTTCCGAAAGGTACACCTTTGAGAGAGATTGTCGGCCGCTACGGCACTCTGCCGGGAACGATCTATCCCGACGATCCCGAGCCCGGGCGACCGAAGCCCGAGGGAATCATAGAGTGAGTCGCGCTCTTCTTGCGAAAGAGAGACTCCCTGTAGGGCCGGTTTCGAAGATTCGATGTAACGGCGTTATTGTGTTACCTTATACTCTGTGGAGGAAACGACAATGAAAATACACTACCTTCTGTTTCTACTCCTCGGTGCTCTCCTTATAGGAGGATGTGCCGGGGCACCGGAACCAGAACCTGAGGAACCGGTGGAAGAGGCACCGTCCGAAGAGGCGCCGGAGATTGAGGAAGAAGAGCCGGCCCCTTCCCCGGCGGATAGCCTACTGGCCGATGCGCAAGAGCTTCGGGATCAAATCGAAACCTACGAGCTTGCCCAATATGCTCCCGAGCGATTCGAAGAGGCAGAGCAGCGCTACATCGCCGGTGAAACTGCCCATAGCGAGGGGGACTTTGCCTCGGCCGAAGCCGAGCTCACCTTCGCGGTAGAGTCGTATGAGCAAGTGTTTGCAGAGGGAATGTCCGTCATCGTCGGAGAGAGACGAGAAGAGGCGGCCTCAGCGCGGGAAGCCTCGCGAGAGGCTAAGGCGCACGTCGCCCTAAGCGACTCCTACTCCTCCGTAGAACGGCAGTTCGACGCTGCGGACGAAGCTCTGGATGAGGCAGAGTATGTTACCGCCTTGGAAGAGTTTGAGGATGTTACCCCTCGATATGAGGAGCTCCGGGAACGAGCCGTCGAGCGGCGGCAGGAGGCGGAGCAGGCGCTCCAGCGCGCTCGAGAACGTCGGGAACGCACGGAGACTCGGCGGCAGGAGCTCGAAAGTGAAGCTGAAGAGGACCTCGAGGAAGCTGGGGGAGAGGAGGAAGACGAATGAAAACGCGACGCATTATCTCTATGACCATTGTGCTTTTTGTGCTCGCCGCGTTCACCCTCGGCGCCCAATCCCTTATGGATGATCCCCGGTACCGGGAGCTCGTTCAAGAAGCTGAGCAGCTGGAAGAAGAAGCCTCCGAAGCTCTGGACGAAGGCGAGTATGACCGGGCGATAGAGCTGAGCAACGAGGCGGAAGAGGTTTCCCAGGAGGCCGAGGAATACGCCGAGCGTCGGGTGTCGGCGTTCCGCGCCCGGGGGCTTCTCACGCTGGCGGAAAATGAAATCGAAGTGGCCAGGAGCTTCGAAGCCGAGGAGCGCTATCCCGATCGGTGGGAAAATGCCAACGAGCAGTTCCGCCTGGCCGAGAATCAGTTCTCCAGCGAGCGATACCAGGACAGCGCCGACTCCTCTAGGGAGGTGCTTCGCATTCTCGAGGGGGTTGAGCCGGGGACCGAAGCCTTGGACGAGGCGCAGGCCCCGCCGGAGTTGCCCCGGTACTACATCGTCCGGCGCATTCCTGATCGGCGCGACTGCTTCTGGCGAATCGCCGGATACGACTTCGTCTACGGGGACCCGACCAAATGGAAAGTTCTCTACGAGGCGAATAAGGACGTTATTCAGGATCCGGACAACCCGGGCCTCATTCAGCCCGGACAGAGGTTTCGCATACCTTCCATAGACGGTGAGCAACGAGCCGGCGTCTGGAATGAGCGGGAATCGGATTAGCGGGTTTTCACCTTTGACCTTAGGGCCCCGGGGAACCGGGGCCCTTCTTGTGACCAGCTCCTAACGTGTTCGCTCCTCACCCCTCGGGCGTGTAGGCGAGTACCGGAGCAAGCCACTTTTCCGCCTGGGCGAGAGTAATGCCCTTTCGCTCCGCCCAGTCGACGATCTGGTCTTTCATCAGTTTGCCCACCCCAAAGTAGAAGGAGTCCGGGTGGGAGAAGTAGAAGCCGCTGGTGGAAGCGCCGGGCATCATCATGAAGCTCTCGGTTAGCTCGATTCCCACTTTCTCGGCCTCTAAGAGCTCCATGAGCATCTCCTTGTCCTGATGGTCCGGACAAGGCGGGTAGCCCGGGGCCGGTCGGATACCCTGATACTTCACCTGGAAGAGCTCATCCTTGGAGAGGGCCTCCTCCGGCTCGTAGCCCCAGTACTCCTGGCGCACCATCTCGTGGAGTCGCTCCGCGAACGCTTCGGCGAGGCGATCCGCTAGGATCTTTGCAAGGATCGCGCTGAAGTCGTCGTTCCCCTTCTCGAAGGGCTTGATATACTCAGGAAGGCCGAAGCCGGCGCTGGTGGCGAAGCCGCCGAGGTAGTCAGGGATGCCGCTTCCCTTCTCCGCCACGAAGTCCGAGAGGGAGAGGTAGTAGTCCACCTTCTCCTTACGTTTCTGCTGGCGAAGGGTGTGCCAGGCGCCGAGCACGTTGGTGCGGCTTTCGTCGGCATATATCTCGATCGAGTCCCGCTCCGTCCTGGCTGCGGGGTAGAGAAAGATCGCCGCCGAGGCTGAGAGCGCCTTCTTCGCTACCATATCGTCGAGCATCTTCCTGGCGTCGTCGTAGAGTTTCCGCGCCTCCTCCCCGTAGGTAGGATCGTCGAGAATGTCCGGGAACTTTCCTTTCATCTGCCACGCCACGAAGAAGTAAGTCCAGTCGATGTACTCCGCCAAGGTCTCTATTGGGTAGTCGTGAAGGTGGTGCACCCCGGGCTTGGCAGGGACCGGCGGGGGCGTGGAGAAGTCCGGGCGAAACCGGTTTTCCCGGGCCTCGGCGATGGAGAGGTACTCCTTAGCGGTCTGCCCCTCCTCACGCTTGCGGCGGGTCTTCTCATGCTCCGCTGCGATCTCCGCGGCAAACTGCCCCCTTGCTTCCTTGCTCAGGAGCTTGCCGACGATTCCGACCGCTAGAGAGGCGTCCTTTACGTGGACCACCGGGGCGTGATACTGCGGAGCGATCTTGACGGCGGTGTGAACCTTGCTGGTGGTTGCTCCTCCTATGAGGAGCGGAAGATCGAAGCTCTCTCGCTCCATCTCCTTAGCGACGTGCACCATCTCATCGAGGCTCGGGGTGATGAGGCCGGAAAGGCCGATTATGTCCACCCTCTCCTCCCGGGCCCGCCGGAGGATGTCCTCAGTCGGCACCATCACCCCCAGGTCGATAATGTCGTAGTTGTTGCTCGCGAGAACGACGCCGACGATGTTCTTTCCGATATCGTGAACGTCCCCCTTTACCGTGGCCATCAGGATCCTCCCCTTTGTTCCCGAGCCCCCGGAGGCGAGCTTTTCCTCCTCGATGAACGGCGTAAGATAGGCGACCGCCTGCTTCATCACCCTTGCGCTCTTGACCACTTGAGGAAGAAACATCTTCCCGGAACCGAAGAGGTCGCCGACGATGTTCATCCCGTCCATTAAGGGTCCTTCGATAACGTGAAGCGCCTGTGGAAGCTTCCGCCGCGCTTCTTCCACATCCTCCTCGATGTAGTTGGTAATACCCTTGATCAGGGCGTGGGAGAGCCGCTCCTCCACGGGATTCTCCCGCCAGGAGAGATCCTCCTCCCTGCTCTTGCCGCTTCCGGCGTACCGCTCCGCGAGTTCGAGGAGCGCCTCGGTGGCCCCGCTGTTACGGTTGAGGACGAGATCCTCCACCACCTCTCGAAGCTCCTCGGGGATGTCGTCATAGACGGTGAGCTGCCCGGGATTGACGATACCCATATCCATTCCCGCCTGGGTTGCATGGTAGAGAAACACCGAGTGAATCGCCTCCCTAACCGCGGTGTTACCCCGAAAGCTGAAGGAGATGTTGCTTACTCCCCCGGAGACGTGGGCGTGAGGGAGGTTCTCCCGAATCCACCGGGCGGCATTAATGTAGTCCACCGCGTAATTCGCGTGCTCCTCGATGCCCGTTCCGATGGCGAAAATGTTAGGGTCGAAGATAATATCTTCCGGCGGGAAACCAACCTCTTCGGTAAGAATGCGGTAGCAGCGCTCGCAGATCGTGGTCTTGCGCTCGAAGGTGTCCGCCTGCCCCTCCTCATCGAAGGCCATGACGATGGTGGCTCCCCCGTAGTCCCTAATGGTTCGAGCCTGTTCCTTGAACCGCTCCTCCCCCTCCTTGAGGCTGATTGAGTTGACTACCCCTTTGCCCTGAACGCATTTGAGCCCCTCCTCGATCACCGAGAATTTGCTCGAGTCGATCATTACGGGAACCCTGCTTATGTCGGGCTCCGCGGCGACGAGGTTGAGAAAGGTACGCATCTCCGCGGCGGAGTCGAGCATCGCCTCGTCCATGTTGACATCGATAATCTGGGCGCCCCCCTCCACCTGGTCTCGGGCCACCTCCAGCGCCTGCTCGTACTGCTTGTTGGTTATGAGGCGGGAGAACTTTCGAGAGCCGGTTATGTTGGTGCGCTCTCCGACGTTTACGAAGCCGGTCACCTCGTCGAGGCGCAGCGGCTCGAGACCACTCAAGAATGTGGTGTGCGACGCCTCGGGCACCTTTCGGGGGGCGTGGGGCTTGCACGCCTCCACGATCCGGTTTAGGTGCTCAAAGGTCGTGCCGCAACACCCGCCGACGATATTGACCAGTCCGTCCGCGGCCATCTTACCGAGGACCTCCGCCATGAACTCGGGGCTGTGGTCATACTCGCCGAACTCGTTCGGCAGCCCCGCGTTGGGATGGACGCTTACCGGAAACTCCGAAACTCGGGAGAGATCGTCCACGTGCTGTCTCAGCTGGTCCGCTCCGAGGGCGCAGTTTAGGCCTACGGACAGCGGCTCCGCGTGCCGTACGGAGGCGAAGAACGCTTCCGTGGTCTGCCCCGTGAGGGTACGACCGCTCCGGTCGGTGATTGTTCCGGAAATCATGATCGGCACATCGAGCCCGGTCTCGCGCAGGTATCGGCGAGCGGCAAAGATCGCCGCCTTGGCGTTTAAGGTGTCGAAAATCGTCTCCACCATAAGGAGATCGACGCCGCCTACCACGAGGCCCTCTACCGCCTCGCGGTAGGCTGCAACCATCTCATCGAAGTAGACTGCGCGGTATCCGGGGTCGTTCACGTCCGGGGAAATGGACAGGGTCTTGTTGGTAGGACCGAGAATTCCGGCGACAAATCGCGGCTTGTCGGGCTCCTCGGAGCTCTTTTTGTCCGCCACCTCCCGGGCGAGCCGTGCGGCCTCCCCGTTGAGTTCCCCCACGAGATCCTCCATGCCGTAGTCCGCCTGAGAGACGGAAGTACTGTTGAAAGTGTTCGTCTCGATAATGTCCGCCCCGGCGTCGAGAAAACCGCGATGGATTTGGGCGATAAGGTACGGCTGGGTGAGCGTAAGGAGATCGTTGTTCCCCTGAACCGGCCGATCCCAGTCGGCGAATCGGCTGCCCCGGTAGTCGGACTCCTGGAGTTTGTACCGTTGTATATTCGTGCCCATGGCACCGTCCAAAAAGACGATGCGCTCCTTCATGATTGCCCTGAGCCGTTCTATTCGTTCCAATCGTTCGGTCACGCTGTTCCCCTCTCTATCCGGTTGCCGATATATCTTCCTATCACTATAACATGATACGTTTATAGGTTCCAGACCAGCCCCGATTACGACGAATTTGCGCCGGTCTGTTAGAATTCGGTTAGATTTCTGTTAAGATACTCGAACCAAGGCGAATCAGAGGGAGCTTCTTTTGAGAGGAATCCGAAAAAGTAGCGGGCGGACGGGCCTCATTCTTCATTATGCCGTCTACGTGGTCATTCTCGGTGTCGCGATTCTGGTAACCACGCTCATAAACGCTCGGATTTTGCGAGAGAGCACCTACGATATTACCCGGAACGATCTTCACTCCCTCGCGACCATGGCTCGTAATCTCCTCGCCCCGGAGGTAATGCGGAATCCGCGGGAAGCGCAACGCTTCTGTGAGCAAGCCGCCATGGAAACCGGAACCCGCATTACCATAATCCGACGAAACGGGGTGGTTCTAGGAGATAGCGCCGCCGACCCGGAAACCATGGAAAACCACCAGGACCGGCCGGAGATCAGAGCGGCCCTGGATGGTCAGGAGGGAGTGAGCCTCCGGTACAGCGAGACTCTCGGCAGGGTACTGATGTACGCCGCCCTCCCGGTTACCGAACAGCGTGAAATCGTCGGCGTAATGCGGGTCTCCCTCACGGCGGCGAATATCGAGGCGCTCCTGGTAGAGCTCTACAGTCGTATCGCCATAGCTACTGCGGCCCTCCTGGTCGTCACCGTTCTGACGACCCTGGCCATCTCTCGCAGCATTCTAAAGCCGATCAGGAATCTGCACGCCGGGGCTCGCGCTTATAGTGAGGGGGAGCTGAATCATCAGATCGCCGTTGTCGGCCCCAAGGAACTCCGGGAGCTGGCGCAGGCGTTTCAGTCAATGGCACGGCAGCTTCGCGATCGAATACGCTCCCTGGAAGGACAGCGGAAGGAGACCGAGGAGCTCCTCAACGCGATTCGGGAGCCTCTGGTGCTTCTAGACGAAGAGCTCCGAGTTCAGCGGCTCAACATGGCTGCCGCCCACCTCGCGGGGCTCGACTCGCCGGAGATCATCGGGCGGCGGCTAATAGAGGTCTTTCGAAGCGCCGCCCTGGACGAGTTTGCCCGTTCCGTGGCGTCGAGCGCCGTACAGGAGGAAACCACGCTGGTTCATTACGGTGCCCGGGAGAGCCGGCTCAACGTCTGGGGCCTCAAACTCACCTCCCAGGGCAGCCTTCTCCAGGGTCACATTCTCCTGCTCATGCGAGATGTGAGCCGAGAGCAGAGGGTAGAGCGGATCCGACGGGACTTCGTCTCCAACGTCTCCCACGAGCTCAAGACACCTCTTACGATGATCAAGGGCGCCGTTGAGACCTTGCAGGATCTCTCGGAGGAGAGTGATGAGACCCGTTCCCGCTTCGAGCGTATGATCGAGAGCCATACGGACCGAATGATCGCAATCGTCGAGGACCTCCTCAGCCTCGCGCGAATCGAGCAGAGCGAAGCTTCGGAGGTTCCGTTTCAGAAGAGCGGGGTCCGCGATCTCTTCGATGAGGCGGTGTCAGCGACTGAACCGCTCCTGCGCGAACGCTCCGCATCCGTGGAAATTGACGCTCCCGAGGAGCTCACCGTGAACGCGCACCCGCACCTTCTGATCCAGGCACTTACCAATTTGATTGATAACGGCGTGAAGTACAGCGACCCCGGCGGAACGGTACGGCTCCGGGGCCGCCGAGAGAACGGCGTCATACGCCTCGAGGTGGAGGACACCGGCTGGGGGATTCCGGTGCGCGACCAGGAGCGAGTCTTCGAGCGCTTCTACCGGGTGGATCGTTCCCGGACCCGGGAGCGCGGGGGCACGGGCCTGGGGCTCTCTATTGTGCGACACGTCGCGCTCATGCATGGCGGGACGGTCTCCCTGAAGAGCACTCCCGGGGAGGGCAGCACCTTTTCGATACAGCTTCCGGAAGGAGAACTATGAACGCACTTCTACAGATTCTAATCATCTTCGGAAGCCTCGGCGTCTTTCTCTACGGCATGCGTATGATGAGCGAGGGATTGCAGCAAGCCGCGGGCTCTCGTCTGCAGAAGATTCTCGCCTACATGACATCGAACCGCTTCGCCGGAGTGGCCTCGGGCTTCCTCATCACCTCGGTAGTCCAGTCTTCGTCTGCCACGACGGTAATGGTGGTTAGCTTCGTGGACGCCGCCCTTCTCACCCTGCGACAGGCGATCGGGGTGATTATGGGAGCGAATATCGGCACCACCGTGACGGCGTGGATCGTAGCGCTTTTGGGATTCCAGTTCAGCATAACCTCCGTCGCCCTTCCGGCGATCGCTCTCGGGACGGCGATGCTCCTGATTAGAAAGATCGATCGGGACGACATCGCCCACGCCTTTATCGGCTTCGGCTTTCTTTTTCTCGGTTTGAGCCTCCTCAAAGACGCTGTTCCGGATATCAGGAACAACCCCGAGATTCTTCGGTTTCTGGCAAACTATACGGACCTCGGATTTCTTTCCTTTCTCATCTTCGTTGTGGTCGGGGCTCTGTTAACCGTAGCCGTTCAATCCTCCAGCGCGGCGATGGCGATAACCCTAACCATGACCTTTAACGGTTGGATAGACTATCCCACGGCGGTGGCGATTGTCCTGGGGGAGAACATAGGTACCACCGTCACCGCCTACCTCGCCTCGCTCAACGCCGGGGCGAACGCGAAACGCGCGGCCCGGGCACACACCTTTTTCAACCTCTTCGGCGTTCTCTGGATGGCGGCGGTCTTTCAGCCCGCCCTGGGGCTGGTGGATGCGATCGTACCCGGCTCTATAGCCAGCCGTACCGACATCGCCGCCCATCTTGCGATGTTTCACACCCTCTTCAACATCGCGAATACGGCGATCTGCATCGGCTTTGTGCCCTTCTTCGAAAGGTTCGTCCACCGCCTGGTGCCGGAATCCGCGGCAGAGGACGCGAGCAGCTACCGGCTTCCCTACGTTCGCAGCGGACTGCAGGAGACGGTGGAGCTGAACATTCTCACCGCCCGGGGTGAGCTCGCCCGAATGGCGGAAAAGGTGGAGGAGCTCTTTCTCTTCTTCGGTGAGCTCTTCCGAAATCCGAAGAAAAAGGTTCGAGCGAGACGAAAAGAGATGAACGACTCCTTTACTCTGGTGCAGAAGATGCAGGAGGAGATTACGAGCTTCCTCGTCGAGTGTTCCCGGGAGACCATAAGCGAACAGACCGCCACAAACCTCAACGGAATGGTCCGAATAGCCGCGCAGCTCGAAAGTATCGCGGATACGAGCAACAAGCTCATAAAGCTCGCCGACAAGAAAGCGGAGAAGGAGATCAAGCTTGACGATTCCCTCATGAAAGAGATAGAAACGTACTCCCGGCTGGTCTCGGAGTTCCTCTCCTTTAACAAGAAGCACCTGAAGAATCGTCTCACTTCGGAGGAGTACGAACGTGCCACGGAGATGGAGGAGAAGATCAACCAGTACCAGAAGCGGTACAAGAAGGCGGCGCAGAAGCGACTACGCACCGGGTCGCCGGTGAAGGCGGAGCTCTACTATCTCGACGTGCTTCGCCATTTGGAGCACATTGGGGACTTCTCCCTCGTGCTCTCCCAGGCGCTTTCCCAGGTCCGTTGAGCCATTACATGGAGGGTTATCCCGCCCTCCCCGCTTATCGTCTCTGCGAGCGCACTTCTTCATCGGCGGTCACGGTCACTCCCATTACGATTCTCGGAAGAGCGGCGCGTAGCGAGCGGGACGGTAGAGCTCGTAGGGGTAGGTGCGCATGTACTCAATGGGGCCGGACTCCTCGATCCCTTTGAGTAGAGACTCGATCTGCCGCTGAGATCGGTAGGCCCCAATGCTCTCGAGCTTTCGTCCAAACGCCTCCCCGTCGCCCTGGAGCTGGTAATCCGGCTCTCCGCCGAAGGGGCAGTAGGCGGCGATCTCGTAGAGGGGAGGAACCGTTTCGAGTTGTGCTCCGAGCTCGGGCCAGATCGCTCCCTGAGCGTGAAAGAGAGAGATCAACAGCTCCTGGTGGAGGAGCTTATGGTCCGGGTGGTAGTCATTGCCGGAGAGTGCGATAACCCGGTGGGGCCGAAGCGCCCTGAGCTCCCAGGTGAGGGAGTTCTGTAGACCCGTATACCCCTCCCTGACGTCGGGGCTCGCTCCGTCGGTGGCTCGCCGGCGGCCGGCGTGGCGGTAGAGGTCAGCGTCCGGAAAGTCGTACCAGGAAACGTCCTCCACCCCCAGGGTGCGGAAGCTCTCAAGAGTCTCTTCCTTGCGAATCGCCACGATATTCTCCCGCTGCTCCCGGGCGGTGTAGCCCATCCGGCCGTCCGTGGCGATTCTGCAGCTTACCCGCACTCCCGCCTCCACCGCAGCGGTCACCAACAGCGCCCCGGCCATCGCGATATCATCGTCGTGGGGTGAGACGAAGAGCCAGCGCTCGCCGTCCACCCACCCCGGAAGCACCTCCGAAGGTCCGCCCCTCATGACCCGGCCGGTCTCGTCCTTTCTGCTAATGGCGACCTTCATTCCCTTATCCCTGGAACTCGTTGCCAACTTTTCGAGCCCGCTCCGGCTTGTCCAGATCAATCCCGGTGGCCAGGCCGATCTCCACCAGGAGGTTCCAGCCCGCCAAGAGCTGAAGGTAGGGAGCATCCACACCGGCCTCGGCAACCCGGATGGTCGGAAACCGGGTCTCCCGGTCGGCGATCGCAATAACCGTCAGCCCGACCCCCTCTTCGAGAACGGTCTGGAACTTCTCCTCTTCTTCCGGAAAGGGGTCCACCAAGACTACGAGCTCGTCCTCCCGCATCACCTCCTCGATTCCGTGGACCGCGTAGGTCCCCTCGAGGAAATCGCTCTTCTTTCGGGTTATCTCGTTAGTCTTGAGCGTGAGCTCCTCGGCGACGCCGTCGTTTCGCCCGGCGAAGTAGATCATCGGGGCCTTTACGGCGGCGTCGATGATCTCCCGGGAAATCTCTACCCTGAGAGCTCGATCCATCGCCTCCGCCAGAGAGCCGAAATCGATCATCCGCTTCTCCGTTAGGATCCGGTAGAGAATATCGTAGTAGAGCGCCTGCTCAACCACGGACTTGGTTGCGGCCACCGCCTCCTCCTTGCCGCAACTCAGAATGTACGCCTGATCCGCCTCCCGAGGGATCGGCGCCTCACCGGTGGCGGCAATAGCGGTAATGGAAAGGGGTCCGGGATTCTGCTCTCGCAACGCCCGGAGAAGACGCACCCCTTCGGCGGTCTTCCCGGAGTTGGAGGCAATGAAGACGTGGTATCCCGCCAACGCGTACTCCAGACCCTGGGTGGCACCCTCTACCACCGTTTCCAGGGAGGCGCCGTCTCTGAGCGCCTGAGCCCGAAATCGCTTTGCGGGAAAGATGCGAGAGGAGCCTTCGCCACTGAGAAAGAGCCTCTCCGATATCAGGGTGTGGCCCTCGAGGCGGGAGAGGTCGAAGTTCCCTACGACCTCGACGGTTTCGATCATTTCCCGGACCAGGGCAAAGGCGCCGTACCGTTTCTCTTCGATTTTCATTCTTCTAACCTCCTGCTTGCTGCTCCAGATCTTCGAGTGTGGCGTACTCCGGGAGCTCACCGACGAGCGGAGCGGCGTAATCGAGGAACACCGGGGAGACAAAGCCGTTCAACACCATCTCCTCGGGCATTCTCTTCGTCTGATTCGCCACCTTTTCGAGCGGAATCGCGCCGAAGCTTGTTGAGTACGCGCCGCCACCGGTGCGCTCGATAGTAACCATCACTCCCTCCTCCCCGGAGACCGCGCGATTCACACCATCCTGCCCCGCGCCAAAAGCCTCCCGTCGGTCGAGCTCCACCACGCGGTCCGCCCCGGCCATGACCATGGACTCAGGAATCTGAAATTCTCCGCGATAGCCGGTCTCCTGGTGAATAATGCGGTGAATGTTCGCCGCCGCGCTCGCCCCGCCCATGGCACCGAACTCGATGTTGCTAAAGCGATCGGTGCTTTCCGAGTCGGACACCGGAGTGCCATCCTCCCAGAGTACCCCCTCACCGACCACGATATAGACCCAGCCGTGTTCCTCTATGGCGGAGCGGACATCCGAAAGGAGCTGCTCCCGGGTAATGGGGCGCTCGGGGAGGTAGATCAGGTGGGGCGGATCACCGGGCTCCTTCCGAGCCAACGCCGCGGAGGCGGCAAGCCACCCCGCGTCACGACCTACGGTTTGAAGAACTGCGAAACGATCGACGCGGCGCATGTCCGAGGCGAGACGACCCGCCTGCTGCGCCGTAAGAGCGACGTATCGCGCCGCCGAAGGATAGCCCGGGGCGTGGTCGGTCCCGAAGAGATCGTTGTCCACGGTCTTCGGAATACCGACCCCTTTTAGCTCGTATCCCGTCTCCCGACAATACGCCACAACCCGGTGAATCGTGTCCATTGTATCGTTGCCACCAATGTAAACAAGGTAACGCACCTCGTGCTCTTCCAAAAGCTCCTTTACCCTCGGAAGCTCTTCGTCGGCGAGCTTATACCTGCAGGAGCCGAGAGCCGAACCGGGGGTCTTTCCGAGGAGGGTTCGCTCGCGATCCGAGAGATTGGTGAGATCAACTATGCGTTCCTCCATAAAGCCCTCGATGCCGTAGCGCATGCCGAGGACTCTTTCGATCCGAGGGGCGCTCTGGGCAGCATCGACAACGCCGGCGAGACTGGAGTTTATTACCGCAGTGGGTCCGCCGGACTGTCCGACAAGCAGATTTCCCTTCATACCATCTCCTCCATACTATCTTATGAGGCACTCCTGGGAAGCACGAGGCTCCGAAGAGACTTCTCGTAGGCCAAATACGCCGCGCCGAGAACCGACGCCTCGGGATTGGAAACCCGAACCACCTCCCTGCTTCGCAGTTCCCGGTAGAGCCTCGGATACTCTCCGGGCAGGAGCGCCCGGTCCCCTTCTTCCGCGGCGAGGACGACGACCTCCGGATCCGTCACGCGAACCGCCGCGGCCGCCAGCCGGTCCATCTCTTCCGGATCTTCGCCGAAATCCGCGGGAAGGATCTCTCCCGCACCGCCGGAGCGTCCACGATAGAGTGCCCCGGAGAGAATGAGTCCCGCTCCCACCGAAACGGGATCCCGGGCAAAGACCAGGCTCACAACGGATCCCGGAGGCTCGCTTGTCCTCTGATGGTGGTAGAGAGCGGTGCAGTTAGCGTCGTTTTCCACGACCACCGCCGGGTTCTCCGCCCCGGCGGAGGAGGCGGCCGCTTCCAACCGCTTCGGCAGCTCCTCTAAGACGTAGGGGAAGGCGGCGGAGGAGTGAACGGCCCCCTCCTTATCCACCACGGAGGAGACCGCCGCGCCGAGGCCCAAGTAGCCGCTCCCGAGTTTTCTCGCCGTCTCGCCGTGCGACCGAGCCGCTTTCTCGAATCGGCGGTAGAGCGCCTCCGGCGATTGGTCGGGAAGAGTTTCTCGTTGCCACTGGTGAGCGGTGCCCGCAAAATCGACCATTGCTGTGATAAGCTCCCTTCCCCGCAGCAGCGCACCGGTAAAGCAACCGAAACCCGGATCGATGGCGAGATAGACCGACCGCTTTCCTCCCGCGGGCCCGGAGGCGCCCCGACCGGTCTCAGTTACCACACCCGCTTCTCTGAGAGTGCGGGCGAGATAGGAGACCGTTGAAGGGCGCAGGCCCGTCTCCCGAGCCAATTCGACCTGTGCCAAGGGCCCTCGGCGGCGAGTAAGGTCGAGGAGACGAATGAGGTTTTCCCGTCGCGTCGCTTCCTGTCGTCCCATAGCCTCCTCGGAACGGCCCACGCTCTGTTGAGTATCACGGAACCATGGTTCCGCGGCGGCGCGGATGTCGTTCATTCATTGAATGAACTTACCTCTGAGTAGTATGAGGGTACGTCGCCCGATCTGTCAACGGAGGAGTGAAGAGCTCATCGGAGCTCCTCGTGCTGCGGAGTAGATCGCTCCATTCGTCTCAGAAGCGCCCGTACCGCTAGGGCGAGGAGATAGACTGTTCCGGCAAAGACAATAATCACCGAGCCGGTGGGAAGATCGACGGTATAGCTTATCGCCATTCCCGCCGAGGTAAAGAGAGCCGCGAAGAGCGTGGCAATCGCCATCATCCCCGCCAAGGAGCGTACGAAGAGCCCCGCCACCGCGGGAGGAATGGTGAGCAGCGCAATCACCATAATAATGCCGACGATTTGAGCGAGAAGTACTATGGTCAGGGCGGCCAGGAGGAGGAGCAATATGTAATAGAACCGAGCCCTCAACCCACGGACGAGAGCGAACTCTTCATCGAAGGCGACGGCCTGGAATTTGCGGTAGAGCAGCAAACCGAGAAGAATCACCAGCACGTCGAGCCAGATAATCATGGTGAGATCGGAACGGGAAACGATGAGTATGTTTCCGAAGAGGTAGGACATAGGGTCAACGTAACCAGGGGTTCGCGCGATAAAGAGCACCCCTAGGGCCATACCGACGGCCCAAATAGCGCCGATTACCGTATCCTCCCGCTCCTTTGAGTAGAGGCTAACGAGGCCGATAGTCAGCGCCGCCACTAAGCCCGCTACCGTTGCACCGACGGTCGGAGTGAACCAGGCGATATCGAACCGACTTTGTACATAGAGCGCCGCCCCTACCCCCGCAAGGACGGAGTGGGCGATCGCTCCGGCCATGGAGGAGATGCGGCGAACGGTTACGTAGGAGCCGATGATTCCAAAAGCGGCGCTTCCGAGAAGCCCGGCAACAAAGGCGTAGCGAATAAAGGGCACCGAAGGGTCCCAGAGAGCGCTCAGGAAATCAAACATGGGCTCTGTGCTCCACGAAACGCTGGTTAGAGCCGAAGAGTCCCCGGATCATCTCGTCGGTGACCTCCGTCGTCTCATGAATACGAGCCGCTACGTTAACGCAGAGCACCTTGTTAACCACCGGGGCGACGAATCCGAGATCGTGGGTTATCAGCATGAGCGTCATTTCCCGGTTGAGCTCCTGAAGGAGCTCCCGTAGTCGTTCCTCCGCGGCACTATCGACGTTCGAGGTCGGCTCATCCATTATGAGGAGCTTCGGCTCCACGGCGAGCGCCCTGGCGATGAGAACCCGCTGCCGCTGCCCGCCGGAAAGAGCGTTAAAGGAGCTCTTCTCAGCCCCCTCCATGTTCACCCGCTCGAGGGCGTGGCGCACCCGGCTGGCCTCTCTCCGGGAGAAGAGGGAGAGTCCCGCCTCCATCGCGCCCATTCGTACCACGTCCCGAACGAGAATCGGAAAGCGGTGATCGAAACTGCTGTACTGCGGAACGTAGCCGACGAATCGCCGCGTGTTTCGCGGTGCTCCGCCAAAGAGCGTTACGGATCCCTTCGTCGGTTCCAGGAGTCCCAAGAGGAGTTTTACCAGGGTGGTCTTTCCCGCGCCATTGGGCCCGATCACCGAGACGAAGTCTCCCTCCTCAATGGTAACCGAAACGTTCTTCAAAACGGGGACTCGATCGTAGGCAAAGGTGACATCCTCGAAGGAAGCGATTGTCCTCCGGCTGCTCATCAAAGTCCCTCCTCGAGCGCCTCCGCTATCGCCCGCATGGTTTCGAACCAGTCCGGGCTGAGGGGGTTTATGGAAACCACCTCACCCTCTATTGCCTCGGCGGCACGATCCGCCGCGGTCTGAGAGAACTGCGGTTGCACGAAGATCACCTTCACCTCGTCCTCTCGAGCGCGGCTGATAATCCGCTGGAGCTGTGCCGGCGTCGGCTCGTCTCCGCCGGTCTCTATCGCGACCTGCTCCAGGCCAAAGGCGTCAGCGAAATAGCCGAAGGCGGGGTGATAGACGTAGAAGGTCTCTCCCCTGAGGGGAGCGAATTTTTCTCGGAGCTCCTCCTCCAGGGCGCGGATCTCCCGGGCGAACTCGTCGTGATTGTCACGGTAGAGCTCCTCTTTCGCCGGATCGAGCTCGATCAAGGTGTCCCGGATCACCGCGATCTGCTGAAGCACCTCCTCCGGTCCGAGCCAGACATGGGGGTCCGGCTCTCCCCGGTCGTGGTCGTGGTCTTGCTCGTGGTCGTGGCCGTGCTCTTCCTCGTGCTCGTGGTCATGCGACTCCAAATACCTCTTTTCGACGTTCCTGGCGCTGTCCACGATGAGGAGCTCCGGGAGGTTCTCCCGTATTCGCGGCAGAAAACCAGCCTCGAAGGGCACACCGATACTGAAATAGGCGTCCGCCTTTGCGAGAGCCGTCACCTGCCGTGGGGAGGGCTCGTATGTGGCCGGCCCCCTTCCGGGCGGAACGAGAGCGGTAACTTCCACCGTCTCCCCGCCGATCCGCTCAACGAAGTAGGTCTGGGGTAGTATGCTCACGAAAACCGTAAGACCGTCGCTGCTCTCTTGCTCAGTGGCTGCACTCTCCTGAGAGCCCTCCGCGAGAGCAAAACCGGGCAGACAGAAAAGTGAAACGAGGGCAAGCCAAAAGGGGCGTCGCAGGTTCCAGCTACTCATATCCATACCCCCCGGAAATGGCGGCGTCACAGACCAGATGCGCCTCGTGACAAGTGGCACACTCTTCCACGTGATGGTGCTCCTCGAACTCCCGCCAGTGCTCCATTTGACTCGCCGTGAGCACCCCCGTACCTCCGCAGAGAGGACAGGCGTTCTGCATCGCCCGAAGCACCGCCTGCCGAATGAAATCGCTCCGGTTCGGCATGTGCCGGAGCTCCTCCGCCAGGGCGTGATCCACCTTGAACGTTATGATCTCTTCCTTTCTCGAAGCCACGACCAACCTCCAACGATCCGTATTACTCCGTAATACTCTATGACAATGTAGTACTTCGTAATACCGTAGTCAAGAGGGTTCTTCGTCTATTCCAAGAAGGGCGACAGACCGAGGGGGGGAAGAACCGGGACTGCCGATCAACTGGGGGCTATCTTCTCGACTCGTACTTGAGATAGAGCGCTTGAGTACCGAGGAGGTCACTCTCCTCCTTCGCCACCTCCTTGTAGCTGGCTAGGGCGAGGGCGAGGGCCGGGAGCTCGTGGGAGAAGCGTTTCGCCTCGGCCTGGGCGATCTCCATATCCTTGATGAAGTGGCGGATATAAAACCCGGGATCGAAGTCACCCTCGAGGATTCGGGGGGCCAGATTGGAGAGGCTCCAGCTCGCGGCGGCTCCTCCGGAAATGCTCTCGAGCACCGTTTCCGGATCGAGTCCGGAGCGTCGGGCGTAGGAGAGGGCCTCGCTCATGCCGAGCATGGTGCCGGCTATGGCGATTTGGTTGCACATTTTCGTGTGCTGTCCAGCACCCGCACCGCCCTGGAGAACGATGTTCTTACCGAGAATCCGGAGAATCGGCAGGGCCCGGTCGAAGGCGTCCTTATCGCCCCCAACCATAATGGAGAGCGTTCCCTCTCGGGCTCCAACGTCTCCCCCGGAAACCGGCGCGTCGAGAGCCCGGGCCCCTTTCTTCTCCGCGGCCTCGGCGATCTTTTCCGCCAGGGCGGGGCTGGAGGTGGTCATGTCGATAAGAGTCATACCCTCCCCTGTCTCCTGGAGAACTCCGACCTCGCCGAAGTAGACCTCCTCCACGTCCTGGGGATACCCAACGATGGTGATGACCGAGTCCGCTGCCAGAGCCACCTGAGCAGGGGTTTCGGCCCAGGCTGCACCGAGACTCAGGAGCTCCTCGGCCTTGCCCTTCGTCCTGTTGTACACGGTGAGGTTGTGCCCCGCCTGAAGAAGGTTCCTCGCCATGGAGCTGCCCATAACTCCGAGGCCGATGAATCCAATGTCCATAACTGTTGCTCCTTATCGAATGAGTTACGAAGAGTACGCCCCCTCCACCGAGCGTACGAGTATGCTTCCGGCAAGCTCGTAGCTCATGGAGAACGACTCCGTCGCCTTGGCGTGCCGGACGGTAACGACTCCCGCAACCTTGTCTACGCTGCGCACCTCCAGCTGTTCTTGGGGAAGCAACCCCTGGCGCTTCATGAGGCCGAGAAATTCCGTGGAGTCTTCTCGGAGACGAACGATTTCCACGGTATCCCCGGGCCGCGCCTTAGCTAGGAGGTAGGAGGGGCGGGTTTCGATTCGGCCGTCCTCCGTAGGAATGGGGTCGCCATGCGGGTCCGCCGTAGGATAGCCGAGATATGCGTCCAGCCGACGGACAAAGAGGTCCGATACCGCGTGTTCCAGCTGCTCCGCCTCCTGGTGTACCTCGGTCCAATCATATCCGAGCACCTGCTCGAGGAATGTCTCGATAAGTCGGTGTCTTCGTACGATTGACAGGGCGAGTCTTCTTCCGGAGTCCCGGAGCTCCACGCCCTGACGAGGCGTATACCGGATATACCCCTCCCGATCGAGATACTTCACCATGGACGTCGCCGTCCCGGGGGTCACTCCCATGGCGTCGGCGAGCTGCTTCATCTGCACGACCTTTGCGGAGGAGCGCTGCTGCTGCTGGTAAATGATCTTCAAATACTGCTCAACGGTGCTTGTTGCCACGGTTTCCCCAATAGTGAAGGTACCTGCCGATAGCGCCCCTTTCAAGTCGCGGGGCCCGCACGATTCTCCATGGCCAAACGAGCAGCGCCCGTTCCCTTGCAGAGCCGTGAAAGCAGCCTAGTCGGTATCCGGGAAAAACGCAACTCTCTTGCGCACCAACGGTTCTGCGCCTAGGATGGAGTTCGCTTGGATATGCCGGTGCACAAGGTGCTTCCGTTTTCGACCATGCGAGCGATCGAGCGGTACGTTCGGGACACCGGTGGAGGGCTGATAACTCTCGGTGCCCCGCACACTTACGGCGCCGGCGGGGGCGTCTCCCGGCCCCTAACTTCCGCCGGTTTTCCTCACGATGAGCTTCCCCGGCAGCCGCAATTGGCAAACAGCGAGATCTCCCTGGCGCCGCACCTGATAGTCGCGGCCATGGTGCTCTTCGCCCTTGTCGTTCTCGGGGCAGCCCTCGCCTCTCGGTACGGAAGCACCGGTGTAGCAGCGCTACACGAACACCAACCCGAGAAGAGCACCCATGACTATAACGCCCACCGGATGGAACCGCTTGAGACGCAGCAAGAGAACCGAACCGAGGCAGATGAGCACCGTAGCCGGGTTGTCGAAGGCGATCACCCCGATGGAGTACGCACTATAGAGGATGAGGGCGACCACGGCAGTGCGCAGACCCCGAAGCGCTCCCTTCACCCAGACTGAGTGTAAATAGGCGGTCGCGAGGAAATAGAGCAGAAGGACCACCGTGACCGGCACGAGAATCACTCCGACAGTCGCTACGGTTGCACCGAGGAAGCCCGATAGCTGAGCTCCAATGAAGGTCGCGGCGTTTATCGCTATCGGCCCCGGGGTGGTCTGGGAGATCGCAATCAGGTCGGCCAGCTGCGCTCCGGTCATCCACCGATTGGACTCCACCACTTCCTGCGTGATAAGCGGAATCGCCGCGTATCCACCGCCGAAGCTAAAGGCACCGATCTTCACAAAGGAAAGAAAGAGCTGTAGTACCACCGTTATCCGCCTTTCCGTCGTCGTCGATGGAGCTCTGAGAGGATCCCCGTGGGAATCGAGAGGAGAATGAGCACGTATGGATCGACGTCGAGGAGCATGAGAAGGAGCAGCCAGAGGGGAGCGAAGAGGTTTATGAAGATCGATTTACCTCGTCGACCGACCCGCCACGCCGCTAGGAGTATCAGTGCAACCACCACTCCCCTAACCCCTCCCAAGGCCGAGGCAACGAGGGGAAGCTCCAGGTACGGGGAGAGAAATCCGGCAACCAAGAGCATGATTACGAAGGAGGGAAGGATGACACCGAGCGCCGCGGCCAGCGACCCTAAACGTCCCGCGACTCGATGCCCGATCATTACCGCCATGTTCACGGCTATCGGCCCCGGGGAAGACTGAGCGATGAGAAGGAGATTGCCGATCTCTTCCGGGGTGACCATGTCGGTAGCGACTGCGAGCTCGTGCTCGACGATGGGGACCATCGCGTACCCGCCGCCGATGGTTGAGACGCCTATGCGGAAAAACCGGAGAAAAAGGGAGAGTAGACGCTTCATGCTGGAGCCTTTTGTTCTCGGATATGGAGTGAAGAACCGATTCTCTCTGCTTTCATCAGTATTTCAACTCTGCTCGGTACCGCACCATATCAGGCCGTACAACGGTGGTGCGGGCTTCCACGATTGATCCGGTCACATCGAAGGTACGGCGTTCGGTCGAAAAGACCGCGGTGCCGACGGACAGATCCAAGTAGGAAGCCTCCGGCTCCGAGAGAATCGCCGGTTCGAGATACTCCTCCGCCCTGCTAATGTGTACATCATACTCAGACTCCAAAATGTGGTAGAGGGAGTCACTTCCCAGATCGAAGGAGTCCAACTCCGGAGCGACCCGCCGGGGCACGTACGCTCGCTCAACGCCAAAGGGGCGATCACCATAGGAGCGAAGTCGAAATATGCTCAGGACGTTCCCGAGGCCAATGCCCGTGGGATCCGCGATCCAGCCGCTCCAGAGGAGCCGTACCGTGAGCGTGGAGTTCGCCTTTCTAAAGGTGGGACCGAAGCTGTAGAACTCGTCGAGACGCTGTTCAATGGGTGGAACGGTGACAAAGGTGCCGAGCCCTCGGCGGGAGTCTACAAAGCCCCGCTCTTTCAGTTCGCCGAGAGCCTGACGAAGGGTTACGCGGGTAACCGAGAACTCCTCGGCCAGTCGCTCCTCCGAGGGGAGCTTCGAACCTGGAGGATAGAGCCCCGATCTGATACGCTCTTCGAGGACTCGCCTGATTCTATCGTAGAGCGGAAGCAGGCTCTCGTCTCCGCCCGATCTACTGAGGACCATGGATAGTAGTATAGACGACTATACTACTCACCGCAAGCCCACCTCTTCGACGCGCCTTCTCATCCCCGGCGCGACGGACTCTCTCAGGGGAGGCTCTCACAGGCGCGGCCATCGCCGTCACCATCGAGCCCGTGCGGATCGACCTCGGGCCCTCCGGCGGCCTCGAAAAACTCCTGCGCCTCCTTCTGGGTCGCAAAGTCCGCGCAGTCGTGATCCTTCACACCCGGCGGGAGATCGCTGGATCGTCGGCGGTGGCGCCACTCCCAGGGGGGCGTTGGATCCTGCTGAGCCCAGAGACCCCGGCCGGCGTCACGAGCACTCCCTTCCGCCTCAGCCAGCCGAGCCGCCTCGGGAGCGTACTCCTCGTACCACCAGGCGAGTCCCGCCGCCAGCAGTGTCTCCGTCCACCACCCTGTTGACCACCCCGACTTCCCGCTCCTGCGCCGAAA